>PHET01000013.1 GCA_002841275.1 Actinobacteria bacterium HGW-Actinobacteria-7 | reverse complement strand
CGAGGTGGATTAGGTATGTTCGATGTCCCGTCCGTGCGAGTCGGGAAGCTGTTTGGGATTCCCATTGAGGTCAACCTGAGCTGGCTGATCATCTTCTTGCTGGTCGCTTCAACCCTTGCCACCAACTACTTCCCCACGATTCCGCACGCGCAACCCTCGCCGGGCTGGTTGTTCGGGCTGGTGGGGGCGATCACTGCGCTGGCGTTCTTCGCGTCCGTCCTGGCGCACGAACTGTGTCACTCGCTCGTCGCACGAGCTACCGGTGGTCACGTCGAGAAGATCACGCTCTTCATCTTTGGTGGAGTGGCGCAGATGGACGACGAGCCAGAGACGCCGGGACGCGAGTTCATGATGGCGGCAGCCGGTCCCGCGATGAGCTTGCTCATCGCGGGAAGCTGTTACTTCCTCTACGGCGTCGCGCAGTCTCGAGGACTCCCGTGGTGGGTGTGGGCGCCACTGCAGTACCTCTCGGCCATCAACGTTGGGGTAGGTGTGTTCAACCTGCTGCCGGGCTTCCCCTTGGACGGAGGCCGCGTTCTTCGCTCGATTCTGTGGGCAATCACGCACAACATACTGAAGGCGACCCTCTGGGCTTCGCGGTCGGGACAGTTCATCGGATGGGTCATGGTGGCTTCTGCGATCTTCGGAGTGCTCAACGGTAATTCCGGTCTCGTCTGGTTTGGGCTTGTAGGCTGGTTCATCGCATCGCTGGCGGGCCAGTCCTATCGGCAACAGGTGATTCGATCGCGGATTGGCGGGGTGACGGTGGCGTCGATCATGTCGGCATCTCCGGAGTTCGTCGATGGGGAGATTACCCTCGAACAGCTCGTGCAGTCCTTCTTCTTGGGCGGGCGTCACAACCGCTACCCCGTGATGCGCGATGGCAGCATCGTGGGCCTTGTGACGCTCTCGGACGTGAAAGCAGTGGCCCAGAGTGATTGGCCGTATGTGCGTGTCAGCGAGGTTACGAACCAAGACCTCGAGCAGCTGGTGGTTGATGGAGGCGCGAGTGCAGAGGTTCTCATTAGCCGACTTGCAGGTGACCGTCCCGGTGCACTTATGGTCGTGGAGGAAGGACGAATGGTCGGCATTGTCACCCGGGCGGATGTGCTGAAGCTGTTGGAGGATACACCGCGTGGATAGTCGGGAGCCGAGCCGGAGCGTCGCCAAGGGTGGTCAAACCTTGTAACACTTGTTACGATGGAATCCGTAGCAACGCATGAATCGTCCGGCAGCGATTCGGGGTTATTCGCGTGATTGTCACGAAGACAGAGCGCCGCGTCCCTCAGGGGGTCATCGAGCGCCTCCCTGGCTATCTCAATGCTCTCCTCCACCTTCGAGGCGAGGGCTGTCAGACCGTGTCGTCTGCGCGCCTCTCTGAGCTTGCCGAGGTCAATGCTGCACAGATCAGGCGTGATCTTGCGTACTTCGGGCAGTTCGGGAAGCGCGGTGTGGGCTACGACATCCCGCTGCTCGTCGACCGGATCCAGCGCATTCTTGGGTCGAACCACGTGCATCGCATCGCGATACTGGGTGCCGGCAATCTGGGGTCGGCTATTGCGAGTTATGACGGACTTCGCGCTCGGGGCTTCCTGGTCGCCGCCGTCTTTGACAACAATCGGCTCAAGGTCGGGAATCGTATTGGCGACCTCATAGTTCAGGATGTCTCCGAATTGAACCGAGTAGTCCTCGAACAAGGTATTCAGTTCGGAGTGATTGCAGTTCCCCCCGAGTCAGCCCAAGCTGCTGCCGACCAGATGTGCCGGGCGGGCGTTCGCGTATTGCTCAACTACTCACCGGCTTTTGTGGAGGTTCCCGCCACAGTCACGCTCCATAACACCGATCCGGTACGGGAACTGCTTCACACGTTGTACTATCTTTCGCGTGCGGACGGCGTGGCGGGAGCATAATACTGGTGGTACGCTTTCGCGTGGCGAATAGCGGTCGATAGCAGTCGGTCGTGTACCGATAGCTGAACTGGAGGTCAGACACCCGTGAGACTCTTTGGACTTGGTCCGACTGAACTGATTGTGATTCTTGTGATTGTGCTGGTCCTTTTCGGTCCGAAGCAGATTCCGAAACTCTCCCGCATGTTCGGGCGAGCGATGAAGGACCTGCGCGAGGGCATGGAGGGCAAGGACGAGGACGAAATTGAACCTTCCAAGCCTGCAGAGATTCCTCAGGCGAAGGTGCCAGGTCAGTCCGAGACCGAGGCAGAGTCCAAGAAGTCAGAGGAGACGACAGTCTAGCTCGCCTGAAACATTGGTCGCCCAATGCACGCGTGTTGCTATTGGCGGACCATCAGCTATACTTTCGTGGACATTTCGGCGGGCTGCTCGCTCACATAGGGGCAGCCCGTGCGCTACGAAAGGGCCGCACAGCCCTTGGCGAGCGGCGACAGGGAGCAGATGCATGCAGAAGGAAATAGCGCTTACCCCCGAGGGCCAGGCAAAACTCGAGGCGGAGTTGGTGCATCTTGAGACCGTTCGGCGACGTGAGGTCGGGGAGCGCATCAAAGAAGCCAAGGAATTCGGCGATATCTCCGAGAACTCCGAGTACGACGACGCCAAGATAGAGCAGGCGTGGGTCGAGAGCCGAATCATCGAGGTCAATCAGATCCTCGCGCACGCCACGATCATCAGCGCGCCGAAGAGTACGCCCACCAAGGTGACCCTTGGCTGCAAGGTGGAGCTTGAAGACACCGAGACAGCCGATATCCACATGTACCAAGTGGTTGGGTCGGCTGAAGCGGATCCGACGCACGATCGGATCAGCAACGAATCCCCCGTGGGCCAGGCGATCATGGGTCGCAAGAAGGGCGAGACCGTCCAAGTGACGACGCCGCGCGGAACTGTGATCGAGTACGTCATCCGCTCGCTCAAGCGGTAGACGACGTGGTCGAAGAACCGGGCATGGTTGCTTCAGAAGACGATCCGTTTCTGGTTCGCCGTCTCAAGCTCGAATCACTGCGCGAACGGGGCATTGAGCCTTTCGTCGATGGTTTCGAGCTCACCGCGCGTTCCTCGGAGCTCGCCGCGCAATACGCGGAGCTGGAGGACGGCTCGGAAACGTCGGATGTTGTCTCAGTAGCTGGACGTCTGGTCGCAAAGCGCGATCAGGGCAAACTCGCATTCCTCGTTCTGAGGGACGCGACCGGCGACATGCAGCTGTTCTGCCGTGTGAACATCCTCGGCGACGAGGGTTTCGCATTCGCCAAGGACCTCGACTTGGGTGACTGGGTGGGCGCGACCGGCACGGTTCTCCGCTCGCGCCGAGGCGAACTCTCTGTGCAGCCGACCGAGATCAGGCTGCTGTCGAAGTCTCTCAGGCCGCTCCCCGAGAAGTTCCACGGATTGACCGATACCGAGACCCGCTATCGCCAGCGGTATGTCGATCTTATCGCCAACCCCGAGGTCCGCGGCGTGTTCGAGACCCGGTTCAGGATCATCGCCGCGATACGCCGGTACATGGAGTCGGAGGGGTATCTCGAAGTTGAGACCCCGATGCTTCAGCCCATTCCCGGCGGTGCGACTGCTCGGCCATTCATCACGCATCACAACGCCCTCGACATGCCGCTCTACCTGAGGATCGCACCTGAACTGTATCTCAAGCGACTTCTGGTCGGCGGTTTCGAGCGTGTGTACGAAATCAACCGTTCGTTCCGCAACGAGGGCATGTCCCCTCGGCACAACCCGGAATTCACCATGCTCGAAGCCTATCAGGCCTACGGCAACATGCAGTCGATGATGAACCTCACCGAGGGGATCATCACCCATGCCGCGCGAGAGGTTCTGGGTACGGTTGAGTTCGAGTACCAAGGGCAGTCGGTTTCGCTCGTTTCCCCGTGGCGGCGAGCCACGATGGCTGAACTCGTCAGCGAAGTCGTTGGCTCTCCGGTTAGCGTTCACACGCCATTCGCTGAGCTGAGCGCGTTGTGCGAGACGCACAATATCGTTCCGGAGAAGGAGTGGGGTTCCGGGAAGCTACTCGCGGAGCTGTTCGAGGCACTTGTCGAGCACACCCTGGTCGAGCCCACGTTTGTCACGATGTACCCTGCAGAGATATCGCCGCTCGCTCGTCGAAACGACGAGGACTCGGACCTGACGGATCGCTTCGAGCTCATCATCACGGGTCGGGAGTTCGCAAACGCGTTCTCGGAACTCGTGGATGCAGTTGATCAGCGAGGCCGCTTCGAGGCGCAGGCGGCCGCCAAGGACGCCGGCGACGACGAGGCGATGTGGATCGATGAAGACTACCTGCGCGCGCAGGAGTACGGCATGCCACCCGCTGGGGGACTGGGCATCGGCATCGATCGGCTGGTGATGCTGCTCACGGATTCGGCTAGCATTCGAGATGTTCTCCTCTTCCCGCAGATGCGGCCAGAGTCTCTCTAGGCCCACCGGCGCGCTCGTCAGCGGCCGCACCTAGGAGAACCGCCGAGATTTGAGTGTTGGGCGCTCACATCTGATGGCACTCGCCTTGCTCGACACTCTCCAGGTAGGCGCGTCATGTCAGGCTGACGGGTATACTCCCACTAGTACACAGTCGGCCTCGGAAGGCCGTGATGGAGGGTGTCGTCATGTTCGAGCGATTCACAGAGAAAGCGCGCCGGGTGGTCGTCTACGCCCAAGAAGAGGCGCGCATGCTTAATCAGAACTACATCGGTACAGAACACTTGTTGCTGGGCCTGATCAGGGAGCAGGACGGTATCGCCTCGAAGGCGCTTGAGTCGTTGAGTATTTCGCTTGAGGACGTTCATGCTCAGGTCGAGGACCTCATTGGCCGGGGAACGTTCGTTCCGACCGGGCACATACCGTTCACTCCTCGCGCGAAGAAGGTCCTCGAGCTGAGCTTGCGCGAGGCGCTGCAGCTTGGGCACAACTACATCGGAACCGAGCACATTCTCCTAGGCCTGATTCGGGAGGGAGAAGGGGTTGCGGCCCAAGTTCTCCTGAACCTCGGTGCCGATCTTGAGAAGGTTCGGTCCGCGGTCATTCAGCTGCTTTCCGGTCACTACGGCAAGCAGTCCGGCGAGCCCGGCGAAGAGCGCCGTGGCGGCGGTACGGGCGGCCAGTCCATGCTCGATGAATTCGGGCGAAACCTCACCCGACTGGCTCGAGAGGGCAAACTCGACCCGGTGATCGGCCGGGAGAACGAGATCGAGCGCGTCATGCAGATACTGTCGCGCCGAACCAAGAACAACCCCGTGCTCATCGGCGAGCCGGGGGTTGGCAAGACTGCTGTGGCCGAAGGACTGGCTCAGCGGATCTCCTCGGACGAGGTACCTGAGACCATCAAGGACAAGCAGCTCTACACGCTCGATCTGGCTGCGCTGGTAGCGGGTTCGAAGTATCGCGGGGAGTTCGAGGACCGGCTCAAGAAGGTCATCAAGGAGATCCGCGAGAGGGGCGACATCATCCTTTTCGTCGACGAGATGCACACCCTTGTGGGAGCAGGAGCCGCAGAAGGTGCCATCGACGCCGCGAGCATCATCAAGCCGGCACTCGCACGCGGGGAGCTCCAGACGATCGGAGCCACGACACTGGACGAGTACCGGAAGTACGTCGAGAAGGACCCGGCACTCGAGCGTCGTTTCCAGCCCATCCAGGTTGGAGAACCGAGCGTGGAGGAGACAGTTCAGATTCTTCGCGGTCTTCGCGACCGCTACGAAGCTCACCACCGCGTGATAATCACGGATGCTGCGATTGACGCGGCCGCGACGCTCTCGGACAGGTACATAGCCGACCGTTTTCTGCCGGACAAGGCGATCGACCTCATCGATGAGGCTGGTGCCAAGATGCGCATCCGCACTATGACCGCGCCTCCGGGAGTACGCGAGGTCGAGGACAGGTTGCGGCAGGTTCGCACGGAAAAAGAGTCCGCCATCGAGGCACAGGAGTTCGAGAAGGCCGCTTCGTTGCGCGATGTCGAGAAGCAGGTTCTCTCGGAGAAACGGGTGATGGAAGAAGAGTGGCTGAAACCGGATAACCGCCGCGCTGTCGAGGTGACCGAAAAGGAGATTGCCGAGGTCGTCTCGATGTGGACCGGTGTTCCGGTGACTGAGCTCACTGAGGAGGAGACTGCCAAACTCCTGAGAATGGAAAACGTGCTGCACGAGCGAATCGTCGGTCAAAGCGAGGCCGTCACGTCGGTGAGCAAGGCCATCCGCCGAGCTCGCGCAGGCTTGAAGGATCCGCGACGCCCGTACGGATCATTCATCTTCCTGGGCCCCTCGGGCGTGGGCAAGACGGAGCTTGCGAAGGCCCTCTCGGAGTTCCTGTTTGGCACCGAAGACTCGCTCATCTCGCTCGACATGAGCGAGTACATGGAAAAGCACACGGTCTCACGGCTCATCGGTTCCCCTCCGGGCTACGTTGGATTCGACGAGGGCGGACAGCTGACAGAACTTGTGCGGCGCAAGCCTTACAGCGTTGTGCTGTTCGACGAGATCGAGAAGGCGCATCCCGATGTGTTCAATGTGCTGCTACAGATACTCGAAGAGGGACGCCTGACAGACGCCCAAGGGCGCAAGGTAGACTTCAAGAACACGATTCTGATCATGACGAGCAACATCGGCGCTCGCGATATCGTCAAGAACACATCGCTCGGGTTCGGCCCTGCCACGGATGGCGGAGGGTTGACTCATGCGGATGTGAAGCAGCGCGTGACGGGCGAACTGAAGACCGTATTCCGACCCGAGTTCCTGAACCGTGTGGATGAAGTTATCGTCTTCCACGATTTGTCGCACCCGGAGATTGAGCAGATCGTCGATCTCATGATCTCCAAGACCCGGGACCAACTGATGCTCCACGGAATGGGAATCACACTGTCCCCAGAGGCGCGGACGCTTCTGGGGATGGAGGGGTTTGACTCGACTTTGGGAGCGAGACCCTTGCGTCGCGCGATACAGCGCTTGGTTGAAGACCCTCTGTCTGAGCAGATCCTTGCAGGTCAGTGGCAAGCCGGCGATATGATCGAGGCGTACGTCCCCGAGGCTGGCCTGATGGCGTTTCGTAAGGGCGATGGTGTAGTGGCGGTACCTGCGCGTCGCCATCCGGAAGACGAATCCACCGGCACTCAGCCGACATCTGCTCGCCGCGCACCGCGCTCGCGCGGAGGAAAGAGCGCGGGCGGCGCTTCGAGCGAGTAGCAGGTGGTCGCGAAAGAGCGCATCACATGGCGGTGCCAGACATGCGGCGCGGGCGCACCGCGTTGGGTCGGTCGCTGCGGCGAGTGCGGAGAGTTCGGGACCTATGTCGAAGAGGTAGAGTCGTCGACGGTGCTGACGGCGAGGAGCGCCTCTGCGGCACAAGCAGTGTCGCTGGCGCATGCTGGTGCCCAGTCCACCGCTCGTCTTCCTACGGGCGTACCAGAGCTCGATCGTGTGCTGGGCGGCGGACTCGTGAAGGGCTCACTGGTTCTGCTGGGCGGTGAACCCGGAATCGGGAAGTCCACTCTTCTGCTTCAAGTGGCGCAGGCGGTGGCTGAGTCCGGCACAGGCGTGTTGTATGTCTGCGGTGAGGAGTCCCCGGACCAGATTGGTCTGAGAGCAAGACGAGTCGGAGCTGATGCGGAGGCGGTTTCGCTGCTTCCCGAGCTCGATGTGGGCGCTGTGGAGTCAGTGGTTCGAGCGGCCAAACCAGGCGTCGTGATCATCGACTCGATTCAAACCGCGTTCGATCCCGACTTGGCAGGCGCTCCGGGAAGTGTGGGCCAGGTACGCGCGTGCACCGCGCGACTGATGCGCATGGCCAAGGAACTCGGCGTCACGACGCTGATCGTGGGTCACGTCACCAAGGAGGGTGCAATCGCCGGTCCGCGTGTCCTGGAGCATATGGTGGACGCCGTGTTGTATTTCGAGGGTGACAGAGATCATGCATTTCGAATCGTCAGAGCTGTCAAGAACCGCTTTGGGTCCGCGAGTGAGATCGGTATCTTCGAGATGGGCGAGCACGGACTGTCCGGCGTCGGTTCACCGTCTGCTGGCCTGATTTCTGAAAGGACCGAGGCGGTCTCTGGATCCGCCGTGATGGTTGCGGTAGAAGGCTCGCGTCCTCTGCTGGTGGAGATTCAAGCGCTCGTAACCCCTAGCTATCTGCCGACCCCGCGACGTCTTGCTACTGGCATTGAAACAGGGCGGCTACTTCAGGTTGTCGCGGTGCTTGAACGCCGCGCCGGTCTCAGCTTTGCCGGCCAGGACGTTCATGTCGCGGTAGCTGGCGGCTTGAGGATCTCCGAACCGGCGGTCGACTTGCCGCTGGCTCTGGCTCTCGCATCCGCATTGAGGGACGTTGCTGTGCCCTTGGACTTGGCGGCGTTCGGCGAAATCGGGCTGACGGGTCACGTCAGGGCGGTTGCGCATGCCGAGGCCCGGCTCCGAGAGGCCGGTCGATTCGGGATGCGCAGGGTGCTTGGCGCCCAGTCCCTTTCGGCTCCTGCGACCGAGGAGTGTCAACTTGTCGGGGCGAACACGATTCAGGAGGCAGTCGGCCTCGTCGGCTGACCCGTGGGTTCCCCCCGTGGGCGTTCTCTGGCAGAATCGGGGTACCTTATTGCAACGAACCAGGGGGTCTCAGGTGACCGATCAGCGTGCGTTGCACGAGGTCATGCGAGCTGAACTCGCGAAGGTGGCGCCAGGCACTCGCCTGCGTGAGGGCCTGGACATGATGATCTCGTCTCGAATGGGTGCGCTAATCGTGGTTGGCGAGATAGCCGCACTTGAGCCGCTGTGCAGTGGTGGGTTCGCCATCGACACCTCCTTCACGCCGCAGCGCTTGTTCGAACTGTCGAAGATGGACGGGGCAATTGTCCTCGATGCGGAATGTGACCGTATCCTCAAGGCCAACGTTCATTTGGTTCCGGACGCGTCTCTCCCTACTTCGGAGACGGGCATGCGCCACCGGAGCGCCGAGAGAATCAGCCGGCAAACCAGCGCCCTGGCAATCGCAATCTCTCACAGGCGCAATGTGGTGAACCTCTATCTACGGGGAAGACGCGTCACGCTCGACGAGATCGACGTGCTTCTGGCAAAGGCCAACCAGGCGATACAGACGCTCCAGAACTATCGCCAGCGGCTCGCGGAGATGCTTGAGCGGCTGACGCTGCTTGAATTCGAAGACCTGGTCACCTTGGGCGATGTCGCCGAGGTGGTGGGACGTTTCGAGACGGTGCGCCGCGTTGCTCGCGAGGTCGAACGGTACACCTTGCAGCTGGGCACAGAGGGTCGACTTGTGAAGATGCAGCTGGATGAACTCACCTCAGGCGTGACCGAGCAGTTCACTCTCGTCTTGCGTGACTATTCGTCCAATCCATCCCTTCGCAAGATCGCTGCCGTGCGCGACCGACTGGCGGATCTTCCCCCCGAGCGGATAATCGAACCCGATGCCATCGCACATGAACTCGGCCTCACATCGTCAGAACATGCCGAGTTGCATCTTCGCCCGCGCGGCTACCGGGCGATGGCCCAGATTCCGATGGTTCCGGGCAGCGTCGTGGCTCGGATCGTTGAACGGTTCGGTACGCTGACCGCGATCGCGCGCGCGAGCGTCGAGGAGCTCGACGCCGTTGATGGCGTGGGAGGTCGAAGAGCTCAGGCGATTTCGTCCGGATTGGCAAGAGTCAAAGCGCACGTGTCTGTCTAGCGGCTCTGGCCTCGCGGTGCCCGCGGGAGCTATCGACTGTGCTAACATCCGCCCTGTCGAGCCGTTTTCGTTGCACTGTACGTTCGGTGCGAGAGGAGGTGGAGGCGTAGCGGCGACTCGATGCCGCTTCCGCCACATCCATGATCCAGGCAATTACCCGCTTCTTGCTGGTTGCGGCGGGGCTCCTGGGCGGATACACAGTGACCGAGACCGTTGACTGGCAAGCACAGCTTCCTGGGCTCCCCCCAACCTACGTCATCTTCCTGTTCATCATTCTCGGGGGCTCGATGGGTTTCGTGTTTGGCGGCATCGTCGGTCGTGAACTGACATCCGCTTGGCAACGTGTCGAACTGAGAGTGGCTGAGCTGTCCGGCGCAGACCTCATCCTCGGCACCGTAGGCCTCATCGTCGGGCTGGTCATCTCCTTTCTAGCCGCACAACCGCTCCGGCTGCTGCAGCCGGAGAGCTTTGCATTCGCGGCCATGATCTTGCTCACATTGGTCACGGGCTACTTGGGCATATCGGTGGCGATGACCCGTCGGCGTGAGTTCGCGGCGATCTTTCCGGCGCTCGCCCCTGACGACCTCCTCGGTGTCGATGACCGCAAGGTGATTCTGGACACCAGCGCAATCATCGACGCGCGGTTCCTGGACATGCTGAGGCTCGGCTATCTACCCGGGCGGGTGAAGGTTCCGAGATTCGTGTTGGCGGAACTCCAGACGCTTGCTGATTCGGCGGATGAGACCCGACGTTCACGCGGTCGCCGCGGGCTCGATCTGCTCGCGACACTGCCGCATGAGGACGGCCTCGAAGTGTTCGAAATCGACTACACGGACTTGGCGCTCGCCGATGAGAAGCTCATGCGACTGTGTGCGGAGGCAAATGCCGTTCTGGTCACGATGGACTACAACCTGACGAAGGTCGCTCGCGTGCGCGGTGTGGAGACGCTCAATCTCAATGAGGCTGCGGCTGCGCTAAGACCCAACTTCCTCCCCGGCGACACGATGAGGCTGCACGTCTCCAAGCCGGGCAAGGAGATGTCGCAAGGAGTTGGCTACCTCGAAGACGGAACCATGGTTGTTGTTCAGAACGGGCGGGAGCTTGTGGGTACCGACGCCGAGGTCGAGGTCACTTCGGTTCTGCAGACCTCTGCAGGCAGGATGATCTTCGCCCGTCCGGCTGAAACAGCCGATTCGGTGGCGAAGGCGGAGGCGTGATGAGTCACGCACTTGCAGTCATCGTGGCTGCTGGCGGTTCCGGAGCGCGATTCGGCAGACCAGAGGGCAAGCAGCTCGCACCGGTTCTTGGGCGGCCCCTACTGGCGTGGACGGTCTCAGCACTTGGCGGCCCACCTGTGGAATCGATCGTGGTCGTTTGCCACCCGCGGAGAGTACAGGAATACGAAGAAACGGTGATTGCGCCGCTTGGCCTGAGAGTGCCTGTGACTGCGGTTGGCGGCGGTGATTCGCGTCAAGAGTCAGTCGCCCTGGGTCTGGCAGAAGTACCGGAGTCATTCGAATTCGTTGCCGTTCACGATGGTGCTCGCCCGCTCGTGTCATTGGACATGTTGGTGGCCGCACTCACACGACTGGAGACTCCTGGAGTGGACGGTGTCGTTGTGGGGCATCCCTGCTACGACACTCTCAAGCACGTCGAATCGGGCAGGGTCGTCAGCACGCCGGACCGCTCTCTGATCTGGGTGGCCCAGACCCCGCAGGTGTTTCGGCGGGAATCGTTGCTGAGCGCCTACGAGCATGCGCTTTCCAGTGGTTTCGTCGGGACCGACGACGCGAGTGTGGTCGAGAACTGGGGTGGTGTAGTCGACATGGTCGAAGCCTCCCGAGAGAATATCAAGGTGACGACCGCCCAAGACGTCAGATTTGTCGAGGCCGTATTGCGCGATCGTCAGGAAGCGGGGCAATCGTGAGAGTCGGAATCGGTTATGACGTGCATGCATTTGCGGCGGATCGGCCCTTAGTACTTGCGGGTGTGCGAGTGCCGCACCCTCGTGGACTCGCGGGGCACTCCGACGCAGACGTGCTTGCGCACGCGGTAATGGATGCGATTCTCGGCGCACTTCGTGAAGGTGATATCGGTCGTCTCTTCCCTGACACCGATGAGCGTTTCGCCGGAGCGGATTCGATGCGGCTGCTTGCCGAGGTCGCCTCTCTCATGCGTCAACGTGGCTTCGAGCTTGTCGATCTTGACTGCGTGCTGGTTCTTGAGCTCCCGAAGATCTCGCCATTCCGCGACGAGATGCGAGAGAATCTCGCACGGGCAATCGGAGTCGAAACGGACAGAGTCGGGGTCAAGGCCACGACCACAGAAGGGCTTGGATTCGAAGGCAGGCAAGAGGGCATTGGCGCGCAAGCGGTTGCGCTGCTTGAGCGTGCGTGAGCGGCGCATGCTCCTGATAGACTAGTGTCGCGGCCGAGCGGTCGCGTTCAGTGCAAGTGTCCCAGGTGGTGTAGATGCTCCAGCGAGCGCGCGACGACATAAGAGCGGTCAAGGAGCGCGATCCCGCTGCGACTTCAACGGCAGCAGTGCTGATCAACTACCCGGGGTTGCATGCTCTGTGGTGGCACCGCGTGAACCATTGGCTCTGGAACAGCGGACGCACGGGAATCTCGCGGTTTGGTTCGCAGCTCGCCCGATGGTTCACGGGTATCGAGATTCACCCGGGCGCGACAATCGGGGACCGCTTCTTCATCGATCATGGGAGCGGCGTGGTGATCGGTGAGACCGCCATCATCGGCAATGATGTGACGTTGTATCAGGGCGTCACGCTCGGTGGGACTGGCAAGGAGACCGGCAAGAGACATCCAACGCTCGAGGACTGTGTCGTTGTGGGCGTCGGTGCCGCGGTGCTGGGCAATATCACGATTGGTCGCGGCAGCAAGGTCGGCGGCGGAGCTGTGGTCATCGACGACGTTCCGCCCAACTGCACAGTCGTTGGTGTACCCGGCCGAGTCGTTGTTCGTTCAGGCGAGCGCGTAGAAGCGATTGACCTGCACCATGAGGACCTGCCGGACCCAGTGGTCGAGATGTTCGTCTGCCTGACGCGACGAGTCGACAAGCTGGAGCGCCGTCTCGCTCGGGATGAATCGTTGTCCGAGGAGCGCGGTGAGCCACCGTTCCCGTTCGACGCGGCCCAGGACGAACCGTCGCCGGACGACGAAGATACCGCCTGCAAGATTTGAGCGGTGACCCACGAAGGAGAGCAATGCGCGTATATAACACCCTGACCCGGTCCAAAGAGGAGTTCGTCACTCGCGAACCAGGGAAGGTCGCCATGTATGTCTGCGGCCCGACCGTCTACAACCACATCCATATCGGGAATGCGCGGACGTTTCTCTCGTTCGACACGATTCGCAAGTATCTCGAGTGGAAGGGCTTCGAGGTCCGCTTCGTCCAGAACGTGACCGACGTCGATGACAAGATCATCAAGCGCGCCAACGAGGAAGGTCGCAGCGCGGCAGAAGTGGCCAGCGAGTACACCGTGGCGTTCATCGAGGCCATGCATCGTCTCGGCGTCGTGGATCCAACCGTTCGTCCGTTGTGCACCGAGACCATCCCGCAGATGATCGATATGATCCAGCGGCTGATCGCCGGTGGGCATGCCTACGAGATCGATGGCGACGTGTACTTCTCGGTGAGGAGCTTTCCCGGGTATGGAAAGCTCTCTGGGCGCGACATCGACGAGATGCGAACCGGGACTCGCATCGAAGTGGACGAACGCAAGGCCGACCCACTGGACTTCGCGTTGTGGAAGTCCGCGAAGCCTGGCGAACCGCATTGGCCCAGCCCTTGGGGCGAAGGCCGTCCGGGATGGCATATCGAGTGTTCGGTCATGTCGGAGGCCGAGTTGGGCGTTGCATTCGATATCCACGGCGGGGGAGCCGATCTGACGTTCCCTCATCATGAGAACGAGCTGGCACAGTCTGAGGCAGCAACGGGACACCCCTTCGTCAAGTACTGGCTCCACGGTGGGATGCTGCAGGTCAATGAGGAGAAGATGAGCAAGTCCCTAGGCAATTTCCTGTTGCTCAAGGATGTCCTCGATCGCTACGAAGCGTCTGTGGTCCGCCTTCTCATGCTTCAGACGCACTACCGCAGCCCCCTGGACTTCTCTGACTCGCGCCTTGATGAGACGATTCATGCCTACGAGAGGCTGGAGAATCTGGTCCGCAATCTGCGCTGGGCACGCACTCTCACCGCAAAAGGCGAGGGCGCTCCTGCTGAGGTCTGTTCCGGGCTCAAGGTGCACGTCGATACCGCTCGGCAGAAGTTCGAGGCCGAGATGGACGATGACTTCAACACTGCGGGAGCACTAGCGGCTGTCTTTGAGTTGGCGAAGGCCGCCAACGTCTTCCTCTCCGAGTATCAGGTGGACCTCTGTGAGGATGACAAGTCGGCGATTGGAGAGGCCGAGACAACCGCTATTGAGCTGCTCGGAGTCCTGGGTATCGACATCCCCGAGGCCGTAGAATCTGCCTACCCTGTCGAGGTCGTAGAGTTGGCTGCTACGTTAAGCGGCTACGCAGGTGACGACGCTGAGGCTGCCATCAAGGCGCTACTGGCCGCACGGGCGGCAGCTCGTACCGAGAAGAACTGGGCCTTGGCTGATGCGGTCCGTGACGGCCTCATGGGTCTCAACTTCACGATGGAAGACACGCCGCAGGGTGCTCGCGTGCTCTACAACGGCTGACGCGGATGCAGATCGAAGGCCGAAACGCCGTCATCGAGGCCTTGCGTGCCGGAATGCCGCTCAAGAAGGTGTTCCTCGCTGAGGGCACCGGACCGGATCGCGGGCTGGAAGAGATCGAGCGCAGAGCTCGCGAATCCGGGTTGGCGGTCGTCCGAGCCGGACGCGTCGAGCTGGACAAGATGAGTGAACGCGGTGCCCATCAAGGGGTGATCGCGCGCGCTGCAGAGTTCGGCTACACCCCCATAGAGCATGTCGTGGGTGCCGTTGAAGGCAGACCCTCGGCCCTGATCATCGCACTCGATCACATCACAGACCCCGGGAACCTTGGTGCTGTGGCGCGAACCGCCGAAGTGGTCGGGGCTGCGGCGATCGTCGTTCAGAAGAAGCGGAGTGCGGCTATCACTCCCGCAGCGTGGAAGTCGTCTGCGGGTGCGCTTGCCCATGTCCCCCTCGTCCAGGAAGCGAACTTGGTAAGGGCCCTTGGCATCTTCAAGCAAGAAGGGTTCTGGGTGGCGGGGGCTTGTGAAGATGCCGAGCAGACCGCGTGGGATGCCCCGTTGGAGGGTCGCTTGGTACTGGTCATGGGTTCGGAAGGCGAGGGTCTGGCTCGGCTTACCAAGGAGGCTTGTGACTTCCTCGTCAGCCTGCCGCAGGCCGGCAAGGTGGGCTCGCTGAATGTGGCTCAGGCGACCACCGCGCTTGCCTACGAGTGGCTGCGGCGGGAGGCCGCTGGCTCATGACCCGCAAGGTCCTGATCGTGGACGGATACAACGTTATCCGCTCCACACCTCCGTACCGTGAAATCGCCGAGCGGGACCTTGAGAGTGCACGTGCTGCACTCGTGTCCGACGTGGCTGCGTATGCGGTTGGGCAGTGGGACGCGCGAGTGGTCTTCGATGGCGGTGCGAATGAACACTCAAGGGGCCTGCCGCACACCGCTGCCGGCATCACCGTCATGTTCTCCCGCTACGGAATGGACGCAGACACCGTTGTCGAAGGCATGGCGAGAGAGGAACGCGAGAAGGGTGTGCCCACTGAGGTTGTGACCAGCGATGCGCAGACGCAGTGGGCGGTGCTGGGGGGAAGCGTGGTTCGCAGATCGTCAGTCGAATTTGCAGACGAGCTTCGCAGCACCGAGCGCGACTGGCGTGAGTATTCGAAGCGGCGTGGTGCGCGAGGTAGGGTTGAGGACCTCATAGACCCCGCTGTAAGAGCCACGTTGTCACGTTGGGCTCGTGGGGAAGAGTAGACGGAATAGGCAATCCGTAATCTTCCAGTTCGCCGCATTCTTGACCCCCCGTCTGGCCAGGCGTAGGTTCGGTGTGTCAGGCAACAGTGCCTGATTGCCGCCTGCTGGAGGCGGCGCCTCGACTCGAGGCGGCTTGTGGGGTGTAGGGGGGTGACGCTGTGAGCGGACGGGTGGACAGTCCTCAGCACGTGCATGGCGGCCGCTGCCTTGACGCCCTACTCGTTCAAGCGGCGCAAGCGGGCGATGAGTCGGCAAGTGCTGAACTCATCAGGCGCTATCGCGCACTGGTCAGAGGTCGTGCGCGGCACTACTTCCTTGCGGGCGCAGATCGTGAGGATGTCACACAGGAAGGGCTACTCGGCCTGTTCAAGGCGATTCGAAGCTACGACCCTCAGCGCGAGTCCAGTTTCCACTCCTTCGCGGAACTCTGTGTGACGCGTCAGATCATCTCTGCGGTCAAGTCCGCGACCCGGCGTAAGCACGCGCCGCTGAATGTCTATACGTCGCTGACGAGCCCCGCGCCTGACGGCGACGGGGGTGAGCGCTTGCTCTCGGACATCATCGCAGCGCGAGATCTGTGCGACCCGGCCGAGATCGTGATCGGCGTCTGGCAGGCGACTGCGATCCGCGACGGCGTCCTCGGCGATCTGTCCCCGTTTGAGCGCGACGTACTGAAGCTCCATGTGGCTGGCTGCTCGTATCAGCACATCGGCGACACGCTGGGGCGACATACCAAGGCCGTCGACAACGCGCTGCAGCGCATCAAGCGCAAGATGCAGACGCAGATAGAGCGCTGCGAAGGCAACTGCTAGAGGTTGCGTATGGCACGTCCCGGGATGTCGCGCTACACTGCTGCGAGCCTGCTGGCGTGGCGCAATTGGCAGCGCACCTGATTTGTAATCAGGGGGTTGGGGGTTCGAGTCCCCCCGCCAGCTCCATCAGCAATCGAGTGACCCGGGCCTGCGCTCGGGTCACTTCTCTATTCGGTCAAGAAGTTCGAGCTTAGAGGCGCTCGTGGCTCCTGCCCGGGTGCCCAGAGGACCTCAACCACCTCGATGGGGCTTGCGATGTTCTTCAGTGCGAACGAGCCGTGCGAGTACACCTTGGCTGCACCCTGCGCGCCCTCGGCCACCCCCGCCGTCACGAACGCCTGCCCACCGTCGGCGAGGTTCATCACGCGTGCAGCCAGGTTCAGTGCTGTTCCGATGAACGGCCTTCCGCCCTTGTCCAGGACAACCTCGCCCCCTGCGACCCCGACTCGGATTGCCATTTCCCGTTCTGAGCGATGAGAGGCGTTGTGTTCGTCAAGGGCTTGGAGCATGTGTGCCGCTGCCTTGACCGCGGAACGCGCGTCATCGAACGCAGCGACGAGACCATCCCCGCCAGTTGATTTGCCGTGGCCTCCCAGGCCCTCGATGATCGGAAGTAGCAGGTCACGGTGCTTCTGGATCGTCTTCGCCGACATGATGCTGCCGTCCTCCTCGGTCATCTTGGAGAAGGACTTCATGTCGGTGATCATCACGATCTTGTGGGTGGTGTGCTGTGTGGCGAGCCTGTCCTCTGCCGTGGCGACGAGCCGTAGGAGTTCATCGACGTCGGCGTCCTCCATGCTCATAGTCGAGGGTCGGGCAGGTGCGATCCGGACGACACTCTCCTGGGGGAATGCGGATTCGAGCAGGAAGATCACCGCCAATGCGAGGACAAGCGACTCTGTCGCGGAGATGAGAATCGGTCCGGCCGACGCAGCTCCCGTCGCACTCACGTGCAATAGCGCGGCGCCCATCGCCGGCACCAGCACGCCTATTGAAGCCGCGGCCGCGAGCAGCACGCGGCTATTACGCTCACGAACCCGCGCGAGTGTCCGTGCACTCACTGCGGCGCCGAAGGCCCAAACCAGCGGCTGGATGATCAGTGCGGCCAGATTTCGCGTGTGAGCGAATGCCGCCACGACCTTGTCCACCGAGCTTGCCCCGATCGAGTCAATAGCGTCCCGGACCCACTTCATGGCGAACAAAGACGCCGGGGGATGAGCAAAAGACGCCAGCACGGTGTTTCCGCCGTGGAGGGTGACACCCTCCGCAAGCGATCGGCCTCCCAGCGCGATTCCGAGAAGCTCGAGGCAGATGCATGCGAGTGCCGCTGCGAGGGCCCCTTCTCCTGCGCCGAGCAGGTAGCCGGCAAGGGGGACAATCATCCACGCTGGGCCAAGGAACGCGCCCGCGATTGCCCCCGCCATCAGAAGAAAGGCGCTTCCGCCGTCTGTGCCGAGGTACCGGATGCCTACAATCCCCAGCACCGCGAAGGCGATGCCTATCACGGGGTTTGCTGCTGAGAGAGGCAGGGCTATCGCGACGATTGCCGCCAGCACGCCCAAGTCTATTGAGAGCGCGGCCAACACCCCGGCCGTCAGTCCCAGGGCCGCCGCGCCCCAAGCTGGGCTGAAGCTCATGCCGAGAAGTGCGCCGTAGGTTGTCAACGCGATCAAAGCCGCCCTGAGCCAACCCAGAAGGTCGTGGTTTCTGCGCCTGATGTTCAGCGTCATCAGCCCCTTGTCTGCTGTATCGATTCAAAGGATGTTGGGCACAAACACATTGTGACGCATGGGTGTGTGTCCGTCTGCGGTAGAATCCTGAGCATGTCAGTGACAGAACAGTCCGACCATATGAGAGGGGCCTCCGGTGACCCACGAAGAGTTCTTGGCAAGAGTGCCCATTTTCGGAAGCTGCACGCCTGACGAGATCGCTGCGGTCGCGGGGGTGGCTCAGTCCAGCCAATTCGAGCCGAGCCAGATCATTGTCACTCAGGGAACACCGGGTCAGGCCTTCTACCTGGTGCTCTCCGGTCGAGTCGAGATCGTGCGAGACAACCGTTCCCTCGGCGCCTTCGGCCCGGGAGACTTCTTTGGCGAGATGTCTCTGCTCGACCAGGCCCCGCGTTCGGCCACTATTCGCGCGCTGGAGCCGACTGAATGTCTGATGTTGTCCAGTTGGGACTTCAAGTCCTTGCTCGAGAAGCACCCATCAATCGCAATAAAGTTGCTGGAGGTGCTCAGCAGGCGACTTCGAGTCGCTGACGAGCATCTGGGTCGCTAGACAGGGAGAAATCGCATGTCGGTTATGGGCACCCAGTTACTGCAGCACGTCGCCGAGCGGATTCTCACGCGGTGGTTGGAGCAGCGGGGGAGACTGGACGTCAGAAGCACCGAAGGTCGCGAATCGCTCGGCGGCCGTGCTGTGGATATCTCATACGCGTGGCAGGGAGGACGACACCTGATCAAGGTCAAGCCGGATCCGTACTTTGGGACCGACGCGACCAAGATTCGTGATCGCAACCTCGTCTTCTACCGTCCGGACTCTGCGGCGTTCGCTTTCGAGGCGGTCGCCAACACCGCGACAAGGGAGCCAGGGTGGGTCATTGATTCGCCGGCAGATGATGTCTACTACTACTTCGTCGCGCTGTCACAGTCCGAAGACGAGGTCCGCGCGCTGATGAACGAGCCAGATGAGGTCTTCTTCTCCGAACTCGCAGTGGATAGGGACGACCTTGTCATCATGCCGATGCGCGACACTCGCCAGTGGTTTGAGCACTCATATCAGGATTACAACGCTCGACCTGTTATCGTAGGGGGCGCTTCGACATGGGTTCGACTGGTGCCTCGTGCCGACTTCCAGCGGGGGGTTGTCACTGCTACTGATGTGGGAGCGGTGTTCCGTACGCTCGTATAGGGCAGCTTCAGTGACTAGCCTATTGCGGTATGGGCACGCCCGGCACCGTTGTCGGCGTTGACACCGCAGAATGCCATGGAGTACCATGCCTCTGCCCTCGCCGAAGGCTGGTTTTCGGCGTGCAACTTGAAAAGCGTAGACAGGTTTTCTTTTTTTGTATCCCGGGGGTGTG
The DNA here is from genome assembly GCA_002841275.1 of Actinobacteria bacterium HGW-Actinobacteria-7. Classification (GTDB taxonomy): domain Bacteria; phylum Actinomycetota; class Coriobacteriia; order Anaerosomatales; family PHET01; genus PHET01. The sequence continues at coordinate 61,995 of PHET01000013.1, read as the reverse complement.
CCCGAGTGGCTAAAGGGGATGGGCTGTAAACCCATTGGCTATGCCTACGATGGTTCGAATCCATCCGCCCCCACCACGCATTCGATCGCGGGTGCTTCCCGCGTTGAGAACGCCCACATAGCTCAGTAGGTAGAGCACTTCCTTGGTAAGGAAGAGGTCACCGGTTCGAGTCCGGTTGTGGGCTCCATCACACGGCTAGACTCGAGTTGTCAGCTCGGGCAGCATGGCGGTGTAGCTCAGCTGGTTTAGAGCGCACGGTTCATACCCGTGAAGTCGCTGGTTCAAGTCCAGCCACCGCTACCAGGTACAGCGCACCGCCGCAGCGGTGCTTGAGGTTCTGAATGTTTGTAGACAGCACGAGAAATGGAAGCGTTTGACGGGGAAGTAGCGGCCTATCGCCGAACCCGTCGAGAGCAGTCCCCGAAGGAGGAGACTCATGGCGAAGCAGAAGTTCGAGCGCACTAAGCCGCACGTCAATATTGGTACGATCGGTCACGTTGACCACGGCAAGACCACCCTCACCGCGGCGATCACCAAGCGCCAGGCCGAGAAGGGCTTTGCCGACTTCACCCCGTTCGATCAGATCGACAAGGCTCCCGAAGAGCGCGAGCGCGGTATCACCATCGCCATCGCCCACGTCGAGTACCAGACCGAGGCCCGGCACTACGCACACGTTGACTGCCCGGGTCACGCAGACTACGTCAAGAACATGATCACCGGTGCCGCCCAGATGGACGGCGCGGTTCTGGTTATCGCAGCAACCGACGGTCCCATGGCCCAGACCCGCGAGCACATCCTGCTTGCCCGTCAGGTCGGCGTCCCCTACATCGTTGTCTACCTCAACAAGTGCGATATGGTCGACGACGAGGAGCTCATTGAGCTCGTCGAGATGGAAGTCCGCGAGCTGCTCAGCGAGTACGAGTTCCCTGGCGACGACACCCCCATCATCAAGGGTTCGGCGCTCAAGGCCCTCGAAGGCGACGAGAAGTGGGTCGGTAGCATCGACGAGCTCATGGATGCCGTCGACTCCTACATCCCGACGCCGGAGCGCGACACCGATAAGCCGTTCCTCATGGCAATCGAGGACGTCTTCACGATCACCGGTCGTGGCACTGTGGCCACCGGTCGTATCGAGCGTGGAGTCGTCAAGGTCGGCGACGAGGTCGAGATCGTCGGTATTCACGACGCGACCAAGAAGACTGTCGTCACCGGAGTCGAGATGTTCCGCAAGCTGCTCGACGAGGCGCAGGCTGGCGACAACGTCGGCGTGCTGCTCCGTGGTATCGCCCGCACCGAGATCGAGCGCGGCCAGGTTCTGTGCAAGCCGGGTTCGGTTACCCCGCACACGGAGTTCATGGGCCAGGTCTACATCCTGACCAAGGAGGAGGGCGGTCGTCACACGCCGTTCTTCGATGGCTATCGTCCCCAGTTCTACTTCCGTACCACCGACGTGACCGGCGTTGCTCACCTGCCCGAGGGCACTGAGATGGTCATGCCGGGCGACAACGTCGAGATTCGTGGCGAGCTGATTCAGCCGATCGCCATGGAAGACGGCCTGCGTTTCGCCATTCGCGAGGGTGGACGTACCGTGGGTTCAGGCCGCGTCATCAAGATCATCAAGTAGAACTGCTACGCAGCGAAACACGTGGGGCCCGGCACCCTTGCCGGGCCCTGTTTCGCCCCTCTATCTGGGGCGGTAGTGAGTTTGACAGTGCCGAAAAAGGGGTGCTAGAGTACCCTACCGTGCCTGCGCCCCTGTGCGCTTGTCGGCGCGGACACAAGGAGGACCAATGCGAACCCTGGTGACGTTGGCGTGCACCGAGTGCAAACGCCGGAACTACACCACCAACAAGAACAAGCAGTCGAACCCGGAGCGTATCGAGTTCAAGAAGTACTGCAAGTGGTGCAAGACTCATAAGTAGCTCCAATTGGTAGAGCGCCGGTCTCCAAAACCGGATGTTGGGGGTTCGAGCCCCTCCTGGCCTGCCAGATCACCTCCGTCGCGACTTTGAGGTCGCGGCGTTTGTTGCGTAAGTGAGTCGACGAAAGCAGACTCACTGGGACGGACGGATGAAGAGATGGCCAAGGCAAGTACCGCCGACGGCACTATGACCATCGGCGACACGGGTACCAAGACGAAGAAGTCAGACAAGACCAAGTCTGGTGGGGCGGGCAAGCCTGCCAAGCCGGGCGTCTTCGCGCGGTTGGCTCAATATATGCGCGACGTGCGCTCAGAGATGAAGCGCGTCGTGTGGCCGCAGCGACCCGAGGTGTTGAACTCGAGCATGGTCGTTGCAGTGACGCTCATCTTCTTCGCCGCATTCACGTTCTTCACAGACGCGATCGTCGTTTGGGCGCTCGGGTTGCTTACAGGGACAGGCAAGTAATGGCAAAGAAGTGGTACGTCATCCATACCTACTCGGGCTACGAGAACAAGGTGAGGACCAACCTGCTGCATCGCATTGATTCGATGGGCATGCAGGAGAAGATCTTCGACGTGAAGATTCCCACCGAGACTGTGACGGACATCAAAGAGGGCGGTAAGCGGGTCACCTCGGAGAAGAAGGTCTTCCCGGGGTACATCCTCGTGCAGATGGAGCTTGACGACGAGTCTTGGTATGTCGTGCGCAATACGCCGGGAGTCACGGGCTTCGTAGGGAGTCAAGGCAAGCCGGTTCCGCTTTCTCGCGAGGAGTTCAACCGCATCATGAAGCGGACCGAGACCGGCGCGAAGCAGAAGACGACGACCGACTTTGTTGAGGGTATGAACGTCAAGGTCACGTCGGGTCCGTTTGCGGAGTTCGATGGCACTATCGCCGAGGTCAACCTCGACCGATCCACGGTCAAGGTCATGGTGACCATCTTCGGCAGAGATACGCCTGTCGAGCTTGGTTTCGACCAGGTGGCACGGGTCTAAGAAGGAAACTATCGGTCCTGTGGGGCCGCGAGGAGACTCGCGGACGCTTCTCTCGGCAGGGTCGTTGTTTGAATGGGACATCAGGGCGGCCAGAACCCGGTCGCACGCGAGATAGGGACGAGTCCAAAGATGGCCAAGAAAGTTGTCGGCTTCATCAAGCTACAGATTCCTGGTGCTCAGGCGAACCCCGCACCCCCCGTGGGTCCGGCACTCGGCCAGCATCAGGTCAACATCATGCAGTTCTGTCAGGCATTCAACGCCGCGACGAGCGACAAGGCCGGCACCATCATTCCGGTCGAGATCTCGGTCTACGAGGATCGTTCGTTCGACTTCATCCTCAAGACCCCCCCGGCTGCTGTGCTCATCAAGCAAGCCTTGGGTATCGAGAGCGGATCCGGCGTACCCAACCGCACGAAGGTTGGCGAGATCACCTCGACCCAGCTGCGCGAGATCGCCGAGCTCAAGGAACCTGACTTGAACTCCAATGACGTCGAGGCCGGTATGAGGATCATTGCCGGCACGGCTCGCTCGATGGGCGTCGTAGTAGTTGACTAGCACCACTAGGTGCAAGCAACCGTTGGAATGCGCGACACACGTCGCGCTCGTGGGAGGGTGCCATCAGGGTGCCCGCCTGAACCACAGGAGGTAGCAATGCCAAAGCACGGCAAGAAGTACATGGAGGTTGCCGAGAAGATCGACCGGCGACGTCTACACTCACCGCTTGAAGCGATGAGAACAGTGAAGCAGTCCGCGACCGCAAGGTTTGACGAGACTGTAGAAGTCCACTTCAGGCTCGGCATCGACACTCGCCAGGCCGAGCAGCAGATTCGCGGAAGCGTTTCTCTGCCCCACGGAACCGGCAAGGATGTTCGCGTCGCGGTATTCGCCGAGGGCGACAAGGCTCGCGAGGCCGAGGCGGCTGGCGCGGACATCGTTGGCAGCGATGACCTCGTAGCCAAGATTGAAGGCGGCTTCTTTGACTTCGACGCCGCTGTCGCAACACCGGACATGATGGGCAAGGTCGGCAAGCTGGGTAAGGCACTTGGACCGCGTGGACTCATGCCTAACCCGAAGCTCGGCACTGTGACCATGAATGTCGGGCAGATCATCACCGAGCTCAAGGCCGGTCGTGTTGAGTATCGCGCCGACAAGTTCGGAATAGCGCATGTCCCGGTCGGGCGTGTCTCATTTGATGAGAAGCTTCTCGTCGAGAACTACGCCGCTCTGCTCGATGAGATCATCCGCGCAAAGCCGTCCGCGGCCAAGGGCAAGTACATGAAGTCGGTCACTGCCGCCTCGACCATGGGTCCCGGAGTCAAGATCGACCCCAGCATAGTGCGCAACCTGACCGAGGAGTAGACCTTCTCGATCAACCCGAGGTTGTCGCTTGACAGGGCAATCACGCAGCGTCAGACTTCGACGTCGCATTGACAATCACAAATCGCGTACGAACCGCTGCCGAAGACAGCCGGCGTCCGGAGAGTGTCCGGGCTTAAGGGGGAGCCACCGCACCCCGCCTGCCGAGGTGGTCGCATGAGCCGCATTGCGGCTCTCAGCAGATAGAACTGCTCGCGGCCCCCGTTGCCTTCGATGGCAGTCGGGGGCCGCGTCTGTTTCCGGACAACTCCGGAAGGGCGTGACCCGACCTCCGGTCCCTTGCGGGACCAGGCCGGGGAGTGCGTGTGACAGGAAGGAGGGAAGTAAATGCCAACTGAAAACAAAGAGTCGCTCGTCGCTGAGATCAAGGAGCGCTTCAACGCTTCAGAAGCCGTGATCATGGCCGACTATCGTGGATTGACGGTCAAGCAGATGCAGATTCTGCGTTCAAGGATTCGCGAGGTCGGCGGAGAGATCAAGATCTACAAGAACTCTCTTACCGAAATCGCGGTCCGCGAGCTGGCGCTGCCCAACATGGACGCGTTTCTCGAGGGTCCCACAGCTTTCGTGTTCATCGCCGAAGACGCCGTGGCTCCCGCCAAGGCACTGACCGCGTTCGCGAAGGAGAATCCCGCTCTCGGACTCAAAGGTGGCTTCGTCCAGAATCAGATCGTTGACTCAAACGGAGTCAAAGCGATTGCCATGCTGCCTTCACGCGAGCAGCTTATCGCCAAGCTCCTGGGTACGATGCTCAACCCGCTTACCGGATTCGCCCGTGTGCTCAATGGAACGACCGAGGCGTTCGCACGGACCGTACAGGCCGTCGCGGACCAGAAAGCCGCCGCGTAGTCGCGGTTCGGCTTCACTTACAAGCGTAGCGGGGCGAAGCCCCCGCGAAACGATGAATCGAAGGAGAGAGACAACATGGCTGCACTTACCAATGAGGAGATCCTTGAGGCTATCAAGGTCAAGCCGGCACTGGAGCTCGCCGAGCTCGTCAAGATGATGGAAGAGACCTTTGGTGTCTCCGCGGCCGCTCCGGTCGCCATGGCTGCGGCGGCTCCCGCCGAGGCCGCTGCCGCCGAGGAGGAGCAGACTGCGTTTGACGTCGTGCTCGAGGGCTATGGCGACAACAAGATCGCCGTCATCAAGGTCGTCCGTGAGCTCACGAGCCTCGGTCTGAAGGAGGCCAAGGATCTCGTCGAGAGCGCGCCCAAGGCCGTTGTTGAGGGCGCAGCGAAGGACAAGGCCGAGGAGGCCAAGTCCAAGCTCGAGGATGCTGGCGCTGCGGTTACCATCAAGTAGTTCTGATCGCGGTCGGCCGTTCCGCTGAGAAGAGGTTCGGCCGTGACAGAAGGGCCGGGGTCCCCACTGACCTCGGCCCTTCGACGCGCTCTGGTGAGCCGAGAAAGCATCTTGACGCGCTAGAGGCGTTTCACTAACATAGCAGTTTGCGACTAATGTCGTCCGCTCCATCTTCTGAAGGAGGAATCGCCTGGTGCCCCGCGGAGAAGGTTCCCCCGTTCTCAGCGCCGACCGGCGCGTACGTCGAAGCTTCGCCAAGATTCCCGAAGTGCTCGACGTTCCCAATCTCATCGCGCTCCAGAGAGACTCATTTGCGTGGTTCCTCGATGAGGGACTACGTGAGACTTTCAGCGATATCTCTCCGATCGAGGATTTCACCGGCGTACTCGCCGTGGAATTCGGCGATCATGAGTTCGGTGAGCCGAAGTACTCCGTTGAGGAGTGCAAAGAGAAAGACATGTCCTATCAGGCGCCGCTCTTTGTCGACGTCCGTTTCATCAACAAAGAAACGGGCGAGATAAAGGAGCAATCGGTGTTCATGGGTGATTTCCCGCTCATGACCGATCGCGGCACCTTCGTCATCAACGGCACTGAGCGCGTTGTCGTCTCTCAGCTCGTCCGTTCACCGGGCGTCTATTACGCTGAGGAGTTTGACAAGACCTCCGACAAGATCATCTACACCACAAAGGTCATCCCCGCTCGTGGCGCATGGCTCGAGATTGAGACCGACCGCCGTGACATCGTGAGCGTTCGCGTCGACCGGAAGCGTAAGCAGCCGGCGACCATTCTGCTCAAGGCGCTCGGAATCGCAGAGACGCGCGAAGAGATCCTCGAGATGTTCGACAACTCCGAGGCGATTCAGCGCACCCTTGAGCGCGACTTCACTGAGACACGCGAAGAGGCGCTTATCGAGATCTACAAGCGGCTCCGTCCCGGCGAGCCTCCCACCGTGGAGTCTGCTCGTGCGCTTCTTGACGGGTTGTTCTTCAACCCGCAGCGTTACGACCTTGCCAAGGTAGGTCGCTACAAGGTCAACAAGAAGCTGGGACTCTCGCTTCCGGACTCACAGGCAACGCTGACCGCTGAAGATATCAAGGCAGCGGTTCACTACCTTGTGAAGCTCTGGGAAGGCGCCGAGGGCTATCAGGTCGATGACATCGACCACTTCGGCAACCGTCGAATTCGCAGCGTCGGCGAACTCATCCAGAACCAGTTCCGCATCGGTCTTGCGCGGATGGAGCGTGTCGTCCGTGAGCGGATGACCACGCAGGACGTGGATGAGATCACTCCGCAGTCGCTCATCAATATTCGCCCCATCGTGGCGTCTATCAAGGAGTTCTTCGGCAGCTCGCAGCTTTCGCAGTTCATGGACCAGACCAACCCGGTTGCAGGCCTCACGCACAAGCGTCGTCTGTCTGCTCTCGGACCTGGCGGTCTCTCCCGTGAGCGCGCAGGTTTCGAGGTTCGAGACGTGCACCCGAGCCACTACGGTCGTATGTGCCCGATTGAGACACCTGAAGGCCCGAACATCGGTCTGATCGGATCGTTGGCGACCTTCGCCCGCATCAACCCGTACGGCTTCATCGAGACGCCGTACCGCAAGGTTGTGAAGGGCAAGGTCACGGATGAGATTCACTACCTCACCGCAGACGAAGAAGAGAAGAACGTCATCGCTCAGGCCAACGAGCCCTTCGATGCCAAGTCCGGCAAGTTCCTCAACGAGAAGGTTCTCTGCCGCGTGAAGGGCCAGGGCCCCACAGGCCAGTTCGGTGAACCTGAGGAGCGCATCCCCGGCGAAGTCGACTACATGGATGTCTCGCCGCGCCAGATGGTCTCGGTTGCCACCGCACTCATCCCATTCCTCGAGCACGACGACGCGAACCGCGCGCTCATGGGTTCAAACATGCAGCGCCAGGCAGTGCCGTTGTTGAGGGCGTCGTCGCCCTTGGTAGGAACTGGTCTGGAGTATCGTGCCGCGAAGGACACGGGCGAGATCATCACCGCAAGGCGACCGGGCGTCGTCGAGAATGTCGACAGCCAGATGATCGTCGTGCGTGCGACAGAGGACCACACGCTTGACGAGTATCACCTGCCGAAGTTCCAGCGTTCCAATCAAGGCACGTGTATCAACCACCGCCCGCTCGTAGTGCAGGGTGCCAAAGTGGAGCAGGGCCAGGTCCTGGCTGACGGGCCTTCCACTGAGCGTGGAGAGCTTGCACTCGGTCAGAACATGCTCGTGGCGTTCATGCCATGGGAAGGCTACAACTACGAGGACGCGATCATCCTCTCGGAGCGCATCGTCAAGGACGACCTGCTCACCTCGATACACATCGAGGAGTATGAGGTCGAAGCGCGGGATACCAAGCTCGGACCGGAAGAGATCACCCGCGAGATTCCCAACGTGGGCGAAGATGTACTTCTCAACCTCGACGAGGATGGCATCATCCGCGTCGGTGCAGAGGTGTTCCCGGGTGACGTACTGGTGGGCAAGGTCACTCCCAAGGGAGAGACTGAGCTGACCGCCGAGGAGCGCCTGCTTCGAGCCATTTTCGGCGAGAAGGCACGTGAAGTCCGTGACACCTCTCTGAAGGTGCCGCACGGCGAGACCGGTCGCGTGATTGCTGTCCGTCAGTTCAGCCGCGAGGCTGGCGACGACCTGTCGCCGGGCGTGAACGAACTCGTCCGGGTGTACGTGGCGCAGAAGCGCAAGATCCAAGAGGGCGACAAGCTTGCCGGTCGTCACGGGAACAAGGGCGTCATCTCGAAGATTCTCCCCGTTGAGGACATGCCGTTCTTGGCCAACGGCCAGCACGTCGATATCATTCTCAACCCGCTGGGTGTGCCGAGCCGAATGAACATCGGGCAGCTGCTCGAGACGCACTTGGGCTGGGCAGCCAGTGTTGGCTGGAGTGATGATCCCAAGGCGACCAGCCCTGTTGAGGGTCCGATCCACGTGGCAACGCCGGTGTTCGACGGTGCGCGTGAGGAAGAGATCTCGGTAGTAATCGAGGCCGCCAACCGCAACATGCTACTCAAGCACGAAGCTCGGTACGGCAAGAAGGCCATGCCGGCACTCGTGCCGTCGTTCAACGACAAGGGCAAGACCCAGCTGTTCGACGGTCGCACGGGCGAACCCTTCCGTGAGCCGGTCACCGTGGGTCAGATCTACATCCTCAAGCTGTTGCACCTGGTCGACGACAAGATTCACGCACGCTCGACCGGCCCGTACTCGCTCATCACCCAGCAGCCGCTGGGCGGCAAGGCGCAGTTCGGTGGGCAGAGGTTCGGAGAGATGGAAGTCTGGGCACTGTATGCGTACGGCGCTGCCTACGTTCTACAGGAGATCCTCACGACCAAGTCCGACGATATCTTGGGTCGCGTCAAGGCCTATGAAGCCATCGTCAAGGGCGAGAACATTCCCGAGCCTGGGATCCCCGAGTCGTTCAAGGTGCTCGTCAAAGAGATGCAGTCGCTGTGCCTCGACGTCGAGATCATGTCCGAGGATGGCCAGGAGATTCAGTTCAAGGAAGAAGACGAAGACATCTTCAAGACCGCCGAGGAGCTGGGTCTCGATCTGGGCGGAAGCGATCTGGTGGATGCGGAGAGCGATTCCGTGGACATGTTGGAGCAGTTGCTCGAAGCCGACATCTCCGCGCTGGACACAGCTGATCTCAAAGAGACCGACCTGTCTTCGGACGAGGAGGTATAACACGTGCTCGACGTCGATGTGAACAACTTCGACCGCCTGCGCATCGGCCTGGCGTCGTCCGAGCAGATCCGCCAGTGGTCACGTGGCGAGGTCAAGAAGCCGGAGACCATCAACTACCGTACGCTCAAGCCTGAGAAGGACGGACTCTTCTGCGAGAAGATCTTCGGCCCGACAAAGGACTGGGAGTGCTACTGCGGCAAGTACAAGCGTGTCCGCTTCAAGGGCATCGTGTGCGAACGCTGTGGTGTTGAGGTCACTCGCGCCAAGGTCCGTCGTGAGCGGATGGGACATATTGAGCTTGCCGCACCGGTAAGCCACATTTGGTACTTCAAAGGTGTGCCTTCGCGCATGGGCTACCTGCTGGATATCGCGCCTAAGGACCTCGAGAAGGTACTGTACTTCGCTTCCTCCATCATCACCTCGGTGAATGAAGAGGATCGCGAGGCGGATATCGCCATGCTCAAGGACGAGCTGACGGCCGATATCGAGCAATTGGAAGCGGAGAAGGCTGAGGAGCTTTCCGAGATCGAGGCAGAGCGTGACAGACTGATTGCTGTCGCCCGCGGAGAGATCGAGCCCGAAGAGCATGACGACCACGACGATGAGACGCCGGTCGAGGATCGCATCAAGAAGCTCAACAAGGAAGCCGACCGCGACATCAAGGACGTCGACGAGGAGTACGCCGATCGCAGGTCGTTGCTCCAGGAGGCCTTCGACGCCTTCAACAAGCTGTCCGTGAAGTCACTCGTCAACGATGAGACCCTCTATCGTGAGATGAAGGTCCGCTACGGCACGTACTTCCGCGGTGGCATGGGCGCTGAGGCGGTCAAGGATCTCCTTGCTCAGCTGGACCTTGAGCTCCTCGCCGAGGAACTCCGCACGACGATTCGTGACGGCAAAGGGCAGAAGCGCCAGAAGGCGATCAAGCGTCTGAAGGTCGTGGATTCCTTCAAGAAGTCGAAGAATCGTCCCCAGTGGATGATTCTCGACGCGGTTCCGGTCATCCCGCCCGATCTGCGTCCGATGGTGCAGCTCGACGGTGGCCGCTTCGCTACGAGCGACTTGAATGACCTGTATCGTCGCGTCATCAACCGCAACAATCGCCTCAAGAGGCTTCTTGATCTAGGCGCGCCTGAGATCATCGTCAACAATGAGAAGCGCATGCTCCAGGAAGCCGTTGACGCGTTGTTCGATAACGGACGCCGCGGGCGCCCGGTCACAGGACCCGGCAACCGGCCCCTGAAGTCGATCTCCGACATGCTCAAGGGTAAGCAGGGTCGCTTCCGCCAGAACCTTCTGGGTAAGCGCGTTGACTACTCCGGCCGTTCGGTCATCGTGGTTGGACCTGAGCTCAAGCTGCACCAGTGCGGTCTGCCCAAGGCAATGGCGCTCGAGCTGTTCAAGCCCTTCGTGATGAAGCGCTTGGTCGACCTCGACCATGCTCAGAACATCAAGGCTGCAAAGCGTCTTGTGGATCGTGGCAAGGGTGTCGTGTGGGACGTTCTCGAGGAAGTCATCGCTGACCATCCTGTGATGCTCAACCGCGCGCCTACGCTGCACCGTCTGGGCATCCAGGCCTTCGAACCGATCTTGGTCGAGGGCAAGGCCATCCGCATCCACCCGTTGGTGTGTACGGCCTTCAACGCGGACTTCGACGGCGACCAGATGGCTGTTCACCTGCCTCTCTCGACAGAGGCGCAGGCAGAGGCACGCATCCTCATGCTTTCCACCAACAATATCAAGAGCCCGGCGCACGGTCGTCCGCTTACCACGCCGACGCAGGACATGGTCATCGGTCTCTACTATCTGACCGCTCACCGCGACGGCATGCCTGGGGAAGGTCGGACGTTCATGTCCGCCGACGAGGCGGTGTTGGCGTACGACAACAGGGCCGATCTCGACCTGCAGGCCAAGGTCAACGTTCGCTTGAGCGAAGATACCCTCGTGCAGGTGAAGCTGGGACAGTTCGAAGAGAAGAAGGCAGGGGAGCGCATCGAGACCACGGTTGGGCGAATCACGTTCAACCGCTCGCTGCCGGACGACCACGCTTTCATCAACCACTCGATCGATAAGAAGGGCATCAGCCGCATCGTCGAAGAGTGCTCAGTGGCTTATCCCGCCACTCAGATGGGCCAGATCCTCGATGAGATCAAGCGGCTGGGCTTCCACTACGCCACGCGCGCTGGTCTGACCGTGTCTGTTTACGACGCCATGATTCCCGAGAACAAGTGGGAGATCCTCGCCGAGTCTGACAAAGAAGTCGTGAAGATTGAGAGCCAGTACGAGCGCGGGCTCATCACGCGTGACGAGCGGCACCGCCAGATCGTCGACGTGTGGACTCGTGCTACCGATGATGTCGGTGACGCGATGGCTGAAGCGTTCGACAAGTTCAACCCCATCTACATGATGGCTTACTCCGGAGCCCGAGGTAACATCAAGCAGATTCGTCAGCTTGCTGGTATGCGTGGTCTGATGGCGAACCCGAAGGGTGACATCATAGACCGTCCCATCAAGGCTAACTTCCGAGAAGGCCTCACCGTTCTCGAGTACTTCATCTCGACTCACGGCGCACGCAAGGGTCTCGCCGACACCGCACTTCGTACGGCGGACTCCGGTTACCTGACCAGGCGCCTGGTCGATGTCGCACAGGACGTGATTGTGCGCGAGCAGGATTGCGGCACCGACGAAGGTGCCACGTTCTCGGTGCTCAAGTCCGATGGCAACGTCGATCACAACATCGTGGGCAGATGTCTGCTTGAGCCTGCTGTCAACGCCGAGACTGGCGCGATCGTCCGCGAGGCGGGCTACTACGCCATCAACGACGACGACGTTCAGTCGCTCGCGGACGCTGGTGTTACGCAGGTCGTGGCGCGCACAGTCATGACCTGCCGCGCGAAGCATGGAATCTGCCAGGCCTGCTATGGCTGGGACCTTGCCAGTGGTCGTCCGGTGGATATCGGAACTGCAGTGGGCATCATCGCAGCCCAGTCCATCGGCGAGCCGGGCACGCAGCTGACCATGCGTACGTTCCACACGGGTGGTGTCGCAGGTGAGGACATCACGCACGGTCTTCCCCGAGTCACCGAGCTCTTCGAGGCAAGGAAGCCGAAGGGCCTCGCGATTCTTGCTGAGAACAGCGGTGTTCTCAGCATTGAGGACGAGGACAAGACGCGCAAGCTGACTATCAAGGCGGACGACGGGACCGAGGTTGAGTACACGGTGTCGCGCCGTATGCAGCTTCTCGCCGGTGTCGTCGATGGCGCTAAGGTGGAGTTGGGCCAGCAGCTCTCAAGGGGTTCTGTGAACCCGCACGACCTGCTGCATCTCAAGGGCCCGAACGACACGCTGCGCTACATCGTCGACCAGGTCCAGGACGTCTATCGTGCTCAGGGCGTTGACATCAACGACAAGCATATCGAAGTGATTTCGCGTCAGATGCTGCGCAAGGTCAGCGTGACCGAGGCAGGTGACGCCGGTCTGCTGCCCGGTCAGCTCATCGACCGCATGGATTTTGCAACTGCGAATGAAGGCGCGATCGCTGCAGGTGGAGAGCCTGCCTCAGGCCATCCCGTTCTGCTCGGAATCACCAAGGCGTCGCTTGCAACCGACTCGTTCCTGTCGGCCGCATCCTTCCAGGAGACCACGCGCGTGCTTACTGACGCAGCGATCGCGGGCAAGGAAGACGAGCTGCTCGGTCTGAAAGAGAACGTTATCATCGGTAAGCTCATTCCGGCTGCTACCGGCATGCGGCGCTACCGCGACGTGAAACTCAGCTATCGTGGCCAGAGCATCGAGTCCGAATCTTCGCACGAGGGACCGCTTCCGGATTGGGCCCCTGAAGAACTCAAGGAGATCGAGGCGCTTCTTCCCGTTCGACCCGAACCGGGCGCACTGTCGGAAGCGGATCTTGAGAACGTGTTCGGGGATTTCGACCTCGAGGACGCCACTGAGATCGACGTCTCGGCCTTCGCGAATATGACGTTCGACCCCGAGGCAGAGCACGTGTTGACTGCCTTTGACGAAGCGGTTGAGGTTGAGGAGCTTGATGCGGCGGCGTCCGAGGCCGTTGCCATCTCTGACGATCTCGAAACCGTCACGTTGACCGATATCGGAGTCTCCGCTCGATGGGTGAACAAGTTCACCGAGGCCGGAGTGGCAACGGTGTCGGATCTGAAGGGCCGTTCCGAGGACGATCTGCTGGCTCTGCCGGGTATTGGGCAGAAGGCAGTCGAAGAGGTTCGGGCGGGCCTGGATGCCCACGGTATCCAGATCATGGCGTAGCTTCAACTGGTCTTTGCGGTGCCCCGCCTCTCGCGAGGCGGGGCACCGTTCGCGAGTAGAGCAGGAACACGTACCTATAGGTAGATACGCCCGGGTGCGTGGCGTTTGACATCGGTCGCCGAGGTTGCTAGAGTGCGACCTTGTGACTTCATGCTCGGGTGGTCTGCACGTGACTTATCCGGGCTGGTAGCTATAACGGAAGAAGGAGTAGATCGTTGCCGACTATCAACCAGCTGGTCCGGAAGGGCCGCAAGCAGGTCGCCGACAAGAGCAAGACGCCGGCGCTCAAAGGCAATCCGCAGAAGCGGGGCGTATGTACCCGCGTCTACACGACCACGCCCAAGAAGCCTAACTCGGCACTGCGCAAGGTCTGCCGCGTGCGCCTGACCAATCAGATGGAGGTTACGGCCTACATCCCCGGTATCGGGCACAACCTGCAGGAGCACTCAATCGTTCTCGTGCGTGGGGGTCGTGTCAAGGACCTGCCGGGTGTGCGTTACAAGGTCATCCGCGCCGCACTCGACTGCGCCGCGGTCAACAACCGTAACCAGGCCCGCTCGCGCTACGGCGCCAAGAAGCCTAAGTAGTCCGTTCTGATACTCGGCCGGCGCGTGTGCGTTCGGCTGACACGTTTGCGAGGAGACAAGGTCTTATGCCTAGGCGCGCAGCAGCCGTCCGCCGTGAAGTAGCACCGGACGCCATCTACAACAACCGTCTTGTCACGCAGCTCACCAACAAGGTGCTGCTTGACGGGAAGAAGTCCACTGCCGAGCGTATCGTATATGGTGCGTTCGATCAGATTGAAGTAAAGACCGGGTCCGACCCGTTGTCCGTCTTCAAGAAGGCCATGGACAACGTTCGCCCGACGCTGGAGGTTCGCCCCAAGCGCGTGGGTGGTGCTACCTACCAGGTGCCGATCGAGGTCAACTCTCGTCGCTCCACCACACTCGCGATTCGCTGGATCGTCGGTTTCTCTCGCAAGCGTCGCGAGAAGACAATGGCCGAGCGCCTTGCCGGGGAGATCATGGATGCCGCCAACGGCACCGGTTCCTCGGTCAAGAAGCGCGAGGACCTGTTCAAGATGGCCGAGTCCAACCGTGCGTTCTCGCACTACCGCTGGTAGTTCCGGCCGGTAACCGACAAGAGACAGAGGTCTGAGGACAGAGATGGCCAAGCAGTACTCACTGGAGAAGACACGCAACATCGGAATCATGGCGCACATCGACGCCGGCAAGACGACGACGACCGAGCGCATCCTCTTCTACACAGGCAAGACGCACAAGATCGGCGAGGTGCATGACGGCGCCGCGACGATGGACTGGATGGTTCAGGAGCAGGAGCGTGGGATCACCATCACCTCCGCTGCGACCACGTCGTTTTGGAAGGATCATCGAATTCAGATTATCGATACGCCCGGGCACGTGGACTTCACGGTCGAGGTGGAGCGCTCGCTGCGCGTCCTCGACGGTGCGTGCGCGGTGTTCTGTGCGGTCGGTGGCGTTGAGCCTCAGTCCGAGACAGTGTGGCGTCAGGCCGATACCTATGGTGTCCCTCGGATGGCTTACATCAACAAGATGGATCGTTCGGGTGCGGACTTCTACAACGTCCTAGCTATGATGAAGGATCGGTTGAACGCGCGCCCGGTACCCATCCAGCTTCCGATTGGGGCCGAGGATCAGTTCATCGGACTCGTCGACCTGCTTGAGATGAACGCGGTGTTCTTCAACGAAGACGACAACGGAATCAACCCTACAGTCGGTGAGATCCCTGCCGAGCTCGTCGATGACGCCGAGATGTACCGTCACGAGCTTGTTGAGGCCGCTGCAGAGCTCGACGATGACCTCATGACGAAGTTCCTTGAGGATGAGGAACTGACCATCGCCGAGATCAAGTCAGGACTTCGCAAGGCGTGTATCGCCAACAAGTGCACGCCGGTCGTCTGCGGCGCGTCGTTCAAGAACAAGGGCGTTCAGCCTCTTCTTGACGCTGTCATCGACTTCCTACCATCGCCGCTTGATATTGCGGCCATCAAGGGAATCGACCTGAAGACCGACGAAGAGGTGGAGCGTCCCGCGGATCCCAAGGCTCCGTTCGCCGCTCTCGCCTTCAAGGTCATGACCGACCCCTTTGTCGGCAAGCTCACCTACTTCCGGGTGTACTCGGGTTCACTTGACTCGGGTTCATATGTGCTCAACAGCACCAAGGGCCACAAGGAGCGCATCGGTCGTCTTCTGCAGATGCACGCGAACCACCGCGAGGACATCGATGTAGCCCGCGCTGGTGACATCGTCGCTGCCGTTGGGCTCAAGAACACCACGACGGGCGACACATTGTGCGCCGAGGATGCTCCGGTTCTGCTGGAGTCGATGGTCTTCCCGGATCCCGTTATCGACATCGCGATTGAACCGAAGACCAAAGCCGAGCAGGACAAGCTCGGTCACGGACTTGCGAAATTGGCCGAGGAGGATCCGACGTTCAAGGTCCGTACGGACTCTGAGACGGGTCAGACCATCATCGCGGGCATGGGCGAGCTTCACCTCGAGGTCATCGTCGACCGCCTTCTGCGTGAGTTCAAGGTCGAGGCGAATGTCGGCAAGCCGCAGGTTGCGTATCGTGAGACCGCAGGCAAGCGTGTTGACCGTGTGGACATGAAGTTCGCTCGTCAATCGGGTGGTCGTGGTCAGTACGGTCATGTGGTTATCAACGTCATTCCGCAGGAGCCCGGCGCGGGCTACGAGTTCTCCAGCAAGATCGTCGGTGGCTCGATTCCCAAGGAATACGTGCCGTCGGTAGACAAGGGCATCCAAGAAGCTATCACCTCGGGCGTCCTCGCTGGATTCCCCGTCGTTGATGTCAAGGTCGAGCTGATCGATGGCTCGTATCACGAGGTGGACTCCTCCGAGATGGCATTCAAGATCGCCGGTTCCATGGCGATCAAGGAGGGTCTGCGCAAGTCCTCGCCGGTTCTGCTCGAGCCTACGATGGACGTGGAAGTAGTGACCCCCGAGGACTTCATGGGCGACGTTATCGGAGACCTGAATCGTCGTCGTGGTCACATCGACAAGATGGAACCGCGCGGCAACGCTCAGGTCATCCGGGCGAAAGTGCCGCTTTCTGAGATGTTCGGCTACTCGACCGACTTGCGCAGCAAGACCCAGGGTCGTGCCGTCTACAGCATGCAGTTCAAAGCGTACGAACAGGTACCGAAGTCGGTGGCTGAGGAGATTGTCAGCAAGGTCGGCGGCAACGCCTAGGACTTCAATGGCCGGTACACCTAGGCGATGAAGCCTGGTCCCCGGATGACGGAGGGTGAAAGAGTTGGCGAACCAGAAGATCAGAATCCGCCTCAAGGGCTACGATCACGAGATTGTCGATCAGTCGACGAAGTTGATCGTGGACACGGCGCAGAAGACCGGTGCCAAGGTATGCGGTCCCATTCCGCTGCCGACCGACCGCAGCCTTTACTGTGTGATCCGCTCGCCGCACGTGAACAAGGACAGCCGCGAGCAGTTCGAGATGCGTACACACAAGCGTTTGATCGACATCATGGAGCCTACCGCCAAGACGGTTGACTCACTGATGAGGCTTGATCTGCCTGCCGGTGTTGATATCGAGATCAAGCTCTAGGTCTGGTATAGTCGTTGGTCTGCGCTGAGGCGCGCCAACGTGAAAACGCGGTCCTCTGGGGACGGTGCCACTGGGCACCCGATGAGTCCCACGACCGCCTGAGGTAAGGACGGACGAATGGTAACCACTATCCTTGGCCGCAAGCTGGGGATGACGCAGGTCTGGAGCGAGGACGATCGTCTCCTACCGGTCACCGTCATTGAGGCGGGACCGTGCGTCGTGACCCAGGTGAAGACGGATAAGACTGATGGCTATCGCGCCATTCAGATCGGATTCGGTGACATCGCTGAGCGCAAGGTCAACAAGCCGATGCATGGCCACTTTGACAAGGCCGGAGTCGAGCCCAAGCGTCACCTGATGGAGATACGCCTCGGTGACGAGGAGAGCGTGAAGGTAGGCTCGACGATTACCGTCGATGCTTTTGCTGAGGCAAAGTCTGTTCACGTTACCGGCGTGAGCAAGGGTAAGGGTTTCGCTGGAGTCATGAAGCGTCACAACTTCAAAGGTGGCCCTGGTGGCCATGGCTCACACTCTCACCGCGTGCCGGGTTCCGTGGGACAATGCGCCACCCCGGCGCGAATCTTTCGCGGTAAGAAGATGCCTGGTCACATGGGGTCTGAGGTTGTAACGGTACGGAACCTCGACCTCGTCAAGATCGATTCCGAGCAGAATCTGTTGATTGTCAAGGGCGCCGTTCCCGGTGGCAAGGGCGCGCTGCTGACCATTCGCATGGCGTAGTGCGTTTCGCCGGTGACAACCTTTAGGGAGTAGAGAAGATGGCTAGCATCGAGATCAAGGACGCGAAAGGCAAGAAGGTCGGCACTGCCGAGCTTGCCGACGGCGTCTTCGGCATCGAGCCGAACACCTTCGTCGTTCACCAGGTGGTGCGCAGCCAGATGGCCGCGCGTCGCTCGGGGACGCACGATAGCAAGACCCGCGGAATGGTTTCCGGAGGCGGGAAGAAGCCGTGGCGTCAGAAGGGTACTGGTCGCGCCCGTCAGGGTACGACGCGTGCTCCGCAGTGGAAGGGCGGCGGCGCGGTATTCGGCCCCCATCCCCGCAGCTATGCGTTCAAAGTGCCGAACAAGGTCGTCAAGCTGGCAATGCGCTCGGTTCTCTCGGCCAAGCTCGCTGATGAGTCTCTGTTCGTCATCGACGGCTTCGCCTTCGACAAGCCCGCAACCAAGGCCGCTGCCGATGTCCTCAAGGGCCTCGGAATCACTGGTCGCGTCACTATCGTTGTTGAGCCCGATGACGTGAACGCCATGCTTTCGTTCCGTAATCTGCCTCGCGTCCGTGTGATCACCGCTTCTGAAGCGAACACATATGATCTTGTCGACAACACCGCCGTGCTCTTCACGAAGCCGGCTCTGACTTGGCTCGAGGGGGTGCTGTCCTAATGTACGATCCACGCGATATCATCATTCGTCCGATCATCTCGGAGAAGTCCTACTCGATGATCGAGCAGAACCGTTACACCTTCGAGGTCGCCAAGAGCTCGAACAAGACTCAGGTCGCCCAGGCGATCACTGAGATCTTCGATGTCACTGTTACCAACGTGAACACCATGAATGTCACCGGCAAGCCGCGTCGCGTGCGCGTTGCCAAGGGCAAGACGCGCGACTGGAAGAAGGCAATCGTCACGCTCAAGGCGGGCGACAAGCTCGATATCTTCCCGACAGTGTAGGTTCGTCGACTCGCAAGGGTCGTGAGGGTGTTGTGGTAGGTTCGTATATGGAGCCGCCCGGCACCGTGGTAGTCCGGAGTCAGCGTCGCGTTTGTCCCAGACGGCGCGGGCGATCGGACGGAAGGAGTTGAGATGGGACTTAAGAAGTACAAGCCGACTTCACCGGGTCGTCGTTTCCAGTCGGTCTCTGACTTTGCAGAGATCACGCGGAGCACTCCCGAGAAGTCATTGGTGCAGCCGCTCCCCAAGAAGGGTGGCCGTAACAACAACGGGCGCATCACCACGCGTCACCAGGGTGGTGGCCACAAGCGTCAGTATCGAGTCATCGACTTCAAGCGAAACAAGGATGTCGTCCCGGCGAAGGTTGCAACCATCGAGTACGACCCCAACAGGTCAGCTCGTATCGCGCTGCTTCACTACGCCGACGGCGAGAAGCGCTACATCCTTTGCCCCAAGGGTCTGAAGGTCGGCGATACGGTCGTCAATGGCACGGGCGCTGACATCAAGCCCGGCAACTCGTTGCCGCTCTCGGACATTCCGGTTGGTACCGTCGTCCACGCGGTTGAGTTGCAGCCCGGCCGGGGTGCCGCGCTTGCGAGGTCAGCAGGCACGTCCATCCAGCTGATGGGCAAGGAAAGTGGCTACGCGATTCTGCGTATGCCCAGCTCGGAAATGCGTCGAGTTCTCATCACGTGCCGCGCCACCATCGGTGAGGTTGGCAACTCCGACCATAGCAACATCACCATCGGCAAGGCCGGACGTAACCGCTGGGCCGGCAAGCGTCCGACCGTACGTGGTACCGCGATGAACCCGGTCGACCACCCGCATGGTGGTGGCGAGGGCAAGAACAAGTCTGCCGGTCGCCACCCTGTTACTCCGTGGGGCGTTCCCACCAAGGGTCACCGCACTCGAAGCAAGAAGAAGGCGTCTAGCCGCCTTATCATCCGTCGTCGCAAGAAGTAGCGAAAAGGAGGTCAGTAGCAGATGAGCAGAAGCTTGAAGAAAGGCCCGTTCGTCCAGCCTCGTCTCCTCGAGCGAATTCACGCGATGAATGAGGCGAGCGAGAAGAAGGTCATCAAGACCTGGTCACGTTCCTCGACCATCTTCCCTGAGATGGTAGGGCACACTATCGCGGTTCACGACGGCCGCAAGCACGTTCCGGTCTATGTCACCGAGTCGATGGTCGGTCACAAGCTCGGCGAGTTCTCGCCGACTCGGACCTTCCGCGGTCACAAGGCCTCTGACAAGAAGGGCAAGAGGTAGGAGATGGAAGCCAGAGCAGTAGCACGTTATCAGCGTGTGAGCCCGCGCAAGGCGCGCCTGGTGGTGGACCTTATTCGCGGCAAGTCCGTTGATGAGGCACTTACCATCCTGAAGTTCTCGCCTCGTGCGGCCGCAGAGATCGTTGAGAAGACCCTCAATAGCGCAGTTGCCAACGCAGTTCACAACCTTCACTTGAAGGCAGATGACCTCGTCGTCGGCGCGACCTTCGTCGATGAGGGCCCCACTTTGAAGCGTATCCAGCCGCGTGCCATGGGCCGGGCGTTCCGCATCAACAAGCGCACGAGCCACATCACCGTGGTCGTCACGTCGCGAGAGGAGGCGTAGGAGCCGCATGGGACAGAAGGTCTATCCGATCGGCCTGCGTCTAGGCATCACCGAGAACTGGCGCTCCCGCTGGTATGCCGGTAAGGACTACGCCAAGACGCTTGAGAACGACGTCAAGATCCGCCGCTTCCTGGATGCGCGTCTTCGTCGCGCAGCCGTGTCGCGTATTGAGATCGAGCGCAAGGGTGATAAGACCGCGATTGAGCTGTGGACCGCTCGTCCGGGCATCGTCATCGGCAAGAAGGGCGCCGAAGTCGACGTTCTTCGCAAGGAGCTTGAGAAGATCGCGGGCGGAACCGTCTCGGTCAATATCATCGAAATCAAGCGCCCGGAACTCGACGCTACACTCATCGCACAGTCCGTTGGCGAGCAGCTTGTTGGCCGCGTCGCATTCCGCCGCGCCATGCGCAAGGCTGTTGCTTCGGCAATGAAGAGCGGTGCACTCGGAATCCGAGTCCAGTGCTCAGGTCGACTTGGTGGCGCCGAGATGGGTCGCCGGGAGTGGTATCGCGAGGGTCGCGTTCCGCTGCACACCCTGCGAGCCAAGATTGATTACGGTACATCTGTTGCCCGTACGGGCATGGGTGCCGTCGGTATCAAGGTATGGGTCTATCACGGTGAGGTCCTGCCTGGACAGCAGGCTCCCAACCCTGCGATCGAGGGTACGCGTGCACCGCGTCCCCGTCGTGAGGGTCGTAACGAAGGGAGGCGCTAGATGCTGCTGCCCAAGCGAGTAAAGCATCGCAAAGTACAGCGCGGTAGCAACTGGAAGGGCGCTGCCAAGGGCGGTACCCAGGTTCACTTCGGCGAGTATGGCCTCAAGGCCCTCGAGCCGGCCTGGATTACCAACAGGCAGATTGAGGCTTCACGTATCGCGATGACGCGCTATATGAAGCGTGGCGGTAAGGTCTGGATAAACATCTTCCCGGACAAGCCGATCACTCAGAAGCCTGCGGAGACCCGTATGGGTTCCGGTAAGGGTAACCCCGAGAAGTGGGTTGCCGTGGTCAAGCCCGGTCGTGTCATGTTCGAAATCGCCGGTGTCTCGGAGGAAGTTGCCAAGGAAGCCATGCGCCTCGCGGCACATAAGCTCCCGATCAGGTGCAAGTTCGTGACCCGTGCCGATAGCGGCGGGGAGGCGTAGATGAAGACAACGGAGATTCGTGAGCTCACAGATGCTGAGCTCGCAGAGAAGCTTAAGGCCATGCGCGCCGAGCTGTTCAACATGAGGTTCCGTCTTGCGACGGGACAGCTCGACAATACTGGCAAGATCGCCTTTATCAAGAAGGATATCGCGCGTTTGCACACTGAGTTGCGCGCCCGCGCAATCGCGGCCCAGCGTGACGCGGCCGCGTCGTAGGTGGAGGAGAAGGTATGACTACCGACCGTAATCGTCGCAAGTCTCGTCAGGGCATCGTGGTATCTACTGCCGGCGACAAGACCTGCGTGGTCAGAATCGAAGAGCGCAAGAAGCACCCGCTCTACGGCAAGATGATCACTATGTCCAAGAAGCTCCACGCTCACGACGAAGAGAATGCCTGCGGTGTCGGTGACACTGTGGTCGTGATGGAGACGCGTCCGCTTTCCAAGCTGAAGCGGTGGCGTCTCGTCGAGATCGTCGAGAAGGCTAAATAGGTTCTTCGGCCGAAGATGTGCGTCATGGACGGCGCACCGCTCACGGACCGTAAGTCAACGGAGGATTCGTAGATGATCCAGGCAGAAACCCGGCTGAAGGTGGCCGACAACTCGGGTGCACGGAAGGTCTTGTGCATCAAAGTTCTCGGTGGCTCAAAGAGACGCTATGCGTACGTAGGCGACATCATCGTCTGCGCCGTCAAGGAAGCGATTCCCAATGGTGCAGTCAAGAAGGGCGATGTTGTTCGTGCGGTAGTGGTTCGCACCAAGAAGGAAGTTCGTCGTACAGACGGCAGCTACATCAGATTCGATGACAATGCTGCGGTCATCATCGACGCTCAGGGCAACCCGCGTGGTACGCGTATCTTCGGCCCGGTGGCTCGCGAGCTTCGCGACCGTCGGTATATGAAGATCGTTTCGCTCGCGCCCGAAGTGCTCTAGGAGGATTGAAATGACAAAGCTGAGCATCCGTACGGGCGACAAGGTCAAAGTGATCGCCGGCAAGGACAAGGGCAAGGAGGCCAAGGTCATCGCGACCTTGCCATACAAGTCCCGCGTCATCGTTGAGCGCATCAACATGGTCAAGAAGGCGACGAAGCCGACCCAGCGCAGCCCCAAGGGCGGAATCCTCGAGATCGAGGCTCCGATTCATGTGAGCAATGTGATGCTGGTCTGCCCGAGCTGCTCGCAGGCCACTCGTATTGGCCGGAAGCGTGTAGAGGGCACTCCCGTTCGTGTCTGCAAGAAGTGCGGCAACGATATCGACAAGTAGTCTGTGAGACTGGCTCCGCGCGGAATGTCGCGAGGAGGTGCAGGGTCAGAAATCCTGCACTGTGAACCCCAAGATGGAGGACGAACGCAACATGGCACCGAGACTCAAAGAGAAGTACTGGAGCGAGGTGGTCCCGGCTCTCCGGGAGCAGCTGCAGTACGAGAACGTGAACGAGATCCCACGGTTGCAGAAGATCGTGGTGAATATGGGCGTGGGCGCCGCGGTTCAGGACATCAAGCAGCTTGATGCAGCAATCGAGGACCTTCGCATCATCACGGGCCAGCAGCCCATGACCACGCGAGCACGCAAGTCGATCGCGAGCTTCAAGATCCGGGAGGGAATGCCGATCGGTGCGAAGGTCACCCTCCGCGGCGATCGCATGTGGGAGTTCTTCGACCGCCTCGTTGCGGCTGCAATCCCCCGCATCCGCGACTTTCGCGGGCTTTCGGCCAAGAGCTTCGACGGCCGCGGCAACTACTCCATGGGTGTAACGGAGCAGTTGATCTTCCCTGAGGTCGACTACGACCGGGTGGATCGCACTCGTGGTATGGACATCACGTTCGTCACTAGCGCGAAAACAGACGAAGAAGCCAGGGCGCTGCTCGATGCCTTCGGCTTCCCGTTCAAGAAGTAGGAAGAACCCCTCGGCGGGAGATGCGTCCCGTCGCGAAACGGAGGTTGGAAGTGGCTAAGAAGTCGATGATCGCCAAGGCGATGCGTACACCGAAATTCGGCGTGCGTCAGCACAACCGCTGCAGCCGATGCGGCAGGCCCCGGGCGTTTTATCGCCAGTTCGGGATGTGTCGTATCTGCGTGCGGGAGCTGGCTCTCCGAGGCGAACTCCCCGGCGTGCGTAAGGCGAGCTGGTAAGTCCATTTCGTCGCACCGTCGGAGAGACCCATCCGGTCTGGCGTGATTGCCACGGGCGATCACGAACCGCGGACAGGGCTCATCTCGAACCATAGGAGGAACAAATGAGCATGACCGATCCGATCGCCGATATGCTGACGCGTGTCCGTAACGCGAACTCAGCTTACAAGGCGAGCACGACGATGCCGTCGAGCAAGAAGCTCGTCGAGATCGCTCGCATCTTGAAGCAAGAAGGCTACATCACCGACTACCAGGTAATCGAGGGCACTCCGCAGGACAGCCTCGAGATCACCTTGAAGTA
Organism: Actinobacteria bacterium HGW-Actinobacteria-7; assembly: GCA_002841275.1. GTDB lineage: Bacteria > Actinomycetota > Coriobacteriia > Anaerosomatales > PHET01 > PHET01. The sequence goes on along the minus strand of PHET01000013.1, from coordinate 37,906 downwards.
CGGAGCTCGCAAGGAGCGCACTATCACCGGCCTGCGCCGCATCAGCAAGCCCGGTCTGCGTGTCTACGCGAAGAAGGACGAGCTCCCCCGCGTGTTGGGTGGCCTCGGCATTGCCGTCATATCCACTTCAGCCGGTGTGATGACCGAGCGCGCCGCCCGTAACGCGGGCGTCGGTGGCGAAGTCATCGCATACGTCTGGTAGTCCCGGACCAAGGAAAGGAGCGAAAGCCGTGTCTCGTATCGGCAAGCAGCCCATCCCGGTTCCGTCCGGGGTAGAGGTAAAGATCGACGGTTCTACCGTCAGTGTGAAGGGCCCCAAGGGCCAGCTCGAGCGGAGTTTCACGGAGATTCTCTCCATCGGAATGGAGGACGGCGCCATCGTGGTGACCCGTCCCGACGATGGCCGAGAGGCTCGCTCTTTGCACGGGCTCACCCGCACGCTGATCGCCAACATGGTGATTGGAGTCTCTGAAGGCTATTCGAAGAACCTCGAGATCGTCGGCGTTGGGTACCGCGCAGTTCTTAAGGGCTCGGACCTGGAGCTCGCTTTGGGCTTCAGCCACCCCGTGGTAGTGACACCCGAGGCGGGCATCACGTTTGAGGTTCCGGCGCCAACCAAGATCACGGTCAGTGGGATCGACAAGCAGCGCGTCGGTCAGGTGGCCGCCGAGATTCGCGCCTGGCGCAAGCCCGAGCCGTACAAAGGCAAGGGTGTTCGCTACGAGGGCGAGTATGTCCGTCGCAAGCTCGGCAAGGCTGCCAAGTAACGCGAGTCTGTTCGGCCCTGCAAGGGCCGCGTGAAACAAGGAGATCGAGGTCATGGACAAGCTCAAGGCGAAGCAGGCAGCACTGGCCCGCCGCCACCGCCGTGTCCGCGGTAAGGTGAACGGCATGCCCGAGCGCCCGCGTCTGTGCGTCAACCGCACGAACGCTCACATCTACGCTCAGGTCATAGACGACAAGAACGGTCTGACCGTCGCTTCGGCGTCGAGCCTGGACAGCGAGATGAAGGCGGCCCTCAAGTCCGGCTCCAACATCGAGGCCGCCAAGGCTGTTGGTGAGGCCCTCGGCCGTCGGGCACTAGAGGCTGGTATCACTGAGGTCGTATTCGACCGCGGTGGCCGCCTGTATCACGGTCGGGTCAAAGCTCTGGCAGACGGTGCTCGTAGCGCCGGCCTCAAGTTCTAGGGAGGAAGGTATGGCACGCAGGGAAGCCCCGGTGTCGGAGCTCCAGGAGAAGGTTGTCTATATCAACCGCGTCTCCAAGGTCGTCAAGGGTGGTCGGCGTTTTGCGCTCACCGCACTGGTGGTCGTGGGCGACGGCGCTGGCAATGTCGGTGTTGGTATGGGTAAGTCTCAGGAGGTCCCGGTCGCCATCAAGAAGGGCATCGAGGACGCCAAGAAGAATATGTTCAAGGTTCCGGTTATCAACGGAACGATTCCGCACGAGATCTACGGTGTGTTCGGTGCTGGGCGCGTCATGCTCAAGCCCGCCGCTCCCGGTACCGGTATCATCGCCGGTGGCCCGGTGCGCGCACTGCTCGAGCTGTGCGGCATTCATGATGTACTGAGCAAGTCGCTCGGCACGGACAACGCACTCAACATGGTGAAGGCGGCAGCGCAGGGCCTCAAGTCGCTTTCAAGCGCAGAAGAGGTTGCTCGTCGGCGCGGCAAGTCGGTTGCCCAGATCTACGGCTGGGAGGAGTAGATATGCCAGCTAAGAAGAAGGCTCCGGCCAAGACGTTGAAGGTCACTCAGATCAGGAGCTCCATCAGCTGCCCCGGCGATCAAGGGGCCACGCTTCGCGCTCTTGGGCTGAAGCGGATACGTCACTCGGTCGAGCAGGTCGACAACCCGGCTGTTCGCGGGATGATCTTCAAGGTGAAGCATCTCGTAGAGGTCGAGGATATCTAGGCGCGCTTGTTTTAGAGTATTCCGGCCCGGCGCGAATGCGTCGGGCCTTCGGCTTCTGATACGATGCCGAGATGTCATGCCAAGTCAGTCGGCGGCGAGCGGCCGACAACGGCGGAATCACCGCCGGTAGCGATATAGAAGGAGTTACAAGTCATGCAGATTCACGATCTGTTCCCCGCACCGGGATCACGCAAGAACCGCAAGCGCGTTGGCCGTGGAAACGGCAGCGGGCACGGCAGCACGTCCGGCCGCGGAGACAATGGCCAGCTGTCTCGCGCCGGCGGCGGCAAGGGCCCGGGATTCGAGGGCGGGCAGAATCCGATGCACATGCGGATGCCGAAGCTCCCCGGTTTCACCAACCGCAACCGCGTTGAGTACTCGGTGGTCAACGTGTCTCGCCTCGACGGTCTGTACGCTGAAGGCGAGCTTGTCAGCAATGAGACGCTGGTTGAGAAGGGCGTCATCAAGTCGGCCGCTGAACTCGTCAAGGTGTTGGGTGACGGTGAGTTGACCAAGAAGTTGGACGTGAAGGTAGACAAGGTGTCCGGACCGGCGAAGGCCAAGATCGAGGCCGCAGGGGGGACGGTTGAGACGTCGTGCTAGCAGCGATTGCCAACGCGTTTCGCGTACCTGAGCTCCGCCGCAAGATTCTTTTCACGCTCGCCATCATCGCCCTGTACCGTGTCGGTTCGTTCATCCCGGTTCCCGGTGTGGACACAAGCGTCATCCAGGCACAAGTGCAGGACACGGCAGCGCTCAATCTGTTGAGCCTGTTCTCCGGTGGCGCGCTTGAGAAGTTCGCGGTGTTTTCGTTGGGCATCATGCCCTACATTACTTCGTCGATTATCATGCAGCTGCTTCAAGGCGTTATTCCTCAGGTCGAGCGGTGGGCAAAAGAGGGGGAGGCCGGTCAGCGCAAGATCACTCAGATCACTCGCTATATGACACTGGGTATCGCTACGTTGTCGTCCTTGGGCCTGCTCACAGTGTTCCGCAGCGTCGCTGGAGCTCTTCCGACCTCAGGTCCAGGACTGCCGCCCTTCTGGTTCACCAGCCTTGTGATCATGATCTCGTTGATTGCCGGAACCGCGCTCATCATGTGGTTTGGTGAGCTCATCACTCAGCGGGGTATCGGCAACGGCATGTCGCTGCTGATCTTCACGAGTATCGTGTCGCGATTCCCGATCGCGATCTACCAGTCCGTGCAGTTCGGCAGCGGACTGTTCACGGTCTTGATGTTCGTGATCGTGCTGTTCATCATTGCGGCGATCGTCTACATGGAGCGCGCTCAGCGCCGGATCCCCGTGCAGTACGCGAAGCGAGTTATCGGGCGCAGGGTCTACGGCGGAAGCGGCACGTACATCCCGCTGAAGATCAACGGGGCAAACGTGGTTCCGATCATCTTCGCGTCTGCGATTCTGTTCTTTCCGTTGCAGCTCAGCCAGTTGGTCCCCAACCCGCCTGCTTGGCTCACACAGGGCGCGAACGCGCTGGCCAACGGTCCGTTGAACTGGTCACTTGAGTTCGTGTTGATCGTGTTCTTCACCTACTTCTACACGGCGCTGGTCTTTAACCCGATCGACCTCTCGGACAACCTTCGCAAGAACGGTGGGTTCATCCCGGGAGTTCGACCCGGCACAGCGACGGTCCGCTACATCGAGAACGTGCTCAACAGGATCACCTTCCCTGGCGCATTGTTCTTGGGTGTGATCGCGGTTGTTCCGTCGATGATCTTCTCGGCCACACAGAACACGCTCGTCAGGCAGTTTGGCGGCACCTCGATCCTCATCATGGTAGGCGTCGCGCTTGAGACGATGACCCAGATCGAAAGCCAGCTGAAGATGCGGCACTACGACGGTTTCTTCAAGTAGGCACTGCGCGAAGGGGAGTGGGCATGAACATCGTTCTGTTGGGCGCGCCAGGAGCCGGCAAGGGCACTCAGGCGGCCAAGATCATCGAGGCGTATGGATTGCCTCATATCTCGACCGGTGACATTCTGCGTGCGGCCGTTACCAACAGGTCCCTTCTCGGGCTTGAGGCCAAGCGGTTCATGGATGCCGGTGAGCTTGTGCCGGACTCGATCGTCGTGGGTCTCGTGAAGGAGCGGCTTTCCCAGCCGGACACGGGAAAGGGCTTCATCCTCGACGGCTTCCCGCGTACCAAAGCTCAGGCGGAGGTACTCGATAGCGAGCTTGCCTCGGTGGGCAAGACGATTGATTCGGCTGTCGCCGTCATCGTCGATCCCGAGGTCATCGTAGGCCGTCTGACCGCTCGCCGCTCGTGTCGGCAGTGTGGACGGATCACCAGTGTGTCAGAGGGGCTCAGTTGCACCGCATGCGGTGGGGCGCTCTACCAGCGTGATGACGACAACGAGGCGACCGTTCGCAACCGCCTCAGTGTCTATGAGAAGTCGACGGCTCCGCTTATCGACTACTACCAGGCTAAGGGTCTGCTGCATGAGATCGACGGTGATCGCCCCGTTGACACCGTGTGGGCCGATGTCCGCGCGGCGCTGGGAGCGTAGCCTCACGTGATTGTCCGCAAGTCCGCAGCTGAAATCGAGACTATGAGGGAGGCCGGGCGTATCAGCGCCCGGGCTCTTCGTCTCGTGGGCGAGGCTGTACGTCCTGGAGCTACAACGGCCCAACTCGACGCCATTGCCGAAGCAGCTATCAGGGAGGACGGCGCAGTGCCGGCCTTCAAGGGGTACCATGGGTTCCCCGCTACGCTGTGCACGTCTTTGAACTCACAGGTCGTGCATGGTATTCCGTCTGCAGGTATCACCCTGAAAGAGGGCGACATCATCTCTGTGGATGTGGGCGCACTCATCGATGGGTACTACGGAGACAACGCGAGCACCTTCGCGGTCGGAACGGTGTCAGAGCTGGCCTCTCGGCTACTCCACGTGACGGAGGCGTCGCTGGCTGCCGGTATCGCGCGATGCGTGAAGGGCAACCGGCTCTACGATATCGGCGCTGCTGTTCAGGAAGTCGCCGAGGTGGCGGGATTCGGCGTTGTCCGAGAGTACGTTGGCCATGGCATCGGTCGCGCCATGCACGAAGACCCCAACGTTCCGAACTATGGAGTCGCGGGAACCGGCCCACGGCTTGAGATAGGCATGGTCTTGGCAATCGAGCCGATGATCAACTCGGGCGGGCACGAGGTCGATGCGCTGGCGGACGGCTGGACAGTTGTGACCCGGGATGGCTCACTCTCAGCCCATTTCGAGCACACGGTGGCAATCACTGAGAATGGTCCGCTGGTCCTGACGGCGGAGTGATCTGGAGCATGTCGTTTTGTGCGTGAAAGAAATGTGTGGACGCTTGTGCCGCGCTGAGATACCATATTCACTTGCGGATTCAGGCCCCTTCAAGGAGTAAACATAGAGTGACGAAGAAGGACGACGCTATCGAGCTCGAAGGCACGGTGACCGAGCCTCTACCCAATGCGATGTTTCGCGTTGAGCTGGAGAATGGGCACAAGGTTCTGGCTCACATCTCTGGGAAGATGCGTATGCACTACATACGTATTTTGCCGGGAGATAAGGTCGTCGTTGAGCTGTCACCCTATGATTTGAGTCGGGGAAGAATCACCTACCGCTACAAGTAGGACGTCTTTAAGAGGGAAGTGGACACTCCCGGCGGCGTGTTAGCCACATCCACGAAAGTCAGAAAACCAATGCCTGCGGCTGGGCGTGAATATAGAAGTGAATCGCCGAAAGGAAGACGAGAACGATGAAGGTACGTCCTTCCGTCAAGAAGATGTGTGATAAGTGCAAAGTGATCCGGCGCCATGGCCGAGTTCTCGTCATTTGTGAGAACCCGCGCCATAAGCAGCGCCAGGGCTAGGAGGGAGCACGAGTGGCCCGAATCGCAGGTGTCGATCTGCCGCGCGAGAAGCGCGTTGAAGTCGGCCTGACCTACATTCTTGGTATTGGTCTTACGACCAGCCAGCTCATATTGCGTGAGTCCGGCATCAGCCCGGACACACGAGTTCGCGACCTTACGGAAGAAGAGGTCGTTCGTCTGCGTGAGTACATCGACAAGAATCTCAAGATCGAAGGAGATCTTCGTCGCGAGGTCGCGCAGAACATCAAGCGTCTGATGGAGATCGGCTGCTACCGCGGCCTGCGCCACCGCAAGGGCCTGCCGGTCCGCGGTCAGCGCACTCACACCAACGCGCGCACCCGTAAGGGTCCGCGTCGCCAGATCGGCGCAAAGAAGAAGGGCAAGTAAGCATGGCCGCTAAGAAGAAGAACGTGCGTACTCGCCTCAAGCGTAGCGAGCGTAAGAATATTGCCGTCGGCCAGGCGCACATCAAGAGCACTTTCAACAACACGATTGTGACCATCACCGACCCTTCGGGCAACGTGATCTCCTGGCAGAGCGCCGGCACTGTGGGCTTCAAGGGTTCGCGGAAGTCCACACCGTTCGCAGCACAGATGGCCGCCGAGGCCGCTGCGAAGATGGCTCAGGAGCACGGACTCCGCAAGGTTGCCGTGTTCGTCAAGGGACCGGGCTCAGGTCGTGAGACCGCGGTCCGTTCACTGCAGGCTGCTGGCCTTGAGATTTCGGCCATCCAGGATTGCACCCCTGTTCCGCACAACGGCTGCCGGCCTCGCAAGCGTCGCCGGGTCTAGCTTTTACCTGAAGGGAATCGAAGAAGATGGCACGTTACACCGGGGCGGATTGCCGCCTGTGCCGCCGCGAAGGGATCAAGCTCTTCCTTAAGGGCGATCGCTGCTACGGCGACAAGTGCGCCATAGAGCGTCGTCCGTACCCGCCTGGTCAGGCGGGGAAGAAGCGGCCGCGCGACAGTGAATACCGCGTACAGCTTCGTGAGAAGCAGAAGACCAAGCGTATCTATGGGTTGCTCGAGAAGCAGTTCCGAGGCTACTACGAGCTGGCGAGCCGTCAGACCGGCATCACCGGCGAGAACCTGCTTCGGATTCTCGAGAGCCGACTTGACAACGTCGTCTATCGCCTCGGCTTCGCGAAGTCGCGCGACGAGGCTCGCCAGATCGTTCGTCACAATCACGTGATGGTCAACGGACACCGTGTGAACATCCCGTCCTACCGTGTTCGCGGTGGGGATCTCGTGGCTGTTGGCGTGAAGTCCAAGGACCTTCTGGTGATCAAGACGGCGCTTATCGCGTCCGAGAAGATCGAAGTTCCTGGCTGGCTCGAGGTTGATATCGAGAAGCTGCAGGGCAAGGTCCTGTCATTGCCGACACGCGAGATGATCGATGCTCCTGTTCGCGAGCAGCTGATCGTCGAGCTGTACTCCAAGTAGTTGGACCGAGAAGCCAGGGAGGCTGCTTGATGACAGAGTTCATGAGGCCCCAGGTCACGGTCGACCGTATCGATGACCGAGTCGCACGATTCATAGTGGAGCCGCTCGAGCGCGGTTTCGGCTACACGCTCGGCAACTGCATGCGTCGCGTGCTGTTGTCATCGCTCCAGGGCGCGGCCGCTACCTCGATTCGAATCGAGGGCATCCAGCACGAGTTCGCCTCTATCGATGGCGTGCGCGAGGATGTCACGGACATCGTGCTCAATGTGAAGGGGCTTGTATTCCGAGATACCGAGATCGGGAACGGTGATGCCGTCGCGACACTGTCCGTGACCGGACCGTTGGTCGTCACCGGCGCGGATCTCAAAGTCCCGTCCGAGTTTGAACTGGTCAATCCCGAGCACGTTATCGCTACGCTGAACGAGGGTGCCAAGCTCGAGATGAGCATTCGCATCGGCGTCGGCCGCGGCTACGTCTCTGCTGACCGCAACAAGCGGGCAGAGGATCCTATCGGCGTGATCACGGTGGATTCGCTGTTCTCGCCGGTATGCCGTTGCACCTACGTCGTGGAGAACACGCGTGTGGGCCAGCGGACTGACTACGACAAGATCACGCTCGAAGTTGAGACCAACGGTGCACTTGATGCGAGCGACGCAGTCGCTCGTGCAGGTCGTATCATTGACGAGCACATGATGCTCTTCGTCGACCAGGCATCGACTCCTCTCTCTGAGGAAGGCATCTTCGCTGCCGCCGTTGACGAAGGCGAGAGCGTGCTCGACACGCCGATCGAGGAGTTGGACCTGACGGTTCGCTCCTACAACTGCCTGAAGCGCCAGGGTGTTAACACGATCGGTCAGTTGACGGAATGCTCTGAGCAGGATCTGCTCAACATCCGCAACTTCGGCGCGAAGTCCATCGAAGAGGTCAAGGACAAGCTCGTGTCCATGGGCCTCAACCTGAAGCAGTAACAGGAGTTCGCTGAAGATGAGACACCTTAAGAAGGGTCGCAAGCTGGGCACGGACGCTTCGCACACCAAGGCGATGCTCAAGAGCCTCGCCATCGCGGTGCTCGCGAACGACCGTATCAAGACAACTGAGACCCGCGCCAAAGAGGTTCGTCCGCTCGTAGAGAAGACCGTCACGTGGGCAAAGAAGGGCGATGTGCATTCGCGTCGTCTGGCCATCGCGGCGCTCGGCAACAAGGAAGTCGTTGCCAAGATCTTCTCGGAGAAGGACCGCTTTGAGGGTCGCGAAGGCGGCTACACGCGCATCCTGAAACTAGGCCCGCGCAAGGGCGACGCCGCTCCGATGGTGATCATGGAGCTCGTTGACTAGTAGTCGATACGCCTGAGAAGGCGAGCAGCGGTAACATGTGAGGGCTCCCATTGGGGGCCCTCACATCTGTCTACAGGTGGTCCGCATGTTCTGATGATTGGATGAACCACTGATTCGTTTCGATACGGTGAGTCACAGCTACACGACGGGGGCGCATTCGGTACCCGCCGTTCGGGACGTTTCGCTCGATATCGGTCCCGCGGAGTATGTCGCGGTTCTGGGCGCGAACGGATCGGGCAAGTCCACCCTCGTCAGACTCATCAACGGCTTGCTTCTCCCATCTTCTGGTGAGATCACCGTCAATGGAATCGGCACGCATGATGAAGCGGGAATCGGCACGATTCGAGAATCAGTGAGCGTGGTGTTCCAGAATCCCGACGACCAGATCGTTGCGACTTCGGTGGAGGACGACGTGGCGTTCGGACCGGAGAACCTCGGTCTTGCGCGCGATGTGATTCGGGAGCGCGTCGCGTGGGCGCTGGAGTCCGTGGGTCTGTGCGGGCTCGAACGGCGAGAGCCACATCTGCTGTCCGGTGGCCAAAAGCAGCGACTGGCGATTGCAGGTGCTCTGGCAATGCAACCGCACTGGCTGGTCCTTGACGAGCCGACGTCCATGCTGGACCCGGTGGGCCGAGTGGAGGTGCTTGATGTCCTGGAGGCCGTTGCAGATTCCGGACGGTCGGTGATTCATGTGACGCATGATCTCTCCGAGGCGATGAGGGCCTCCCGCGCCCTGGTCATGCACGAGGGCTGTATCGTGTTCGATGGTTCGCCGGGGGATCTGCTCTGTGCGACAGACCGGCTGGAGAGTTGGTCGCTTGAGCTTTCGCCTCTCTTGACACTGGCGGAGGAGCTGCGCGATCACGGGATCGTCGTTCCCCGTGCCGCTTCCACGCCCGCCGCGATAGTGGAGGCGCTGTGTCGCTGAGCCTAGTCTCCATCGGCTACACCTACGGACGTGGTACGTCTTTCGGTATGCGCGCACTCCACGACGTCTCACTCGAAGTGGCACCCGGAGAACTGGTTCTGGTGTTGGGTGCGACGGGCTCCGGTAAGTCCACGCTTCTACGGATAGCAGCCGGGCTGTTGAGAGCGGACGAGGGCGAGGCGGTACTGGATGGTGTCTCACTGGATCGGGGCTCTGCGCGGGGCGTCGTCGGCCTCATATTCCAGGACGCAGAGTCGCAGCTTTTTGCAGACACGGTGCTGGAGGACGTCGCCTTCGGACCGAGGAACATGGGAGCGAGCCGTGAAGAGGCACTCGCCTCTGCGACAGAGTCACTACGCGCCGTCGGGCTCGACCCCGCGACATTCAAGGACCGCTCTCCGTTCTCACTATCCGGTGGTGAGGCCCGGCGTGTCGCGATAGCTGGCGTGCTCGCGTTCCACCCACGCTATCTGCTTGCTGATGAGCCTACTGCCGGTTTGGATGCGAAGGGCCGGCGGGCCATGCGGTCACTTCTACTGGAGGCGCGAGCCAAAGCGGGCGTGGTGGTTGTGAGCCACGGTGCCGAGGAGTTCCTGGCCGACGCGGACCGTGTGATCGTCCTGAGCGGAGGCGGTTGTGCTCTGTCTTCCACACCGAGGGAGCTTGTCGCCACGCCCTCGATGTTCGACCGTGTCGGCTTGCGTGCGCCGGACGTGCTCGAGGTCCAGCGACTTGCTGCTTCTCGCCGCTCGGCAGACATGCCATACACCCTGGATCCCGCTGAGGCCGCTCGCAGCTTGACGCATGGCGGTGGCCAGCGATGAGTGTTCCGGTTCCGTTTGGCCAGTTCGTTCCGGGCGACTCGCCCGTTCACCGTCTTGATTCGCGGGTCAAGATCTCGGTCATGGTCGCGCTCACTGTGACGTTGTTCTCGGTGGGGGGGTGGCCGGGGCTGCTGGTCATCGCGGCCGCCGTTGTCATGACCGTCCGGATCGCCGGTGTGCCATGGAGACTGGCGCTGCGGGGTCTGAAGCCGGTCGTGTGGCTGTTGCTGTTCACCCTGTTGGTTCATGCGCTGCGATGGAAGTCAGCCGAAGCGTCCTTTGCGTTCGGACCGGTGTCTGTTGACGGTCTCGGGCTGTCCGCGGGGGCGTTTCTCGCACTGCGGATCATCGTGTTGATGCTGGGGGCCTCTCTGGTGACGCTTACGAGTTCTCCCGTGGCGTTGACTGATGCGCTGGCATCGATGCTGCGTCCGCTTGCGCTCGTACGATTCCCGGTCGACGACGTCGCGATGATGTTCTCGATAGCCTTGCGATTCATACCCACGACCGCCGAGGAGGCCGAACGGATTGTGGTCGCGCAGACGGCGAGGGGCGCAGTGTTCGACAGCGGCGGGCCCTTCAAGCGTGCGAAGGCGTGGGTGCCCGTGCTGATACCGCTGTTCGTGCGGCTGTTCCGACGTGCCGACGATCTGGCGATCGCCATGGAGTCGCGCTGCTACACCGGCCGTGGCCGATCGCGCCTGCGTGAACTCGTTTTGAGACCAACCGACTGGGCCGTTCTGGTGGTCACCGTGATACTCTCGGCAGCCGTGGCAATTCTGTTGTAGGGAGGAAGAGGTTGGACCGGTTCAGCGACGACAGCGAGACGCGTGATAATGATGCGCCAGAATCGGTCGCCTTGTTTGTGGCCTATGATGGCACGCCCTTCTGCGGGTTTGCCCGGCAGCCAGGTTTGGAGACAGTACAGGGACGCGTTGAGGATGCCCTTCGAACGGTCTTGCGATACCCGGTGGAGACGGTTGGGGCGGGGCGCACGGACACCGGTGTCCACGCACTTGGGCAGGTCATCAGCTTTGAAGCGCGCGCAGGGACCGTGGATCCGTTTCGTATTCGTCGGTCGCTCGACGCGCTCATAGGAGACGCCATCGTGGTTCGCGAAGTCCGGTTGGCTCGTGCGGGCTTCTCGGCGAGGTTTGATGCGCGCAGGCGCGAGTACCGCTATCGCATTGTCGCCGGTCGTATCCCTCCGCTGTTCTTGAGCAGGTTCGCCTGGCATGTCACCAAGAACTTGGATGTCGATGCAATGCGGGAGGGAGCCACTCTGTTCGAGGGCGAGCATGACTTCCGCAGCTTCTGCGTAAGCAACTCCGCCGAGGGAAAGCCCACTGTTCGCAGGGTGGAGGCCGTTGAGATCATGCCGGAGGAGCACCTGGGAGAAGCCTGCCTCACGGTGCGAGTCGTGGGCAATGCGTTCCTGCACTCAATGGTGCGCACGATGGTAGGGACACTGGTCGATGTGGGCGCGGGTCGGAGGGAGCCGTCGTGGGTCGAAGAATGCCTCGCGGCCCGGTCACGAGCCGCCGCGGGTCAGACGGCGCCCGCTCATGGACTCACGCTGCACTCGGTGGACTACTCGCCTGACGTGTGGCGATAGAGAGTTCTCGCGGAAGTGGGGGTGGATACGCCCGGGAGCGTGTTTGTTGACGCTGAGGCCGCTCCCGCATAGAATGGCAGGGTTCGCCTTCCGCTAGCCCCGTGAGCGAACGCCTATGATGTTCACTTTCAGTTGGAGGATCCGTTGAAGACCTACCACGCCAAGCCAGGCGAAGTCGAGCGCGAGTGGCTCCTCGTCGACGCCACGGATATGGTGCTTGGTCGTCTCGCGAGCGAGGTTGCCCAGATTCTCAAGGGCAAGCGTAAGCCGACCTACACCAAGCACGTCGACACTGGCGACTTCGTCGTCATTATCAATGCCGAGAAGGTTCGCCTCACCGGCAACAAGGCCAACACCAAGAACTACTACTCACACAGTGGGTATCCCGGTGGGCTCAAGGAGGTTCCGTTCAAGACCATGCTTGAGAAGCACCCTGAGCGCATCCTCGAGAAGGCCATCAAGGGCATGCTCCCCAAGAACACTCTGGGACGCGCCATGAATCGCAAGCTCAAGGTCTACGCAGGCCCCGAGCATCCGCACGAGGCTCAGATGCCGCGTCAGATCACGCTGGAGGGTTAGTCCATGGCTGAGAACAAAGCAGTCTACCTGGGTACGGGCCGCCGCAAGAACGCCGTTGCGCGCGTGCGCCTTGTGCCCGGTACCGGTCAGGTCACCTGCAACAAGAAGCCGGCGCTTGAGTACTTCGGCCGCACGGCACTCGTGAACTTCGCCCTCATTCCGTTCAAGGTCACCGAGACCGTCGATCGCTTCGACGTCATCGCGACCCTTCACGGTGGCGGCGTGTCGGGTCAGTCCGGTGCGCTGCGTCACGGTATCGCCCGTGCGCTCCTCGAGGCCGGTGACGACTACCGTGCCGAGCTGAAGAAGGCAGGTCTGCTGCGCCGTGACCCTCGTATGGTCGAGCGCAAGAAGTACGGTCTGAAGAAGGCCCGCAAGAAGCCGCAGTTCTCGAAGCGCTAGGACCATTCGACCGCAAACTCGAACCACATCGGGGCTCGCCATCGCGGCGAGCCCCGTTTCGTATCAGGGAGGCAGAGCCGTGGGCACAAGACTGTTCGGTACCGATGGGGTTCGCGGCATAGCCAACGCCCACTTGAGCCCGGAGTTGACCTTCAAGCTCGGTGAGGCCGCCGGACACTTCCTGGGCGACCGTGGCGCGGGACGTATCGTCGTGGGACGCGACACGCGACGCAGCGGGCAGATGCTCGAAGCGGCGCTGGTTGCCGGTATCACCGCCGGGGGAGGTGACGCACTGCTGTGCGGCGTCATCCCGACTCCGGGTGTGGCGCACCTCGTACGTGAGTTGGGCGCGGATGGTGGAGTGGTCATCTCGGCAAGTCACAACCCCCCCGAGTACAACGGCATCAAACTCTTCAGCCGAGAAGGCCTGAAGCTGCCCGACGAGCTTGAAGACGAGATTGAAGCCTTCTGTTTCGGCGAGCGCGACTGGCAGCGGCCGGTAGGCTCGCGTGTGGGTAGTGTCGAGCACATCGAGGATGCGCTGGAGCGCTACATCGGGCATGCAGTCTCGACGGTTGAGTGCGGCCTGTCGGGACTCAGGATCGCTGTGGACTGCGGGCATGGCGCGGCTGCAATCTCCACTCCGGAGGCGCTCAGAAGATTGGGCGCGGAGGTTGTGGCCATCAACTGTGAGTACGACGGCATGGACATCAACGTGGGATGCGGTTCGACCAACCTGGATCCGCTCGGCGAGCTGGTGCGCGCGGGCGGTTTCGCGATGGGTCTCGCACACGACGGCGACGCCGACAGGGTCCTGATGGTCGATGAGCGGGGCGTGCCGGTTGACGGCGACCAGATTATGGCTGTGTGCGCGGTGCACATGGCCCGGGCCGGCAGGTTGGCGGGAAACACCGTGGTATCCACGGTCATGGCGAATCTAGGGTTCGAAGTCGCGATGCGCGAGGCAGGCATTCAGGTGGTCAAGACCAAAGTCGGCGATCGCTACGTCCTCGAGCAGATGCAGGCCATGGAGGCGAACCTGGGCGGTGAGCAGTCAGGTCACATCATCTTCCTGGATCACAACACCACTGGGGATGGCTTGGTGACCGCGTTGCAGTTCGCGTGTATGGCGCGCACGGATGGCAGATCCGTCTCCGAGCTCGTCTCGGTGATGACGCACTATCCGCAAGTACTCGAGAACGTTCACGTCGAAGACCGTTCCCGGCTTGCGACCAGTGTTGCCTTGGGCGAGGCGATTCATGCCGCAGAGGCGGAGCTGGGCGACTCGGGACGTGTCCTCGTTCGTGCGAGCGGGACGGAACCCCTGGTTCGCGTGATGGTCGAGGCCGCCGAACAGCTGCGTGCACAAGAGGTTGCAGACCGGTTGGTCGCGGTGGTTGAGGCCGAACTCAATCAGGCATAGCGGTCGGGCGGACATCGATCCGGCTGCCATCATCCTGTCATACGGACGTCAACTGAGCCCGCTCGCGTGCTGATACAATCGTGATGGCACCGGTATCCGAGTGAGAGGAGTTGCCCATCGTTGATCTGATGTGTTGCAAGCGCCAGGACTGGCAAGGCACCGCTGACACGGTGTCGCGCGAGATGCTCTCGCAGAGCCAGTCGACGAGGTGAGGGCTTATCGAACATTCGGCGGATGGCCCTCCGGCTCACCGGAGTCGATACGTTGCCGACAAATCCTGCGGGCGACCGCAGTGACAAAGCGGCTGCGATCCGAGTTCAAGCGTGACCCCGGGGCATGTGTGCTCCGTGCGGGAAGCGCAGTCTTCTGAATCCAGAACCCTACCTGAAGGGCTGTGACCCATGTGTGGAATCGTCGGATACATCGGACCCAGGCAGGCAAGTGACGTCTTGCTGAGTGGGCTCGCAAGACTTGAGTACCGTGGATACGATTCGGCTGGTGTGGCCATCATCGATGCCGGAGAGCTCACGACCACGCGCCGCGTGGGCAAATTGGTCAATCTGCAAAACGCGCTCGGAACGAGCCCTGTTGCGGGCAACGTTGGAATCGGACACACGCGCTGGGCGACGCATGGCAAGCCGAGCGAAGAGAACGCCCACCCTCACCGCGACTGCACCGAGCGGATCGCGATCGTGCACAACGGCATCATCGAGAACTACGTCGAGCTCAGAGAAGAGCTTCGGGCGACCGGCCACATGATCCGTTCCGAGACCGACACGGAGATGGTCGCGCATCTGATCGAGAGCTACTACGAGGGTGACCTGAAGGTGGCCGTGGCCAAGTCGCTGAAGCGCCTCGAAGGTGCCTACGCGCTGGGCGTGGTCCATCTCGACCACCCGGACGTGATCGTCGCGGCGCGCAAGGACTCTCCGCTGATCATCGGCGCCGGAGACGGTGAGAACATCGTGGCCAGTGATATTCCGGCGGTGCTGGAGTTCACGCGTGAGGTTGTGGTGTTGCACGACGGGGAGATCGCGGTTGTCACGGCGGACTCGGTCGATGTGTTCGACTTGGCACTCAGGCCGGTCGTGCCTGAGATGCTGCATGTCGAATGGGATCTGGATGCCGCCGAGAAGGGCGGCTTCGAGGACTTCATGCTCAAGGAGATATTCGAGCAGCCCAAGGCCCTTCGAGAGACACTGCGCGGGCGCATGAACGACGGTGAGATACAACTGTCGGAATTGGCCATGACGGCCGAGGAGATCGCTGGCATCGCGCGAGTGTTCGTGATCGCGTGCGGCACGTCGTTGCACGCCGGCTTTGTCGCCAAGTCACTGATCGAGCAGTGGGCGCGGATTCCGGTCGAGGTCTTGTGCTCGAGCGAGTTTCGCTACAACGACCCCATCGTCGATGATGAGACGCTCGTTGTTGCCATCACACAGTCCGGCGAGACAGCGGACACGCTTGCCGGAGTTCGCGAGGCGCGTCTGCGGGGCGCAAAGGTCATCGCGATAACGAACGTCGTCGGTTCCCGCGTGACCCGCGAGTCCGATGGCGTCATCTATACTCACGCCGGCCCGGAGATAGGCGTTGCTGCGACCAAGACCTTCACTGCTCAGATCGCAGCGCTCAACGTGCTGGGGCTGAAGCTGGCGCAGGCCAAAGGCACGCTGGGTTCTGAACGAGTACAGAGCATCTTCGATGAGCTCAGTACGCTTCCCGATGTCGTGGAGGCGATACTGGGTAGCCTCGAGGAGCTTCAGGAGTGTGCCGAGTTGTTCGCGGACGCCACCAGTTCCCTGTTCCTTGGAAGGGGAGTGGGAGTTCCGGTGGCCATGGAAGGTGCGCTGAAGCTCAAGGAGATCAGCTACATACACGCGGAGGCCTATCCTGCTGGCGAGATGAAGCATGGACCGATCGCGCTCATTACCGACCAGGTCCCCGTGGTGGTGGTTGCCACCCAGGGGCACACGTACGAGAAGGTAGTGAGCAACATCCAGGAGGTTCGCGCCCGTGGTGCACAGGTGATAGCCGTCGCCACTTCGGGTGACGATGACATCCGCAACCATGCAGAGTTCGTTCTCCACATCCCGCAGACCAGCGAGGCACTTTCGGCCATTCCGGCCACTGTTCCGTTGCAGTTGCTCAGCTACTATGTGGCGAAGCGGCGCGGGTGTAACGTGGATCAACCGCGCAACCTCGCCAAGTCCGTGACGGTGGAGTAGCGATGAGTGTTCTGGGTCTGGGAGTCGACATCGTTGAGATCGACAGGATGCGCGACGCCTTGGCGCGCCGGCCTCGAATGAAGGAACGGATCTTCTCGGCCGAGGAACGCCGCTACTGCGAGACCCGTTCTCGTCCGGAGGTCCACTACGCGTTGCGGTTCGCTGCGAAGGAGGCCGTACTAAAGGCGCTGGGCACCGGGTTTCGCGGCATGCGGTTCTGTGATGTCGAGGTTGTGCGGGAAGCTTCGGGAAGGCCTGTCCCGCGACTGAGCGGACGGGCCGCGGAACGCGCGGACGAACTGGGCGTCATCGAGATGCACCTTTCGCTTTCATTCACGCACACGACCGCGGTGGCTTCAGCAGTCGCTATCACAGTCGATGCTCGTCCCCGCAAAGACGACCGCCTGGATCCCAAGGCAGAGCTTGCTGCCCAGTTCAAAGAGGCCCGAGCCATGCTTGATGAGGTGGGCACAGGAACGGCCGATTCAGTCGCAGACGTCGAAGGTGGGGAGCCGGGCTCGGCAAGGTGAGATTCCGACCCACGGTCTAGTTGCAGGGGAGATGCGATGCTTCGGGCATTGACCGCCAAGCAGGCACTTGCGGTGGAACGGCGCGCCGTGGCGGAGGCGGGCACCACGCTGGCCGCGCTGATGGAGTCGGCAGGGCTGACTGTTGCGCAGGCTCTTGCGGAGCGCGTGCCCGACGGCGCAATCGTCGTGCTCGCGGGATCCGGCAACAACGGTGGAGACGGGTGGGTTGCCGCGCGCGAACTGCATGCGGCCGGGCGGCAGGTCACCGTGATGTCGCTGCATGAGCCCGGACAGCTCACGGGAATCGCCGCAGATGCCGCATCGAAGGCTATTGAAGCCGGGGTGGAATGGAGCGTCCCTCCCGGCTCGCCGAACCTCGACGCACCGGAGATCTCGGCCGTTGTGGATGCACTTCTGGGCACCGGGGCAACACTTCCGCTGCGCAGGAACGTGAGCCAGTGGTGTGATGCGATCAATGAATCCGGAGCCTTTGTCCTGTCGGTGGACGGACCCACTGGTGTCGACTTGAGCACCGGTTCGTGCGATGTGCACGCCGTGAACGCTGACTGCACCGTTACGTTCACCAGTCCCAAGCTCGGGCTCATGCTCTTTCCCGGAGCAGGCCGGGCAGGCGAGTTGCTGATTGCGGACCTGGGCATTCCGACCCACTTCCCGTTGCTGGACGGTGCTCCTGAGGTCTGGTCACCCCAAGACTATGCGGGGCTGCTGGCCGTCCCAGCACCGGACGCTCACAAGAACCAGCGAGGCCGCGTGCTGGTGATAGCCGGATCGGGCTTCTACCCGGGCGCGGCGGTGCTCGCGGCCCGGGGAGCGCTTCGAGCGGGCGCGGGTTACGTCACGCTTGCGGTACCAGAGCCGGTTGTCGCGGTCGTGCAGACGCACCTGCTCGCCGTGCCGGTGGTAGGACTGCCAGCGTCCGGCCGCGTCTTCTCGTCTGCGGCCGCCGTTGCGGCGCGAGATTTGGCCACCGAATTCGATGCCGTCGTTCTGGGCCCGGGGCTGACTGTGGCTGACGGGACCGCGGCGACCGTTCGTACGTTGGTCGCCGCCCTCGACAAGCCGCTGGTGTTGGACGCCGACGGCCTGAACGCGTTCATCGATCACGTGGCGCTTCTTGAGCAACGGACTGCCTCAACCGTACTCACGCCACACCCGGGAGAGTTGGGTCGGCTGCTTGGCATGACGACTGAGCAGGTCCAGGAGGACCGCATTGCGGCGTCGGCAGCGCTGGCGGGCCCTTCTCGGACGGTGGTGCTCAAGGGGGCTGGCACCGTCGTGAGCATGCGAGGCCGTCAGGTGATCAACACGAGTGGCTCGGTGGCGCTGGCGACGGCCGGCTCGGGAGACGTACTCGCGGGCGTCGTGGGCGCACTACTGGCTCAGGGCCTTGAACCCTTCCAGGCGGCCGCGCTGGGGGCCTATCTGCATGGACGAGCCGGTGATGCGGCTGCACGCGTTCTCACGCCGCTGTGTGTGACCTCTGAGGACCTGCCTGACTACTTGCCTGTCGCGGTCGCTGAACTACTGGAAGGTTGGTGAGATGACCGAGAAGCGCTGGGTGTGGTCCGAGATTGACCTCGGAGCGATCGCCCACAACGTCAAGACCCTCAAGGGCCGAACGGTTCCGGGCACGTTGTTCATGGCGGTGGTCAAGGCCGACGGGTACGGGCACGGCGCGGTTCGAGTTGCGCGTGCAGCGTTGGCAGCCGGAGCTGATCGGCTAGGGGTTGCGACCGTTGACGAGGCGATCGAACTGCGGGATGCCGGAATCACTTCGCCGATCCAGCTGTTGTCGGAACCGCCGGACTCCGTCGCAGACATCGTTTTGGCACACGGAATCGTTCCGGCGGTTACCACCCGCGAGTTCGCGGGGGCGTTGGGTCGTGCTGCTGTGACGCGCGGGATCGACGCGCGCTACCACCTGAAGATAGACACTGGGATGAACCGCATCGGCGTGCCGGCAGAGGACGCCCCGAAGTTCGCAGCCATGCTCTCGGAATTTCCCGGTCTCTCGCTTGAGGGCACGTTCACTCACTTTGCAACAGCGGATGTGCCTGGCGATTGGGACGTTGCACGCCAGCTCAAGCGGTTCAACGATGCGCTTGCCGGTATGCGCTCCGAGCGCGTCGACCCGGGAATCGTCCATGCCGCCAACAGCCCGGCGACGATTCTGGTGCCTGAGGCGCACTTCGACATGGTGCGGTGTGGGATAGCCATATATGGGCTTCACCCCGCCCCGAGCACCTACGAAGAGATCGATCTCAAACCGGCGCTGGCTGTGAAGGCGCGCGCGACCTTGGTCAAACGAATCGGCATCGGCGAAGGAGTCAGCTACGGGCTCACGTGGCAGGCCGGGGCTCAAACCACTATCGCCACGCTGCCTCTTGGCTACGCCGATGGGGTGCATCGGGCCCTGTCCGGACGGATGCAGGTGCTTCTCGCCGGGCGGCGCTGCTCACAGGTGGGACGCATCTGCATGGACCAGCTCATGATTGAGATACCCAGGGGGGTAGAAGCGTCCCGAGGAGACGAATTCGTGCTGGTAGGAGCTCAGGGCGGTGAAAGAATCGCCCTCGATGAGCTGGCCGAACTAGCGGGCACAATTAACTATGAACTTTCCTGTTCTCTTGGCAGGCGAATTGCACGCAGGTATATCGAGGGGTCAGATTACTAGTTTTTTGTTTCACTATATTGGCACTCCATGCAGGAACCGAATCACCGCTGAAGAACAACACAATGGGGATACTTCAAGTACAAGCTGTGTCGGAAGCTGAGAGTGGGGTGCGCACGCCATGGCCCGCCGCACAAGACTCAAAGGTGCGAGTGCTCCTGAAGAGCACGAGAATGGCTCGACGCTCTCGCAGATTCGCGAGAAGGAGCTTGAGTACAACGGGCTTGTCATGGTTGCACAATCCGAGGCCAAGAAGCGCGTGTTCGAGGCCGAATCCCAGGCGGAGGCAGCATTCAGAGACGCCGAGGATCGGGCGGCCCGGCTCTCCGTCGAAAGCGAAACCGAGGCTATGGCGTCCGCTCGCGCTGAGGCTGACAGCCTGAGCGCGGCTGCGCTGAGCCAAATCACCCACATGCAAGAGGTGGCAGACGCGCGTAGGCGCGCTGTTGTCGATGAGGTCGTGCGCGCAACTCTGGGCGGCTGAGGGTTCAGCCAAGAGAGCCGGTAGTGATGCTTGTCGAGATGGCGAAGGTCGAGATTCTCGGGCCGAAGGAGCATTTCTCGGAGGTGGTCTCCCTCGTGCACGACTTGGGTGACCTGCACATCGAAGAGGTCACTCATGCTGTCTCCGGGGACTCGCTGGTCGAGCGGATGCATGTAGACAAGAAGTCACAGCGAGATCGTGACCAGCTGGAAGACCTTCTGGTCCGCGTGCGTGGCCTTCTCAAGGCGTTGACGGTATCGGGCGGGATCGTCGACCGCCGTCTCTACCAGAGCAGCTACAACGAGGTCTGGAACGGCGGACTCGCGGGGTCTGTGAGCCGTGCCTTGGAAGTGCTCGGTCAAGTGGAAGAGAAGGTCTCGGGCCTGGCAGCCGAGGCGGACTCCATCGAGAGCGAGCTGGTGCTCCTTGAGCGGTATGCGCCCATTCTGGACAAGATAGCGCCGCTGGCTCGCCAAGTTCTGGTCACCGGTGCTTTCGAGGCTGTCGCGCTGCGCATCGACCGGCGCTACAAGGGCGCCCTCGACGATATCGCCAGCGGTTTGAAGGACCTCACCGGCGGTCAAACGCAGATCGTCTCAACGGATATCGACGAAGAGACCACGGCCGCGATCCTGGTCTTCTCTCGGGATCATTCGCTTGAGGTCCGACGCTATCTGACTGATGCCAATGTCAGCCAGATAAAGCTGCCGTCCGAGTTCGCGGACCGCCCGTTCGACGAGGCCCATGACGAGATCCTGGAGCAGCGGCGTGTTCTCCCGGCGCGACTCAAGACGGTCAGAAGCGAGCTCGAGTACCTCTCCAGCCTGTGGTTCACACGGCTCTCTGCGATCCGGGATGTCCTAGTTGATCGGACAGAAGAGATAAGTGCGGTCGCGGACTTTGGTCAGACCGAGTACGCGTTCGTGATCACCGGCTGGATTCCGATCGAGGACTTCTCGAAGCTTGAGTCGCGTCTTGAGGGCCGTTTTGGCGGCGAGGTCATGGTGGAGAAGCAGGAGATCAAGCCCGAGGACATGGCGGATGTGCCCGTGGCTTTGCGGAACACAGGCATGGTTGCGCCGTTCGAGGGGTTGCTTTCGATATCAGGTGCGCCGCGATACGGCACGATCGACCCGACGATTCTGCTGGCCCTGTTCTACCCGTTCTTCTTTGGCATGATCGTCGGGGATGTTGGCTATGGCCTCGTCATGGTCGTGCTCGTCCTCTGGTTGCGGGCCAAGTACAAAGACACGCCATTCATTCAGCAGGCGACAGCCGTGTTGGGCCCTGCAGCGACCATGGCTGTGGCGTTCGGCTTCCTCTACGGCGAGTTCTTCGGGAACCTGGGAGAACTGATCGGGATAGTCCCGGGGCACTTCAAGGCTTTGGGTATGACGCTTCCGTTCACCAGGACCAACGAGGTCACGACCCTCATGGTCATCGCTTTGGCCACGGGGTTCGTCCAGGTCGCTTTGGGGTTGATCCTGGGGATGATCAATGCGGTGAGGACTCGTAGCTGGTCGCATCTCACCGAGCGCTCTGGATTGCTTGCGACGCTTGTCGGGTTCCTCATCATTGGGCTTGCATATGCCGCGATCTCTGCCGAGACGGCGGGCACATGGAGCCGCCTGGCCGTTGCCACGGGCGCTCTGCTGCTGGTCGTCGGGACCTTCTTCACGTTCAAGGGCGGCAAGATCGTGGGTGTGATCGAGATCGTGGGACAGCTGGGCAACGTCTTCTCGTATCTCAGGATCATGGCAGTAGGTCTTGCGGGCGCGATCTTCGCGGACGCGGTCAACGAGATGGTTCTCATCCTGCTGCCCAAAGCGCTTATCCTTGCGCTGCTTGTGGGTGTCCTTCTGCACTCACTCAATATCGCAATCGCGGCGTTCAGCCCGAACATTCACGCCCTCCGTCTCAACTTCCTCGAGTTCTTCGGCAAGTTCTTCGAGTCAGGGACACGGCTGTACAAGCCGTTCCAAAGGTCCAAAGGAGAGGAGTCGTCGTGAGACCAAGTAGGGGGCAGGTACTCTTTACGGCAGCTGCTGGATGTCTGGTCGTTCTTGCGCCTCAGCTGGCGATGGCAGCCGAGGCGGCGGCCCCGGCTGCGGTCGTTCCATGGCAGGCAACCGTGGGCAAGGCCATAGGAGCTTCATTCGCCATGGCCATGTCGGCACTGGCGGCAGCATACGCTCAGGCGAAGATCGGCTCGGCAGGCGCGGGTACGCTCGCTGAGCGCCCTGAGGTCGCAACGACGCTGATCGTATTGCAGGCGCTTCCCGAGATCATCGCCCTGTTGGGCTTCGCGATCGCATTCATGATCATCGGAGCGTAGCCATGGCTTTGGAGGAGGTTCTGCGGGCGCTGGAAGCAGAGGCGCAGGCCCGGTGTTCCGAGATTCGTGGGGGCGCCAACCAGAAGGCCGAGCAGATCAGCGAGCAGGCAAGACTTCGTTGCGAAGAGATCGTTCATGAACGGCTGGACGCGCACAACGGGGCCGTGGCCGTCCAGGCGCGGCGAATGGTGAATCAGGCGCGCATGGAGGCGCGGCATACGGTCTCCGCCGAGCGTGATCGCCTGATCGAGGAGCTGTTCGATGGAGCGCGCACTGCCCTGGCAGCTGTTCGTGGCGGCAACGGGTACCGCGTGCTTATGGGCAGGCTTCTGGATGAGGCGCTTGCCGGTGCGAACGGTGCCAGTGGCGTGCTGGCCGATCCGCGAGACAAGTCGCTTGTCGAGGAGCTGTTGGGCGAGCGCGGCATCGACCTGCCGGTTCGCGGTGAGATCACCACGGACGCAGGCGTCGTCATGCTCTCGCACGAGGATCGCGTTGAGCACGACAACACCGCAGAAGCCAGACTGGCGCGCGTGCGCGAGCTCTCTCGCGAACGCGTCGGAGAGATGTTGTTCGGATGAGGCGACCACGAGCCACAGATGTTGAGGTGGATCGGAGCCATGACTACGGCTACTGCAACGCCCGAATCAGGGGGATGTGGTCGCATCTGCTCGACAGAGGGTCTCTGGAGCAACTCGTCGATGCCGAAACCCTCGACGCTCAGATTCGTTATCTGTCGGGGACTCCCTACAAGGCCGACATAGAAGAGGCACTCATCTACGGGCATACGGTCGCAAGCGTCGATCGAGCGCTCAGGGCGAATGTGGGCCGAACGTGGCTGGTCGTGCTCAAGATCCTACCCGAACAAGGAGTCGGGTTGGTCAAGGCGGTTCTGGCCAACTGGGACATCTTCGATCTGAAGACGATTCTCCGAGGGGCGCACACGCAGCTGTCCCAGGCGGAGATCATCGACTCCCTCATGCCGGCCGCGACACTCTCTGCCGCGGAACTGTCGGAGTTGGCAGCTGCCGGGAGTGTGCGGTCCGTCGTGGACACACTGGCGACCTGGCGCATGCCGTATTCCAGACCGCTTGATGCCGCGCTTCCGGAGTACCACCGAAACGGGGAGCTGGCTCCCCTGGAGCTCGCGCTCGACCGCTGGTACTACTCGAGCGTCGCGGCACGGCTCCAGCACCGCCATGACGCAGGGAAGAGACTCGTGGCGTCCGTGGTGGGGACGATGGTGGATATCGAGAACCTGCGCACGGCGTTCAGACTGATCGGAGCCGAGCTCACCACCGCGGCCATCGCCGAATACTGGCTCGAGGGAGGAGCTCACATCAGCCAGCCGTCCTTCGTGTCGCTCTGTGAGGCGGCTGACATCGAAGGGATTCTCAATGCCATGCGACGCACGCCGTACG
Source organism: Actinobacteria bacterium HGW-Actinobacteria-7 (assembly GCA_002841275.1). Taxonomy (GTDB): domain Bacteria; phylum Actinomycetota; class Coriobacteriia; order Anaerosomatales; family PHET01; genus PHET01. Next base: position 13,907 of record PHET01000013.1, on the reverse strand, counting down.
CGAAGACCCTTGAGGCTGCGGCCGTCACCTACCTCCAAGAGGGGTCGCTCTCAGTGCTCGAGCGGGCGCTTGAGAATCTTACGACCCGCGAGGTGCTGGCGGCCCGCCGGCTCGATCCGCTGGGCGTTGGCGTGGTCGTGGCGTTCCTCTGGGCGAAACAGAACGAGGTTTCCAACATCAGAATCGCGGTCACCGGTCGATCCGTGGGGCTTCCCGAGGAACGGATGAGACGGGAGTTGATCCTTGTATAAGGTCTACATCCTCACCGATCCGGAGAACGCTGACGGTTTTCGTCTCGGCGGTGTCGACGTGCGGGTAGCGGAGGCCGAAGAGGACGCTCATCGGCAGCTGGCGTCTCTGATCGAAGAGGAGACGGCGGGCGTCGTCGGCTTGAACGAGCGGTGGCTGACGAGCATAGATGAGCGGCTTCGTCGCAAGATCGAGTCACTGTACCGACCGATCGTCGTGGGAATCCCAGTCAGGGAAACGCTCGCGGTGCCTGAGAACAGGGGAGCGTATCTGACCAGATTGATTCGGCGTGCGGTCGGTTTCGATATCACTCTGAGGCGGGGGTAGTCATGGAGGGCACGATCTCGCGGATAACAGGACCGGTGGTAGTGGCGGCCGGGATGATGGGCGCGCGGATGTACGACGTGGTGAAGGTCGGGTCGCTCGGGCTGATGGGCGAAGTGATTCGACTTGAAGGCGACATGGCCACGGTGCAGGTCTACGAAGACACGTCCGGCCTGGCACCCGGCGAGCCAGTCCTGTCGACAGGTGCGCCACTGACCGTGGAGCTCGGCCCTGGACTCCTGTCATCCATCTACGACGGGGTACAGCGTCCGCTGCCCGTGATCGCCGAGACGGGCGACTTCATCACGCGCGGCACGAGCGTTTCCGCTCTTGACCGTGACCGGCTGTGGTCGTTCTCGCCTGTTGCGGCGGAGGGTGCGGAGATTCACGGTGGCGATGTGATCGGCACCGTTCCTGAAGGACAGACCGTAGTCCACCAGATCATGGTTCCGCCCGGGGTCACCGGAGTCGTCAAGACGGTAGTACTGCCAGGAGACTATCGAATCGACGACTGTCTTGCCACGCTCGAAGACGGAACAGAACTCACGATGGTTCAGCGCTGGCCTGTGCGCATCGGCAGGCCCTATGCCCGTAAACTCGACCCAGGTGAGCCGTTCCTGACAGGTATGCGCATCCTCGACACGTTCTTCCCGATAGCGCGAGGAGGCAACGCGATCATCCCCGGTGGGTTCGGGACCGGTAAGACCGTGACACAGCAGTCCTTGGCCAAGTGGGCTGATGTGGACATCATCGTGTATGTGGGGTGCGGAGAGCGCGGAAACGAGATGACTGAGGTACTGGAGGAGTTTCCGAGTCTGGAGGACCCGCGCACCGGCGCACCGTTGATGGATCGGACCGTGCTGGTCGCGAACACCTCGAACATGCCGGTGGCCGCGCGCGAAGCATCTATCTACGTTGGTGTGACGCTGGCGGAGTACTACCGGGACATGGGCTACAACGTCGCGATGATGGCGGACTCGACATCGCGATGGGGAGAGGCCCTGCGCGAGGTCTCTGGCCGCTTGGAAGAGATGCCTGGCGAGGAAGGCTACCCGGCGTACCTTGCCACGCGGCTCGCCTCGTTCTACGAGCGGAGCGGCCGAGTGGAAGCGCTCGGAAACGGCACCGGGGACACACGTGTGGGATCCGTGACCATGGTCGGGGCGGTCTCGCCTCCGGGCGGGGATATGAGCGAGCCGATGACTCAGAACTCGCTGCGGGTCTCTGGGGCGTTCTGGGCGCTGGACACATCGCTTGCACACCGTCGGCACTTCCCTGCAATCTCGTGGCTTTCGAGTTACACCCTGTACCTCGCGCAGGTAGCGCCGTGGTACGAGGAGCACGTGTCCAAGGAGTGGTCGAGCCTTCGCGAACAGGCTATGAAGCTCCTGCAGAAGGAGACCGAGCTGCAGGAGATAGTGCAGCTGGTGGGACCGGACGCCCTGCCGGAGTCCGAGAAGCTCGTCTTGGAAGCGACCCGGATGCTGCGAGAGGACTTCCTGCAACAGTTCGCGTTCGACGAGGTTGACTCGCACTGTGCTCCGGCGAAGCAGTTCTGGATGCTGAAAGCGATCCTGTCGTACTACGACGCAGCTGCCGAATCTCTTCTCCGCGGCGCGGAGTTGCAGTTGCTGCTCGACTCGCCGGTGCGCGAAGAGATCACGGCGATGAAGACACGGCAGTGCTCCACAGAGGACGCCGACGAGATCCGCGAACTGGCGCTCCGCGTCCCTGAAGAAGTCAAGAAGGCCGAGGTGGCGTAGATGGCTAACGAGCTACTCAACGACGGCGCGCAGTTGCTGACCACGGAGTACCGGACCATCGACTCTGTCGCCGGACCGCTTCTGTTCGTCTCGGGTGTCGAGGGTGCGTCCTACAATGAGATGGTCGCGGTGACGCTCGCGGACGGTACCAAGCGCACCGGGCAGATACTCGAGATCTCTCAGGGCGCGGCGGTAGTCCAGGTCTTCGAAGGCACGAGCGGCATCGATGTGGACCGGACGAGCGTGCGGTTCCTAGGCGAAGTCGCCCGCATCGGAGTTTCCGAAGAGATGCTGGGCCGTGTTCTCGACGGCGCAGGTCGTCCAATCGACGGCCGTCCCCCTGTCCGGGAAGAGGTTCGCCTGGACATCAACGGCTCGCCCATCAACCCTTTCAGCCGAGAGAAGCCCGCCGATTTCATCGAGACGGGTATCTCGGCGATCGATCTGCTCAATACACTCGTGCGGGGTCAGAAGCTCCCAGTGTTCTCAGGTTCGGGCTTGCCCGCCAACGAGCTCACCGCGCAGATCGTGCGTCAGTCACGCGTGACCACTGGAGAGCAGTTCGCCGTGGTGTTCGGAGCGATGGGCATCACTCATCGCGAGGCAAGCTACTTCATGTCGCAGTTTGAAAGCACGGGTGCCCTGGAACGGGTCGTCTTCTTCCTCAACCTCGCCGACGACCCCACCGTCGAGCGGTTGTTGACCCCCCGATGCGCGCTCACGGTCGCCGAGTACCTGGCCTACGAGAAGGACATGCAGGTGCTCGTGGTCCTCTCGGATATGACGAACTACTGCGAGGCGCTGCGGGAAGTGTCGACGGCGCGTGAAGAGGTGCCGGGACGGCGCGGGTACCCGGGCTACATGTACACCGACCTTTCGAGCCTCTACGAGCGTGCGGGACGCATCAAGGGGCGCGTGGGCTCAGTGACCCAGATTCCGATCCTCACCATGCCCGACGACGACATCACGCATCCGATTCCCGATCTCACGGGCTACATCACCGAAGGCCAGATCGTGCTTTCGCGCCACCTGCATCGCCGCGGCGTGTTCCCGCCCATCGATGTGCTGCCATGTCTGTCACGTCTGATGAACCTGGGAATCGGCGAGGGTAAGACGCGTGAGGACCACCGCGCCGTGGCTAACCAGCTGTATGCGGCTTATGCGCAAGGGCGTGATCTCAGGCGTCTTGTCGCCATCGTGGGTGAAGAGGCCCTCTCGGATATCGATCGCCGCTACCTGCGGTTCGCCGATGAGTTCGAGAACCGGATCGTGGGTCAAGGTGACGAGGGCCGCACGATTGAAGAGTCGCTCACCATCGCGTGGGAGATGCTGGCCGGACTGCCACCAGGAGAGCTCAAGCGCGTCCGTGACTTCATGTCCTATCTCCCGGAGCCAGAAGCGGGAATCGAGCCTGAGGGGGCGGATGGGGATCACGGTGGGCCTGCCCCGGTGGTCGAAAGAGGCGGCGGCATCGTGCTTGAAGGCGATATCGACGCGATTGCAGTCGGCTAGCACGGAGTTCGGACCGCGAGCTGGAGGCATGCCGTGGAAGAGGTTCGACCCACACGCTCGGAGCTACTCGAACGCAGAACACAGATGCAGCTCGCCCGTCAGGGCATGGATCTGTTGAAGCGCAAGCGCGACGCACTGCTCGTCGAGTTCATGGACACCGTGGATGAGACCATGCGGCTCGCTCGCGAGCTCGAGAGCAACACCGCCGAGGCGCAGTATGCGTTGACTATCGCACGGGCCGTCGACGGTCTCGTGGCGGTGCACTCAGCTGCGATGGCCAGCCGCGGAGCGATCACCGTCGAGGTAAGTGGCATCAAGATCATGGGCGTGCCCGTTCCGGTACTCACCAAGGCGGACTCGACCATCCGCGGCCCGTTGGCGCGTGGCTATTCCGTTGTCGGGATATCCTCACGCGTGGATCACACCGCCGAGCGGTTCGAGGTGATGCTCGAGGGCGTCGTCGAGTATGCAGGTCGAGAGACGCGGCTGAGGCGCGTGGGCGAGGAGATCCAGAAGACGAGCAGGCGGGTCAACGCGCTCGAGCAGGTCACGCTCCCAACTCTTTCGGAGCAGGTCAACTACATCAGACAGACGCTGGACGAACGAGCCAGGGAAGACCTGTTCCGCCTGAAGAAGGTCAAGAAGAAGATCGAGCGCAAGAAGTCCGCCCGTAACTGAGAGTGGTGCGCGAATCAGGCCTTGGAGCTGACGAGTTCGGCAATCTGGTTCAGCACTTCCACAGGAGGGCGTTCGTGGCGGCGAATCTGCGCGCCCAGCACTACGATGCGGTTGATCTCATCGTGCGAGAGCAGTCCGAAGTGCAGCTCGTCCCACACTCCATGAGCCACGTACGCCCACAGCTCGCCCAAGGTCCATCGCAGCTCCTCGATCTGCTGCGTCGAGAGCTGATCCCACGAGTCGCCCATACCGTGGCGCATTCTGCTGGTCGCGGTCTCTACAGCCCGGGCCTTCTTTGTCTCGAAGGCCCTGATGCCGATTTCCTCGTCGGGCGTCTTTGACAGTGGATCGTGCATGGCGACACCTCCAATGCCATCTTACGACACTCGGGAGTGGGGCCCTGCCGAGGCGCTTGGTCTAGAATGCGTCTCGTAACCTGACGTGCCGGCGTCCTCGCGCTGGCGAGCCTCGTGTAAGGGATTCAATGGAGTTCTCGGAAGTCATCGCCAAGAGGCGCAGTGTGCGCCACTTCAATGCCAAACTCGACGTGTCCGATGAAGATGTTCGCGCACTGCTGGACGCTGCTGTCGCGGCTCCTACCGCTGGCAACATCCAGCCGTGGCGCTTCACCGTGGTCAAGTCGCTTGAGGCCCGTGAGCGGCTTGCAGGGGCCTTACACCAGCGTTGGGCGACCGGCGCACCGGTCATCATCGCCGTTTCGGTGGATCCGAGGCCCTGCTCGGCGCGCTATGGCGACAGGGGCGAGTATCTCTACGCAATCCAGGACACGGCTGCTGCGGCAGCGAACATCCTTCTGGCTGCGGTCGACCGCGGGCTTGCGGCGTGTTGGATAGGCGCCTTCGACGAAAGCGCGGTGCGCGACGCTCTGGGCCTCCCGATGCCGATCACCCCGGTCGCGTTGATCCCTGTGGGTTACTCGGCCGAGTCCGCGGGCAAGCCGGCGCGCAGACCGCTTTCTGAAGTCACCACCTGGCTCTAGAGGGAGGCGTTCGTGCCGGCTCCAGGATGCGAAAGCCTCGAAGCGTTGCGCGACCTTATCGGTGACTGTCACCGCTGCGGGCTGGGACTCACTCGAGGGCAGTTGGTCTTCGGCGTCGGCGACCCCCGTGCCCGAGTGATGTTCATCGGTGAGGCGCCTGGCAAGAACGAGGACCTTCGCGGGGAGCCGTTCGTGGGCGCTGCCGGGCGATTTCTTGACGAGCTGCTGAGCCACGCCGAGCTTGAGCGTGAGCAGGTCTACATCGCCAACGTGCTCAAATGCCGGCCTCCCGGCAACCGGGATCCGGAGGCGATCGAGATCGAGACGTGCACACCCTTCCTTCGCGAACAGATACGGATCATCGCACCCGACGTGCTGGTGACGCTGGGCAACTTCGCGACGAGGTTCGTGCTCAAGACGACCGTTGGTATCACGCAGTTGCGTGGTACGGTGCAGCAGGCTGGCCGGTTCACCGTCCTGCCGATCTTCCACCCGGCGGCGGCGATCTACGATCGCAGCAAGCGTGACGTGCTGATCGCCGACTTCGAGCTGCTCAAGAAGCTGCTCGAAGAACTCGACAGTGGACAGAACCCACCTCAAGGAGAGCTGTTTTGATGACGTGGTCGATAACGACCTTCTCGGCGAACCAGACGTTCCAGTGTGGCCGGACCCTCGCTCCGTTGCTGGTTGCTGGCGATGTCGTGCTGCTCTCGGGCGATCTGGGCGCCGGCAAGACACAGCTCACAAAGGGTATGGCCGACGGGCTCGGGGTTGTGGAGCCCGTGACCAGCCCGACCTTCAACATCCTGCTCGTGCACGAGGGGCGCCTTCCCCTGTACCACTTCGACCTCTATCGGCTCGACCGCGGTGCGCAGCTGGAGGACCTGGACTACTACGGGACTCTTGAGGCCGGAGGAGTGGCTGTTGTGGAGTGGGGCGACCGCTTCGCCGAGGCGATGCCCGACGACGGGATCTCGGTGACGCTGAATATCGTGGGTGACGAATCACGCCGCATCGACCTCGCGCCACTGGGTTCGCGTGGCGCAGAACTGGCGGCCGCGTGGGCTGCCGGGTGCGACGCCGTCCCAGGGATCTCGGTCGTGGAGTCGTCGCGATGAGCCGGCTGCTGATCGCACTGGACACCGCCACCGAGGCCGTCGGCTACGGAGTCGCCCGGCTGGACGGGACGGTGCTCACGGTCATCGAATCGGGTTGTGAGGTCGCACCCCGTCGTGCGAACACACTCTTGCTCACCACGCTCTCTGCGGCGCTTGAGCGCGCGGGTGAGCGGGTGAGCGATGTGGGTGGTGTGGTTGTGGGGCGCGGGCCGGGCTCGTTTACCGGCGTGCGCATCGGCGTCGCCACCGCGAAGGGGTTGGCGCAGGGGCTGGGTGTGCCACTTGCGGGCGTCGGTACACTCGATGCGCTTGCCTGGCAGGTGGCCGCGACGGGGTATCAGGGCATGCTGGGGCTGTTAGGCGATGCCATGCGCGGCGAGGTCTACCCCGTGCTCTTCCGCTGCGAGGACGGATGCGCGCTTCGCCTGACACCGGACCGTGTGGCGAAGCCGGATGTCGTGGCCGAGTCGTGGGCGAGTGAGCTGACCGAGCCGTTACTTCTCTGCGGCAACGGTCTCGCGAAGTACAGGGAGGTCTTCTCGGCCGCCTTTGAGGGCCGCGTGTCGTTCTCGGATGAGGCCTCATGGTGGACGACCGGTGCGGGGCTGTTTGCAGCCCTTGGGGGCTCAGACGCCGGCGCTGTCGGCTCCTTGGAGCAGGCCAATGCGGCTACGCTGCTGCCGATCTACACCCGCCTTTCAGATGCCGAGGAGAACGAGCGGTTGCGAACCGGACCCGCCGAGGCGCTCCCCGACAACGGCGTGGCGGGCGGCGGTGAGCGCGCGTGAATCTTCGTATCCGAGAGATGGTGGCAGGGGATGTACCGGGCGCCGCAATGATCGAATCGGTCACCTTCGATGCCCCGTGGTCGGAGCGTCTCTTTGCAGAGGATCTGGTCGCATCCGGACGCCACTGGTTCGTCGCAGAGCGCGACGGGGAGCTTGTGGGCTACGCGGGCGGCTGGTTGCTCCAAGACGATGCTCATCTCATGAACATCGCGGTACGCGCGGACGCGCGCGGCCACGGCACCGGAAGGGCTCTTCTGAGTACGCTGATCGTGAGGCTCAAGGAGTCAGGGGCCCGGCGCATGACACTCGAGGTGCGCCCAGCCAATACGGCGGCGATCGCGCTCTACGAGTCGGTTGGGATGCGCCCAGCGGGCCTGCGCCCCGGTTATTACGCAGAGACCGGGGAAGACGCGCTGATCATGTGGGGCGAGCTGGAAGACACCTACCCAGAAGACAGGCCTCCGCTGATTCTGGCTATCGAATCATCGTGCGACGAGACCGCCGCAGCGGTGATCATGGGTGAGCGCACACTGCTTGCCAATATCGTGGCGAGTCAGATCGACTTCCACGCACGCTTTGGCGGCGTCGTGCCGGAGATCGCGAGCCGCAAGCATACCGAGGCGATCGTCGACGTGATCGCGGAGGCTATGCAGGAAGCTGGTGGCGCACTTCGCGAGGCAGGCGATACGCGGGCGCCAACGGCCGGTGAGCCCCTCGACTTCTCGGCGCTCGACGCCATCGCAGTCACCTACGGGCCGGGGCTCGTCGGCGCCCTGGTGGTGGGGTTGGCATATGCGAAGGGGCTCGCGTTTGCGACGGGTCTGCCCTTGGTGGGCGTGAACCATCTGGAGGGCCATATCTTCGCCAACGTGCTCGCCGATCCGGCGGTCCAGCCGCCGCTGGTCGCGCTGCTGGTGAGCGGCGGGCATACGTCGCTTGTCCACATGCCCCGCTGGGGCGAGTACCGGACGATGGGCGAGACCCTGGACGATGCAACCGGCGAGGCATTCGACAAGGTGGCCAAGGTCCTCGGGCTCGGCTATCCGGGTGGACCAGTATTGTCGCGGCTTGCGGCCGACGGCGATCCGACCGCGCTCGATTTCCCTCGCGCCATGATGCGAAGCGGCGACTACCAGTTCTCACTTTCCGGGCTCAAGACGGCGGTCATCAACCACATCCGGCACGAACAGGCGGCAGGGCGCGAGATCGATGTGCCGGACCTGGCTGCGAGCTTCCAGGCCGCGGTGATCGATGTGCAGGTCTCCAAGGCGGTCCGTGCGGTCACCGAAACCGGGGCCACAACATTTTGTCTTGGAGGGGGAGTCGCGGCGAATCCCGCTCTTCGCGAGGCGCTTCGCTCGGCCATCGAACCTCTGGGTGTACACGTGAGTGTGCCCCCTCTGCACCTGTGCACTGACAATGCGGCGATGATTGCCGCGGCGGGGTACCACCGCTACCTCAACGGCGACCGTCTGGGGCTCGAAGCAGACGCGATGCCGGGGCTCAGACTGGACGTTGTAGACCCGGCCTAGGTGGTCAGACCTGAGTGTCAGGCACTCAACCCCGCGCACAAAGTCCCAGTTCATGCCTATTGAACGCAGCCCTGAGTGCGGGTAGAATCCTACCTCGTTGGCACTCCGTGCATCCGAGTGCCAGCACTCTCAAGGGTAGACGCGCAGGTTCCTGGAGCAGGTGGGTATAACTCAGGAGCGCGCATCTGCGTCGCGAGACCAAGCAGGAAACGCCCGGACGCGTGTCCGGATGTCCGTAACGCACAGAAAGAGGAGGGACGTCAATGAATCTGAAGCCGCTGGGCGATCGCGTGATCGTGAAGCAGGCCGAGGCAGAGACCCAGACCAAGTCGGGCCTCATCCTCGCAGACACCGCCAAGGAAAAGCCCCAGAAGGGCGAGGTCATCGCCGTAGGCGAGGGCAAGCTCAATGACGCCGGTGAGCGCATCGCGCTCGACGTCAAGGCTGGCGACACCGTCATCTACAGCAAGTACGGTGGCACCGAGGTCAAGGTTGAGGGCGAGGAGTACATCATCCTTCGCGCCGACGACATCTATGCGGTCGTAGAGGGCTAGTTCTGCTGAGAAGACCGCTGTTACCCCGTTTCCACCTATGTGAGGAGGACAGACCAGCATGGCTAAAGAGATCCGTTTCGACGAGGAGGCCCGCCACGGCCTCGCGTCCGGCGTCAACAAGCTCGCCGACGCCGTGAAGGTGACCCTTGGACCCAAGGGTCGCTACGTCGTACTTGAGAAGAAGTTCGGTGCCCCCACCATCACCAACGACGGTGTGACCATCGCCAAGGAGATCGAGCTCGAGGACCCGCTTGAGAACATGGGCGCCCAGCTCGTCAAGGAAGTCGCCGTCAAGACCAATGATGTCGCCGGCGACGGCACCACCACCGCTACGTTGCTCGCCCAGGTCATCGTGACCGAGGGTCTGCGCAACGTGACCGCCGGTGCCAACCCGCTCGCCATCCGTCGCGGCATCGAGAAGGCCGTCGAGGCCGTCGTGGCCCGGGTCAAGGAGAACGCCAAGGAGATCGAGGACAAGGACGAGATCGCACACGTCGGTTCCATCTCTGCCGCTGACGATGCGATCGGCGCGAAGATCGCCGAAGCGATGACCATCGTGGGCAATGACGGCGTCATCACTGTCGAGGAGTCGCAGACCTTCGGTATCGATATCGACACCGTCGAGGGCATGCAGTTCGACAAGGGCTACGTCTCGCCGTACATGATCACCGATCCTGATCGCATGGAGGCCGTGCTCAACGATCCGTTGATCCTCATCGCCAACCAGAAGATCAGCAACATCCAGGACCTCCTGCCGGTTCTTGAGAAGGTCATGCAGGCTGGCAAGCAGCTCCTGATCATCTCCGAGGACGTCGAGGGCGAGGCCCTGGCCACGCTCATCGTCAACAAGCTGCGCGGCACGTTCACGTGCATCGCCGTCAAGGCCCCTGGTTTCGGCGATCGTCGCAAGCGCATGCTCGAGGACATCGCTGTGGTCACCGGTGGTCAGGTCATCACCGAGGAGCTCGGCATGAAGCTCGACTCGGCCACGCTCGACATGCTGGGTCGCGCCAAGACCGTCAAGATCACCAAGGAGAGCACGACGATCATCGATGGCGCCGGCACCAAGGAAGCCATCGACGGGCGTGTCGGCCAGATCAAGACCGAGATCGAGAACTCTGACTCTGACTTCGATCGCGAGAAGCTCCAGGAGCGTCTGGCGAAGCTCTCCGGTGGTGTCGCCGTCATCAAGGTCGGCGCAGCAACGGAAGTCGAGCTCAAGGAGAAGAAGCACCGCATCGAGGACGCCCTTCAGGCGACCCGTGCGGCGGTTGAAGAGGGCATCATCGCCGGCGGTGGCGTGGCGCTCGTCGACGCGCTGCCCGCTCTTGACGTGCTCGAGCTCGAGGCCGACGAGATGATCGGCGTCAACATCATCCGCAAGGCACTCGTCGCTCCCATGAAGACCATCGCGTCCAACGCCGGCTTCGAAGGCTCGGTCGTTGTCGAGAAGGTCAAGACTCTCCCCATGGGCGAGGGCCTCAACAGCGCGACCGGTGAGTATGGCGACATGCTCAAGATGGGCATCATCGACCCGGTCAAGGTCACCCGTTTCGCACTCCAGAACGCTGCGTCGATCGCCGCGCTGATCCTCATCACCGAGGTCGCCGTCAACGACGCTCCCATCAAGGACGATGGTGGCGCTGCTGCTGCCATGGCCGGTATGGGCGGCATGGGCGGGATGATGTAGCCACTGGGCTACCTGCACTGGCACTCATGAGTTGACACCGTGGACCTCGGCATCGCGCCGGGGTCCACGGTCGTCTGTGGATCTCGACGGGGGGTTCCGGGGCGGACCAGAGTACCGGGGCCAGCGTTCAGAACGGCAGCCAGGGGAGTTCGATGCCGAATCCGGATGCCACGAACCGGGCACCGATGTAGACGAGCAGCACCGCCAGCACACCCATGACAGAGCGGTAGAGCCCTGGTGTAAGCAGCTCCTTGCCCCGCGAGGCGGCGGCGATGACGAGCGCGTACCACGACCAGTCGGCAAGCTGGTGGCCGAGGAAGAACGCGGCCACACCCACCGGGCCGATGGCGAGTCCGTCACTCGCCAACTTGAGGCCGATCGTCGCCCACCACAGCGTCCAGTACGGATTCGAGAGTGAGACGACGATTCCCTGGACAATCGAGCCGGCGTGAGACGGTGCGGCCCGCCCGTCAGCGTGCTCCGCAACCTCCAGGTCACGCACGATGTCACCGCTCCAGACGCCCGAGAGCAGCCCGTAGCCCATCCAGAGCAGGACGGCCCCGCCGGCCAGTGCCATGACGGTTGTGACCAGAGGTTGCTGTAGGAAGTGCTGGAGCCCAAACGCGAAGCCGACGAGCAATGCTCCCTCAAGCAGCGCATGGCCCACCAGCATCAGTCCCGCCGAGAACCAACCGCGCTGCACGGTCCGCGTGATGGTCACGGTGAGGTAGGGTCCTGGTGACATCGCTCCTGACAGTCCGACGACGAACGCAGCGGCACCCAAAGCAAGCGCGGCGCTGAGGTCGCCCGCGTTCACCGAGTATGCTTCCTGGAGCTGACGAGTCGCTGGTAGTGCTGCAAGACGACATCTGCGGTCTGATCGAATCCGAAGGCCATTGAGGCAGCGCGAGCATGTTGGGCCATTGACGCCAACGCGGCATCGTCAGTGGCAAGCGCAACCATGCGATCGGCAAGCGCACCGTCTGTCGCAGTGGGAGCAAGGAGGCCCGTGGATCCGTCGCGCACGGTGTCGGCGATGCCCGGAGAACTCACCGCGACAACGGGAAGGCCGGCGGCCATCGCCTCAAGCACGACAAGGGGATGCACTTCGCTGACCGAGCCGGTCACGAAGACATCAGCAGCAGCCTCGAGCGCGGGTATGCGGTCGTATGACTGCATGCCGGTGAATACCGCGCGCTCCGTGAGTCCCGCCTGATCGATTACTGCGCTGGCCGCCATGCGTGACGGCCCGTCGCCTACCACGAGCAAGCGCGCTCGCGGACTCCTGTGTGCGGCCATCACGAACTCGCGAGCCAGCCACTCGGTGTTCTTCTCGGGACCCAATCGACCGGCGTAGCAGAATACGACGTCATCGTGAGCGAAACCCAGCTCTTCTCGGCTGACGGGGTGTTCCGGATTGGAGAAGCGCTGCACGTCGATGCCGTTGGGAATCGTCACCGCGTCCGCGAAGCCGCAAAACTCCTCGAGCCACGAAGCGATGCTCTGGGCGGGTGCGATCACAAGGTCACAGGCACGGTCGAAATGGCTCAGCTGCCAACGGAGAAACGCGTAGCGCAGCGATCGCGGAACCAGCGATGCGTAGGCGTCGGAATACAGGTCGTAGCGGGTGTGGTTCGTGAATACGAGCGGGATACCGTGACGCTTGCACAAGGGAACCAGCAGCCGCCCGCTCTGGAACGGATGGTGGGCATGCGCGATGTCGAGGGTCGGGACAAGCTCCCGAGCGGGTGCACTGAGCGCCGGGGCGAAGCGCCACCCCGTCCGGCCCCACGGCATGCCGGGCGAGCGAATCACGTTGGGCTCGGTGTCGATGTGGTCTTGGTCGCCGAACGTGAACACGAAGACCTCGTGGCCCAACTGTTCGAAATGCCGCTTGTACAGAGAGATATGGTTGGTGACACCGCTGACATGAGGCAGATACATGTCGACGAACATGCCGATGCGAAGAGCCGTCACTCCGGCTCCCCGAAAGGCACGCCAACCAGAGTCAGGACGCGCTCGGCGACGTCTGTGGCTGCGAAGGGTCGCGAGATGGTGGTGGCCGCCTCGCTCATCCGCTTCAGCCGAGACGTGCTGGAGATCGCCTTGCGCGTGTACTCGGCGATCGTGCGCGGGTCGCGTGCGAACAGGGCTGCGCCGGCTTCGACGAGCACGTCGGCATTGATGCGCTCGTGGCCCGTGGCAGGACCCATGAGCACGACCGGCAGTCCCATGGCCGCGCACTCTGCGCAGACCACACCGCCGGGAATGGCGAGTGCGACGTCGGCTACAGCCATGAGCGGCGCCATGTGTTCCACGAACCCCAGCGTGTGCACGTTTCCCACTCCGAAGGCTGCGGACCGGCTCTTGAGATCCTCGGCGAACTCATCGTCACGTCCTGTGACCACCACGACTGCTGTGTCGGGAATCGAGGCGAGGGCTGGCAGCGAGACAGCAAGCGCGTCTTTGAACTGTGAGTAGGGGCCGGGCAGTGTGGATCCGGCGAGCGCCAGGATCAGCCGCTTCACATGGGGAAGATCGAAGTGTTCGCGTGCAGCCGCGAGGTCGTATTCGAGGGTGAACTGCGCACGCACGGGGATGCCGGTGACCGCGACCGTGTCCTCGCGCTGTCCTCGGTTGGACACGAGTTCGTCGGCTGATCGGTCGTCGGCGGCGCAGTAGAGCGACACATCTGTGCG
>PHET01000012.1 GCA_002841275.1 Actinobacteria bacterium HGW-Actinobacteria-7 | reverse complement strand
GACACGCTGCTGCTACGCGCCGACGCCTGCAGGATGCCGTAGAGGGCAGAGCCCGCACCAAGGGCGATGAGGACGATCGGCCACCACCGGGGCCCGCTGGGCAGCAGCCGAAGGGTGAGCAGCAGGAAGCCGTAGATCTCGTCCACGTAGAATTTGTTATAGACCAGCGAGTGCGCGCGCGGCAGCGCCGCTTTCAGCGCGGCGGCCGGGGCCGGCAGGGTGAGCAGGAAGGCCGCGATGATGCCGGTGACGCCTGCGGGCTACGGTGCACCACAGCCTGTGAGTGCGGCTCCCTCGTCTGGCGCTTCTGCTGCGCACTCCGGTCCGGGATCCACCGAGATTCCGCACATCGACGATCTGTTGCGCATCATGTTGCAGCGGGGAGGATCCGATCTCCACATCACCGTCGGGAGCCCCCCCGGAATTCGCCAGCGTGGTGAGATCGTTCTCGTCGAGAACATGAAGCCACTGACTCCTCGCGACACCATGGAGATGATTCTGGGGCTACTTTCCGAGGAACAGCGCAGGCGCTTCGAAACCGAGCTGGAACTCGACTTCGCCTACAGTATCCCGGGCGTATCGCGATTCCGTGCGAACGTGTTCCAGCAGAGGAACTCGATGGGTGCGGTCTTCCGAGTCATTCCCATCAATATCCCGACTATGGACGATCTTGCGCTTCCGAAAGTCTGCCGCTGGCTCGCGGACCGACCTCGAGGCCTTGTGCTCGTCACTGGCCCCACGGGATCCGGTAAGTCGACCACTCTTGCCGCTATGATCGATCACATCAATGAGTCTCGGCCGGTTCACATCATCACGCTTGAGGACCCGATCGAGTTCATGCATCGCAACAAGAAGTCGTTCGTGAACCAGCGCGAGATCGGTGAGGACACCCATTCGTTCGCCTCGGCCCTCAAGCGGGTGTTGCGACAGGACCCTGACGTCATTCTGGTCGGTGAGATGAGAGACCTGGAGACCATATCGGCAGCGATCACAGCTGCAGAGACCGGTCACCTGGTTCTGGCCACCCTGCACACCACCGGCGGTCCGGAGACCATCGACCGAGTCGTGGACGTGTTTCCACCGCACCAGCAACAGCAGGTCCGAATGCAGTTATCGAACACCCTCGAAGGCGTCCTGTCCCAGGTGCTGTTGCGCTCCACCGACGGCAGGAGCCGCGTGATGGCCATGGAGATAATGCTGGGCATTCCCGCGATTTCCAACCTGATCCGTGAGGGCAAGACCCACCAGATGGAAACCATCATCCAGGGCGGTGCTACGCTAGGTATGCAGACGCTGGATCAACACTTGAAGACCTTGCTCTCCGGAGGCAAGGTCACGTTTGAAGAAGCCATCGGCAAGGCGAAGAACCCCCGCGAGCTGGCGGCGATGCTCGGGCGCAAGCTCTAGTTCCTCGGGCCGCGAGGCCGAGCCGTTCACCCTGTCATTGGTCGATACCGCCTCAAGGAGGGGTCTCATGGACGTCGCTCGTATCAAATGGACCGGCAAGCGCGGGTTTCTGGGCACGGATG
Organism: Actinobacteria bacterium HGW-Actinobacteria-7; assembly: GCA_002841275.1. Classification (GTDB taxonomy): domain Bacteria; phylum Actinomycetota; class Coriobacteriia; order Anaerosomatales; family PHET01; genus PHET01. The sequence continues at coordinate 62,432 of PHET01000012.1, read as the reverse complement.
AAGCCGGTCACAGTGTGATGATGGACGCAAAAGCTGAGTACAAGGGAGACGGTTCGGGTATCCGCCCGGTCGAACTCGTGTTGCACGGGCTGGCTGGATGCACGGGGATGGATGTCATTTCCATCCTTGAGAAGAAGCGCCAGGACATCCGCGGGTTGGAGATCGTCGTTCACGGCAGGCAACGCACGGAGGAGTATCCCAAGATATATGACCGGATCACGGTGGAGTTCATTGTCACCGGCTACGGTGTCAAGCCCGATGCGGTGAAGCGCGCGATTGAACTCTCTGAGGAGAAGTACTGCTCGGTGAAGGGAATGTTCGGCCCCCAAGTGGAGGTCGAGACGACCTTCAGCGTGGTTGAAGCGCCTGCTCCCGGTAGCTCAGTCCAGTCCGGGGAGAGCGAGTAGCACGTGTCCTCATGCGTCTTGATGCCCGTCTACAACGAGGCGGACACAGTCGGCTGCGTACTCGACGCCGTACGTGAGCACTTCTCGGGCGAGATCGTCGTCATCGACGACGGTTCTACTGACAAGACACCGATGGTGCTTGCGCAGCGCAACGACGTTGCCGTGGTGCACTTGGACCACAACTGCGGCTACGGGTGTGCGCTTCGTATCGGGTTCGATGTCGCTCGCGAGCTGGGTGTCAGCCACGTTGTGACCATGGACTGCGACGGCCAGCACGAGCCTGCGCATATTCCGGAGTTTCTGGCCGGAGTACAAGGGGGCACGGACATCGTGTCGGGCAGTCGGTACCTTCCTGCGAGCGGCACGGTTGGAACCGCGCCCGCCGATCGTCAGGAGATCAATGCGCGGATCACCGAGGAGATCAACCGTGTGACCGGCTGGTCGCTCACCGACGCGTTCTGCGGTTTTAAGGCATATCGGCTTCAAGCCCTAGCGGGCCTCAGCCTCACTGAATCCGGCTACGCGATGCCGTTGGAGTTGTGGGCCCGCGCGTGGCACCACGGACTGAAGGTGGAGGAGATCGCGGTCGAACGCATCTACTGCGACCGCGACCGGTCGTTTGGAGTTGCCCTGGACGATCCGGAGAAGCGCTATGCCTACTACATGGAAGTCTGGCGCAAGGCATTGGAGAGCAGATGAGTGAGGCGACATTCTACGATGCGGTCTGTGTAGGTGCGCATCCTGATGACGTTGAGATTGGAATGGGCGCAACGATCGCCGGCATGACGCGCGCCGGCAAGAAGGTCGCGATCGTCGATCTCACCAACGGTGAGCCGACACCGTACGGCTCACCGGAAACGCGTGCGAAGGAGTCTGCGTCTGCGGCGGGGATCCTGGGCGCGAGTCGCACGACTCTGACTCAGCCGAACAGATTCCTGTTCGACACAGTCGAGGCCCGATTCGAGCTGGCCGAGGTACTTCGAGAGTTCAGGCCACGAATGCTGTTCATGCCGTATCCGTCGGATGCGCATCCTGATCACGTGGCAGCGGCCCAGATCGCTTTGGCTGCACGCTTCTACGGCAAGCTGACGAAGACCGAGATGGCTCATCAACCGTTCTACGTACCGCGCGTCTTCAGGTATATGGCCGTGCACCAGCGGATCGTGGCGGAACCCTCGTTTGTTGTTGACGTCTCGCTGGACTTGCAGACCAAGCTCACTGCGCTTGCGGCATACGAGTCGCAGTTCCTCAGCAATGAGAAGAATGCGGGAATCATCCCGATGATGGAGGCGACTGCTCACATGTGGGGCTCGCTTGCCAATGTGGAGGCCGGCGAGCCGTTCTTCGCACTTGAGCCAGTCGCGCTTTCCAGCCCCTCAGATATCCTCTAGGAGGCCCTGTGGTCCACTCTCGCCCCATGCTACCGTCAGGCCACGGAGAACTCACCGTCAGGCCCGATCTGGCGGAATGGGAGGCTCTCCTGACCTCCAATCGGGCGATGATGTCGTCATGGACATTCATGGTGGGGGGCATGCCCGTTGGCGCTGTTCGCAGAGTCGCACGCGCTGAAGCGATACACGTTGCCGAGGGCTTCTCGGCGAAGCTTGGGGTCGACCTGCGGGCGGCGGGACCTTCGGATGAACCGATAGTCGCAACAGGACATCAGCCTGAGATCTACCATCCCGGCGTGTGGGTCAAGGACTTCCTGCTCGATCGGATTGCGTCGCAGTCCGGCGCGACCGCACTTGATGTCGTTGTGGATACCGATGGATTCGATACGGTCGCCGTCACGTCGCCCTGCATGACATCCGGCATGGATCGCTGTAGGCAGTATCTGGCGGTGGGCGCTCCCGGTTCCTGTTTCGCCTCGACTCCCGTTCCTTCGGTTCGAGACGTCGATGACTTCTGTCGGTCTGCCGATGAGATGCTGGCGACTCTGCCCGCGCCTGCAGTGCGCCGGCACTTCTCGGTGTTCTGCGGCCACCTCAAGCGCGCCATGGCTGATGCCAACAACATCGCGGAACTGGTGACGATCGCCCGCAGACGCTACGAATCCAGCGCGGGCACGGGCTATCTTGAGGCGCCCATGACCGGTCTCGCTCAGACGAGCGCATTCCGGCGGTTTGTGGCGCAACTTGCTCTCGATGCGAGTGCTTTTGCTCAGGCGTACAACTCTGAACTACACGAGTACCGTGCGTTTACCAAGACGCGCTCAGCAGCTCAGCCGGTACCGGATCTGAAGTCGCGGGACGGCGACACCGAGCTGCCCTTCTGGCTTATCGCCGATGGCATTCGATCCACGCTGTGGGTCAGAGCGGTGGCTGATGGTCGGTTGAAGCTGCTGTCGGATTCGGGGGTCGTGATCGAGCTTCCTGCGGACCCATCTGGAATCGTGGAGGGCCTGGCACAGCAGGAGGTTCTGATTGCGCCGAAGGCCCTTGCGTTGACCATGTTCGTTCGCATGTTCGTGTGCGATCTGTTCATCCATGGAATAGGCGGGGGCCGATATGACCGGGTGACCGACGGAGTGATACGACGCTACTTCGGCGTGGAGCCTCCGTCGTTCGTCGTCGCTTCCCTCACGATGTATCTGCCTTTGGGCGCACATGTGGTGGGAGAGGACGAGGTCGCTGCTGCCAAAGAACGCCTGAACCGTCTGGAGCACAATCCCGACGCCCTGCTCAGCGAGATCGATTTCGATACCACCGATGAGCACGATCAGGCAGTTGCCCTTGCCACCGAGAAGCGCGCACTGGTGGCCTCGATCGCGCTACCTGATGCCGACAAGAAGCAGCTCGGCTTGCGGATCCGCGAAGTCAACGGCGCCCTCAGCTCCATTCTGGCACCGCTTCGTGCCGAGTATCAGGCGGATCTCGATCACCTGCAGGGGCAGTTGAAGGTCTCGGACATCCTGACAGACCGAACATATCCGTTCTGCTTCTGGGACCCGGGCGAGGTCGCCGACAAGCTCCCCTAGGGCGATGGAGTTGGACCGGAGGTCCGCCACGGTTGCAAGCTCGCCCCATCCAGATGCCAACAGTCGGAATTGCGCAGGAGCGAGTCGGAGCGCTATCATCGTTCGACCGTACGGCGCCACGGCGCTTCCGCGTGAAAGGACGTTCTCATGTCAGTTCCTGTTGTCGATCCGAACCTCTGCACGGCATGCGGCATATGTGTCGATGAGTGCCCCCAGAGCTGCTATGACCTCGAAGAGGTAGCAAAGCTCAATCGACCCGATGACTGCACCGAGTGCGGCATCTGCGTTGACGCGTGCCCCAGCAGCGCAATCTCGATGGACTAATCCGTTCAACAGAACGGTTGGAGCGAGGATCCGGGTTCAACTCGGGTCCTCGCTTCGTTTACGGGCACGACGAGGTCAGCCGCGTGGCCCCATTCGATCATCGACGTAGAGCCGGGGTTCTTCACCCTTGAGGAGACCGACGAAACGGCGGTGGTGGGCCGCATATACGAATAGCCCCATGACAAGTGCGAATGGCCAGTCGGGCGAGCGAAGCAGCAGTGCGCTGATTGGAAGTGTGAGCGCCGCGGCGACCTGCCCCGCCATCATGTAGCGGCTCAAAGCGATGACCACAATACCCACCAGCACGACCGCGACGAAATAGCGCCAGTCGTACGAGAGCAACGCGCCGCCGCCGGTCGCCAATCCTTTTCCGGTACGTTTGAACTGGTGCTTGATAAGCGCCATCCAGACCGAGTAGTTGTGACCGACAACGGCGCCAGCCAGAGCGGACATCGTCACGAGCACTGCGCTCCTCATTCCCTGCACTAACAGAAGTGATGAAGTGGGCGTCGCGAACAGAAGCACAGATCCTGTGGCAAGCGACTTCGCCACGGCCACGGGCAGCGCACCCTTCAGCGCATCCGCGAACATCGCGGCAACGAACCAGGCCCAAGAGCCGGTCGATCTGCGCACGTTCATCGCGCCTACATTGCCGCTCCCGTGCTCGGTGATGTCGCTCCCAGTGGCGAACCGAACGATGAGGTATGCGGAAGGGATGGCGCCCACCAGGTAGGCGAGAGCGAAGGTGATGGTCATGAGTGCGGCGAGACGCACGTCAAACCCCATCTACAGACTCCGAGGAACAAGGCACTGGATGGCACCGGGCATGATCGAGATGTCGTACCGGCTTTCCAAGAGCACCTCACCGTCGATCTGCGCAGGTAGGGCGCCGTCACATTCGATCACGAGGGAGCGGTGACGTGACATGTGAACAGGCTTCATGCGTGTGTGCTTCCCTGCGATGACGAAGGGCAGCCGCATGAGAGCCTGCGGCAGCGACAGCGGATCGATCATGCAGACATCGAACAGACCATCGTCGGCCAGTGCGTCGGGCGTGATGAAGAACCCACCGCCATACGTCGGTCCGTTTGTGACCGCCACGATCAACGTGTCATGAGACACGGCAGGCTGTTCATCGATCGAGATGCGGAGGGTGAAGCTGTCGAGCTCATGGAAGAGCACATGCAACAAGGCCGTCAGATACAGCCACAGCCCGTCGCGCTTCTTGGTGACCTTGTATTCGACTGCTTTGGCCGTCACCTTCGCATCGAGGCCTGCGGCGAAACTGTTGTTGAAGTAGACGCCGTTGCACACACCCACATCGAATCGCTTCAGCTGTCCGGTTGCCAGAGTGAGCGCGGCCTGCGCCAGGTCCTCCGGTATTCCCAGAGTGCGGCGAGTGTCATTGCCCGAGCCGGTGGGTAGCAGTCCCAGCGCGGGTCGGTTGGGAGCTTCGATGGACATCAGCCCGTTGAGGACCTCGTGCACGGTCCCGTCTCCACCTACCGCGATGACGATGTCGTAGTCGGCCGCTGCCGCTGCGAGTTCTGTCGCATGACCGCGGCCGTTGGTCACAATCAGGTCATGGGGAAGGTTCGTGAGGAGTTGACCGATGACGGGAATCAGTTTCGCAGTTTCACCGTGGCGCGCCTCAGGGTTGGCTATAACCAGCGCCATTCCTCTATCAGCCACAATCGACCTCCTCGAACCTGTGCGGGCGTGCACAGCATAGCGCAGAGCGCGGGGTGTTGGTGCCACCGAGCGGGTATGATAGAGTGCGCTGGCGCACGCCTCCTTAGCTCAGCGGATAGAGCGTCTGCCTCCGGAGCAGAAGGCCGCAGGTTCGAGTCCTGCAGGGGGCACCACTCCACAACGTGACGAGGCCGGTCCCATCGGGACCGGCCTCGTTTGTCTCGTCCGCCGTCGGAGTGGAGCTAGTGACCCTCGGCGCGAAGCTTCTGGTATTCGTCGACCAGCTTCTTCTGGATGTCGCCGGGCACCTGCTCATAGGAGTCAATCGTCAGAGAGTAGGAGCCGGTGCCGCTCGTGATCGCCCTGAGGTGCGGAGAGTAGTGCACCACCTCGGCGTAGGGGGCCTGGGCTTTGATGACCTGCACGCCCGCCGCCGGAGCGTCCATTCCCAAGACACGCCCACGAATCGAACTCACATCACCCATCACCGCGCCAGCGTAGGCGTCGGGCACCTCGATGGTGAGCGTCGCCATGGGCTCAAGGAGCACCGGATCCGCACCCTCGGCAGCCGCACGAAAGCCAAGACGGGCGGCGGTCTTGAAGGCGATCTCCGAAGAGTCCACCGCGTGATACGAACCGTCGTACACGGCGACCTTGACGTCGACCACGGGATAGCCTGCGATCACTCCATGCGTCATCGTGTCCTGCACACCTCTGTCGACATGGGGAATGAACTGCCGGGGAATCCTGCCCCCGACGATCTCATCAAGGAACTCGTAGCCTCCGCCGGGATTGGGCTCTACACGCAGCCAGCAGTCTCCGAACTGGCCCGAGCCTCCGGTTTGCTTCTTGTGGCGCCCCTGAGCGCTTGACACCCGCCTGACCGTCTCCCGGTAGGGGATGCGCAGCTCTTCGAGCTCGGCTTCGACATGAAACCGCTCGTGGAGGCGGGAGAGCACGACGTCGATCGCCGTATCGCCTATGCCAGAGAGCACGCTCTGGTGCGTCTCCTCGTCCCTCCGGAGCAACAGCACTGGATCTTCGTCGACGATGCTCTTGAGTGCGCTACCAAGCTTGTCTTCGTCTGCTTTGGTCTTGGCGACTACTGAGACCGGATACAGCGGCTCGGGCAAGGGCAGGTTCGCGAAGCTCACGGAACCGCGTGCGCTGAGCGTGTCATTGGTGAGGGTGTCTGACAGTTTGGCGAGTACCGCGATATCGCCGGCAGGGGAGCCCTCGACATCAACAGTCTCTTTGCCGGTCATCTTCAAGACGTGAGCCACGCGCTCCTTCTTGCCGGTGCGCGAGTTCACCAGTTCAGTTCCAGGAGTCAACGTGCCGGAGACGACTTTCACGAAAGAGATGCGACCAACGTACGGATCGGACAGCGTCTTGAACACGTGTCCGGCGAACTCTCCGCTTGTCGCAAACGGAATCTCGGTCCCGTCCACTGTATGCATGGGCCCGTGGGCGGTCGGTTCAGGGAAGAATGTGACGATCTCGTCCATGAGGTCCTCGATGCCCTGCAGCTTGGCCGCCGAGCCCACGAAGACAGGTATGACCTTGCCCTGCGCGATCGCAAGGCCCAAGAGTTTCTCGAGATCCTCCTGAGTAAGCGGTTCTCCCTCGAGATACTTCATGAGCAGTTCGTCGTCTGCCTCGGCGGTCTTGTCGGCAAGCAGCTCGCGTGCGGAGTGAGCAGCCTTCTCCATGTCCGATGGCAGATCATCCATGTGTTCGCCGTCGGACTCGTGGTGATAGGCCTTCATCCTGATGATGTCGATGACTCCCGAGAATGTCGCTTCCGAGCCGATAGGGAGCTGGACTGCCACTACTCGATCACCGAATGTCGCGGTGAGCCTTGACATGCACGCGTCGAAGTCGGCGTGCTCTTTGTCCATTCGGTTCACGAACACAGCTCGCGCAATTCCCATGTCGCCGGCGATCTTCCACAGACGCTCGGTCTGTACCTGTGGACCTGCCACCGCGTCGACCACGAACAATGCCATCTCGGCCGCCTCCATGCCGGCGATAGCATCGCCTATGAAGTCCGCATAGCCAGGGGTGTCGATGACGTTGATCTTGACTCCGTCGTGGACCACCGGCGCCATTGCGAGATTGATGCTGAACTGGCGCTTGATCTCTTCGGGGTCGTAGTCCAGATTCGAGTGACCGTCGTCGACGGTACCGAGTCTCTTGGTTGCGCCGGACAGGTGGAGCATCGCCTCTGCGAGCGAGGTCTTTCCCGCACCGCCGTGTCCGACAAGGACGACGTTGCGGATTCTGTCAGTGCTTGGTGCTCCCAAGTACATCGCCTCCTACAGAAGAAGCGCGCCACGCAGCCGCGGCACGCGCCAAATAGGACGCGGGGGAGACCCACTCCCCCGCGGGTGCCTTACTGAGCAGTCTACCCCTAACAGGGGGTGGGGATTCCACTCCTTATCAGCATCGGGCGGGGCTGGTAGAATGCTTCGAGCGTTCCGTCGCGGGCCGAAAGGCGCGCGCTCGTCTACAGGGAGGTATCCGGTCAGTGAAGTCCTACACTCGTTTAGTCTGGGTTCTCGTGCTTGCCGCGTTCTTCGGGACCGTGGTGTTCGCTACGGGTTGCTCGGGCAACAAGAGCGCCACACCGACCGAAACTACCGTCACGGCTCCGGTTCAGTCTGAAGAGCCGACCGTCGGCGCGGGAGGAGAGACCTTGTACATCCCCAAGTACATCCCCAATGGCAAAGAGACCGCGACGATCAAGACGAGCAAGGGTGATATCGTTGTCGAGCTCTTCGGCGAAGAGGCCCCTATCACCGTGGGCAGCTTCATCGAGCTGGCTCGCAAGGGCTTCTACACCGGTACGAAGTTCCATCGCTATGAGCCGGGGTTCGTGGTTCAGGGCGGAGACCCCCTTACAAAGGACGCATCGGCTGATGAGGTAGAGAAGGCCGTGGATGACCCGGCTTCTCTCTTTGGTACGGGCGGTCCGGGATACAACATCAAGGGCGAGTTCGATTTGCTCGACAACCCCAACAAGCACCAGAAGGGCGCCATGGCCATGGCCCGCTCGCAGAGCCCTGACTCGGGTGGATCGCAGTTCTACTTCACACTAGCGCCCACTTCGTTTCTGGATGGTCAGTACACAGTGTTCGGTCAGGCGGTCAAAGGCATCGATATCATCGACAAGCTTCGCGTAGGCGACAGCATCGAATCCATCACCATCTCTGGCGCGAACTAGTCTCCCTCGGGCGGCAGAACACGTGGATCAGTCGAAGTTCCAAGAGGCACAGGTAGCGTACGAAGCCGGTGACTACCGCACTGCCGCGAAGGTGTTTCTGGCCTCGGCGGGCAAGGGTGCGGCAGGCAACGGTTCTGCATACCATATGGCCGGCAACTCTCTGATGCGTCTTCGTCGTCATCAGGACGCCGTTACCGTGTATGGCCATGCTCTGCGAGACGAGACCTACGACAAGCGTGGGGCAGTACAGGCGAACCTTGGCACGGCGTATCTCGCGATAGGCGAATACGCGCTGGCTATCAAGGCGTACGAAGCGGCCCTTGCCGAGCCGGACTATGCCACGCCGTTTCGCGCATGTCAGGGGATGGCATCTGCACTGGTTGAGCGGGGGCGCATCGACGAAGCCGCCGCGGCGTATCACAAGGCTGCCGTCGATCCGGCCAACCCCGAACCTGCCAAGGCGCTGGTCAACCTCGGCCTGTGCTTCATGGGTCTGGGCCGGCCGCAGGATGCGGTAGAAGCCTACAAGGCAGCATTGGGCTTCGACGAGTACAAGGGTCGAGGCAAAGCACTGGCGAACCTGGGCCAAGCCTACGTCGCCCTCGGAGAGTACAACGAGGCGATGCGGGCGTTCGAGAAGGCCACTCAGCTTCACGGTCAGAGGTTATCCGCCGCCGCGCAGCAGGCCTACGACCGGGCCGTGCTTGCAGCCACTCCGGCTCACGAGGTGGTGGATGGCTGGGAGACTGGGGAGATGTCACCGATTCCTCAGACAATGCAGACCGGGGGATGGGATACCGGAGCACTCGATGCTTTGTCCCGTGATCTGCCCACTGTCCCGGGTGCGAGGCCTGCTGTGTCATCTGACGAAGCTGCCCGCGCTGCTGCCGCCCTTGGTATGGGTGACGAGAACGACGTCACCACGTTCTTCAGCATGACCGAGGAAGAGATGAAGACCAAAGACCTCGCTGCGCGACGTGCGGAGCGGCTAGCTCGTCGATCGGGTCCTGTGAGGATGCGACGCGCGCTCGTCTTGGTCGCAAGTGTGGTGTTACTGGCCTGCGCCGTTGGAGCTGCCTACTGGTTCGGGTTCGGCTGGCCCACGCAGAAGACAACTGTCACGGGGCTGGTATCGGGCTACAAACTGGGCCAGCCCATAGAGACCTACTGGGTCGCGGTTCCGGACAAGGACATCGCCCGAGAGATGGCGAAGATCCCGCCCGTCAAGGAATTCGCAGTCGATGAAGTCGTTTCGACATCGGCCTCGTCCTCGGTCAAGGTCACGGTGACTCCCGAGAAGGGTGCGCCGCTTCACTACATCATCTCGCTCTCTCGCGAGGGCGTCGGTTGGAAGGTCACCGGCATCGAAAACGATTGGCGTTCCTCGGGCGGCTGAGTGTTGCCCGATTCTGTCTCACTACGAAAGGAATGACGAGTGGATCAGCGTACGTACATCATGATCAAACCGGATGCGGTGGCCCGTGGCTTCGTGGGCCGTATCCTTCAGCGTTTTGAGGATGCCGGATTGACGTTCGAGAAGCTTGAGTACGGTGTCGTGACCCGGGAGCAGGCTGCAGCCAACTATGTCGAGCATCAAGGTAAGCCGTTCTACGACGGACTTGTTGACTACATCACTTCGGGTCCTGTCGTGAAGATGGTCCTTCGCGGTCCCGGTGCGGTAGCCGTCTGTCGCAAGCTCATGGGCGCAACCAACCCCGCCGATGCGGCACCGGGCACTATTCGTGGCGATTTCGGACTTGTCATGGACGCCAATGTGATTCATGGATCGGATTCCCCCGAGTCGGCCGAACGCGAGATCGGCGTGTTCTTCGGCTAGTACCTCTCGTGCGCTAGAACCAGAAACGCGAACCCGGCCCGAGCACATATAGTGCTCGGGCCGGGTCTTTTCTTGGGCTAGATCCCGGTAAGCGTATGGCAAGCGGGGACCGGCATGATGGTTCTGTCACACGGTGAGAGGAGAGTTACAGATGACCCTGAGGGCGGCCTGTTTGATGAACGAGCCACGAGAACTTCTCTTGTCGGGGCACCCCGACATGCTCACGGATGCCGCGCTACTCTCGGTACTCGTGGGCGAGACCGGTGCGCTAGGGGTCGGCCGACTGGTCAGTGAGCAGCCGGTGGCCGCAGCGCTGTGGCGCATGAACCCCGACGACCTGGTGGAACTGGACGGTATCGGACCAGCCGGAGCAGCTCGGTTGCTCGCATGTCTGGAGATGAGCAGGCGTGCGTCGGGCCCGTCAACGGAAGTGCGTCCCACGATCTCGACGCCGGAGGACGTCGTTGCGGTGTGCGGAAGTCGCCTGCGAGGTCTGGATCGAGAGCACTTCTGGACACTGGCACTCAATACCAAGAATCGGCTGATGAGGATCATCGAGGTCTCAGTCGGTTCGTTGAATGCTTCAATCGTCCACCCACGCGAGTTGTTCAAAGATGCGGTGCGTGTCTCGGCCGCCGCCGTCGTTGTCGTCCACAACCATCCAAGCGGTGACCCGACTCCCAGCGGCGCCGACATCCAACTGACTCGTCGTCTGGTCAAAGCGGGAGATGTGTTGGGTGTCGACGTGTTGGACCATGTGGTCATCGGCGACGGGGGAGCGCATGCCAGTATGCGGGACATGGGCCTCATGTAAGGTCGATGTCACCGTGCTGTCATCGGCTGGAGCCGTTGCTGTGATAGACTTCCAGAGACCGAGCACGGCCGGCCCAGGTGTCACTACCCAGGGTCGGTTTTCGTGTTCGGCTGTGCAGCGTGCAGACCGGGAACCCTCTCGGATGTGCACCGAAGGGAGAAGCGCGACCGTGTCGCTTATCGATTTGTTCTTCAATTCATGGGGCGGCGACATGGCCGTCGACCTTGGTACAGCCAACACGCTCGTGTCGGTCCGTGGACGAGGCATCGTGCTCATCGAGCCGTCTGTCGTTGCCGTGGAGCGTGACACCAAGCGGGTACTTGCCGTCGGTATTGAGGCCAAGCGCATGCTGGGTCGTACTCCCGGTAGCATCGTGGCCATTCGACCACTCAAAGACGGTGTCATCGCCGACTTTGAAGTCACCGAGGCGATGCTGCGGTATTTCATCAACAAGACCCGTGTCAAGCGGTTCCCGTGGCAACCCAAGCCACGAGTCGTGGTCTGCGTGCCCTCCGGCGTAACTGAAGTCGAGAAGCGAGCTGTGTTCGAAGCCACGATGCAGGCGGGTGCCCGCCAAGCGTTTCTTATCGAGGAACCGATGGCTGCTGCGATCGGTTCGGGGCTGCCTATCCAGGAGCCCACGGGTTCCATGGTCGTGGATATCGGAGGAGGCACGACTGAGGTCGCCGTCATCTCGCTGGGCGGCATCGTTGTCGCGCAGTCAATCCGCATTGCGGGCGACGAATTCGATGACGCGATCATCGCGCACGTCAAGCGGGTCTACAACGTACTGATTGGTGAGCGCACCGCTGAGGAGATCAAGTTCGAGATCGGAAGCGCGTGGCCGCTGCTGGAGGAAGTCGACGTCGAGGTTCGCGGACGCGATCTGCTTACGGGGCTGCCCCGTACCATCACCATGGAGTCGGAAGAGATTCGCGAGGCGATCGAGGATCCGATTCAGGCCATTGTCGCCGCTGTCAAAGGCACACTCGAACAGACGCCGCCGGAGCTCGCCAGTGACCTCATGGAATACGGAATCGTGATCACCGGTGGTGGCGCGCTACTCAAGGGGCTCGATGAGCGACTGAGGCACGAGACCGGTATCCCGGTTCACGTCTCGGAAAGCGCCCTGACCAACGTCGTCGACGGCTCCGCGCAGGCTCTTGAGGAGATCGACGCACTCAAGAAGGTGCTGCAGGGGGGGCGCTAGCCCCACCTGGCGTCAGATGAGACTACCGGGAAACGAAACACCTCGATCGCGGCCGGGATGGCTCATCCTGTTCGTTGCCTTGGCGATAGTGATCACAACGGCCTGGTACCGCGAAGCGGACACAGGGTTGCTGCACAAGACCCGTTCAGTCGTGCAGGCTTCGACCGCGCCCGTTTCGGCCGCAGGTGAGTGGGCCACTCGACCTGCGCGTGGGTTCATCTCGTGGGTGACCGATCTGGGTGTGTCTCGCAGCCAGTTGGAGCAGCTGCGCGCCCAGAACCAGAGATTGCGGTCCAGGGTGTCTGAACTCGAGGAAGCACGTATCGAGAACATAAGATTGCGTAAACTCGTGAAGATTACCCAGGCGGGAAACCGCGAGGCAGTGGCTGCCAGCGTGATCGGCAGGCCAAGCAACCAGTGGGAGAATGCCATCACAATCGATCGCGGCACAGCCGACGGGATCAAGGTCGGTATGCCGGTCGTAGGTCCTCGGGGTCTCCTCGGCCAGACGGTCAGTGTGTCTGCTCGCTCTTCACGCGTTCGTCTTCTGACGGATCAGCGCAGCGGGGTGGCGGCCCTTGTGCAACGAACTCGGGCTGCCGGGATCGTGAAGGGCTCGATTGACGGGCATCTGTCGCTGGAGTTCGTGAGCACCGAAACCACTGTTCGTGCCGGAGATGTGGTCATCACTTCTGGAATCGGCGGCGTGTATCCCAAGGGGCTGATCGTGGGCGAGGCCATCGATGTGAAGCGAGAGCCCAATGCGCTGTTTCAAACCATCACCCTCGAGCCCGCTGGCGGTCTGGCGGGGCTTGAAGAGGTGCTCGTCCTGACCGGCGCGCCGCCGGCAGTGCTGCAATCAGGGGGGGAATAATGGGCAAACTGCTGCCCGCGTTCGCGGCGATCATCGCGGCCTTGATTCTCCAGGCAGGGGTGGCGCCGTACATCGCGATCGGCGGGGTTGTGCCCAGTTTCCCGCTGCTGGTCGTGGTCACGCTTGCACTGGCTACGGGTCCCACCGAGGGCGCGGCCGCTGGTTTCGCCGCCGGTTTGTTGTTCGATCTGCTGGGTACCGGGCCCGTTGGGCCAATGTGCATGGTTTTGACTGTCGTCGGCTATGCGGCAGGTCTGCTGCACGAGCAGATGTTTGCTGAGGGGTGGCTCCTCCCGCTCACCGTTCTGGCAATCGCCGCACTGTCGGCAGAACTCGCGTATGGCCTGATTCTCGCCGTTCTCGGCGAGGGAGGCTCGTTCTGGTCGGCGCTCGTGAGCAAGATGCTTCCTGCGGCGGTGTACAATACGTCCTTGGCACTGCTCGTCTATCCGTGGTTGGCTCGCTTCTTGCGCACAGACCGTCCCATGAAGACCTTCAAGCGCCTGGCTTGACGCCACGCCGCTCCGTTCCCTGCCACTGATACCGGTGAGCGGCGACGATACGGACCCCTATGCCGACGTTTCGTGAAAGACTCAAACCTCGTTTCGCAATCCTTGGCGTCGTCGTTGTGGCGGTGCTTGGGATTTTGCTGTTCAGACTCTGGACAATGCAGATTCTTGCAGGCCCCGCTTTCGCCGCTCGTGCAGACGACAACCGTATTCGCGAAGTCACGACCGTGGCGCCTCGTGGTCGCATCTTGGATCGGAAGGGCCGCGAGCTCGTCACCAATCGTCCTACGATGGCCGTGCTGGCCGCGCGATCAGTTGCCGAGAACGCCGAGGTAATGAACAAGTTGTCGTCGTTGCTTGACATGCCGGTGGCCGAGCTCAAGGACCGAATCACCAGCGTGAAGGAGGCGGCGCTCGCGCCACGGGTGGTTGCAATCGATGTTCCCATGACGACGGTCGCATACCTTGCCGAGCATGAGTCGCAGTTTCCCGGGGTCGAGGTCGCCACGCGCTCCGTGCGGCGTTACCCCTACGGGGACCTGGCTGCGCACGTACTGGGGTACACCGGTGAGATCTCAGAGGATCAACTTGCTGGCGCGGACTTCCAGGGCTACGACCCCACCGATGTAGTGGGCAAGTCCGGTGCGGAAAGCTCCTTCGAGTCGGTTCTACAGGGCGATCGTGGGCTGCGACGTCTCGAGGTGGATGCGGCCGGCCGGCCGAAGAGGATCATCAGCGAGACCGAACCCGAAGCTGGGCGAGATGTCGTGCTCACGATTGATGCGGACGTCCAGAAGGTCACCGAGGAAGCGCTTGCGCAGGCCATCAAGGACGCGCACGCCGACGGCTACTACAAGGCCAAAGCAGGCGCGGCGATCGCCATCGACACCCGTACCGGCGAGATCCTCGCAATGGCCAGCGCGCCGACCTATGACCCCGCGGTGTTTCTTGGCGGAGTGTCGAACAAGGAGTGGCGCTCGCTCACGACAACCAGCTCGGAGTTCCCCCTGTCCAACAGAGCGATCCAGGCCCAGTACCCGGCCGCCTCCACATTCAAGGCGATGACCGGACTGGCGGGCCTGAACTACGGGCTGACCAGGCAATGGGCGACCTACACCTGCCGCGGGCTGTGGACCGGCATGGGAAAGCAGTGGGGAAAGTACTGCTGGAACCGATCAGGTCACGGGGTCGAGACGTTCATGGACGGTTTCGCGGACTCCTGTGACACCGTCTTCTACGAGATCGGTTACGCGTTCTACAAAGACAAAGGCGAGAAGTTGCAGAAGTTCGCTCGGAGTTTCGGCTACGGGCAGCTCACAGGTATCGATCTCGGCGGCGAAGCGACAGGTCGGGTACCGGACGCTGCCTGGAAGAAGGCCTACAACCAGAACTACCCCGAGTACCAGGGTTGGCTTCCCGGAGATACCGTGAACATGGCCATCGGGCAGGGTGACCTTCTCGTGACCCCACTCCAAGTGGTCGCATCGTATGCAGGCATCGCCAACAACGGCAAGGTCATGAAGCCCCATGTGCTGCGCAAGGTCCTGGGCAGCGACGGCAAGACCGTGCTTGGCCCTACCAAGGAAGTCGCGTTCGCCCCCAAGGTGTCCAAGAAGAACCTCTCGATCGTAGGGAGTGCTCTTCACAATGTGACGACTATCGGCACTGCCAAAGGCGCGTTCAGGGGCTTCGGCATTCAAGTCGCAGGCAAGACAGGCACCGCCGAGGTCACCGGCAAGGACGACTACGCCTGGTTCGTGGGATATGCCCCGGTCCAACAGCCCAAGTACGCAGTGGTTGTGGTACTTGAGCAGGGAGGGCACGGTGGATCGATCGCCGCGCCCGCGGGCCGCCAGATTCTTGCTGAGCTGCTTGGCCAACGAGTCGAGCACGTCAAGGCCAAGGACAACTCGCGATGATGGCGGTCAAGGAGCGTTCGGTCTTTCGTGCGGTGAACCCGGCGCTGTTGGGCGTTGTGCTCCTGCTGTCGGTGTTCGGCAGCGTCATGGTGCATTCTGCAGTGCAGGGAATGGACGGCGGCGACACGATGTTTCGCAGGCACCTCATGGGAATCGCCATCGGGCTGGTCCCTCTAGGAGTCGCGTGGCTCATCGACTATCGGAAGCTTCAGGGCTGGGTCGGCCCACTCCTGATTTTGGACGCGTTCTTGATTCTTGCGCCCCGGATTCCCGGGCTGGGCGCCACGGCGAAGGGCGCCCAGTCGTGGCTGCAGATCGGCGGTCTGAGACTCTTTCAGCCGTCAGAGCCGGCGAAGCTCGTGACGATCGTTGTCATGGCAGCGATCATTGCGCAGTACCGCGGCTCCATCGAGCGCCCCAGAGACATCTTCAAGGTTCTTGGCGTGCTGGCCATACCGCTCGGTTTGATTCTGCTCCAGCCTGACCTTGGCACCGGACTGGTCTTCGTGGCCATCACGGCCGGGATGCTTCTCATCGGAGGCATGAGCGGCCGATGGTTCTTGATATTCGCTCTCGCTGGTGCCCTGTTGATTGGCGGTGGATTGCGGCTCGACGCTGGCCTGGACAAAGCGGCAGGTCATGACGTCTTCCTCAAGGACTATCAGATGAACCGGCTTCTGGTGTTCGTCGATCCCACTCGTGATCCAGCCGGGGCGGGGTACAACCTGGAACAGTCCAAGATCGCCATCGGCTCCGGTGAGCTCTCGGGAAAGGGGCTGGGATCGGGCACGCAGGGCAACTTGAACTTCCTGCCAGAGCGGCATACAGACTTCATCTTCAGCGTGCTTGGCGAAGAGCTCGGGTTCGTTGGTGGCCTTATTCTCTTGGCGCTCTATCTGGGTCTGCTCATCACAGCCTTGGGAATCGCCACATCGTCGCGTGACCTCTATGGTGCCCTGATAGTCGCAGGTGTAATCAGTATGTGGACGTTTCAGATACTCGAGAACGTGGGCATGACCATTGGTCTGATGCCCATCACGGGAATTCCGTTGCCGTTCATGAGCTTCGGTTCTTCGTTCATGGTCACCAACATGGCGGCGACGGGTATGCTCCTATCCGTGTGGACCCGCCGATACTCATAAGGAGACTGCATGGCTCTGCCCCTCGATATCCGTGATCTTGTGAGTTCCGGCGCCAAGCTCCGCAAGGAGCGTGAGAAGCTCGTCCGCCTTGCGGTCTACATCGATGCAGAAGCGCCCGAATCTGCGGTCGAAGCTCTTCGTCAGGCTCTGCGCCCACAGATGAGCACCGCTCGGCTTCATGTAGAGCCCATCGTTGTCGGTGACGTGCTGGTGGTGGACGACAGTGCTGACGCTGTGATCGCGCTGACGGGGCCGGGGGCCGCGATAGCCCCGTCGCTTGCCCGTGCCCGGGACCGGCTCATCCCAACGCTCGCGTTGGCTTTGGGTGAGACCCGTGATGACGTTTCAGACAGGCTGGGCCACCCTTTGCTGGACACGGCTGTTGCCGATGAACCCGATGAGCTGGTGGCGCACTTGGGGACATGGCTCGCTGACCGGGTCTCGGGCAAGAGGCTCGCCCTCGCGGCGAACTTCGCCTTCGTCCGGCGCGCCGTCTCCGTGGAGGCCGTGAAGAATACCGCACTCCAGAATGGGCTTATTGGCGGGGTGATGATCATTCCGGGTGCCGACATGCCGCTCATGACAGCCAATCAGGCAAAGATGCTCATGCAGATCGCGGCGGCGTACGGCGAACCGCTTGGAGTAGAGCGTATCAAGGAACTGGTGGCAGTTGTTGGAAGCGGCTTCGCACTACGAACCGTGGCCCGACAGGCACTGACGTTGATACCGGGGTTCGGATGGGCGATCAAAGCCGGAGTGGGCTACAGCGGAACTCTGGCGATGGGCTACGCGGCCCTCGAGTACTTCGAGAGCGGCGGCGACGTCCGCGGCCTGGCAGACAAGGTTCGTGACGCTCGCGACAGGGCACTTGAGCTAGCCAAGCGCAGGCGGGGGTCGATCGACGCGTCAGGAGCGACTCGCACGCTGGCTGAGGAGAATCCCGTGACGACGGTCAATCCCGGCCTTCCTCCAGCGAGCGGACCTTCGGGCGAATCGGCTGCCCAGTGACGGGTGCCTCGCTCTGGGCCCGCGTCGAACCGCTGCTTTCCCGCATCGAGCGCCCCGCCCGTTACCTGAACAGTGAATGGGGATCGGTCCACACCCAGGAGGCCGAGTACCGTGCGGTCTTTCTGTACCCGGACACCTACGAGATCGGCCAGGCCAACCAAGCACTCGGGATCCTGTACCAGCAGGCCAATGCCATCGACGGCGTAGCCGCTGAACGTGCGTATCTTCCGTGGATAGACCTCATCGCGCTGATGCGGGAAGAGGATGTCCCGCTGTTTTCGCTCGAGTCATGCCTGCCGGTCTCGCAGTTCGATCTGTTTGGCATCACGGTTCCGTATGAGCTGAGCTACACCAGCATTCTCGAGGCCCTCGATCTTGCCGGGATTCCCCTGCGTGCGGTGAATCGCAGCGAGGAGGACCCGCTGGTCGTTGGCGGCGGCCCCTGCGTCTACAACCCCGAACCATTTGCCGCGTTCTTCGACGCGATCCTTATCGGCGAGGGCGAAGAGGCCTTGGGCGATATCATCGCTGCGCATCGTCAGGCCAAAGACGAGTCGCTGGACCGGGCGAGCGTCCTTGAGCGGCTCTCGCAGATTCCGGGTGTCTACGTTCCGTCGCTGTATCACGAGAGTGTCAACGGCGATGGCCTCACGTCGGTTCTGACGCCGATTGGCTCGACCCCGGCAGTGGTGACCAAGCGAGTGGTCGCCTCCCTGAGCGCGTATGCCGCGCCGACGTGCCCGGTCGTCCCATTCATGGACGTTGTCCACGACCGGTATGCAGTGGAGGTGCTGCGCGGTTGTACCAGAGGATGCCGCTTCTGCCAGGCAGGGATGGTCTACCGCCCGGTACGCGAACGTTCTGCCGATGAGATCGTCGGTGATGTGCTCGATGGCCTGGCGTGCACGGGCTACGACGAGGCATCGCTGACGTCGTTGTCGACTGCAGACCACTCGCAGATTGAAGAGATCCTGCGTCGTCTCACCCGCAGGCTTGCCGGGACCGGGATCTCAGTCTCGCTTCCCAGCTTGCGAGTCGATGCGTTCAGCGTCGAGCTCGCACGTCTTGTCTCGGCGGGCAAGAAGAGTGGGCTGACTTTCGCGCCAGAGGCGGGAACACAGCGTCTTCGCGATGTCATCAACAAGAACGTCACCGAGAAGGACCTCATCGATACGGTGAGGTTTGCCTTCGAGGCCGGGTGGCGCCGATTGAAGCTCTATTTCATGATCGGGTTGCCCACCGAGACAGACGAGGACATTCGCGCGATCGGCCAGGTGGTCGAGCGGGTGCTGGTGGCCGCACGCGAGGTCACTCCGCCTGCGCAACGCGGTGCGATTCGTGTCGGCGTGTCGGTGTCCACGTTCGTCCCGAAGGTCCAGACGCCCTTTCAGTGGGAACCGCAGATCACTCTCGAGGAGGTTCGGCGCAGGCAATCGGTTCTTCGCGAGTCGATGCCGCGCAAGGGCGTGGACCTGCACTGGCACGATGCGGATGTCTCGTTTCTCGAGGGCGTGATGGCGCGTGGCGGCCGAGAGGTCGCAGACGTCGTGGAGACGGCATGGCGCGGAGGCGCGCGGTTCGAGGCCTGGACCGAACAGTTCAGGCTCTCAACATGGCTCGCAGCATTCGAGTCCTGTGGCGTCGATCCCACGCTCATAGCTAACAGAGACCGCGATATCGAGGAGCCATTGCCCTGGGACCATCTTTCGGCCGGTGTTTCGAGACGGTATCTGCAGCGAGAGCGCGAGCGGGCGTTTTCCGAAAGCACGACACCAGACTGCAGTTTCAGCGGTTGCACGGGGTGTGATGTCTGCGGGGACCTGGACGTCGATATCGTACTGACCGGCGGTGAGCGCCGATGACGCCGGGAGAGTTCCGACTTCGCGTCGCATATCGCAAGACCGGCCGGCTGCGACATCTCTCGCACCTCGAGGTCGTCCACGCACTCGAGCGTATGGTGAGACGGGCCAGGTTGCCGTTCGCGATCACCCAGGGATTCAGCCCACATCTCAAAGCCGCGTTTGGTCCTGCGCTACCAGTAGGAACCGCTGGCGAAAGGGAGTACTTTGATGTGTGGCTGACAAAGTACACTGCAGCAACGGAAGTTCTGCGCGTGTTGGTTGCGAGTGCGCCCGCTCATCTCGTGCCGTTCGAGGCGCGATATGTCGCGGACAGTGTTCCCTCGCTCACTGCTGCGCTGACCATAGGTAGCTACGAGGTCGAAATCGACGGAAAGGGGCTTGATGCCAGTAGCGTGCAGGCGGCACTGAAGGCAGTGCTGACCACGGGGGAGTTCTCGATAGTGCACAAGGGCAAGACCAAGTTTTTCGACCTGGCGCGCAGCGTCCCGAAAGATGCGCGTGTCACGGATCGAGACGGAGGAGTTGTGGTGGAACTCACCGTCCGCATGGGCCCGCAAGGCTCTTTACGCCCTGAAGCACTGATAAGACACTCGCTCGAGGCAGCGAGCATTACAGCGTCCGCCGTGCGCACGACGCGACTCGAAACGCTCGTTGAAGGTGACGAGGGGGTTTGGTCGCGTCCCGTGTGACGGGAGAGGACCAGTGGCCATGGTGGCCCGCGAGATGCTCATCTCGCACGACAACAATGAGACCCAGGTCGCATTGCTCGAAGACCAGGAGCTTGTAGAACTCTATATAGAACGCCCGAAGCGCAGTGTCGTGGGCAACGTGTATCTGGGCAAGGTGAGTGATGTCCTGCCGGGAATGCAGGCCGCCTTCGTCGACATCGGGTTGGAGAAGAACGCCTTTCTCTATGTCGATGAGGTCGTGGCGCCTGAGGGCGTGGAGAACGTTCCCAAGCGCGACATCCAGCAGTTGCTGAAGGTCGGCCAACAGGTCATGGTCCAGGTGATCAAGGACGCAATGGGCACGAAAGGCGCCCGCGTCACGACCGAGATCTCCCTGCCAGGACGGTTCCTCGTTCTGATGCCGTTTTCCACGTTCGTGGGGGTCTCAAAGAAGCTGCCGGACGAAGAGCGTGAGCGCCTTCACGGCATTATCGACCAACATATCCCTGAAGGCACCGGCGTCATTGTCCGAACGGTCGCGCAAGGGGCGACCAGCCGTGATCTGATCGGCGATCTGGAGTTCTTGCTTCGCTTGTGGAAGCGCGTGAATCACCAGTCAGAGGACGCACTCGCGCCAGAAGTCATCTATACCGAGATGGATCTGGCGCTGCGGTTCGTTCGCGACGTGTTCTCGGACGAGTTCAGGCGGCTGATCATCGACGACAAGCCCACGTTCGACAAGGTGGTCTCGTTTCTCAAGAAGACGTCACCGCAGCTCGTGAAGCGCGTGTTGCTGCACAAAGAGCGTGTACCGCTGTTCGAGCAGTACCGGCTACAAGATGCGATAGACGGTGCGCTCAAGAGGACCGTGCCTCTGCCCAACGGCGGGCACCTCACCATTGACCGCACAGAGGCGTTGATCGCTGTGGACGTCAATACCGGCAAGTTCGTCGGCAAACGCAATCTAGAGGACACCATCCTTCGCACCAATCTCGAAGCCGCCGACGAGGTCGTGCGACAGCTGAGGCTTCGGGACTTGGGCGGCATCATCGTCGTCGATTTCATCGACATGGAGGAAGCCGGGAACAAGGCACTCTTGCTGCAGCGACTTGGCGCCGCGCTGGATCGGGACCGCACTAAGACCAGGATGAGTGACGTTTCGCGCCTTGGGCTGGTGGAGATCACTCGCAAGAACGTCACGGACGGTCTGTACAACGTTCTTACAGAGGTTTGCCCCCACTGCGGTGGGGAAGGGCGCGTGGTGTCTCGGCAGACCAGGCGCATCGCTGCCGAGCGTCGGATGCGATCGATTCTTCGCAACGGCAAGAGTGATGCGTACCTGTTCGGGTTGAATCCGGAGACGTTTCAGCTAGTCACCGAGCCAGGGCTCAACGTTGCGGCCTCACTTCGCGCAGAGCTTGGACGGCAGGTCACGATCGTGCCTGACAACGACGTGGCGCCTACCGAGGTACGCGTGCTTATCGAGGGAAGGACGGGTATCTTCTCGAGGAGGTCGTTCGCGAGCCGATAGGCACAAAGCGGAAGGCTACGCCCGGCACCGTTGGTGAGCCGAATGGCGTTGACGCACCATGCCTGCCCTGTTAGCATATCTCCTCGCGCGTTTATCAAGCGATTGAAAGGTTTCCGATGTACGCAGTCGTCGCAACAGGTGGTAAGCAGTTCAAGGTCGCAACCGGAGATGAGTTGGCTGTTGAGAAGCTCAACGCCGCTCCCGGTGAGACCGTCAACTTCGACGTGCTCTTCCTCGCAAACGAGGACGAGTTCACCGTCGATTCGAAGACGCTTGCGAGCGCCAGCGTAACCGCTGAGGTCCTTGAGCACTTCAAGGGCGAGAAGGCGATCGTCTTCAAGTTCAAGAAGCGTAAGGGCTACAAGCGGCTCAAGGGCCACCGTCAGGAGCTCACCCGCGTCCGCATCACAGACGTGGTTGCCGGTGTTGCACCTCCCAAGAAGAAGGCTGCGCCTAAGAAGAAGGCCGCCGAGAAGGTCGAGGAGCCGGTCGTCGAGACCGCCGCGGCCGCTGACTCTGAGTAAGGTAGGGATCCTGAATGGCACATAAGAAGGGTCTTGGCTCAACCAAGAACGGTCGCGACTCCCGCGCTAAGCGTCTGGGCGTCAAGCGGTTCGCGGGAGAGACCGTCGGCACCGGAACGATCATCGTTCGCCAGCGCGGGACGCATTTCCATCCCGGCGAGGGCGTCGGTCGCGGTGGAGACGACACGCTGTTCGCTCTGCGCGATGGCATCGTCGAGTTCACCCGCGGTCTCAAGCGCCGTGTGCACGTCCGACCGCTCGAGGTCTAATAGGCCTCGTCGATCATCTGCGCGACAGTCGAGCCCTCCGCCACCATACCCGGCGGGGGGTTCGTTCGCATGTCAGGGCGGTACGTGAGCCCCTGAAGGGAACTGGTCACTGTGTTCATCGATGAAGTCACCATCCACTGCAAGGGCGGCCCCGGTGGGGCCGGCTGTATGTCCTTCCGCCGAGAAGCCCATGTCCCCAAGGGCGGACCGGATGGCGGAGACGGTGGACACGGTGGCGATGTGGTGCTCGAGGCCGATCCCGCACTGTCGTCGCTCATCGACTACCGGTTCAAGCACCACTTCAAGGCGAGCAAGGGCGTGCATGGCAAGGGCGCCATCCGTCACGGTGCGCGCGGCCATGACCTGGTGTGCAAGGTACCGCTGGGCACCGTGGTTACCGACACTGAAACGGGTGAGTTCCTGGGTGATCTCGTGCGCGCCGGGCAGAGACTCATCGTCGCCGAGGGCGGCCATGGCGGCCGGGGAAACATCCATTTCGTGACACCCACACGTCGGGCACCTTCCTTCGCTGAGCTGGGAGAGCCTACTGAAGAGCGCACTGTCAGCCTCGAGATGAAGCTGCTGGCCGATGCCGCATTGGTTGGCATGCCGAGCGTTGGGAAGAGTTCGCTGATCGCCCGCATGAGTGCGGCGCGCCCCAAGGTCGCGGACTACCCGTTCACGACCCTGCAGCCGAACCTAGGTGTTGCCGCCGTTGGCGGTCGCAGCTTCGTCGTCGCCGACGTCCCCGGGCTTATCGAGGGCGCCCATGAGGGCAAGGGTCTGGGCCATGCATTCCTTCGACACATCGAACGGACGGCGTTGATCCTGCACGTGGTCGATCTTTCCGGAGGCTGGGAAGACCGCGATGTGGTCGAGGACTACGACATCATCAACCGCGAGCTGGCGCTTCATACCGACGAACTTGCCGAGCGGCCGCGTATCGTGTTGGGCAACAAAGTGGACGCAGAGGGTGCCGCCGAACGTTCTGCGCTCTTGCGCGAGCGCGTCGCCCAAGATGGGGTGCCGTACTTCGAGGTATCCGCTGTGACCGGTGAGGGGCTCGACTCGCTCATGAGGTCGGTGGCCGAGAAGGTCTATGAGCTGCGTAGCGCCGCAGCCCGTGACGAGCCGACCGTGGAGCGTGTGTGGAAGCACGAACGTCGACGTGACCATGAGTTCACCATCGAGAATCTCGGTGGAGGTGTGTTCAGAGTGGACGGACGTTCGATCGAGCGCATGGTTATCATGACTGAGTGGAACAACGAGGATGCCGTCGCGTTCCTGCAAAAGCGGTTGGTCAAGGCCGGTGTTGAAACCGCGCTGGCTCAGGCGGGCGCTGTAGACGGCGACGAGATCCGAATCTCCGGCCGGAGCTTCGATTTCGACAGTGATATCGCATCTGACACTGAGATCGCGTTCATAGAAGATGAGTTCGCCGAGGAGGACTGAGCGTTGGGGGCCAGACGGATCGTCATCAAGGTGGGCACATCGACGCTTGCGCCCGGAGGCGGAGCCGTTGATCGTGCGTTCGTTGAGTCCCTTGCTGACCAAGTGTGCGAACTCCGGGCAAACGGTGACATGCCCCTGATCGTCAGTAGTGGGGCGATCGCCGCAGGGCTGGAACGTCTGGGGATCGAGAAGCGGCCCACCGACATGCCCTCGCTGCAGGCGGCTGCCTCAGTGGGGCAGGTCGCGTTGATTGAGACCTACGCCGACGTGTTCGCGCGCAGGGGGGTCTCGGTGGGGCAGGTCCTTCTCACACGCCACGACACAGGTCACAGAGAGGCCTACCTGCACGCACGAGACACCTTCGACCGGCTTCTTGATCTGGGCATCGTACCGATCGTCAACGAGAACGACACGGTCGCGGTCGATGAGATCAAGTTCGGTGACAATGACACGCTCGCGGCTCTTGTCGCCACCATGGTCGGGGCTGGGCTCGTCGTGTTGCTCTCAGACATAGAGGGCCTCTACGATGCGGATCCACGCGTGGTCGCCGAAGCGCAACTGCTCGCACAGGTCGATGTGCTCACTGAAGACCTCGTTGCAGCCGCAGGTGGGGCCGGCACTGACGGCGGAAGCGGCGGCATGGTCACGAAGATCGAAGCAGCCCGCGTCCTCATGAAGGCGGGCATACCGCTTGTCGTCTGCGATGGTCACCGCCCCAATGTCGTCATCGACGCAGCATCCGGTCTGCCATGTGGAACCATGTTCGCACCCGGTGAAGGCACGATCGGGGCGCGGAAGCTGTGGATCGCGCTGGGGCGCAGCCCTGCCGGCTCGATCATCGTCGACGATGGCGCCAAGACGGCGTTGACCCAGCGCGGCACGTCGCTGCTGCCAGCGGGCGTCATAGGCCTGACCGGCACGTTCGAAGCGGGTGATGCGGTAGTATTGACCGACGTTACCGGAGCGCTTGTGGGCCGCGGTCTCAGTGAGGTGTCGTCCGTGGAACTCGATCGTGTCAAAGGCATGAAGACGTCAGCCATTTCGGCTGAGTTCCCGCTGCTAGCGGGCAAAGAGGTCGTCCATCGGGACCGGTTGGTCATCCTGTAAGGTCCGGGTGCTCGTGCCGGGGGAGAGGAGCTAGACGATGTCAGAGGTTCTGCACCTTGCGGAACAGGCGCGGGAGGCCGCGCGGTTCCTGTCGATAACATCCACCGACCAGCGGAACCGTGCGTTGCTCGTCATGTCGCACGCGTTGCTGGCCAAGCAAGACGAGATCCTCTCGGCAAATGGGGCAGATCTTGAGGCTGCGCGGGCCAAAGGCACACCCGAGGGTCTGATCGACCGCCTCGAGCTCAACCCCGCTCGTCTCAAGTCGATGGCCGAGGCTCTGCGCGCGCTGTCGTTGCTGCCCGATCCGATCGGGGAAGTGGTTGAGGGCTACACCCTTGCCAACGGGATCGAGCTCAGGCAGATCCGGGTGCCGCTGGGTGTGGTCGGGATCATCTACGAGGCGCGGCCGAATGTCACCGCTGACGCGGCCGGGCTGTGCGTGAAGACCGGGAATGCGGTCATCCTGCGTGGCGGCTCGCTCGCACATAACAGTAACCTCGCGCTCGCGCGCGTCCTTGCGACAGCCGCCGAAAGCACCGGCCTGCCGCGCACGTGCGTGCAGGCCATTGAAACGACCGATCATTCGGCTGCCGAGGAACTCATGGGGCTCCACGGGTACGTCGATGTGCTTATTCCGCGCGGCGGTGCCGGGCTGATCAAGAGCGTCGTCGAGAACTCGAAGGTCCCGGTCATAGAGACCGGCATCGGCAACTGCCACGTATATGTGCACGCGATGGCCGATGCTGAGATGGCTAGGCGCATCGTGGTCAACGCGAAGTGCCAGCGCCCCAGCGTGTGTAACGCCGCTGAATCACTGCTAGTCGATGAATCGGTGTACGAGACAGTGCTGCCGCCAATTCTCAAGGAGCTCGAAGAGAATGGCGTCACGATCTATGCCGACGAGAAGACCCGCGGTCTTGGCGCCATCATGAGGATCGAGGCGGCTACTGAGGAGGACTGGGGCACCGAGTACCACGAGCTGAAGATGAGCGTGAAGGTCGTCTCGGGACTCGACGAGGCCATCAGGCACATCAACACCTACGGCACCAAGCACTCAGAGTCCATCGTGACCGCCGACTATCCGGCGGCGCGTCGTTTCCTGCACGAGGTGGATGCGGCGGCGGTCTACGTCAACGCGTCCACACGTTTCACCGACGGCGGCGAGTTCGGGCTGGGCGCGGAGATCGGCATCTCCACCCAGAAGCTGCACGCGCGCGGTCCTATGGGCCTCTCGGCGCTCACGTCGACGAAGTTCATACTCATGGGAGACGGGCAGATACGAGAGTGATTCGAGCTGCGCGACTGGGCATCATGGGTGGGACGTTCGATCCCATCCACTTCGGGCACCTGGTGGCTGCCGAGGAGGCTTTGGTCCAGTTCAATCTGGACCGGGTCATCTTCATGCCCACCGGGATGCCTGCTGCCAAGGCGCACGCGGCGGTCACCTCGGCTGAACACAGGTATCTGATGACGGTGATAGCCACGGCCGCCAACCCCGACTTCGACGTGAGCCGCATGGAGGTCGACCGTCCGGGAGTCACCTACACGGTCGATACGCTCGAGGCGTTGCGCGATGCGCACGGTCCCGCTGCTGAGCTCTTCTTCATCACTGGTACGGATGCAGTCTGGGAGATCGTCAGCTGGAAGGATGCCGACAAGGTCGCGGACCTCGCGACCTTCATCGCGGCGACGCGGCCCGGCTACGACCTGGATGCCGCGCGCGCAGCCAACGAATCCGCCACGACACGCTTCGCGATCGAATTCATCGAGGTCCCCGCGCTGGCCATCTCTTCGACCGACCTCAGAGCGCGAGTTGCGGAGCGACGGCCGATCAGATACCTCACGCCGGAGCCGGTTGTGTCCTATATCGAGAAGCATCGGCTATACCGAGAGAGCATCTGAGTGGGCGCCCCGCGCTATCAGGCGGCCTTCGAGGCTCTGCAGGCTCGGTTGAGCACAGGTGCTGTCGAGCACTGCCAGCGCGTGTCGCAGACGGCGGCAGAGCTGGCGCAGACCTATGGGGCACCGGTGGAGTCAGCGCGCCTGGCGGGCCTGTTGCACGACTGGGATCGAGAGACCGGCCACGAGCAGCTGCGCTCGGTTGCCTGCGAAGCGGGTATCGAGCTGACGGCCACGGATGAAGCGGTTCCCTATCTACTACACGCGCGTACGGGAGCGCTTCGCGTGGCCGAGACCTTTCCCGACCTCGGTGCAGACGTGCTGCACGCCATTGCCTCTCATACGGTGGGTGCCGGGCAGATGAGCGCTCTGGACCGGGTGGTCTACATCGCGGATATGATCGAGCCGGGGCGCGACTTCCCGGGACTTGACGAGTTGAGGGAAGCGGTCGGTGTCATCACGCTCGACGAGCTGTATGCGTCCTGCTACCAGCGGAGCCTTCTGCACCTCATAGAGCGCAGGCGGCCCCTGCACCCGCGCACGGTGGACGCCTGGAACGCGCTTGTGTCCGGAGGCCGCGATGACTGAGGACCGCGCGCGCAGAAGCAAGACGCCCAAGGCACCTGAGCCGGTTTCAGGATACCGTCAGACGCGCCGAGGTTCGAAGTCTGCGAAGAGCGCGAAGCGCGCCGAGAAACAGCATGCTCTTGTGGTGTCAGCCGACAAGGCCGTGCGCGGCTTCAGGAACCTGCTCATCGTGACGACGAGGGGCTTGGGCGCCGTGGGTCTGATCGTGCTTGGGCTTCTGCTGGTTGCGACGGGCATCAACACCTACGCTCGGTGGAACGCGGTGCATGGGAAGCAGGACGTGAGCTCGCCCAAGGAGCAGGAACGTCGCGCGCGCGAGAATATTCTGATCATCGGCGTCGAAGGCGGCAAGGCGGTCGGGTATCTCGCGATGCGTGTGGACCGTGCCGGATCACAAGTGTTCGGTGTGGCCATTCCGGAGGGGGCGTTCATCGACATCCCGGGTCAGGGATTCGAACGGGTGGGGGAGGCCTACGCCCCCGGAGCACAGATCGCGCTGGCAGCGATATCGAACTACCTCACCGTTCCCTTCACCAACTACCTTGCGGTGAGCGAGGCCGCCTACAGCGATGCAATCGCGCGTCAGTCGGTGGCCGGCCTGCCCAAGGCGGTGCTGGAGTCGAATCTCACTCAGAAGGAGATTCTCACGCTGACAAAGGACCTCGCGGGCATCGACCAGAAGAACGTCGCGCTCGTGCCGCTACCGGTGAAGCCCATCAAGCTGGGAGACCAGACCTACTTCGAGCCGCAGCGCTCGGAGGTGGCCGACCTGCTCAAGTCGTGGTGGGGGGTCAGTGCTGCTGATGAGTTGCGCGCCGTTCGCGTCATCGTCTACAACGGGGCAGGTAAGCCGGGACTCGCCGGGGAGGCGTCTCAGGTTCTGATTCGCGCGGGGTTCCGCGTTGTGGACACCAAGAACGCCGACAACTTCAAATACACCAAGACTCGCGTGGTCGTTCGCAGGGGTGACCTCGCGCGCGGTGACAGCGTGAAGAAGGCATTGGGCGTGGGCGTGATCACCGTTGAGCCATCATCATCCGATGTCACCGATGTGATCGTGATCATCGGCAAGGACTACAGACCGCCAGTAACAGATTCGAAAGGAACTCAGTGACCTCCATCAAGGACTGGGCTATCACCGCTGCACGTGCCGCCGCCGACAAGAAGGCAGTCGACGTCGTCGTGCTCGACGTCGCTCCCTTGCTCGTCGTGACCGACTACTTCGTGATCTGCTCGGGCGCGTCGGCCATTCAGGTACGCGCCATCGCCGATGAGATCGAAGACAGACTCCGCGTAGAGGTGGGCATCAAGCCGATCGGCCGAGAAGGGGAGTCGGAGGGCAAGTGGGTCCTTCTCGACTTCGGCGATTTGGTAGCGCACATCTTCCAGCCAGCCGAGCGCGACTTCTATCGTCTCGAGAACCTGTGGGGCGATGCCGCCAAGATCGATCTGCCTGCCGAAGCCCGTGGCGAGCGCGCGCCAGCGGCTGAGGTCGCGGAGTAGGCGTGAGGCAGCTCCTAGAGCGGTTCGGGGTTCCTGCTGCCCTCGTGGGGGTCGCGGTCATCTGGGGTGGCACCTTTGTACTGGTCGCCGACACCATCGCACGCTACCCGATGTACGGGTTCTTGGGTTGGCGGTTCGCCGTGGCAGCGGTCGCTTTCGTCGTGTTCTTCCCGCGCGTGCTGCGACGGCTCGACGCGCCCAATCTCACCAAAGGCCTTCTGGCGGGGACGTTTCTCACGGCGGGCTACATCTTCCAGACGTGGGGGCTTGCGCCGGATATCGGGACCACGCCGGCTCGTGCAGCGTTCATCACCGGCCTCTACGTGATTATCGTGCCGCTCCTTCAGGCGCTGTGGCTGCGCAGGATGCCTCGTAAGGCGACGGTCGCCGGCGCGGTTCTGGCGCTGGCCGGACTTGCCCTGCTGTCCGGAGCCGGGCAGGTGGGACGGTGGAGCACGGGGGACACGCTTGTGGCCATATGCGCTGCCGCCTATTCGCTTCATATGATCGTGTTGGGTTCGACCGACGAGCGGCATGACACCGCCGCCCTGACGTTCGTTCAGTTGCTCACGGCGGCCGCCGTGTGTTCCGCAATCTCTCTTCTGACCGAGAAGCCCCAACTTCCGCCCGATGGTTTCGTGTGGGGAGCGATCATCTTTTGCGGGGTGCTCGCCTCTGCGGCGGCGTTCGTGGTGCAGACGTGGGCACAGCGCAGGATCCCACCGGCCCGCGTGGCGCTCATTCTGGTGACCGAGCCCGCGTTTGGCGGGCTCTTCGGGTGGACGGTCGCCGGTGCGTGGCCGATTCGTGAAGTCATCGGAGCCTCGTTGATGCTGGGTGGCATGATCACCAGTGAGGTGGTGGCCGCGTCGGTGCCCTCAGAAGAGCGCGTGGAGTTCGAGGCAGCGATGCAGGGCATGCCGGTACCGCTTGTCGAGGATGGTCGTGAGCCCGCGAGGATGTTCTCCGGGGACCATGACGCGTAGGCGTCTGCGCGGTCTCACGTTCTGAAGCCATAGGACGGCACAATCGCTCTTGACCTGCCTGTTCGTGCTTGGTAGATTACCGCTTGCCGCTTTTCGGCACCCAGAACCGGGGCCTTAGCTCAGCTGGGAGAGCGCCTGGCTGGCAGCCAGGAGGTCAGGGGTTCGATCCCCCTAGGCTCCACCAAAGGTAACGAAACACCCGTCAGAATGACTCTGACGGGTGTTTTTGATATCCCTGAGCTGCGGATTGCCGTTCACCGATTGAATCGTGTTCATACCCCTAGGGTATATTGCGTTTTGTGTGAATCTGATGTTGACTGAAACGTACGCTAACGGAAGTTAATCGATTAGGGGGATTTCCGTTAGCCCGATGTCAGAAGACGGGAGGTGAAAGAAATTGAGACATCACGTTAAATCGAAAACCAACAAGGAGGATGTAATGAAGCGTACGTTGCTGACGATTGCCGCGGTTGCCGCGCTCGTCGCTCTCTGTGCAGGCACCGCCTTCGCAGAGGGATACAATGATGCAGATGGTGCTGGCGCGGGCGTCGAGGGCATTTATGTCCGCGATGCTGGTGCTGGTCAGATCGAGTCTTTCTCGGGTCCGCACGGCGGCTACACGACTACCACTAACAAGTGCCAGGACTGTCACTCGACGCACTATGCTTTTGGTAGCTACAAGTTGCTGCGTGCAGACAGCGCGGAAGCGGCCTGTGACTTCTGTCACGGCGGTGGTGGCGGTTCCGATACCAACATCATGATGGACAATGCCTACAAGACCGACTTCGACGCCTCGACTGACTTCAGCGGCGTTGTAGACACGGTGAACACACCCGCTGGTGGGTACGGCACCGGTCACACGTTGGGCTACACGGGCAAGGCACCTGCAGACATCGAGCCGGCGTTCCAGGATGCTGAGAACGGCCTTGCTTGTTTCAGCTGCCACACGCCTCACGGCAACTCAGCACGCGTGCTGCAGTCCTTCGGTTCGCCTGCGCGTCCTGCTGGCGACGGCGAAGTAAGTATGCTCTATGGCGTGCCGTTCATCTTCGCGCAGTTCTATCAGATGCAGGAGATGTACAACGTCCGCTTCGACGGCGGCGCCCTGTTCTCGCCCGGTATGGCGAGCCCGACCGGCGCTGGCTATGCGATTCCGTACGACTTCCGGACGATCGATCTTGGCGACGTCTTCGGTCCCACGCAGGCGGGCATCAGCCCGTTCCTGAAGACTGGTGGCGCTCCTCGTGAGATTGGCGCAATCATCAACGACCCCGCAGTTGACACCCGTCCCGACCTCGCTGGCGTCCAGAACATGGGCCCCCTGAGCGACTCGGGCAGCGAGCTCGGCGTGGCCATGGCAGCGATGGGTGCATGGCAGGCCGACGGCGCTCCTGGCATGCCTGATATGTCAGGCATCGGGGCGTTCTTCACAGCGGTTGGCGTTCCGCAGGCCGACGGCACTCTCTTCATCGATGCGCCCTCCATGGGCATGATGATGGGCATGTTCCCCGGCACGCTGGCTGACCTGATGATGAAGTGGAACGTCTACTACGGCGAGGATGTCAAGGCTGGCAACGTTGCCACGGCATTTCTCAACATGGGCGACTATCAGGCCCAGGGCGGCGGCGTCTACGCGCCGATCGCAATGCCGGAGCTTGAGGTATGGCACAAGCCGCTCTTCTTCAAGGGCCGCTATCTGCTCCTCCAGAACCCGGACAGCGCAGACGACCAGGGTGGTCTCGACTATGTCCAGCAGATGGACGGCTCTCAGTCCGCGCCTGTGGGCAAGAAGGTCGCCATCAACTGGAAGTTCCCGATTGGTCCTGCCGCTTCATGGGGTCCGTTCTTCTCCACGGACAGCAATGAGCGTTTCCCGATCCAGTTCCCGTGGGCGCCTACCGGCGTAGCCATGGAGAACGAGATGTGCACGTCGTGCCACGACGGTTCTGCTGGTATGTCGACTCAGGCGGCGACGGTTTGGATGCCGAACCCGACTGACGCACTCGACGGTACCTACATCACGGCCTACAGCCACGATGAGAACAGCCGCGGTTGTGCACGCGCTCAGTACATCAACACCGATGACGACAACAACTTCGGTCCCCACTGTGCGAACTGCCACTCTGGTGGATCCGGTTGTCAGACTTGTCACTCGGCTGAGGGTGATAACTGGGAGACGTTCGGCGAGGTTGCCTACACGACGGATCCCGTTCTTTCCGCTCGCGAGGGTGTAACCACGTTTGAGGCTCCGGCCTCCGTCCGCACGCAGGCCGTTGCCAGCATCAGTGGCAAGTGCCTCGACGGCGGCTTCAGCTACCCGCACCGCACCTTGGGCGCGAACATGCTGAAGGACTCCATCTGGGGTGTCGACTTTGACGGCACCGAGGTTGCAGCCGGCGATCCGCGTAGCTACAACGGTGCTCTTCTGACCGCCGCTGCCGCTGATCTCACGGACTTCTACTCTGGTGGCGCGAGCTTCGACGCTGACACCATTGTCGGCACCAACGCGATCGCAGAGAATCTCGACTCCGTGTGTATCGACTGCCACGGCGACGCAACCTACTGGGCTGGTGACGCCTCCGACGAGGTCACCTTCACCAGCACGAACCCGCTCATGACTTCCCAGTCTTGGGATGTTGCTGGGTGGAACCTGCTGCTCAAGGGTCTGCCTTAAGGCTTAGGCTCTACGCAGTGGTTGTGTGAACTTGAAGGGGCTCGTACCTCCGGGTACGGGCCCCTTCTATGTTCACAGGAGGACCAAATGTCTGTGTGGCGCTCGCATGGGACCGGCAAGGTTGATAGACTTGGATACGTCAGGGCACGGGGGTTCTCTGACGCCGACTGGGGGGAATCGAATGGCTGAGTGTCCGCCGTATCTGCTTGCGGCTATTCTCGTGATGTCGTCGGTCGTGTGGTGGATTGTTGCGCCATTCTTCGTGAGAGCCGCCGATCCGCGGCTTCGTGTACGCAATCCCGACCACAGTGCGCGCCTGGTGAACTTCTATCGGGCTTGGGGTTGCGTGGCGATACTGGTCGGAGCGACGATCTCGCTTGCACTCTAGCGCTCGGCGGTGATTGCCGCCTTGTTCGTCGTCACATGTTCGGACGCGGTTTCCGCTAGAATCTCACCTACCGAAATCAAGAGCGGACAAGCGTCCGAGGAGGCCGCGATTCGTGAGCGATCTGCGATACGAACCTGAACTGATCGAGACCAAGTGGCAAGCTGCGTGGGAGCGCGACGGCATCTACCATGCCGTGGAAGATTCCTCGAAACCCAAGAAGTACGTGCTGGAGATGTTTCCGTACCCTTCGGGCGATATCCACATGGGTCATGTACGCAACTACACCATCGGCGACGTCGTTGCCCGTCAGGCTGTGATGAAGGGATTCTCGGTACTGCACCCCATTGGCTGGGACGCGTTTGGGCTGCCGGCCGAGAACGCTGCCATCAAGAGCAACAGCCACCCTGCCAAGTGGACCTACGCCAACATCGAAACACAGGCCGCGAGTTTCAAGCGGATGGGTTTCAGCTACGACTGGGGCCGCTCGGTCCGGTCGTGCGACGTCGAGTACTACCGCTGGGGCCAGTGGATCTTCCTCAAGATGTGGGAACGTGGGCTTGTCGAGCGCAAGAAGTCTCCGGTCAACTGGTGCCCTAGCTGCCAGACGGTTCTGGCCAATGAACAGGTGATCGGCGACGGGGTCTGCTGGCGCTGCAAGAGCGTGGTTGTGAAGCGGGATCTCGAGCAGTGGTACCTGAAGATCACCGACTACGCCCAGGAGCTGCTTGATGATCTGGACAAGCTCCCGGGATGGCCGGAGCGCGTCAAGACGATGCAGGCGAACTGGATCGGGCGTAGCGAAGGCGCAGAAGTCGATTTCGAACTGTGTGACGCCGGCGGAGAGCCCTGCGGCGAGCGCATCACGGTCTTCACCACCCGACCGGACACGTTGTTCGGCTGTTCGTTCTTCCTGCTTGCTCCGGAGCACCCGCGCGTGAGGGAGTTCGTGGTAGGCACCGAGTATGAGACCGCGGTGATGACGGTCGTGGACCGGGCCGCGCGCGAGACCGCTGTGGAGCGGCAGATGGGGGAGCGCGAGAAGAACGGCGCGTTCACCGGTCGCTTCGTGATCAACCCGGTCAACGGGGAGAAGGTGCCCGTGTGGGTCAGCGACTACGTTCTCATGGACTACGGTACTGGCGCGGTGATGGCGGTACCCAGCGGCGATCAGCGGGACTTCGAGTTCGCCCACAAGTACGACCTGCCCATTCCGCCCGTTGTGGTCGCTGACGATGACGCGCTGCTCGGCGAGCTTGCAGGTGTGAGCGAACGGGTTCGCTCGGACGTTCCGTGGGAGACGGCGTTCGACGGTGCGGGCGTGATGGTGCAGTCGGGTGCGTTCACCGGCATGCGCGGGGGAAAGGCCTCGGAGGGCATGCGGGCTGTCACGGAGTCACTTGCCGAGCAGGGCCGCGGCCGCTTCTCGATCAACTTCCGGTTGCGTGACTGGCTCATCAGTCGGCAGCGCTACTGGGGAAACCCCATCCCTGCAGTGCATTGCCCGACCTGCGGGCTTGTGCCGGTGCCTGAGGCGCAGTTGCCCGTGGTGCTACCTATGGACATCGACGTCACCAAGGGCGAGACGCTCGCGGACCACCCTGAGTTCTACGAGACGACGTGCCCCACGTGCGGAGGTGCGGCTCGCCGCGAGACCGACACGATGGACACGTTCACGTGCTCGAGCTGGTACTACCTGCGCTACTGTGACGCCCGCAACGATTCGGCGCCGTTCGAGCGGGACAAGGCCGACTACTGGATGCCTGTCGACCAGTACATCGGTGGTATCGAACATGCCATCTTGCACCTGCTGTACTCGCGGTTCACCACCAAGGTGCTTCGTGATGTGGGGCTGATCGGCTTCGATGAGCCGTTCACCAACCTGCTGACACAGGGCATGGTGAAGAAGGACGGCGAGACGATGAGCAAGTCTCGTGGCAATGTGGTGGCACCCGAAGAGATGATTGGAAAGTACGGGGCCGACACGCTGCGCGCCTACATTCTGTTCATGGCGCCGCCCGACAAGGACCTTGAGTGGAGTTACGAGGGTGTCGAGGGCATGCACCGCTGGGTCGGTCGTGTGTGGCGCCTGGTGACCGACATCGCCGAGGAGACGGCCTCTGGTTGTGGTGTCGCTGCAAGCGGTGATACGGAAGCTAAGAAGCTGCACCGCGAGATGCACCGTGTGACGGGCAAAGTCACGTTCGATATCGAGCGTTTCCAGTTCAACACGGCGATTGCAGCGATGATGGAGCTCACCAACGCCGCGTACGACTATCGCAAGTCCGTGCCCGCTGGGTCGCGCGACTTGGCGCTTCTGAAAGACGTCGCTCAGCGCATGACGCTGCTGCTGGCTCCGTTCACCCCGCACCTCTCGGAAGAGCTGTGGGGCGTGATACTTATGGAGCCGGGCTCGGTCCACACCGCGCAGTGGCCGGTGTTCGATGCCGCAGCAGCTGCCGCCGACGAGGTGGAGCTGGCCATTCAGGTGAACGGCAAGGTCCGTGGGAAGGTCACTGTGCCCGCGGATATGGACCAGGACGCGATCGTGGCGCTCGCTTTGGCTGAGGTTGCCGGTCACATTGAAGGCAAAGAGATCAAGAAGGTCGTTGTGGTGCCGGGCAAGCTGGTGAGCGTTGTTGTTGCCGGCTGAGATGCGGCCGGTAAGCCCACGGTAGTTATCGAGTAAGCGCGACCTGACATGATGTGTGCGCGGGTCGAGTGAAGGCGATCCGCACGATACGTTGCGACGCCCCCTCTGTTGCACGACAGAGGGGGCGTCTTGCCATGTTCGAACCTTTGGTCCAGCGGATTCAACAACTTGCGAAGCGTGCGGGGGTGCGGGAGGTTCCGGCGTCCGTTGTCGTGGCGGCTGTTGCCGTGGCCGCCGTAGTGGTGTTCTGGGCCGTCTGGAACTGGTGGCCAACGCCAACGCAGGGTGCTGTCGAGTTCGAGGAGGGGCCGGTCTCGGTGGCGACCGAGACCGTCGCAGCTGTGCAACCTAGTGCAGCGACGACCGCCTGCGTCGTGGTCCACGTGGTCGGATGTGTCAGACACCCCGGGGTCTATGAGCTGGATGCGGGATCGCGTGTGGTTGATGCGGTGGATGCGGCAGGCGGGAGTCTTCCTGACGCGGTGCTCTCGGCAGTCAACCTAGCCCGCATCGTCACCGACGGCGAGCAGATTGTGGTGCCCGACGAGGACGATCGAGCGCTGACGTCGTCGAACTCCCCACCGGGTGGCGCGTCGTCCGGGGGAGCATCAGCGCCGCAAGCACAGGTGAACATCAACACTGCCGATGCCGCGGCGTTGGAGAGCCTTCCGGGAGTCGGGCCATCCACAGCCGCAAAGATTGTCGCGGATCGCGATGCCAACGGCCCGTATGCGAGTGTGGACGATCTGACTCGTGTCTCAGGGATAGGTCCTAAGAAGCTCGAGCAGCTCAAAGGCCTCGCCTGTGTCAGGTGATACGACGTCACCACCTCCACGTCCGTCGGTGCCCCCATTGGCGTGGATGGCACTGGGCTTGTGGGTGGGTAGTGCGTGGTCGGAGTCGATCAGTTGGTATTCGTGGTGTCTGGCGTCCGGCATCGAGCTGCGCGGGCTTCTGCCAGTTGTGGTCGTGGTCGCTGTGTCTGTGGTGGTGGGTGTCACGCGACGGTGGCTGGGGCTAGTGCTACTCGCGGCAGGCCTGATCGCAGGCCTCATGGCGGGACAGCTGTACTGGGCGCGATGGGCGCACGACGCGCGCGTGCTCGATGCCGCGGACTCACGCGGCTGGGATGCTGAGGTCGTGAGCGATCCTCGGCAGGGGAGGTTCTCGGAGCGCTCTGAAGTCCTGGTGAAGATGCCCCACGGGTCGGCGCGGGTCAGCGTGTCCTGGCCTGATGGCCCTCCGCCCGAGGCGGGGCGACAGGTCCGCTTCTTCGGTGTGATGAAGATGGCCGGTGTAGACGAGTTCGGTCGGCGCAGCCATCAGTCCGGCGTCTGTGCGAGCGTGAGCGCTCGTGCGGTTCGTGACTACGGATGGCACCGGGGCTTGAGAGGCCTTGTGGGCCCTGTCCGGACTCGTGCCCGAGAGGTCACCGGACGTGTACCGGGTCCGGGTGGAGCATTGCTCGACGGCGTGGTGTTGGGCGATCGTCGCAGGCTGGCGGGAACACAGGCTGAGTCGGACTTCCGAACGACAGGCCTGACACATCTGGTCGCGGTCAGCGGAAGTCATCTGGTTGTGGTGGCCGCGCTGCTCACATGGTTCTTGGGCGTTGCACGGGTTCCGCGTGTGCCTTCTCGGCTGTTGGTGATCACCATAGTGGGGCTCTACGTCATCACCACGGGGGTCCAGGCGTCCGCCGTACGCGCGTGGGCGATGGCCGGTGTTGCGACAGGGGCGTCGCTGTCGGGACGGCGGGCTGATGGCCTCGGCGCGGTATGCGTCGCCATTGTTGCGGCAGTGGCAGCGTGGCCGCCGGTTGCGTTCGATTTGGGATTCCAGCTGTCAGTGCTGGCGGTCGCGGGGTTGGTGACCTTCTCGCGTCTCGCAGCCGCATGGACTGCAGCTGCGATTCCGCGTGCGTTCGCCCCGTTGGCGCCGCCTATCGCGCTCACGCTGACCGCGCAGGCGGTGACCATGCCACTGACAGTATCGACGTTTGGTGCGTGGTCGATGATCTCACCAGTTGCCAACCTGCTCGCAGGCCCCTTGGTCTCAGGTGTGCTGACCCTAGGGCTGGTGGGCGTGGCCCTATCACGGGTCGCCGCACCCGCAGGCGAGTTGGTTCTACACCTGTCGGGCTCTCTGGGGGCCCTGACGGCCACCGTCGCCTCAAGGCTGGCCGCAGTGCCATACGCATCGATTCCACTGGGAGCGTTGTCCTCAGTCGCTGTGGTGGCGATTGCGGGGGCCGTAGTAGCCGTGTGGGCGTGGTGGCCCGCACCGCGGAAGCGAGGCGCCCGCGGTGCGGCAGTTGTCGCCTGCGCGTTTTCGATCCTTGTGGCGATCGGTCCACCGGCCCCGGGAGGCATCTCGCTGGTGGTATTGGACGTGGGTCAAGGTGACGCGATTCTCGTGCGTGACGGGCCTCGTGCGCTGCTGGTCGACACCGGTCCGGATGCTGCGTCGCTGCGGGCGGCACTTGCACGCTTCGGGATCAGGCGCCTGGACGCGCTGGCGCTGACGCACGCCCATGAAGACCATACCGGCGGGACCGCTGCGCTTGTCCGTGCGATTCCGGTGGGCAGGGTTCTGACCGCTCGAGGTGCCGCTGCTCCTTTGCGCGAGATCCTGTCCGGACTTGATGCCCCGGTGAGTGAGGTTCAGGCCGGAGCACGCTTGCGGCTCGGGGACGTGGACGTCGAAGTGGTGTCGCCCCCGGGTCCCGTCTCAGACCCTTCCGAGAACAACTCATCGTTGGTGCTTCTGGTGCGTGCGAAGGGGTTCCAAGCCCTGCTTACGGGCGACGCCGAGTCGGAGGTCCTAGAGCCGTTGGCGGCTTCGGGCGCGGTGGGAGACATCGATGTGCTCAAGGTCGGGCATCACGGCAGCGCGGATGCGGTGTCGCCTCCGTCGCTGGCTGTACTGCGTCCCGAAGTTGCGCTGATCAGCGTAGGCGCGGGCAACCGGTTCGGGCACCCGGTGGCGTCGACAGTGACACTGTTGGAGTCGTCGGGTAGCAGGGTGCTGCGCACGGATCGGGCTGGCGACCTGGTCATCTCGGTGGGCACAAGACGCTGGCGATTGGAGACGCGGGGACGTGGCACCGTCGCGGGCTCGTGTGCGACACTGGCTGAGGCGAGCTTCAATCGGCGCGCTACCAGTCCCAAGGGAGCCCATGAGTACCTCTACAACAGATCTCAAGCTGATCTATCTGATCATCAGCGAGCAGGAGTTCTTGCTGCAGCATGCCCTGGACAAGCTCAAGGCTCGCGTCTCGGAAGTCGCGGACATCGACTTCAACTACGAGGTGTTCGAGGGCGAGAGTGCCTCAGCGGACGCGATCATGGCGGCCTGCAACACCTTGCCGTTTGCGTCAGAGCGCCGCCTGGTGGTGGTACGCAACGTCGAGAAGCTCTCGAAAGAGGGCATCGATGCCCTGACCAAGTACGCCGAGGACCCATCTCCCACCACGGTTCTGGCTTTGGCTGCCACCAAGCTCGCCAAGAACACCAGGCTGTTCAAGGTCGTGGAGAAGCTGGGAGGAGTCGTCGAGCGCAAGACCCCAAAAGGTCTGGAGTTCCAGCGCAAAGTCATCAGCATGGCCGCGGAGCAAGGCAAGCAGCTTGACCCGGTGGCGGCCGAGGTGTTGGTCGCGGCTACTGGAGAGAATCTCAGGACAGTCTCGGCGGAGCTGCAGAAGCTCGTCTCGTTTATCGGTGCGCGGGGCCAGATCACCCGAGAAGACGTCGACAAGGTCTCCTCGGACACCGCGAAGCTCAAGGTGTGGGAGTTCACTGACGCTCTAGCCGATCGTGACTGCGGTCGTGCTCTTCGCGTCGCTGCCAACCTGCTCGGTGCTGGCGAGTCCGTCTACGGGCTGCACGCCATGGGGCTTCGAACCGTACGCGATCTGATCGCTGCTCGGTCGATGATCGACAGAGGTCTGGGCTCAGCGGTCGAGATAGGCCGAGCGCTGGGCAAGCCGGACTGGATGGTCAAGCGGCTTCCTCGGCAGGCGAGGGGTTTCTCGGGCAGCGAGTTGGTGTCGCTGCTCAAAGAGGCTGCGGTCAGTGAGGAGAATATGAAAACGAGCCGGGATGCCCGGCTCGCTCTCGAACTCTGGATCGTGAAGGTGTGTGGAGACTAGCCGACGGAGTTGGCTGCCTTCATGATGCCTGACTTGCGGTTGGCAGCCTGGCTCTTGTGAATGACGCCCTTGCTGGCGGCCTTGTCGAGCAGCTTGGAAGCCTCGAGCGCAGCGGCCTTGGCGGCATCGGCGTCACCGGACGCGATGGCGGTGTGCACCTTCTTGAGCGAGGTCTTCAGACCAGACTTCACTGCCTTGTTACGCATGCGCGCCTTCTCGTTGGTGAGAATGCGCTTCTTCTGACTCTTGATGTTTGCCACGGTGGCTGTTTCCTTCCGTAAACCGTACGGTGTCCGTCGCTGTGAGGTTCAGACGAACCGCGATAGTGTAGCACACGGTTCGGGGCGTCGCTACAGTGTCTGGGACGGCCCAAACGGGAGCGCTTCTGCATATCGGGCTATCTGGCGAGCGTAGCCCCTGATAGACTATACCGCTATGACTACAGACCCCCGCTACATACGCAACTTCTCGATCATCGCCCACATCGACCACGGCAAGTCGACGCTCGCGGACCGGATTCTCGAGCTCACTCACAGCGTGGAAGCGCGTGACATGATGGAGCAGGTTCTCGACTCGATGGACATCGAGCGGGAGCGTGGCATCACGATCAAGGCGCAGGCCGTGCGTGTGATGTACGACTCCGACGACGGGCAGACCTATCAGCTCAATCTCATCGATACCCCCGGCCACGTCGACTTCACCTATGAAGTGAGCCGCTCTCTTGAGGCGTGCGAAGGCGTGCTTCTGGTGGTCGATGCGACCCAGGGTGTGGAGGCGCAGACCGTAGCCAACGCGCTGATGGCTATGAACGCTCATCTCGCTATCATCCCGCTCATCAACAAGATCGACCTTCCTGCAGCCGACCCCGAGCGCGTGCGTCACGAGATCGAAGAAGGCCTGGCGGTTCCGGCCGATGAAGCCGTGCTCGCGAGCGGCAAGACCGGAGAGGGAGTCCGAGAGGCCCTCGAGGCTCTAGTGCGTCACGTCCCACACCCCACCGGTGATCCTGACGCGCCGCTGACCGCACTGATCTTCGACAGCTACTTCGATGCGTATCGTGGCGTGGTCGCGCTGATTCGGGTGATCGACGGTTCGGTTCGCAAGGGCATGAAGGTGCTCATGATGGCCACCGATGTCGTCACAGACGTCGAAGAGGTCGGCGTGCGCCGCCCTGCCAACGAGCCGGTCGATGAACTTGGTGTGGGCGAGGTCGGCTACCTGATCACGGGGTTGAAGGATCCCTCCCTGGTCAAGGTCGGTGACACGGTCACGCTCGCGAAGCACGGTGCGACAGAGCAGCTTCCCGGCTACCGCGAGGTCAAGCCGATGGTGTTCACCGGGCTCTTTCCCATCGACGGCGACCAGTATCCGGAGCTTCGCGACGCTCTCGACAAGCTGCGCCTCAATGACCCTGCTTTGATCTACGAGCCCGAGTCCTCGCATGCGCTGGGCTTCGGGTTCCGTGTCGGGTTCCTGGGCCTGCTTCACATGGAGGTCATCAAGGAGCGGCTCGAGCGCGAGTTCGATCTTGATCTGCTCGCCACTGCACCGTCGGTTGAGTACCACGCGTACCTGACCAACGGCGAGATGGTGGCGCTGCACTCTCCGCAGGACATGCCCGATCCCTCGAAGCTCGACCGCCTCGAGGAGCCCTACCTCAACACGACTGTCCTTGTGCCCCCCGACTACGTGGGCCAGGTCATGGAGCTCGCCGTCTCAAGGCGCGCCACGTTCACCAACATGCAGTACCTGTCAAAGAGTACCGTGGAGCTGCACTACGAGATGCCGCTTTCCGAACTCATCATGGACTTCTTCGACCAGCTCAAGAGCCGCACCAAGGGCTATGCGAGCCTCGACTACGAGCCCATCGGCTACCGGCCCAGCAAGCTCGTGAAGCTCGATATCCTTCTTGCGGGCAAGATCGTCGACGCACTGTCGTTCATCGTGCACAAGGACAAAGCGTACGACAGAGGCCGCGTTCTCACCGAGAAGCTCAAGGAGATCATCCCTCGGCATATGTTCGAGGTGCCCATCCAGGCCGCGATCGGAACCAAGGTGCTCGCCCGTGAGACCGTCCGCGCCATGCGCAAGGACGTCATCGCCAAGTGCTACGGCGGCGACATCAGCCGGAAGCGCAAGCTGCTCGAGAAGCAGAAGAAGGGCAAGAAGCGCATGAAGAACATCGGTAATGTCGAGGTTCCTCAAGAGGCGTTCATGGCAATCCTGAAGGTCGACGAGTAGCGCCGCTGCGCGCCGTCATGGCCATGCTCTCAGTCGCAGACATCCTCGCCGCGAACAACGTGCTTCTCGCGCCAATGGCTGGCGTGACCGAGGCGCCCTTCCGCGGCATCTGCAAGAAGATGGGTGCGGGACTCACCTACACTGAGATGCTCAGCGCCAAGGGGCTGCACTACAACCCGGAC
The DNA here is from genome assembly GCA_002841275.1 of Actinobacteria bacterium HGW-Actinobacteria-7. GTDB lineage: Bacteria > Actinomycetota > Coriobacteriia > Anaerosomatales > PHET01 > PHET01. The sequence goes on along the minus strand of PHET01000012.1, from coordinate 19,816 downwards.
TCGCGTGGGACGCGGGCGATTCTGACCTTCTCAGAATACGAGACGCCGTGTGCGGTGCAGATCTTCGGGTCTGATCCGGAGATGATGGCCCAGCAGGCAGCCAAGCTCGTGGCGAAGCACGGGGCCGACATCGCGCTCATCGACATCAACATGGGGTGTCCGGTCACCAAAGTGGTGGGCAAGGGGGAGGGCAGCGCGCTCATGCGCACGCCGGACCTCGCGGCGCGGATAGTGCACGAGGTTGCCCTGTCTGTGCCAATCCCGGTGACCGTGAAGTTCCGCAAGGGCTGGGACGAGGACGAGGTCAACGCGGTCGAGTTCGCCCAGACGATGGAGGCAGCGGGCGCAGCTGCGATTGCCGTTCACGGGCGCACACGCGAACAGTTCTACCACGGTAAGGCCGACTGGACCGTGATCGCCCAAGTGAAGGCGGCGGTATCGGTGCCGGTCATCGGCAGCGGAGATGTCTTCTCGGCAGACGACGTCGTGGGGATCCTCGAGCGCACCGGTGCCGACGGCGTGATGGTCGCCCGGGGCGCCCAAGGCAACCCCTGGATCTTCCGAGAAGCCCGCGCACTACTGGATTCGGGCGTGCGCCTCGACCCGCCAACGGTCCAGGAGCGTGTTGAGATGGCCCGTCAGCATGCTCGGGCGCTGGTTGCGTTCTCGGGCGAACGATCCGTAGGGCGGATGCGCAAGCACGTTGCGTGGTACGTTGCAGGTGCTCCGGGCGCGAGCCACGTGCGCGGACGGGTCAACAATTGCACGACCCCCGATGAGCTGGATGCCCTACTGGTCGAATACCTCGAGTATCTGGAGTCACTATGAGCTCACAGTCTGCGATCGAGCCGGTCTCACTCTACGTGCACGTGCCGTTCTGCCCGTCGAAGTGTGCCTACTGCGACTTCAACTCGGCCGTCGTCGACGTGTCCGCCGCCGCACCTCAGGTCCACGGTGACTTGCGGCGGGCTTCCGCAGTGCCTGAGCGCGATGTGGGCGACGCCTATGTGGACGCGGCGATCCGCTACATCACCGAGGCATCCGAGACCGGCGTACTTGCTGACGTGCCCACGGTCTACATCGGTGGCGGAACGCCCACGTTGCTGGGAAGTCGGCTGGTGCGACTCGTCCGTGCGATCAGCGACCTTCCCGGGGTAGGGCCGGAGACGGAGTTCACCGTCGAGACCAACCCGGAGACCACCGGGTCCGAGCTCATCGGACAGCTCGTGGAGGCTGGTGTCAACCGGTTCTCGATGGGTATCCAGAGCTTCGATGACCGCGTGCTCACGACACTGGGCCGGTGTCACGACTCACCCGCGGCGGAGCGCGCTGCCGGAGTCTTGCGCGGGAGCCGCGTGCCGTTCTCGGTGGATTTGATCTGCGGGGTTCCCGGCCAGGGCGGGGAGTCGTGGGTGGAGAGCGTCGGTCGCGCTACGGGCACCAGAGCGGGACACTTGAGCATCTACCCGCTGAGTCTCGAGCGAGGCACAGCTCTCGCGGGTGCGGTGGAGGCGGGCCTCATACCCATGCCGGACCCGGATGTCGCGGCAGAGATGATGGAATCAGCCGCTGAGCTGCTGGAGCTCGCAGGCTTCGAGCGCTACGAGATCGCATCGTACGCACTCGACGGACAGCAGTCCCGACACAACACCGTCTATTGGACCGGCGGTGCCTACCTGGGCGTAGGCTCGGGTGCCGCGAGCATGCTTCCGGTGGGTGTGTTGCGCCAGCTGTCCCCGGCTGCCGGTCAGGCCGCCCGCGCTGATGACGAGTGGCGCGCCCGACTGGTGTGGACCACCACGGTGACCGGGTTCTTGACCGGCGCTCTTGAGGACGCGCCGATGCAGCTCGAGACACTCTCTCCCGCGGACGCGCTGCGCGAAGATGCGATGCTGGGAATGCGGATGTCTGTGGGCATCAGCGACGAGCTTGCCGAGGACGCCGGCGTGGTCGCGGTCATGGAGTCGCTCGCGGATCGCGGCTTGGTGATGCACGCAGCCGGACGCTGGCGTCCTACCGAGCACGGGTGGCTCTTTGGCAACCAGATCTTCTCGGCGATTCTTGGCGCTGAGTAGAGGGCGGCCGCGGGTTCACTGAAGCCTTGGCACTCGCTATACTTGAGTGCCAACAGTCGTGGAGTGCCATCGAGCGCCGGAGGAGGCGTCGGAATCATGCTCAATGAACGCCGCCGCCGCGTACTGCAGGCGCTTGTCGAAGAGTACATAGTCAGCGCGACCCCCGTGGGGTCCAAGACGCTGGTATCGCGCTATGACCTGGGGTGCAGTCCCGCGACGGTCCGCAGCGAGCTGTCGATTCTCGAGGAGACCGGCTACGTTGCCCAGCCTCACGTCTCGGCAGGCCGGATTCCTACCGATACCGGCTATAGGAGCTTCGTCGACGAGCTGCTCGAACGCCGCAATGCCGAGACGGACGCCGCCATCACAGCGCCTCTGCATCGCGCTGCCGAGATTGACGACCTTATGCGAGAGACGTCGGCTGCGCTGACCCGCCTTACCAACTGCCTCGCGATCACGGTCGCCCCGAGCGTGTCGACGGCTCGTGTCAAGCGACTCGATCTGCTGTCGATGAGCCCGCGTCGTGCGCTGTTCGTGCTCATCACCGAATCGGGCCAGGTGGTCAACCGCTCAATAGAACTGACCTCTGAGGCATCGCCAGAAGAGGTCAGCGAGATCGAGCGTGCGCTGAACGCCGGGCTCAGCGGCAAGCGTGCTACAGAGATCCTCCCGCTGCGTGACGCAGTGAGCACTGCGGCATCAGATCCGCATGACCCACGCGGGCCGAGTGAGCTGACCAAGCGCGTGCTCGATGAGATTCTTGATGCGCTGGGCGAGGCTGACCGGGATCGCCTGTTCCACGTGGGTGTGCCTGCATTGCTCTCGCAGCCCGAGTTCCACGATGCCGAACGTGCGCGACCCCTCATCGAGTTTTTGGAGGACGGCATCGCGGTGCTGGGTGCGCTGTCTGAGGCGTTGGACAACCGTGCCCTCGCCGTGCGCATCGGACATGAGAACCGCCGCGCCGAACTGGGTAATCTGAGTATCGTCGCCACCAACTATGGCACCGGGTCCGCCGACGGGTTTCTCGGCGTGATCGGTCCTACCCGTATGGACTACGGCCGCGCCATATCGGCTGTACGCATCGTCGCTGACGAGCTCGAAGACGCGCTGGGCTAGCGCAAGACCACCACTCGAAAGGACCATCAGTGCCCGCAGGTACCAGTGACTACTATCAGACGCTCGGCGTGGAGCGCACAGCCACCGCCGATGAGATCAAGAAGGCGTTCAGGCGCAAGGCGCGCGAGCTTCACCCTGACGTGAACAAGGCCGCTGACGCGGAAGACCGCTTCAAGGAGATCAACGAGGCGTACGACGCCTTGTCCGACCCCGCCAAGCGCCAGCAGTACGACACCTACGGTTCGGTAGGTGGTCGTGCTCCCGGTGGTGGTGGAGGCTACGGCGGCGGGTACGTGGACCTCAACGACCTGTTTGGTGGCGGCGGCGCAGGTGGCTTCGACATGGGCGACCTTTTCAGCGCCTTCTTCGGCGGAGTGAGTGGCGGAGGCCGTGGCGTGCGCCTCGAAGGTCGAGACATGGCGATGTCGCTCACGGTTACGCTCGAAGAGGCGGCCACCGGCGCCGAGAAGGAGATCGTCCTCGATCATCTAGCGCCGTGTGACGTGTGTGACGGTACCGGCGCCGCCGAAGGCAGCAGCGTCGCCACCTGCCCAGACTGCAACGGGTCAGGACAGAGGGTGCAGGTTCGGCGTACGTTCATCGGCCAGATGCAGACGGTTGGTCCCTGTGAGCGCTGCAGCTCGACCGGGCATATCGTCGAGCAGCCGTGTGAGGAATGCCAGGGCTCGGGCCGGGTACCGGACCGCCAGCACGTCAATGTGAACGTTCCTGCGGGTATCAGCGACGGGCAGCAGATCCGGCTGCGCGGTATGGGCGAGGCAGGCATCCGAGGCGCTACACCCGGAGATCTGCTGGTCGCCATCCGAATAGCGCCGCATGATTTCATCCATCGCGAGGGTAATGAGCTGCACTGCAAGGCCAACGTCTCGATCTCACAGGCGGCGCTTGGCGCAGAACTGTCTGTCTGTGGCCTGCTCGAGGACAACAAGGTGCACATTCCGTCAGGGACGCAGCACGGTGACACCGTACGCCTCAAAGGGCGCGGGATGCCGCGCATGGGAGGCGGCGGATCCCGAGGTGACCTGATCGTGCACGTGGGCGTGCAGGTTCCCAAGAAGCTCTCCAAGCGTCAGAAGGAGCTGCTCCGCGAGCTGGGCGACGAGCTAGGCGACGCGAAGTCGGCCGAGAAGTCGACGCTCGAAAAGCTCAAGGACTGGCTGAGGGGCTAGACGGATGTCCCGCGCGCGGTTCTTCCTCACGCAAGAGCTAGGCGCGATCTCACCCGCGCGTCTGCCGCTGTGTGCCGAAGACGAGCACCATGCCACTCGCGTGCTGCGCGTAGAGCCGGGCGAGGAACTCGACGTCGTGGCGCCGTCCGGTGAGGCGTTCCGCGTCGAGGTGGTTGGGCTCTCTGAGGCAGGCGTGGTCGCTCGGGTGGTCGCTTCGCTGGAACCGTCGTGGTATCCGCGAGTGACTCTCTTTCAGGGCGTGGCCAAGGGCGAGAAGATGGACTCGATCGTCCGCCAGGCGGTCGAGGTGGGGGCCGCAGGCATCGTGCCCGTGTTCACATCGAGGAGCATCGTACGGCTCGACGAGCGCAAGCGTGCCGAGCGAGGGAGTCGCTGGCGTCGCATCGCCGAGTCCGCATCCAAGCAATCCCGGCGTGAGTGCGTCGTTGGCGTCGCCGATCCCGTGGGCTTCTCGGCGGCGGTTGAACTTCTGGGCACCTACGACCGGGTGCTGGTCCTGTGGGAGGACCACATGGGCGACCTGTTGAGTGATGCTGCGCGCAGCGCGTTCGCTGATTCCGAGGCATCGGTTGCGGTGGTCGTTGGCCCTGAAGGCGGGTTGTCTGCCGAGGAGGTTTCGGCTTTGAGCGCCACGGGCGCGGTCGTGGCGTCACTTGGGCCGTCTATCATGCGCACCGAAACAGCCGCTGTGGTCTCGATTGCGCTGGTCATCGCCGCAGCGCTGGGTGTGAAGGCCGCCTGTGAGCGCTGAGGCTGCGTCGGGCAGGAGGGTCTCGGTGGCTTTCCGCACTCTGGGGTGCAAGGTGAACCGTGTCGAGAGCGAGGCGATCGCTGCCGAACTCATCGGCAAAGGGGCGGTTGTCGCTGACGAGGACAGAGCCTCCGTGGTCGTGATCAACACGTGCACAGTCACCGGGGAAGCGGACACCAAGGCCCGCAAGGCGGTTCGTCAGGCCCTCCGGGCTCCCGGCAACCCGGTGGTGGTTGTCACCGGCTGTCTTGCTGCCCTCGATGCCGACGGCTTGCGCGCGCTCGGTAGGCGAGTGGTGGTCGAATCCGACAAGGCGCTCGTTGCACAGCGGGTCGGTGAGGTGCTTGACCTCGCATGCGGCACGCCTGCGTTGCAGGCCCCTGTATCTGGCAAGCGAGCTCGGGCGGGGCTTCGGACCCGCGCGATGTTGAAGGTCGAAGACGGATGCGACAACTTCTGCACATACTGCATCGTGCCTTACGCTCGCGGGGTGCCCCGAGCGGTGCCGTTGGAGCGAGCGGTTGCAGACGCGAGGTTGCTGGTCGAGGCCGGCGTCAACGAGATCGTCCTTACCGGTATCAATATCGGCCGATATGCCGACGGGGACGCCGATCTGGCGGCGCTCATCGCAGCGATAGCGGCAACTGGGATTGCGCGTCTGAGACTCTCGAGCATCGAACCTCCCGATCTGACACCGCGACTGCTGTCTGTGTTGGCGGAGACGCCTGCGGTGTGCGAGCACCTTCACGTACCGCTTCAGAGCGGAAGCGATGCGGTGTTGCGAGCCATGGCTCGCACGTACTCGGTCGAAGGGTTCAGACGCATCATCGCCGACGTGAGAAGTGCCATCCCGGGTGTGGCCATCACCTCCGATCTGATCGCCGGGTTTCCCGCCGAGACCCACATCGACCATGAGGCTACCGTGGCACTGGTCGAGGACGTGGGCTTCGCGAAGTTGCATGTGTTCCGCTACAGCGAGCGCGCTGGTACGCCTGCCGCTCAGATGGCGCAGGTCGCACCAGAGCTCCGTGCCGACCGGGCGTCGGAGTTGCGCTCGGTGGGTGATCGTCTGCGGTACCGATACGAGGAGCAGCGAATCGGGCATGAGGCCGAGGTTCTGGTCGAACAGACCGATGAGCGCGGCGGGCTGGGCACCAGTCGTGATTACCTACGTGTTCAGGTCGCGACGCCTGCTGGCGGGGTTGGGGATATCGTGCAAGTGATCCTTGCCCGGGGCTCGGCAGGGCAAGTCATCGGGGAACCCATGATCTGAGCTTCTCAAACGGCTCTAACCTTGCCTCAAGTGATAGAATCGGACGTGATGCGCACTCGATATCGGGTGTACAAATCGTTCGTACCGGCAGCGAACCGAGGTGCATGACCCAACCGTGGAACCCACTCAGATTCGACTCGTAGTCCCCCCTGAGCTCGACATGACACGTCTGCTCGGACAAGGTGACTCGCTTCTCAGACTGATCGAAGGACAGTTCGACCCCACGATTTCCGTGCGGGGCAACGAGATAAGCATTCTGGGCGACGCTGGTGATACCGCCACGGTCTCCGCGCTCTTCTCGGAGATGATTCAGCTGATTGAACGCGGCGAACACCTCACTCCCGACGTCATCGAGCGTTCGATCGACATCCTCTCTCAGGGGGAGTGCACGCCCACATCGCTGCATGGTGACGTGATTCTGACCTACAAGGGCAAGGCCATCCGGCCCAAGACCTCCGGTCAGAAGCGCTACGTCGATGCGATTCGTAAGAGTACGATCAGCTTCGGCATCGGCCCTGCGGGCACCGGCAAGACCTACCTCGCCATGGCCATGGCGGTCCAGGCACTCAAGAGCAAGCAGGTTGGCCGCATCATACTCACGCGTCCGGCGGTTGAGGCCGGGGAATCATTGGGATTCCTCCCGGGCACGTTGACCGAGAAGGTCGACCCGTACCTACGCCCGCTCTACGACGCGCTGTTCGACATGGTGGACGCCGAGAAGTCCGCGTCACTGCTCGAGCGCGGGGTCATCGAGATCGCCCCGCTGGCGTATATGCGCGGCAGAACCTTGAACGACTCGTTCGTCATCCTCGACGAGGCTCAGAACACCACCGCTGAGCAGATGAAGATGTTTCTGACCCGGTTGGGATTCGGCTCGCGGATCGTGGTCACGGGAGACATCACCCAGATCGACCTGCCCAGAGGCACGAGCGGACTTCGTCAGGTGCGCGACATTCTTGATGGTGTCCCGGACATCTCCTTTGTCGAACTGACCGGCACAGACGTCGTGCGACACAAGCTGGTACAGCACATCGTCACTGCCTACACCAAGTACGAAGAAGCGAAGAGCGCTGAAAGCGATGCCTGAGCTGCGTCGCATGGCGAGTCTCATGCCCCGTGTCACGTCCCGGGCGCTTGCGATGCGTCCCGAGAGCCGCAGGATCCTCTTCGTTGCTGCGTTCGTTGCGATCGTAGGCGCCACCGTGCTGGGTGCGGGCGTGGCCTATTTGGGCGATGCGCTGACGCACGCGTCGCGTGAAGCGATGTCCCGCGCGGCGTTCTTCGGAGGACTGGGTGCCTTTGTGGCGGCGGTTCTTGGCGTCGCGGCGGTCCCCGTGGCTAGGCGCATGCTTATCGCGAGAGCCGATGTTCAGCTGGTTGAGGCGGCCAGCCCGCTGCACCCGCTGATCAAGCGACTGATGATCGAGGCACCGGGAACCTACACGCACTCACTGGCTGTGGCGAGTCTCGCAGAGGCTGGTGCTGATGCCATCGGTGCTGACCCTTTGGTCGCGCGTGTTGGAGCGTACTACCACGATGTTGGAAAGCTCCGCAGGCCCTGCTACTTCTTCGAGAATCTCGCTGACGGCGAGAATCCGCATGACCTCGCGAAGCCGTCGCTATCAGCCTTGATCATCACCTCACACGTCGCCGACGGCTTGCACTTGGCCGAGGAGTACGAACTACCCGATCGGATCGTCGATGTCATCCGCGAGCACCACGGTACGTCGCTGGTGAGATACTTCTTTCACAAGGCGGCGCAAGCGGATGCCACCGTTGCCGAGAGCGACTATCGCTATCACGGTGGCAGGCCGAGCAGCCGAGAGGCGGCGCTGGTCATGCTGGCGGACGGGTGTGAGGCGGCCGTCCGCGCTTTGAAGCAGCCCGATGCAGGGAGTGTCGCCACTGCCGTGCGTTTCGTCATTGATGACAAGCTTCAGGATGGGCAACTTGACTCGGCGGGCATGAAAGAAGGGGACATACCTGTCATCACCGAGACGTTCGTGCACATGCTTGTGAACATGTTGCACGCTCGGTGCGAGTATCCGCAGACCATCACAGGACCGAGGAAGGAAGCGTATGCAGATCAGCATCGTGAGCCATCGCGATCCTGAGCCGCTGGAAGTCGCCGCGTTCGAGAGACTGGCGGCATTCGTGCTCGATCGTGAAGATGCCCCCGAAGCCATTGAGCTCTCAATTGCCATTGTCGAGGTCGAGGAAATGGCTCAGCTCAACTTCGACTATCGCGGCAAAGAGGGCCCCACTGACGTCCTGTCTTTCGAGTGCGATGATCCGTGTGCGGTCGTGGGCCCAGATGAGTCGGTCACCTTGGGGGATGTTGTGATCGCCCCTGCGATCGCCGAGTCCCAGGCGGCCGAGTACGGCCACACGGTCGAAGAAGAGCTCAACCTGCTGCTCGTCCACGGCATACTGCACCTTCTGGGCTACGACCACATCGAAGACGTCGACGCCCAGGTCATGCAGGCACGCGAACGGGTACTTCTTGAAGCGTGGGTGGCGGCATCGTAAGGGAGACGCCGGTCGTGAAGCGCGGGCACTCGCTGTTGTGGAGCTTCAATTTCGCCATCGATGGCATCGTGTATGCACTTCGCACCCAGCGAAACATGCGGCTCCACATGGGAGCGGCTGTCTTGGTCGCCGTGGCGAGTCTGTTTCTGGACGTCACCGGAATCGAACTTGCTGCTGTCGTGTTCGCCATCAGTCTTGTGTTCATCACAGAACTCGTCAACACAGCCCTTGAGGCCGGAGTGGACGTCGCTATCGACCACTACGATCCACTGGCGAAGATCGCCAAGGACGTGGCGGCGGGAGCGGTGTTGGTCGCCGCAATCAACGCGGTCGTCGTCGCGTACCTCGTGCTGTTCGAACGCGTCCGGCTTCTGATGCAAGACGGGCTCGATATCATCAAGATCGCTCCATCGGACCTGACCATCATCTCGTTGTGCATCGTGCTGCTGGCCGTGCTGGTGATGAAGGCGGTGTCCCAGGAGGGTACGTGGCTCCAGGGGGGCTGGCCGAGTGGGCACGCCGCAGTCGCGTTCGGTTCGGCAGCTATCCTGGGGTTCATTACGGGCAGTGCCGGCGCTCTGGTACTGGGGTTGTTCATCGCGTTTCTGGTTGCCCAGAGTCGCGTTGAGGCCGAGATACACTCCGTACCCCAGGTGATCGTGGGCGCGCTCATGGGCCTGTTGATCGTCACCGCTGTGTTCCAGGTGTTCTTCCGATGAGGGCGGGGTCGGGTATGCTCATCGATGTACGTGCCCGTGTTGTGGTTTCAAACTCGTATTCGGAGCCGTGTTGCAACTTCTGACCTACATCGCCTCACTGGTACTCATCGTGATCAGCGCACTCCTGGCGGCCGCCGAGACGAGCGTGATGCTGCTGTCTCCCGGTCGCATTCACCGGCTTGCGGAGTCAGAACGCCGCGGCGCGTCGGCGCTCGAACGGCTGGCGGATCACCGCCATCGGTTGAGGGCCGTCTCTGCGCTCACGACAGGCGTCACATTCGGTATCACGTGTGTCGCGGGCCTGGAGCTGGGTGCGTGGCTGGTCTCGGTGAGCTCGGACAGCGCGCCGACAGGAACGTCGCAAGTGGCAAGCTTCCTGTGTGCGGCTGGCGCGCTTGCCGTGGCATACTCGCTTGCACAGGCGCTGCCCCGCACGATGGCGGCGACCAATCCGGAGCGCGTGGCACTAGATGCCGCTCCTTTGGCACTTCCGTTCATGAGCACCGTCTATCCGGTCGCGGCGCTACTGGGCGCACCGTGGAAGTGGGCGGTCGATGTGGTGGGAGCCGAACGCACCCTGCCGCCTTGGGCCGTGAGTGCTGAGTGGCGTGGGGCCAACACTGAGGACGACTCAGAGCGCGAGGTCGCCGAAGAGGCGATACTCGAGGCCGTAAGTGACTTCGCCGAGAAGATCGTCCGCGAGATCATGGTTCCGCGGACCGACATGGAAGCACTTGCCGATACCGCCACTGCGGCTGACGCGGTGGCCTTGATATCCGAGACTGGATTCTCTCGGATACCCATCTATCATGATTCGGTCGATGACGTTCGTGCAGTACTGTATGCGAAGGACCTTCTACGTGCCTTGGCCGACGGCGGCGCGCAGAAGAGCGTGGTGGATCTTGCTCGTCCGGCGTATTTCGTTCCCGAGACCAAGCCGGTAGAAGAGCTGCTGGTCGAGATGCGGGCTCGTACCCATATTGCCATCGTCGCTGATGAGTACGGTGGCACTGCAGGGCTCGTCACCCTTGAAGACCTGTTGGAAGAGATCGTGGGCGACATATCCGACGAGTACGATCGTGAAGAGATCCTGCTACTCGATCTGGGCGAAGGGCGTTACCGTGTTGACGCCCGGTTGCCGGTCGACGATCTCAATGAGACGTTCGACACGGATATCGATATCGATGCGGACTCGGTTGGTGGGCTGTTCACTGAACTTGCGGGGCGGATCCCCAAGATCGGAGAGTCCATCGAGATCGAGGGGTTGCGATTGACCGTGACAGACTTGGAAGGAACGCGGATCCGGCAGCTCATAGTCGAGCCGGCCGCTGCCACTATGGAAGGAGCCGACAGTGCGTAATCTCACTCAGCCCGATCTGGTGCTTCTGGCCTTTGCGCGAGAAGCCCAGGAGAAGGCATATGCCCCGTACTCGAAGTTCCGGGTGGGCGCGGCAGTCTATACGGCCGACGGGGAGACTTTCACCGGCGTCAACATCGAGAACGCCGCGTTCGGCGCCACCATCTGTGCCGAGCGCTCGGCGCTCGCGGCAGCGGTCTCGGCCGGCTACACAGATATCGCTGCGGTCGCAGTGGTTGGCGACTCCACGGCCCCTACTGTGCCCTGCGGTTGCTGCAGGCAGGCGCTCGCGGAGTTCAACCCTGAGATGCGGGTGATCATGGGAGGACAGCGGGACGACGTGATGGTCATGACGCTGGACGAACTGCTTCCTGAGGCGTTCGTGCGCGGTTACCTCGACCAGGATGAGAACGCCTAGTGGCCAAATCTTCCTCACTCTCGGGTCCCGAGCAGGTCAAGAGCGGGTTCGTGGCTCTTGTTGGTCGCCCCAATGCGGGCAAGTCCACGCTGACCAATGCGTTGATGGGCAGCAAGATCGCCATCACCAGCAACACTCCACAGACCACACGACACCGTCTGCGGGCCGTGATCAACCGCGATGACGCCCAGATGGTGCTGGTCGATACACCGGGACTGCACAAGCCTCACGATGCGCTGGGCGAGGAGCTCAACCGCAGTGCCCTCAAGGCGCTCGAAGATACCGATGTGGTGGCGATGCTCATCGACGCTACCGCGCGCGTGGGCGGCGGAGACGAGTGGGTCGCCGAACACGTTGCTCGTGCGAAGGGTGCCAAGCGCATTCTCGTACTCACCAAAGCCGATATCGCCACGGCCGAGCAGGTCGACAAGCAGCTCACTGCGGCGAAGAAGCTCGTGGAGTTCGATGACGTGGTGGTCCTCTCGGCCACCAAGGAGTTCAACCTCGAGGGTTTCTATGAGGCGGTCTTCCGCTTTCTGCCCGAGGGCCCGCGCTGGTTTCCGGCGGACATGCCCACCGATCAACCCGTCGAGGTCATGATCGCGGAGTTCATCCGAGAGAAGATCCTGCGTCGGACACACGACGAGGTGCCGCACGCCGTGGGCGTGCAGGTCGAACAGATCGACTACGTGAAGAAGACCGATCTTACGCGCATCTGGGCGGTCATCTATGTTGAGCGCGACTCCCAGAAGGGCATCATCATCGGTAAGGGCGGGGAGCTCATCAAGCGCGTGGGCACCGAAGCGCGCTACGATCTCGAGCGACTTCTGGGCACCAAGGTGTTCCTGGAACTCACCGTCAAGGTCAAGAAGGACTGGCGGCGGGACGCTTCTCAGATTCGCCGGTTCGGATACGGGGAGGGGCTGTGAGTTCAGTGGACATCGCCACCCTTGCTGCGGCACTGGATCAGACTCTTCTCAAACCAACGGTCGGCTTCTCAGAGGCCGCCAGCTGGATGGAGGGCTCTCGTGACGCGGGGTTCGCAGCTTTGTGCGTCTCGCCGTTCCTCGTTCCGCTCGCCGCACAGCACCTCGCAGGTACCTCCACGGCGGTTTGCTCGGTGGCGGCGTTTCCGCTTGGGTACGCCCTTACCGAGACCAAGGCCGAGGAGGCCGTTCATCTCGTTGAGCTGGGCTGCACCGAAGTCGACATGGTCATGAACATCGCCGCGTTCCTGGGCGGAGAGTACGACTACGTCCGTGACGATATCGAAGCGGTCGTGATCGCGGTGTCTGAGGAGAGTGAAGGCACCGGAATCGTCAAAGTGATTCTGGAGACTGCCTACCTCGATGAGTCACAGATCGCTCGTGCGTGTGAGTTGGCGGTTGCCGGCGGCGCGAACTTCGTGAAGACGTCGACTGGATTCGGCCCTCGCGGTGCAACCGCTCGCGATTGCGAGATCATGCGTGCAACCGTGGGCGACGAGATCGGCGTCAAAGCTGCAGGCGGCATCCGTGATCTGGAGGCCGCATTGGCGATGATAGCCGCCGGTGCGAACCGGATCGGCACGTCTGCCGGGATTCAGATCCTCGCACAAGCGGCAGAACGCGAGCTCTAGGCGCGATGCCGAGCTACCCGCTCAAGGCGCTCGTGCTGCGCAAGACCAAGCTGGGCGAAACCGATATCATCCTCACCCTGCTCGCCCAGGACGGCAGTCAGGTGCGAGCGGTGGCAAAAGGGCTGCGCAAGCCGAGTTCGCGTTTCGGAGGCAGGCTTGAGCCGTTCTCGGTGGTCGATCTGCTCATGCACACGGGCAAGTCGCTCGAACTGATCACCGAGGCGCGTACGGTCACAGCGCATGCCGGACTCCGGGAGGATCTCGATCGCTCGGCCTCGGCGGCGGTCGTCGCCGACCTGCTCGACAAGATATCGGTCCAGGGGCAGGTTGAGCCTCGGCTGTTTGACCTGTCCGTTACGTCGTTGTCGGTATTCGAGACTGCACCGAGCGAGTCGCTGCCCGCACTTGTCATCGCGTTTCTCTTGAAGGCGATGGCCATGCACGGCTACCGCCCGGAACTCGAGAACTGCGCCGCGTGCGCGTGTGATGCTGCAGGGTCTTCCGACTTCTCGCTCTCTCACGGGGGGGTGGTTTGTGCCGAGTGCGGGGCGCTCGATCCGGGTACTTTGCGCTTCCCCGTGCAGGCGCGAGCGTGGCTGACTCGGCTTCTGGGCTCGACGATGGCCGAGGTGGCTGCGTGTGAGATGCCTGCCGCAGCCGTCGCGGACTGTTTCGCGCTGGTGCGCAGCTTCGTCGGATACCACCTACCCGCTCGACTCAAAGCGCTGGACTACTACGCCGGAATGGCACCGTAGAACGGGCAGGGAACCGCTGGGGCATCGTGTAGAATAGCTGAACCCATTTCTGGGCAGTTTTCGACGCGAACTGAGGGAGCAGCCACCCGATGAGTTCTCCGACCTTCCAGGACATGATCCTTGCACTTTCCCGGTACTGGGCCGATCAGGGTTGTGTGGTCTTGCAGCCCTATGACACAGAGGTCGGAGCGGGCACTTTCCACCCGGCGACCACCCTGCGCTCACTGGGGCCCGATACCTGGCGCACTGCCTATGTGCAGCCCTGCCGCCGGCCGTCGGACGGGCGCTACGGGGAGAACCCCAACCGGCTGCAGCACTACTACCAGTATCAGGTGCTGCTCAAGCCGTCTCCTGACAACGTACTCGATCTCTACTTCGACTCGTTGCGGGCGATTGGCATCGAACCCGCCGATCACGACATGCGTTTGGTCGAGGACGACTGGGAGTCTCCGACTTTGGGCGCGTGGGGTCTGGGCTGGGAAGTCTGGCTCAACGGCATGGAATGCACGCAGTTCACGTACTTCCAGCAGGTCGGCGGATTCGAGTGTCGCCCGGTGCCTGCTGAGATCACCTACGGGCTCGAGCGTCTCGCCATGTACATCCAGGGCGTGGACAGCGTGTATGACCTTGTCTGGTCGGTCGGGCCTGACGGCACCACGTTCACCTATGGCGACGTGTTCCTGCGCAATGAGCAGCAGTACTCGGCCTACAACTTCGAAACTGCCGACGTCGACATGCTGTTGGGGCTCTTCACCACCTACGAGACGGAGTGCCAACGCACACTCGACGCCGGCTACGTGCTTCCGGCCTACGACTACGTGCTGAAGTGCTCTCACGCCTTCAACCTGCTCGATGCTCGCGGCGCCATCAGCGTAACGGAGCGGCAGGGCTACATCTTGCGCGTCCGTGCAATCGCAAAAGGCTGTTGCGAAGCGTATCTGAAGCTCGTCACGCCAGAGGATCCTGCCAATGCGGAAGTAGCTGGCGTGGAAGGCGGTGATGCTCTGTGAGCGGACGCGATCTGATCTACGAGATCGGTACCGAAGAGCTGCCGTCGTCTGCCGTCTACAGCGCGATCGAGCAGTTGCAGGTCTCGGTTCCCAAAGCGCTCGACGACACCCGTCTTGGCTACGGGGAAATCGCTGTGCTGGCGACTCCTCGACGTATCGCCGTGCTGGTGAGCGAACTTGCTGACAGCCAGGCCGATGCCGTGACGGTTGCAAAGGGCCCTGCCGCCAAGGCTGCGTTCGACGCCGAGGGCAAGCCCACTCAGGCCGCCATGGGTTTTGCGCGAGGCAAAGGCGTGGCTGTCGAATCGCTGGAAGTCCGAGAAGAGAACGGCGCATCGTATGTGTATGCCACGGTGGAGACCATCGGTGGACCCGCTGCAAATGTCCTGCCTGAGCTGCTCGCTCGTCTGACCGAGAACCTCGACTGGGCGAAGTCCCAGCGGTGGGGGTCGGGTACAGCGCGCTTCCCTCGCCCCGTGCGGTGGTTGCTGGCGCTTCATGGGGCGGACATCGTACCGGTCGAGTTCGCGGGCCTGACGGCCGGCCGAGTCACCTTTGGGCACCGCTTCCTGGCTCCGGGGGAGATCGCGATCGGCGATGCCGGCGAGTATTCGGATGCGCTTCGCGGCGCCTTCGTAGCCGTTGACCACAACGAGCGCGCCCGCATGCTCCGCGAGGGCATCGAAGCCGCCGCCCACAGCTACAACGGCACTGCCGTGGTTCCCGACAAGACGTTTGCCGAGGTCGTGAACCTCGTGGAATGGCCGACGGTCGGCGTCGGCACCTTTGACGAGCAGTTCCTGGAGGTTCCGCGGGAGATGCTCGAGTACGCCATGGGCGGACACCAGCGCTATTTCCCGCTTCAGCGGGACGACGGCATGCTCGACAACCGGTTCATCGTGGCCCACAACGGCGCAGCGGACCGTACCGAACAGATCATCCGCGGTCACGAGCGCGTCATTCGTGCGCGCCTGGCCGATGCCGCGTTCTTCTACAAGGAGGACCTTGCGACGACGCTCGAAGAGTGGGCCGGCAAGCTCGGTTCGGTCGTGTTCCAGGCCAAGCTCGGCACAGTGGCCGAAAAGGTCGCGCGGATCGAGCAGCTCGTGGTCTCGCTGGGCCAGATGCTGGGAACCTCGGCGGATCAGGCCGCCTTCGGCCAGCGAGCCGCACATCTGTGTAAGGCCGATCTCGTGACGAATGCAGTTGTCGAGTTCACCGACTTGCAGGGCGTCATGGGCCGCTACTACGCGCTTGCAGGTGGCGAGGAGGCCGGGGTCGCGCTCGCCATCGAAGAGCATTACCGCCCCCGCTTCGCAGGGGATCAACTGCCGACCTCCGAGGCGGGCCGGCTGGTTTCGATCGCCGACAAGACCGACACCATCTGCGGCATCTTCGCCGCAGGCAAGGCGCCAAAAGGCTCTGCCGACCCCTTCGCGCTACGCCGGCACGCCATCGGCATCCTGCAGATGGCACTCGACGGATCGCCCGTGAAGCTCGATGCGCTCATCGGCGAGGCGCTCTCTTCGCTCGCGTCTCACGTGGTGTTTGATGTTGATGAGACCGGAGCCGCGATCAAAGAGTTTCTGCTCACCCGGCTCCAAACGATTCTTCGCGACCGAGGACATGCGTACGACACCGTCGATGCGATCTTGGCCGTGTCTGCCGACGACCCCGCGGATGCACTGGCCCGCTGCGAGGCACTCACGTTGTTGCGCGCTTCGAGTGACGATATGGAAGACCTCTCTGTGGCCTACACCCGAGCGAAGAATCTCGCCAAACCGGAGCTTGGGGTCGTGCTCGACCGTGCGGTGATGGCCGCCGAGGAACTCGCCCTCGCAGACGCGCTCGATGCTTCCGAGAAGATGGCGACGGAACTGATGGCGCAGCATGCCTACTCTGCAGCGCTTGAATCGTTGGTAGCTCTAAGGGGCCCCATCGATGCGTTCTTCGATGCGGTGCTGGTCATGGATCCTGACGTGAAGCTCCGAGACAATCGGCTGAGGCTACTCAACCGGTTTGTCTCCGTGTTCGGAGGATTCGCCGACTTCAGCAAGCTGTCAGGGTAGCGCGATGAACGAAGCGCCGATCTCGATCCATGTGATCTCTGACTCGCTGGGTGAGACTGGCGAGATGGTCGCTCGCGCTGCGGCTGCCCAGTTCGAAGCCGACTCATTCCGTATCGAGCGTCTGGTCAAGGTGACCTCGCCTGAGCAGCTGCGCTCAGAAGTCGAGGGTCACTGTGGCCGCTACTGCATCTTCTTCTACACGCTGGTCGATGCGGCCCTGTGCGCCGAGATGGAGAAGATGTGCCAGGAGGGCATCAACGGGGTAGACCTGCTGAGCCCCTCGGTCTCACTGTTGCGCACGGTCACCGGCCTCCAGCCCACCGGCGAAGCTGGAGCCATTCGACGCACGGATGAGGAGTACTTCGAGCGAATCGAGGCGATGGAGTTCGCCGTCAAGCACGATGACGGGCGCAATCCCGAGGGGCTTCAAGAGGCAGATGTGGTGCTTATCGGTGTGTCACGGACGAGCAAGACACCGCTCTCGATGTTCCTCGCCTTCAAAGGGTTGCGCGTGGCTAACATTCCGCTCGCCCCAGGTACCGATCCGCCTTCTGAACTCTTCGAGGTCGATCCTCGACGGGTATTCGGACTTGTCACCAGCGCCGAGGTGCTAATGGATATTCGCCTTGAGCGTATGCGTGAGCTGGGAACGTGGGTTCCACGGTATGCCGATCGCGAAGCGGTGGAGAAGGAGCTTGAGGAAGCGCGTGCGCTCATGCGGTCCATCGGATGTCTGGTGGTCCGAACGGACAACCGGGCTGTCGAAGAGGCTGCTCAGGAGATCTTGCGTCATGTCTATCGGATGACTCCGACCAACGACTGAGCGTCGCCCGTGGGCATCGCCCGCGCGATTCACGGTACGGTATCATGCAGAATGCTGGTTTCCCGAAGGGTAAGGGAGAGGGACTTGTCGGATGTAAAGCGTGTGTATGCCTTCGGCAAAGAAGCCGACGGTAGCAACCGCACCGAGGGCAACAGAGAGATGAAGTTCATTCTGGGGGGCAAGGGCGCGAACCTGGCCGAGATGGCGAACATGGGGCTTCCGGTTCCCCCAGGGTTCACCATCTCCTGCCAAGCGTGCATGGAGTACTACCACTCGACTCCGCCAGCGTTTCCGCCTGGCTTGGCCGAGGAGATCGCGAGCTATGTGACGGGTCTTGAGGCCAAGATGGGCAAAAGGCTCGGAGACGCCGCCGATCCACTGCTCGTCTCGGTGAGATCGGGTTCCCCGTTCTCGATGCCGGGGATGATGGATACTATCTTGAACCTTGGTCTCAACGACGTGTCCATTGAGGGCCTCATCGCCCAGACCGGCAACGACCGGTTCGCATGGGACAGCTACCGCAGGTTCATCCAGATGTTCTCGAAGGTGGTTCTCGATCTCGAAGGCGACCTGTTCGAGAACGCTATCACGCAGATGCGCTTCGATCGTGACGCTGCGTCGGATACCGATCTTTCCGCCGATGACATGAAGGAGCTCGTTGACCAGTTCAAGGCCATCGTCTCCAAGCACGTATCAGCACAGGAGTTCCCGGCACTGGTTGGTGCGGACGGCACCGTCGCGTTTCCCCAAGACGTAGCGGCACAGCTGCACCTGGCCATCGAGGCGGTCTTCAAGAGCTGGAACAACGATCGCGCGATCATCTACCGCAAGATGGAGCGCATCCCGGATGACTTGGGAACCGCAGTCAACGTGCAGTCGATGGTATTCGGCAACAAGGGCGATACGTCGGCGACAGGCGTCGCGTTCACGCGCAACCCTGCCGACGGCACGAAGGAGTACTACGGAGACTTCCTGACCAATGCACAGGGGGAGGACGTTGTCGCGGGTATTCGCGTCACCGAGCCGCTCGTGGACCTGCCCAAAGTGCTCCCGGAGGCCGGGGCTGAGCTCTGGCAGGTGTTCGAGACTCTTGAGAGCCACTATCGCGACATGTGTGATATCGAATTCACCATCGAGCAGGGCAAGCTCTGGATGTTGCAGACCAGGGTAGGGAAGCGCACCGCGCGTGCTGCGCTGAAGATCGCCGTCGACATGGTCGCCGATGGCACGATCTCGCGCGAGGAGGCCGTGCTGCGAATCGACCCTGCGCAGCTTGACCAGCTCCTCCACCCGCAGTTCGATGCGGCGGTCGACTACGACGTACTCGTGAAGGGTCTCAACGCGAGTCCCGGTGCTGCAGTAGGCGAAGTGGTCTTCTCGGCCAATGACGCGGTCAAAGCCGCCGAAGAAGGTCGCAAGGTCATACTCGTCCGCTGGGAGACTACCCCGGACGACCTGCACGGAATGGTCGCCGCCCAGGGCATTCTCACTTCGCACGGTGGCAAGACGAGCCACGCGGCCGTCGTCGCCCGAGGTATGGGCAAGCCGTGTGTCTGCGGTGCCGACGCGCTGAAGATCGATGCGGAGGCCAAGCGCGCCACCGTCGTGGGCAGTGACATCGTGCTCAGCGAAGGCGACATCATCTCGCTCGACGGTACGACGGGCATCGTGGTCGTGGGCGCCGTCGCACTCATCGAGCCCGAGGTGTCAGGCGACTTCGATACCATTCTGGCTTGGGCTGACGAGTTCCGCACCACGGGGGTGCGAGCCAACGCCGACACGCCGGAAGACGCCCAACTGGGTCGCGATTTCGGTGCCGCGGGGATCGGCCTGTGCCGTACCGAGCACATGTTCCTCGGTGAGCGCAAAGACATCTTGCAGCAGTTCATCCTCGCAGACGATCAGAGCGACCGTGACGATGCGCTCGCACAGTTGCTCAAGGTTCAGACACAGGATTACTTGGGGATCTTCGGTGCGATGGACGGCCTGCCGGTCACGGTTCGCCTTCTCGACCCGCCCCTGCACGAGTTCCTCGACAACCCGCGCGAACTCGAGATCGAGATCGTACGTGGCGAGTACACGGGTGTGG
>PHET01000011.1 GCA_002841275.1 Actinobacteria bacterium HGW-Actinobacteria-7 | reverse complement strand
GACGGGACGGCAGCGGTCGACCTGTCGAAGGCATTTGGTTCCGGCGGCGGCAGTCTGTCGATGACCGCGCGCGTGGCTCAAGTGGTATTCACGCTCACCCAGTTCGCTTCTGTCCAGCGAGTCAGCTTCCATATCGATGGCGAGCCCGTGGAAGCGCTCGGAGGCGAAGGCCTCATTCTGGTCGAGCCTCAGACGCGCGCGGACTTCGAGGACCTCTCACCGGCGGTCCTCCTTGAGCGGCCAGCATGGGGCGGCACGATCACCATCGGCACCATCGCAGAATTCAGGGGTAGCGCGAACGTGTTCGAGGCGTCGTTCAACCTCGAACTCACCGATGGAGACGGTCGTATCGTCGCCAAGAGACTCGTCACCGCGACAAGCGGCACCGGCACGCGCGGTACGTTCCGCGCAAGAATGGCGATGCCCGCAGACGCGCATTCCGGTTGGGGATCGGTGATTGCCTGGTACGCATCACCCAAGGACGGCAAGCGTGTAGTCGTCGCCGAGGTGCCCGTGCGCGTGACGAGCGGAGACTCACCCTAGAGAAGCGAGCCCAGGACCTCGTCGCCCGCCGCGGTTCGGCCGGTGGAGTATTCGGCAAGTCGCACAAGGATAGCCGCCAGGTCCTCAGACGGTGGATCGATGAAGGATAGCTCCTCACCGGTTTCGGGATGGGTGAACCTCAACCGGTACGAGTGCAAGAACTGCCTCTCGAG
This sequence comes from Actinobacteria bacterium HGW-Actinobacteria-7, assembly GCA_002841275.1. GTDB lineage: Bacteria > Actinomycetota > Coriobacteriia > Anaerosomatales > PHET01 > PHET01. The sequence continues at coordinate 71,060 of PHET01000011.1, read as the reverse complement.
CCCCAGATTGGCCTTGATCCGCGACGTTCCGTAGAGCTGGTCCCCCACGACCGGATGTTTGATGTAGGCCAGGTGTACGCGGATCTGATGCGTCCGCCCTGTATACAGCTTGCACTCGAGCAGTGTGAAACCGTCGTCATCACGTCCTGCTTCGAAACGTTCGAGCACGCGAAACGTGGTTACCGACTGCTTTGCATCAAGCCTGTCCGAGACGCCCATGCGCATGCGGTCCCGCGGATCGCGCGCAAGAGGTGCGTCGACAAGGCCGGAGTCCGGAGCGATCCAGCCATGGACAAGAGTCAGATAGCGACGGTCGACCGATCTCAACTTTATGGCTTCTTGCAACGCCACCTGCGAGTTGTCTGTCTTGGCGACCATCATGAGTCCCGAGGTGTCCTTGTCGAGCCGGTGCACGATTCCGGGGCGGTCCTCCCCCTGCAGCGATCCCAGCTGCTCTGCATGTGCCAGAAGTGCATGCACCAGCGTGCCGGTCCAATGTCCTTGCGCCGGGTGGACGACCAGATCCGCTTGCTTGGACAGCACGATCATGTGCTCGTCCTCGAAGCGAATATCGAGCGGAATGAACTCGGGAATCAGGTCCGAGGTGGCTCGTGGCTGCAGTTCGACCTCGATGCGCTCCCCTACCCTCACGCCATGCTTCTTCGCAGCAGGCTGACCGTCAACGAGCACAAAGCCGCCCTCTATGAGGCGCGCTGCTGCCGACCGGCTGGCGATCACATCCAACTGGCCGAGAAGCGCGTCGAGACGCGTGCCCTCCTCGTTCTTATCGACGACATGTTCGAAGTACTCTGCACTCACAGTTCGTTTTCACCCGCATTCGACGACATGGCCGTCTCCTGGGACTCCTGGATGCCGGAAGTGGGCTGGTCTTCCGGAACGAGAAGCAGCCAGCCAACCAGGATTGCGACGCCTATGACGATGCCGCAGTCGGCGACGTTGAACACAGGAAAGTCAATCGGTGAGAAGTAGAAGAAGTCCGTCACGCGACCCGAAGACGCACGATCGATGAAGTTGCCCACCGAACCGCCACAGATGAGTCCAAGCGCAACGATGATCGGCCATGAGGTGGGGCGCGAGCGACGCCAGTAGGCTGCGATCACGAATAGGACTACTGCCGTTGTGAGCATGAAGACCGACTGTCTCCCTGGAAACAACCCAAAGGCAGCACCGGCGTTGCGAACGTAAGCCAGATGGAAGACGTGGCGGATGAGCGTGATCGTCTCGCCGGGTGTCATCCAGGAACGAACAACCATCTTGGAGATCTGATCGGCGGCCAGCGTCCCCACAGCGACCAGCCAGAACACGACTGCGCTGTGACGCAACGCTAGCGGGTCTCGTCCGCTTCTTTGCACGCTATACACATCGTTGCTGTGGGAACGGCCTCAAGGCGCTCCACGGGAATCTGCGCTGAGCATCGCTCGCATAGTCCGTACGTGCCTGCTTCAATGCGACCAAGTGCCGCATGGACCGCGCCGAGCGAGTCACGGACATTCTCCTCGAGCGTCATATCCAGTTCACGCTCGAACGTCGCAGTGCCCTGATCGCCCATATGATCGCGATAGACGTTCTCACCGCTGGCCTCAGAGAGCGATTCGCGCTCGTTGAGATCGAGCTCCGCGACTTCAGCCTCAAGACGAGCGTGCTCCGACTCGAGGCGGTCCTTGATTCCAGACATCGACTTCGCGTCCACCTGGACCACCCTTCATCGCCGAGGTATGTGAAAAGCGCCCGGACAAGCCGGGCGCTCTGTGTTCCGGATGACACAACTATACCACCCCAAAGCGTCGAAACGCGGCTATGCGCCCAACTCCGTGAGCACCGAGGCACACCGCTCGCACACGTCCGGGTGGTTGCCGTCGATGCCGAGTGGACGGAAGTTCCAGCAGCGTGGGCACTTGTCTCCGGCGGCAGGGAGAATCGATACCTCCAGAGTGTCGGAACGAATCAACTCGACCTCGGACACGATGAAGAGCTCGGCAAGATCGCGGGCGGACCGGTGAATCAGAATCTCATAGGCTGCGGCTGGCATCTTGAGCACCACGCGTGCCTCTTGGCTCTTCCCAATCTCCTTGGCGTTGCGCGCATCTTCGAGCGCTTTGGTCACTGCCTCGCGAGCCAGCAGCACCTCGGTGTAGGAAACGCGAAGAGCATCGCCCTCCTGGGCGGGGACATCGACGGTGGGCCAGTCCGCAAGCAAGACGCTCTGCTCGTCTCTCAGGGCAACTGGCATGAAGCCCCATACCTCGTCACAGGTGAACGACAACACCGGTGCAAGCATGCGCACGAGCGTGCCCAGGATCGCGGCGAGAACGGTCTGTGCCCCGCGACGAGAGACGCTCTTGGGCGCGTCAGCGTAGAGGCGATCCTTGAGAACGTCGAGGTAGACCGACGAGAGCTCACCGAGATAGTCAGAGATCGTGCGCATGGCGGCGTAGAAGTGCCACTCGTCGAAGTGGGTGGTGACTGCATCCAGCGCGTCCGAGAGCTGCACGAGCGCAAACCGGTCGAGCTCCGGCATGTCTGTCCACTCGACAGTGTCGGTCGCAGGGTCGAAATCGAACAGGTTCGAGAGTAGGAAGCGAAACGTGTTGCGGACTCGGCGGTAGGCTTCGCTTGTTCTGTCGAGGATCTCGCTCGAGACGCTCACGTCCTGACCGTAGTCGGCCGATGCGACCCACAGACGGATGATGTCGGCACCTGATGTCTTGATGACATCAAGCGGCGAGACGACGTTGCCCACGGACTTGGACATCTTACGGCCGTCTCCGTCAACGATGAAGCCGTGCGTCAAGACACGCTCGTAGGGGGCATGTCCGTAGGCACCGACGCTTGTGAGGAGGCTGGACTGGAACCACCCTCGATGCTGGTCGCTTCCCTCCAAGTACAGTTCTGCGGGGCGGTGAAGTTCGTCGCGCGCCTCGAGAACGCTTGTATGGCTCACACCCGACTCCCACCACACGTCAACGATGTCGTTCTCAGGCTTAAGGCTCTCGGGCCCTGCTCCGCATCGACCGCAGACGGTCTCCTCGGGGAGGTACTCGTGTGGCTCGCGCGTGAACCACGCGTCAGCGCCTTCGATCTCGAACAGGTTGATGACTGCATCGAACGTTGCGTCGGTTGCGACCGTCTCACCGCACTTCGAGCAGGTGAAGACAGGTATCGGTACCCCCCACGCCCGCTGACGGCTGATACACCAGTCCGGGCGATCGCCGACCATCGCAGAGATGCGGTTGACGCTCCAACCGGGAATCCATTCGACCTCGCTGATGGCACGCATCGCAGCGTCACGTAGCCCGGTGCGCTCCATCGAGACGAACCACTGCTCGGTGGCGCGGAAGATCACAGGCTGTTTGCAACGCCAGCAGTGAGGATAACTGTGATTGATCTCGGTCGCGGCGATGAGCGTTCCGCGTTCCTCGAGCCACTTCACGATCTCAGGGTTGGCGGCCTTGACGCTCAAACCGACGAACGGTCCGCCGCCTTCGTCGAATGTGCCGTCATCAAGGACGGGCATCGGCATGGGCAAACCGAACTTGAGGCCCACCTGGTAGTCCTCGTCACCGTGCCCGGGGGCAGTGTGTACCGCCCCGGTACCAGTCGTGAGTTCGACATGAGAGCCGGTGATGACCACGCCGGAGACGTCGTCGTGAATCGGTTGTGCATACTTGAGTCCGGAAAGTGCACTTCCCTTGATGCGCGGGCCCAGGACCTCGTGGCCCTCCCATCCTGCGATTCCCGCAACCTGCTCCACCAGTTCCTCGGCCATGACCATGACGCGGCCGTCGGAGAGTCTGACTCCAACGTAGTCCGCGTCATCGGCCAGCGTAACAGCGACGTTCGCTGGCAGTGTCCATGGTGTGGTGGTCCAGATGAGCACAGAGACAGGGCCGTACTCGTCCCACGCCGTTGAATCAGTGAATCGGAATGCGACGTAGATTGAAGTCGACGTCTCGTCGCCGTATTCGATCTCCGCCTCGGCAAGCGCTGTGTGGCACCGCACGCACCAGTGGATGGGCTTGGCGCCCTTGAAGATTGCGCCGTCCTGATACATCTTCTTGAAGATTCTGACGTTGCCCGCTTCATAGGCGTGGTTGAGCGTCAGGTAGGGATCGTCCCAGTCACCGATGACTCCAAGGCGCTTGAACTCGTCACGCTGAACGCCGACGAACTTCAGCGCGTACTTGCGGCAATCCGCTCGCAAGTGAGCCTGCGAAATCGTCTTCATCTTCTCAGGACCCAGGTTCTTCTCTACCTGGTGCTCGATGGGCTGCCCGTGGCAGTCCCATCCTGGCACGTAGGGAGAGTAGTAGCCGCGCATCGTCTTGTACTTGACGATGATGTCCTTGAGCACCTTGTTATACGCAGTTCCCATGTGAATGTGGCCATTGGCGTATGGCGGACCGTCGTGGAGTATGAACGCCGGTGCGCCTGCACGCTTTTCCAGCGCACGACGGTAGATATCGATCTCGTCCCACCGCTGGAGCCACGCTGGCTCACGCTGAGCCAGATTCGCTCGCATCGGGAACTCGGTCTTGGGCAGATTCATGCTCTCTTTGTAGTCGGCCACGACGCTCACTTTCATTTCTTCAGCGACAACGACAAAACCCCGGGCCCCTCTTGAGGCCCGGATGAAAACCGATCCAGGCGTACGATCAGGCTATTGGTGCAATGAAGGTGATCGACGCCACCGAGATTGCCACGAACGGGTGGCTATCGCCTGCTCGATACTGCTGGCCCCGTTCATTGATCGTCACATCAGACAGGCACAGGAACCTGCGCTGGTATTCATTCAGGTGGTCTGAGAGCCTGAATTGATCATCCTTCAGCGGCTTGTGAATGACCCCACGAAAGGTTCGCTCGTCGGTCTCCACCATCACCCGTACCTGTTCGTGCTTGTCGATCTCGTCCACGTCTCCCCCTCGCGTATTGCAAACATCCTACTAGAACAACGTGCTCTGTGAAGCGTGCCCCCCGGGCTCGCAAGCCGGGTCGCCAACGGTTTCGCGCTTGTCCATGGCTTCGTTGGCCATGTCATCGGCTGCGGCGTTCTGCTCCCGGCGCACATGGTTGACGGTATGTGAAGCAAACTCCGCGAGAAGCGTGCGAGCACGGCGATGCAGCGGTTTGAGCCCCTCGTTCTTCACCTTGTACACGCCGTTGAGCTGCTTGACCATCAACTCGCTGTCCGCGTAGACGTCCACTTGAGAGTGACCAAGGGCATGTACGTTCTCAAGCCCCCAGATCAAGGCTTCATACTCTGCGATGTTGTTGGTCGTCGAACCCAGAAAGCGGCCGCCGCGACACACAATCGATCCGTCCACTTCGATCACGAAACCGGCGCCGGCGGGTCCGGGGTTTCCTCTCGCGCCACCGTCGGATCTCAGCGTCGCCCTCGTCACTCGGCATCCTGCCTGACGACTATCAACCGCCTGCAATGGGGGCAGATACCGACATCGGGGCCGGCCTCGAGATCGGCTCGGCGCTCGACGGGAAGCGTCATACGGCATGCCGAGCAGCCCGACTCCTCAAGCACGCCAACTGCGACACCACCCTTGCTCGCGCGGATGGCCTCATAGCGAGATAGAAGCTTGGGCTCGATTCCCTTCGCGAGCTTCACCCGACGTTTCTCGAGCTTGGCGACCTCATCCTGGATCGCGCCGCCCACGACCTTGAATCGGTCGATGAGTTCCGTTTCCTTCTCGGCCAACTTGGCGAGGTGTTGGGCTATGGCGGCGACTTGCGACTTGGCCTTCTCGGCGCGCTCCATGTACTGGAGCTCCTCCATCTCGACCTTGTCGACGCGTCGTTTGAAACCGTCCATCTCCCGGCTGATCGCCTGGACCTGACGGTGATCGCTCGTAGACATGAGCTTCTCTTGCTCCGTACCGATCTTCTCGCCGAGCGTGGTCAGCTCGTCTTGACGCACCTTGATCTCGCCCTCGAGTTTGCGCAGGAGCAGATCCGCCTTCTGCTTGAGAGTCGCTGCTTCGCGCTGCTTCACGCGGGCCTCAAGAATGGCGCGCTTCTCGGGGAGTTCATCCAAGCGTTTGTTGGCACGCAGGATGTCGAGATCGATGCCCTGCAGTTCGAGCAGGTCAGAGGCTTCACTCACCGGTGTCTCACTTCATCTCGGGCGTCCACCAGCCCGCGGTTGCGGGCAGGACGTGCACATCCTTCGGATCCAGCTCGGCGACGGTGCGTACCGCGGCTTCGAGGAGGTCGACCAGAGGCCACTCGGTGACATCATGTCCCAGCTCGATGACGGCAAGTCCGGCCGCCGCTGCATCCAAGGCGTCATGATAGCGTACCTCGCCCGCTACGAGCGCTTGCACACCCGCCGAAAGGGCATCACCGATAAGTGACCCTGCTGACCCCGTACCGGTTGCGACGCGCGAGACAGGGGTGTTGCGATCGCCCCACACGCGCGGGGTCACTCCGAAGACCGTGGCGGCGTGCTTCACGAGTGCCTCCAGGGTGGTGGGGTTCGCAGTCGAACAGACCATGCCCAAGCGGGCGCTGTTGCGCGAGATGACCACATCGCTCGCAGTCACGAGAGGCTCCTCATAGGGATGGGCAGCAACAGCGGCCGCGATGACACCACGAACGCGCGAGCGGGGGGCGACCATCTCGACCCGTACCTCCGATGCCTCGGCCGCGATGCCGGACGTGCCCGACCACGGATCACTCTTGGGCCCAGGTATGTAGCGTCCGGTTCCAGAGCCCGCATAGGAGCAGTGGTCGTAGTCGCCCACCCTGCCTGCCCCGGCTCCCGACATGGCGTCGACGATCTTCTCGGCCGCCACAAGGGGCGTGAAGACGGTCACGAGTGACATGGCCATGGTGGAGCGCTCCAACGGCTTCAGCGGCGTAAGTCCAAGCAGGTCGGGTAGCAGCCGCTGGGCTTCGCTGTCCCTGTCCAGGTTGGTGTGCGCGTTGATGAGGGCGACACCCTGGCTCAGCGCGGAGAACACCACGCCTGCTGAGCCGCGTCCGGGGGTGAGCCACTGAGGGGCTTTCAGGAATGCCGGATGGTGAGTGACGAGTACGTTGGCTCCGTGCGCGACTGCCTGTTCGATGGCCGCCATTGTCGGGTCCAACGCGAGCACCACCCCGGTGACCAGAGCATCGGGGTCACCGGCCAGCAGACCACAGCGGTCCCAGTCCTCAGCACGTTCGAGCGGGAAGCGTCGCGCTACCGCCCGTTCGACATCGCCAACTCTGACCGCACTCATAGAGCCACCTCTCGGAAGCGTTTCGGACCGGTTGGAAAGCATACGGCGTCGTAGCCTGCCTTCGCGAGCGCGTCATAGGCGGCGTCCAGACGATAGCCGACCTCGTCCGGCGCGTGGGCGTCTGAGCCCACCGTCGCACCCACTCCGGCCGCGCTGAACGCTTCCAGTAGGTCAGAGGCCGGATACAGCTCGCCTACCGGCTTGCGCAACCCGGCGGTGGAGACCTCGATCAGGACACCACCGGCCGCAGCGGCCACAGCGGCCTGGGAGTAGAGCTCCCGAGGATCGAAGCCGGGCCGGTGTCCGAACTTCTTGACCAGATCAGGGTGCGCCATGACGTCAAAGACGCCGCTGGATGCAGCGTCGCACCATACCGAGAAGTAGTCGCGCCACACCGTGTCGACGTCGTGGGTCTCCCATTCCTCAATCCTGTGCGGGTCGTCGAAGGCCCACTCATCCAGGAAATGAACACTCCCAAGCAGCACCTGGACACCCAGTTCGCGGGCCGTATCGCGGACGTCCCGAGCAAATGACTCACGGCCGGGCAGCCAGTCGGCCTCCGCCCCGAGCACGACCTCGAGTCCCTTCACACGTGCGGCTTGTTCGCGTACCTCATCGGCGTAGCTTGCCAGGTCGCACGACAGCATGGCGAGCTGATGGTCCGGATCGAGCGATTCAGGCAGCGGAAGATGCTCGGTGAGCACGATCCCTCCCATTCCCGAGAAGACCGCGGCACCGACCATCTGGGCAACAGTGCCCGTTGCATGCCCGCACCGCTCAGTGTGGATGTGGCAATCGATCAGCTCGCGCACTCGATCACTCCCCCGCCGATGACGACCTCGTCTTGGTAGCATACGACGCTCTGGCCTGCAGCCACCCCGTACAGGGGCCGTTGGAACTCCACGACAAGTCGCTCACCATCATAGGTCGCCCGAGCAACAGATGCGGGCATTCGGTAACGCACAGCCGCAGTGACCTCTTCGATGCTTGAGCCGTACCACACCACATCGGAGGCCTCGATACGGTTGACGGCCAGTGCCTCCCGGGGACCGACGACCACCTGGTTGAGCGCGGCATCGAGACGTAGTACGAACAGTGGGTCACCTGTTCCGCCGATTCCGAGTCCCTTGCGCTGCCCCACCGTATGGTTAGCGATTCCATCGTGCGTCCCCAGCACGGCACCGTCTAGAGCGACAATTTCCCCGGGCCTCGTGGCGGACGGTTCCCTCTCGCTAACGACTGGCACGTAGTCGCCCTCCACTGCGAAACACGTCTCCTGGCTCTCGGCCTTGCGCGCCACCGGAAGGCCGAACCTCTCGGCGAATGCTCGAACTTCACTCTTGTGGAGTTCCCCCACAGGAAACAGGACATGTCGCAGCTGGTTCTGGGTGAGACGGTAGAGGAAATAGCTCTGGTCCTTGCCCGGATCGATTCCGCGAGCGAGGCGTAGCGCCGAGTCGTCGGCTGCGACTATCCGTGCGTAGTGCCCTGTCGCAAGGCTCTCAGCACCCTGTGCCATGACCTTGGCGAGCAGGTCGGAAAACTTGACCCGATCGTTGCAGCGGATACACGGGTTCGGAGTACGCCCCATTGCATACTCGGCCGCGAACGGCGCGACAACCTCACGTTCGAACGTCTCGCGGTAGTTCCACGCGTAGTGCGGAATGCCGAGCAGATCGCAGACCCTGCGCGCGTCACGAACCGCTGCAACAGAACAGCAGCCGCCCTCGGCATCCGAGGACGGCCACAGTTGCATGGTGATTCCTGTTACGTCGTGCCCCTGTTCGAGCAGCAGAGCGGCAGTTACGCTTGAATCCACGCCACCGCTCATGGCAACGAACACGCGCGCCATCACACACCCGCGATCAGCACGCGTGCGCGCCTACGGTCGCTGGCAGCAGACACTGCACTCGCCATCAGCACCCGCATGGTCGTGCACGTGCTCGACGACCTCTGCATCATCGTGATGATCTTCGTCCGCGTGAGGGTCGAAGTTGGGATCGGCGCTCTGGATGACACCCGCCAGCGGCTCGCGGCCGTGCTTCACCAGATAGTCGTCGACGGCGACCTTCAGCCCGTCGGTCGCAAGGACCGAGCAGTGCATCTTCGCCGGCGGCAGACCGCCGAGTTCATCGGCGACCTGCTGCTTGGAGATGGCTGCTGCCTCCTCCAAGGAGAGGCCCTTGGCCATCTCGGTGACGATAGAGGATGTTGCGATGGCCGCACCGCAGCCGAGCGTCTGGAACTTGACGTCTGAGATGCGTTCGGAGTCGTCGACGGCGATCGTGATCTTCATCATGTCGCCGCAGACCGGGTTGCCCACCTCGCCCGTGCCGTCAGCGTCCTCGATGACGCCCACGTTGCGCGGATTGTTGAAGTGGTCCATGACCTTGTCAGAGTAGATCACGAGTGTGTCCTTTCGAATGGTGGTACCTAGCTGGCAGACGAACCGAACATGCGGGCATACACAGGCGACATTGCGCGCAAACGCTCCACGATGGGTGGGAACACCTCGAGGAAGTAGTCGACATCCTCATCGGTAGTGAAGCGACCCAGAGAGAGTCGAAGCGACCCGTGCGCGATTTCGGGCGGGCAGCCGATGGAGAGCAGAACATGGCTCGGCTCGAGCGAACCCGACGAGCATGCCGAACCAGTGGATACCGCGATGCCCTTGTTGTCCAACTGCAGAAGCATCGCCTCTCCCTCGACACCCTTGATGAGAAGCGGTGCGATGTTAGGCAGACGAGCTCCGGTGCTGGCGGAGGGTTCGGTGTTCTCGAGACTTGATGTGATCCCGTCGATCAGCTGGTCACGCAGGCCAGCCAGTCGCGGGATCTCGACCGGCATCTCCTCGATCATGATCTCCAGCGCCCGAGCGAACCCTGCTGCACCGGGCGTGTTCTGGGTGCCGGAACGTCGTTTGGACTCCTGGCCGCCTCCGCGGGCCTGCGTCTCGAACGGCGTGCGCTTCTTCAGATACAGCGCACCGAAGCCCTTTGGGCCGTAGATCTTGTGACTTGAGAACGACGCGGCGTCGATTCCAAGATCCACAGCGTCGAATTCAACCTTGCCGAGGGTCTGCGCAGCGTCCGTGTGGAACAGCGCACCTCCCTCGTGAGCGATCTCGGCGAGTACTTTGATGTCGTTCACGGTGCCGATCTCATTGTTGCCATGCATGATCGACACGAGCTTGGTTGTCGGCCTCATGGCTGCGCGCAAGTCGTCAGGGTGGATATGCCCGTCAGTCCGCGGCGCGAGCACGGTCAGCTCGTAGCCGTGCTTTGCAAGCCACTCGGCAGGATGAAGCACGGCGTGGTGCTCGTAACCGGATACGATCAAATGTGCGCCGCCGTTGGGGGACACTCGCGTGAGGATACCGAGGAGTGCTGCGTTGTCGCTCTCAGTACCGCCGCTGGTGAAGATGATCTCGCTCGGATCGGCCGCCCCGATTCCTGCAGCAACGCGCTCGCGTGCGTCCTCGAGAGCACGAAACGCATCGCGCCCCAGACCATAGAGCGAGTTCGCATTCCCATATCGTTCCGAGAAGAACGGCATCATGGCCTCAAGCACACGCGCATCCACCGGTGTGGTGGCAGCGTAGTCGAAGTATCTCGTGTCCATGCTCTCTCCTCTAACGTTTCCCGGGCGCAGAAGCGTCCATTATCTGTTGGTTCCCCGCCAGTTCGGCGATAGACGTCGTTGCGAAAACATCCCTGAGGGCCGCGGTGGCCTTGGCCCAGACTGGAGCGGCTGCGCAGGCACCGCTTCTCGCACACCCAGAAGACCGTTCCGAGTCGCACACGCTGGTCTCAAGCGAGCCTTCAAGAGATTCGACTACCTCGAGTACGGTGATCTGCGCAGGGTCGCGAGTCAGAACGAATCCACCTCTCGCTCCCCTGACGGCCGAAACCACGCCGCCGCGACGGAGTGCCACGAACAGCTGCTCCAAGAACCGCGGCGGGATTTCCCTGCGCTCGGCGATCTCACGTGCGCTCACCGGTCCGGAGCCAAAACTGCAGGCCAAGTCGATCACCGCAAGCAGTCCATATTCGCTCTTTGCCGTGAGCCGCATTCTCTCCGCCTTCGTAATCCCTACTGATTCGGTAATAATTGCATCTTACCCGCGATTGCGTCTGTGTCAACATCCTATTCGCCAGGGATGTGACAGACGGGCCATCGCCACAATGCGACCGCTTATCGTCCTCGAGAGTCCGCATAGCTGCGCAGTGATACGTTTGGTCAGAACGAACAGCTGTCCGATTGTATACACGCGTTCTTGGCGCTAAGCTCTGTTCCCGCCTCCTGCTACGGAGGCGCCCTGACTGGGGACCAGGGTCTACGGCTGATAGCCACAGGATGGTGAAAGCCCACTGGATCTGCCCAGCCACACGCGAGGCCCCGCCTGCCGGTTGTAACGGCGCGACGGGGCCTCGGTTCGTTCAAATCGACCTAGGTGCTACTCACCGTGGTCAGTGTAGGTCCTCACGTGGACGTCTTCGACCACAACAAGACCACCTTGGACCATTTCATCAAGAATCGGCAGGACCTTCTCGGCCCGCTCAGGAGAGTCCACGAACGTGATCACGAGCGGAAGGTCCTCGGAAAGCCTGAGAATGCTTGCGGTGTGAATGCGGCTGTTCTTACCAAAGCCTTCAACTCCGCGCACCACCGTCGCTCCGGCACAGCCCTCATGTCTGAGCATCGCCACTATCGCGGTGTGGAGCGGTTGATGATGCCACTTGTCGGATTCGCCAACGTACATCGTGACCCGTTTGGCTGGTCCCTCGATTCGCATAGTTCCCCCTTCTAGACCGCCCTGCCGACGAGCAGCCCGACCGCCGCGGCTGCAAGACCCGCCACGACACTGCCGAACATGTTCGAGAGTCCCTGGGCCCATAGTCCGCTCTCGAGTAGGGCCAGACTTTCGTATGACAACGTTGAGAACGTAGTGAATCCACCAAGGATTCCCACGCCAAGGAAGAGCCGAAGATTGGACGATCCCAGGCCTCGTTCGACGCTGAGCCCCATCAGCGCCCCGATAGCGAAAGCTCCTGCGATGTTGATGGCGAACGTGTGCCACGGGAACGACGCGGACGACCGATCGGCGATCCAACCACCCGCCCAATAGCGCAAAACTCCGCCGATGCCGGCGCCAAGAAACACCCGAATGAGGTCAGTGAGTCTCACAGTCCGCCTTCCAAGAATCGGCATTGCTGCCAATGAGGATACTCCGAAGCCTACAAAGGCCTTCCGAGCAGGTCGCATGTTACCCTTGGCACTTGAGAGAATGGCTCATTTCGCCGATACACTATATACGCGATTCGAAACAACTTTGAGTCCGGCAAGATGCCAACCCTCTTGGTTAGCGCCGGTAGGAGGCGCCCGTAGTGACCTCAGGCCACACGAGACCAACCGAACGATTTGCCGCGCACATGCGAGGCGGGTCGTATTTTGGTGTTGCGCGGCTGTTTCTTGCAGCGCTCTTGTTTGCCATCGTGGTCTTGGGCAGTCCACTTCTGGCTGCCGCTGTCGGCCCGGACGCCGTGATGACTCCGACAGGCTACAACACCAACTCCGTCGCGCGCGGCGATGATACCAGTAACCTCATCGTCAACCTTCCATTCACCATGAACTGGAATGGCACCAACTACACGCAGATCTACATCAACATGAACGGGAACTGCACATTCGGCGGTGGCTATACCGGCTACAACCCGTCGACTACTCTCGCCGGGACTAACGCCAACATCATGGCCCCGTTCTTCGCTGACGTTGATACCCGAAACACCGCTGCGGGTCAGGTGACCTACAGCAGGACTACCGCAGGCAGCATCCCGCAAGTCAACGGCCGTAACGCCTTCTTCGTGAACTGGATCAATGTTGCGAGTTATAACAACCAGTCGACCCCCACGAACTCGTTCCAGCTTGTGCTGGTAGACCGCTCCGACACCGGTGCGGGCAACTTCGATTTCATCTTCAACTACGACCAGATAGCTTGGGATATCGCCACGGCAGCTTCTAGCGCCAAGGCCCGCGCCGGTTGGGCGAGAAACGGCACCAGTTTCGAACTCCCGGGATCCGGCACCGCTCAAAACGGGACCAGCACGCTTCTCGACACCTCATCTTCGGCCACATCGCTCATCCAGAACATGAACAACACTGAGAACCAGCTTGGGCGCTACGTATTCCAGGTGCGTTCTGGTGTTGTCCCCAATGCCCCTCCAACGCTCACCGTGGTTGACCGTGTCCTTGAGGGCAACGATCCGACCGGCTACGTGGGCTATGTCGACACGGGCGATGCCACAGCAGCCGACTTCGACGGCTCGATCGCCAGCCTCACGAACAACCGCCCCGATCCGCTTCCCCTGGGTACTAGCAATGTCACTTGGACTGCGACGGACAACCAAGGTGCTATCACAACCAAGATCCAGACGATACAAGTCAAAGACACGACGGCACCATCTAATCCGTCATTGACGAGTCCCACACATGGCACGGGTTCGTGGTCTGGCTTCAGCTCTGTCACGGTGAAGTCTTCAGGGGCTGCCGACACGTGTTCAGGCATCAAGGGGTTTTCGTACTCATGGAGCCAGAACAGCCCCGTCACGCCCGACTCGACCCTCGATCCCGCCACCACCGTCAACACGACAATCACTGTCACATCGGTCGATAGTGAGTCGTTCGATACCAACACTTGGCCAGCCGCGTGGTTCGCCTCGAACACCAACTACATTAGGCTGACGAATGCGAACGGAAGGCAGCACGGAACCTACGCGATTGAGATCAGGCCGCTGAACAACACCAATATCGACGAGTACACCCAGCGCGTGTACGACCTCACTGACTTTACGAGCGCCACGCTCAGCTACTGGGACGTCTACAACGGCTCCGGCGGCTCTGACTACACCCGCGCACAGTACTCGACAGACGGTGGAGCGAGCTTCACGGATCTCCGCTACAGCACCGCAGACTCCGGATGGACTCAGCGCACCTACGACCTACCCGTCGGCGGTCCCGTCATCGTGAGGTTCGCTGCCTCGGTGAACCGCTCGTCCGAGTACGCGAACTTCGACGACGTCGTCGTTCAGGGACCGAAGAACACCGTGGTGCAAACGGCAGGTACTTCCACGACGACGACACTCGCCGATGGCACATGGTACTTCAACCTTCGCACTCTCGATAACGCTGGCAACTGGTCCGCAGCTACCAACATGGGCCCCTTCATGATCGATACACTGCCCCCTGTCACGACCGATAATGTGCCTGCCTCATGGAGTACCTCGCCCCTCAATGTGACCCTCACGCCAACCGACGCCGGCGTGATCGCCTATACGCGCTACAGCGTCAACGGCAGCGCTCTTTCCACCTATACCGCTGCGATTCCGATATCAGTGCAAGGAACGAGCACGTTGCTCTATTGGTCGGCGGACACCGCAGGCCACAATGAGTCCACGCGCACGGCCACCATCCGAATCGACACGGGGGCGCCCTCGGTTCCCACGTCCGTGGCCGCAGGCGCCATCTCGACCAGTAGCATCGAAGTGACGTGGGCTGGTTCGACCGATCTGGTGTCCGGCTTCTCGCACTACCGTGTGTATCGCAACGGGTTCTTGGTTGACACGACCACGAGCCTCATCTACACGGATACCGGCCTCACACCCGGACAGACCTACGCCTATCGCATCGCCGCGGTTGACATCGCTGGCAACATTTCCGCGCTCACTACCCCGCTGGACGAAGCGGTCCCTTCGTCGCAGATATGGCTAGAGATCAGTGAGACCAACATCCAGATGGGATCGATGGACCCGGGCACAGTCTCGTCGGTTTCCTCGGCTACAGTCGTGACGGTAGGCGGCATTGGAAACCTCACTTACGACTTCTACTGTCTCGGGTATGACTTCATCAATGCGAACCCGATGTCACCGACACCAACGATGCCGGTGAATCTGCTGAAGTTCACAACCCGAGGATGGGTCTCTGCGCCTGTGGCCGGCTTTCAGACCGCCACGACAGCCATCGACCGCTCGTCCGGCGTCAAATTCGTGTGGCAGCACCCGTATGTGTTCGACTACACCCTCAGTGTCCCGTTCTCATACGAACCCGGGAACTACACTGCTAGCATCACCTACACCGCCGTCGTCAACTGACTTGAGTCCCACGTCCTGTGGGTCACGTGCCTCTGTGATGACGCCTGCCTAGCACCCAGACAATTCCGGCTGCAGCAAAAACGGCAGCGGTCAGAGCGACGCTTGTCGCGCCCATCCACTTCTCGGCCAGTTTCCAGCTCGCACCCAGAAAGTAGCCGAGCAACGTGACCAATACGGACCACAAGACCGCTCCTGCGGCGTTGTAGATGAAGAACGTGCGACGCGGCATCGCCGCCGTCCCTGCGACGAACGGCACCAGGGCTCGGGCGTAGCCCACGAACCTACCAAGGAACACGGCTTTGCCTCCATGGCGCTCGAAGAATGCCTCGGCCTCACAGAGCCGCGCATTCGCGAACCGAGCGAGCCGGTGTCGGCCCTCGAGCCACTCGCGTCCAAGGCCGCGTCCCATCTGGTAGCCGATGTTGTCACCAATGGTCGCACCTGCCGCAGCGACGAGTATCACAAGATCGACATGCAGAATGCCTCGATGACAGAGAAATCCTGCCACAAGCAACAGGCTCTCGCCCGGAACGAACAGTCCGAGGAACGCCGCGCACTCAAGAACAGCGATGACGAAGATGATCAAGTAGCCCCAGTTACCCAGACGACTCACCGCATCGACCAAGTACTGCAGCAACTCAGCTCAACTCCCCGCTCAGAAGACCTCTGCTTTCGGATAGGCACATGCTCGGTGGGACTAGTTGAGGCTCTTCATCAGAGACGCCATCTCGATGGCGGCGTTGGCGGCTTCCCAGCCCTTGTTGCCCGCTTTGGTGCCAGAGCGTTCCACAGCCTGTTCGATGTTGTCAGCGGTAATGACACCGAAGATTACCGGCAAACCCGTGTCGAGTCCGATCTTCGCAATGCCCTTCGAGACCTCGGAGGCTATGTACTCGAAGTGAGGAGTACCCCCGCGGATGATCACGCCAAGCGCGATAACGGCGTCGTATCGACCTGACGTAGCGAGCTTGCTGCAGACCAGCGGAATCTCGAAAGCCCCCGGCACCCAAGCCACATCGACATCCTCGGCATTGAGGCCATGGCGAACGAGCGCGTCCTGCGCACCCGAAAGCAGGCGCGAACCCAGAAGCTCGTTGAATCGGGAGATGACGATGCCGACCTTGAGTCCAGTCCCAATCAGGTTGCCTTCAAAAGTAGCCATCTATTCGTTCCTTTCCGTCGTGGATGCCGGCTGCGTGAGTTGCAGCGTATGCGCCATCTTGTCCTTCTTGGTTCGCAAGTACTCATAGTTCGTCGGGCAAGACTCGATCTCGAGAGGCACCTGTTCGGTGACCTTGAGCCCGTAGCCCTCGAGGCCGACGATCTTGCGCGGGTTGTTTGTAAGCAGGCGAATGGAGTGCAGACCGAGGTCAGCGAGAATCTGTGCACCGATGCCGTAGTCTCGAAGGTCAGCTGCGAATCCCAACGACTCATTGGCCTCAACCGTGTCTTGTCCCTGCTCTTGAAGCTCGTAGGCTTTGAGCTTGTTGCCGAGTCCTATGCCGCGTCCCTCGTGGCCAACGATGTAGAGGATGACGCCCTCCCCTTGTTCGTCGACGAGACGCATGGCCTCTTCCAGCTGAGCGCCGCAGTCGCAGCGAAGCGAATGGAAGACGTCACCGGTGAGGCACTCAGAGTGCACGCGAACCAGTACATTCTCCTTGCCTGCGACCTCGCCCTTGACGAGCGCCATGTGCGTGCGGCCATCAGTTAGAGCCGTGTAGCCGTAGCCGGTGAACTCCCCGAATCGGGTCGGCATGGTCACTTCGCTCGCACGTTCGACCAGCTTCTCCGTACGGCGACGATACCTGATGAGATCCGCGACCGTGATCATCTTCAAGTTGTGTTCCGTGCTGAAGTGCTCCAGCTCAGGACGGCGCGCCATGCTGCCGTCCGCACTGATGATCTCGCAGATGACACCTGCGGGTTCGAGACCTGCAAGACGCGCGAGGTCGACAGCGGCTTCGGTATGTCCGGCACGTTCCAGTACGCCACCCGGTCGTGCGCGCAGCGGAAACACGTGTCCAGGCATGGAGATGTCTTCCGGTCGCGTGGCGGGGTCGATCGCGACGAGAACCGTCGTGCAGCGATCCGCAGGTGAGATGCCGGTGGTGATCTTGCCCTTGGCACCGATAGCTACCTGAAATGCCGTGCCCTGCTCCGAAGTGTTGATATCGATCATCGGCGGAATCTTGAGGTGGTCCAGGCGCTCACCCGTCAGCGGAAGGCAGACGAGTCCTCGGCCGAACGTGATCATGAAGTTGATTGCATCCGGGGTGGCCCTACTGGCGGCCATCACCAGATCGCCTTCGTTCTCGCGGTCTTCGTCATCGACCACGATCAGCATGCGGCCCGCTTTGATCTCTGTGATGGCTTCGTCTATAGAGACGAAAGGATGTGTGGGTTGCGGGTTCATAGGTACGGACTACTTCCCTTCTGCAAAATCGCGGAGCATGTCGCCCAACCCACGCTTGGGCTCGTCATCAGACGCGCCACGCGGGCCGTAGATACTCACGAACCTCTTCACGTACTTGGCCATCATGTCGACCTCGACGTTGACCGGAGCACCGATCGGTTTGTCCTTCAGAGTGGTCGCAGCTTCCGTGTGAGGCACCACGGCGGCAGCAATCGATTCGCCCTTGATCTGCGCAACCGTGAGCGAGATGCCGTCGATCGCTATAGAACCTTTGGGCACGACATATTCAACCATCGTGGGAGGAATCTGGAACTGGTAGACAGTGCTGTTGCCCGCTGCGTGCCGGAGTAGCAGTCTGCCGATGCCGTCGATGTGCCCAGTGACCAGGTGCCCTCCCAGCCGGTCAGAGAACCGCAACGCCCGCTCAAGGTTGACCTTGCCACCCTGCTGAAGCGCACCCAGGGTGGTCTTGGAAAGGGTTTCTTCTGACACGTCCGCAACGAACGCCCCTCGGATGAACTTGACCACCGTCAAACAGACGCCGTCTACGGCGATCGAGTCGCCTATAGCCATGTCGCGGCCGAAATCCGGCGCGTAAACCTCCATCTGGCCGCCACCAGAGACCCTTTCAAGCCGTGTGACGACGCCTTGTGATTCGATGAGTCCGGTGAACACGTTCGTCCCTCTCTATGCAGCTGGGTCGGACCCGCCACGGGCGGGTCCCCAGACCGTTATGGATACATCTCCAACGATACCCGCTTCCAGCGGGGCCAAGTCGTGCACCAGCGTATCCCCAGAACATTGCGGTTCGCCCAGGAACAACGGAGGCGCTGAAGCACCGGCCATCCCGCCTGCGGTCACCACCACAAGCTCGTCGAAAAGGTGCTTGCGAACCAGCACGGTGAGCAGAGTGGGGCCGCATTCCACAAGTATGTCTGACAATCCACGCCGGGCAAGTGCCCTGAGCGCCGCCTCAAACCCTTCTCCCGCCGAGAACCGCTCGACCTCAACACCGACAGGCAATGCCGACAGTTGGGCCTCAGGGGCGCCCTCAGCGGCCAGAACGAGCGTTGGGGCCGCGTTGTCCGTGAACACCCGAGCGCTTGGCGCCGGCACGTGATGTCGAACGAGTACGATACGCAACGGCTGACGGTGCGCGAGCAGGCCGTCTGTGTCACGAACAGTAAGCGCCGGGTCGTCGGCGATGACCGTTGCGGCGCCTACCACAACGGCGTCGGCAGCAGCCCTAAGCCTGCGCGTGACGCGAGCGCCCGACGAACCGGTAATCGAAGCTCGCTCGCCCGGGGCGAACGAGAGATGCCCATCCACGCTCGCGCCCACCTTGGCTACAACCTGCGGTAGCCCGACGGCCAGACGCTTGAGCCAACCGCTGTTGAGCTTTGCGAACGGCTCCGGATCCGGGGCGAAAGCGACCTCGATTCCGGCCTCTCGGAGTACGTCCGCACCGCCACGGGCAATGGGATTCGGATCGTGCATGCCGATATGGACCTTGCGCACGCCAGCATCTATGAGTGCTGCGGTGCACGGCGGTGTCTTGCCCTCATGCGAGCAGGGCTCCAGCGTAACGTAGACCTCAGCGTCGGTGGCGTGCGCTCCAGCGTCTCGGAGTGCGAACACCTCCGCGTGAGGCTGACCGGCGCGCGGGTGAAAGCCCTCACCGACAATGGCGCCATCGCGCACGATGACGCAGCCTACCAGCGGGTTGGGTGCGGTCGCTCCCCTGCCCTTCTCGGCGAGCAACAGAGCGCGCGCGAAGAACGGATCATCGACCTGTGATGCGACATCTTCGAATAGCCGCATGGATGCGGACCTTCCTTCTCCCATCCGGACTTTAACCGTCGGCCCCGGAATCACACCGGATCGGCCCCTTGCGGGGTTCGCGGGCTATTACCGCCGGTGGGGAATCTCACCCCGCCCTGAAGAAAGCATTGAGATTGTAGCATGCACCTGACGTGCAGCAACACCGCCGATACGGTGTGATTCCGACGTCATGACGGCTCAGGTCCCTCAGTGGCGGGCGACCCACACGTTGACCAGCAGCCACACGACGACAGCTGCAACGCCGTAGCCCACGAACCTCACCACCAGCCACAGGAAGAACCTGGACCACGACTGCTGCGAGAGGTCACGCAACCGCTCGCCCCTGCCGACGACCATCTTCTCGGTGGCGTCGATCTGCGACATCCCCATCGGGCTGAATCGCCCAAATAGAGGCATCCCGACCTCCTAAACGATTGCCGCCTGAGCAGCCACCCGAATAGCCTGCATCGCGGCGACCGGATCGGACTGGCCGAAGACCGCATTGCCGGCAACCAGCACGCGGGCCCCTTCAGCAGAGACGAGTGGAGCGGTCTCCAAGGTGATGCCACCGTCGATCTGGATGAGTGGATCGATTCCCAGCTCTCCGCACATCCACGCCAGCTCGGAGACTTTCTCGGCGGCTCGACCAATGAACGCCTGCCCGCCAAAGCCCGGGTTGACGCTCATGATGAGCACCATGTCGACCATGCCGAGGACCTCGATGATGGCGTCCACCGGGGTGGCTGGATTGACGCAGACCGCCGGTGACGCGCCGGCCTCACGAATGCGCATGAGTGTGCGATGGAGATGCGGGCATGACTCAACGTGCACAGTGACGCTATCAGCGCCGGCATCGAGATACCAGTCAATCGTGGAGTCGGCGTTGTCGATCATGAGGTGCACGTCCAGAGGCTTGGTCGCGATTCGCTTGATCGACTTGATGACCGGGGGCCCAATAGTGAGGTTGGGCACGAAATGCCCGTCCATCACGTCGATGTGGATGTAGTCGGCCCCGCCTGCCTCAACGAGTTCGATCGCCTCTGCGAGCCGGGTGAAGTCGGCCGAGAGAATCGATGGTGCCATCAGAATGCGGTCGGACACGTGAGCACTCCCCTCGCCTTGGGCGGTCTGTGATGTTCGGAGCTAGTCGACGACAAAACCCATGCCGTGAAGTTCGTCGCGGGCTTCTCGGCCCATGAGCATCTCTCCGGCGGCATGTACCGACAGCCCCTCGTAGAGAATCTCCCGCACCATATGCGTGATGGGCAACTCGATTCCCTTACGCTTGCTCAATTCGTCGATCGACACGCATGCAGCAGCGCCCTCGACGACCATCTGAGTGCGTTTGGTGTACTCCTCGAGCGTGCCACCTGTCGCGATGAGCTCTCCCAGACCGCGGTTGCGGGAGTGGCGGCTTGCACATGTGACGATCAGATCACCCATGCCCGCAAGACCCATATAGGTCAGAGGGTTGGCCCCCATCGCGGCACCAAGGCGCGTCATCTCTGCAAGCCCGCGCGTCATAAGCGTCGCTTTGGTGTTGTCCCCGTAGCCGAGGCCGTCGCACATGCCCGCAGCGATGGCCACGACGTTCTTGCTCGCGCCACAGAGTTCGACGCCGATGACGTCGGTGTTGGTGTAGACACGGAAGAACGGCGCCATGAACACGTCTTGGAAGAGCTGAGCAACGGCGTCATTGTGGGAGGCTACGACCGTAGCAGATGGAATACCCCGGCTGACCTCTTCGGCATGGTTGGGTCCGGAGAGCCCCGCGATGCGCATGTCGTTGCCGAAGACGTCGGCGAGCACCTCTGTCATCAGCATGAATGTGCCGTTCTCGACGCCCTTGCTGAGTATGACGACGGGGGTGTCGGAGCCGAGGTGCGGCTGCATGGCCTCAGCGGTCGTGCGCACGCCCATCGATGGCGTGACCATCACCACAGCCTCAGCGCCCTCCAACGCCTCGCCGATGTCAGACGACGCGACGACACTGGCCGCGAGCGGTACATCAGGCAGGTACAACGGGTTGCGGTGGTCACAGTTGACCCCGTCCGCGATCTCGGGCTCGCGCGCCCACAGGCGAACCTCGTGACCTTTTCCGCTAAGGAGCCAGGAGACAGCGGTGCCCCACGAGCCGGCGCCGATTACAGAAATGCGCACTTAGTCCTCCGAGTCTTCGGAAACAGTCTCGTCCTTCTTCAACAATACATTACTCAGCTGCCCGCGGCCGCTGAAAGAGATCTTGTTCTCCTGGCCGTGAGCAATGCGCATGATATTGGTGCGATGTCGCGCGATGACAAGAGCCGCAGCCACTGCCGAGAACACCAACAGCGCAGGCCTGTCGCGGTAGAGCCATAGGGTCAGTAGGGGGAACTCGACCGCCACAACGATTGATGCCAGAGACACGATACGGCCGAGGTAAATGACCAGAACGAACGTGAGAAGCAGGAACGGCAGGGTGAGCGGCATGACCACAGCAATGGCGCCTGCGGCCGTGGCCACTCCCTTGCCACCACGAAAGCGAATATATGGGGAGAACGAATGGCCTAGTACCGCAGTCATCGCAACCGCGATGAGCACCCAGTCACGGGCGTTACCGGTGACCGAAGGCGGGCATACGAGCATCGCCAGGGCAACGGCTGCGGCTCCCTTGCTCACGTCGGCCAACGCCACGGCCAACGCAGGGCGTGCACCGAGGACACGAAAGACGTTGGTGGCTCCAAGGTTGCCCGAACCGTGTTCACGCGGGTCGATGCCGAAGAAGCGCTTGCCAACAATCAGCGAGAAGGGAATCCCGCCCACGAGGTAGCCGACCACCAAAGGGGCAGCTATGCGCAGGACATGGAGCAGCATGCCTGGGTCAGTCCTTCTTGCGGAACTTGAGAATGACCGGGGTACCTGAGAAGTCGAAACGCTCCCGCAAACGGTTTTCGACATAGCGTCGGAAGTTGTCATCGATCATCGTAGGATGGTTAGCGAAGAACACGAATCCCGGAGGAGAGATACGTGTCTGTGTGACGTAGTGCATGCGAAGAGACTTGCCACCCTCGTTCTTTGTGTGGCCGAACTCGCGCATATCAGTGAGCAGCTTGTTGAGCTGGCTTGTCGAGATCTCCTGAGTGTAGTTCGAGTAGACCTTCATCACGTTGTCCCAGATGCGATGCACGCCCTTGCCTGTCAGCGCGCTGATGCGCAACACGGGCGCAAAGCCCACGAAACCCATACGCTCTTCAACGCGCACCTCAAGGTCCTTCTTTGCGTCCTCTTCCTCGTCGAGCGCATCCCACTTGTTCAGCAGGATGATGATCGCGCACCCGCGCTCCTCGGCGAATCGCGCCACACGCTGATCCTGATCGGTCAGCCCGATGGTCGAGTCGATGACCAACAACGCGACGTCAGCACGGTCGATGGCGCGCATAGCGCGGACGAATCCGTAGTACTCAACGTCTTCGTCGATGAGCGACTTGCGTCGAATACCAGCGGTGTCAACGAGAACGAGCTTCTGACCGCGGTACTCGAACGAGGTGTCGATTGAATCCCTTGTGGTGCCTGCGACCGGTGACACGATAGCGCGTTCACGTCCCAGAAGCTGGTTGAGCAGCGACGATTTCCCGGCGTTGGGCCGACCGATGATCGCGATGTTGATCACG
The DNA here is from genome assembly GCA_002841275.1 of Actinobacteria bacterium HGW-Actinobacteria-7. Lineage (GTDB taxonomy): Bacteria > Actinomycetota > Coriobacteriia > Anaerosomatales > PHET01 > PHET01. The sequence goes on along the minus strand of PHET01000011.1, from coordinate 47,773 downwards.
TCATCGTCGACCTCGGGCTCGATATCCGGCAACACCGCCACGATCTCGTCGAGCAGATCGCCCGTGCCGTTGCCGTGAGTGGCGCTGACCGGATACGGCGTGTCCAGACCAAGCGACCAGAAGTCGTAGGTCTCGGCCTCGCTGCCCGGGTTGTCCACCTTGTTCACTGCGAGAAACACCGGCTTGTTGGTGCGCTTCAGGATGTTGGCGACTTCCTGGTCGTCCGGAGCGATGCCGCTCTTGCCGTCCACTAGGAAGACAATGGCGTCGGCTTCTTCTGTCGCCATATAGGCCTGGGCACGAATCGAGGACTGGAACTCGTCGATACTCCCGGCCTCGATACCACCGGTATCGATCAGCAGGAAGTCCTTTCCGTTCCAGTCCGCGCGGTGATAGCTTCGATCTCGCGTCACGCCGCGCGCCTCGTGAACGATGGCGTCGGATGTCTGGGCGATTCTGTTGACGAACGTGGACTTGCCCACATTGGGCCTACCCACGACGGCTACGATGGGAAGCGGCATGACCGCGTCACTCCTTAATACATCATGCGGGAGGGTTACTGGTTCCGTCTTGAAGGCCGAAGAGCAGTCCCGCGGCGTCGCAGGATACCACACGTACATCACAACCGCTCTCGGCGATGATCTCTTCGAGGGTGTGGTTGTCGAGGGTGAGATCATCGTCGTTGAACACAACATCGGGAAGTAGGTAGGTGGTCGGTGTACCCAGATTCGCGCTATCGGTGCGGATGGCGTCGGCTAGATCGTGTCCGGTGAGTAGCCCGGTCACCGAGACATTGCCGCCGAAGTATCGGTTGGGAACCGCAAGCAAGCGGACCCTGCCTACCGCATTCAACGCATTGAGAGCGCCGGCGAGAGTAGTGGCGGCCATCATGCCCGTCACAAGGGTGATCTCCTCGGCCTCCTCAGGAAGTCTGGCGACTGCGGCCTTCAGCTCGGTCAGCTGCTCGCCCACCTCATCAGCGAAGCTGCGGACCATGCCGATGCCGTTCTCATACTGCGGGTACTCGTCGTACCACTCCGCAGTGGGAAACGGTGCGCGCGCGTTGAGGTAGAACTCGTCAGCGAGGTGCACCCACGTCACACCATCGCGCTCGCGAGACTCGAACTGCCAGCGCTGCACCTGTTGAATGACAGTCGCAGCCGTGATCTGATCTTCGTAGCCGGAGAAGAATCGCTCCTGATACCGCGTGTATCCCAGCGGGACGATCCCCACCGAGACGACCCCTTCACGCTCTGCAAGCCACGTGAGGGTCCGATCGAGTTCATCCTCGTCATTGACTCCCGGCACAAGTACGATCTGCACATGCAGGTCGATACCGATCTCAAGCAGTTCGTCGAAGCGCTCGATCGCGCGATCCTCCCGAGCGCACACCAAGTCCGCGCGTACCTCCGGAGTCACCGCGTGCAGTGAGACGTAGAGCGGCGAGAGGTGCTGCTCGCCGATACGCTGCACGTCCTCATCTGTGAGGTTGGTGAGTGTGATGAAATTGCCCTGGAGGAAGCTCAATCGGTAGTCGTCGTCGCGAAGGTAAAGCGCGGGACGCATGCCGGATGGCAGCTGGCTCATGAAGCAGAACACGCAGTTGTTCCTGCACGTCCTCACATCGTCGAACAGCGCATCTTCGAACTCGATGCCCCATGGCCGTCCCGGCTCGCGCTGCAGCGACACTTCCCGCGTCTGTCCGCCTGGCGATGCCACCGTGACGTCAATCTCGTCTGCATCTGAGTGCCACTGCCAGTCGAGCACATCGCTCAGCGAAACGCCCTCGACGGCAACCAGAATCTCGCCACTGCCGATACCCGCGGACTCAGCCGCTGACCCGGGCTCAACGTGCGCGATGACGCCACCACGGCGACCGGGCAGATCGGTTGGTGCATACTGCGCTCGCGTCATCGTGTGCTACTCCATGGATTCGATGGCTTGGATGACACCTTGCATCTGTTGTGCGGGGGTGGAAGCACCAGCGGCTACGCCGACTACCTGCGCGCCAGCGAACCAGACTGCATCGAGGTCATCCGCAGTCTCGACGTGATGGGTGCGCGGGTTGATCTCTCGGCATATCTCGACAAGTCGTGCGGTATTCCCTGAGTTGTGACCGCCCACTACCACGACCACGTCCACGCCCTCTGCAAGCTCCGCAGCGGACCGCTGGCGCTTCCCGGTCGCCGAGCAGATCGTGTTGTGCACACGCAACTCGCTGACGCGCGGCACAAGCGCAGCGACAACCTGGGCGAGCAAGGCCTCGGACTGGGTCGTCTGCACGACGACGCCGATCCGGCGCGAGGGCAGCCTTTCAGGAATCTCCGCGACGCTCTCGATAACGAGCGCCTCTCCCCCGGCATGCGCCATGATGCCTTCGACCTCGGGATGATCGGCCTCGCCAACGATGACTACAGAGTAGCCTTCTGTCTTAAGAGTTTCTGCGGCCTCGTGGGCCTTGCTGACGTGAGGGCAGGTCGCATCCACTACGCGCAGCCCCCGAGCACGGGCCTCCTCGATAATCGTGGGATCCACGCCGTGGCTACGGATCACCAGCGTGCCAGTGTCCACGTCGTCGAGAGACCGAGCGACTTCAACGCCCTTGTCCCTCAGCGCTTCAACCGCCTGCGGGTTGTGGATGAGCGGGCCAAGGGTGTGCACAGCGCCGCCGCTGTGTGCGGCCTCCTCGGCAAGCCTCAGTGCTCTTTCAACCCCGTAGCATACGCCCGCGTAGCGGGCCACTTCGACGCGCACGTCAGCCTTCTTCCGGCACATCTACGGCGGCCGCAATCCGACGCATGACCTCAGCGGTCAAAGCTTCCATGCGCTCCTTGCGACCGCCCTCGAACTGGTTCGGATGAACCGGCTCAAGGAACCTGATGCGGACCTTCGCGAGCCGCGGGACCTTCTGCCCGCGGGCCCACGCCTTATCCGTACCCGAAAACCGCACGGGAACAATCGGCACATCGGCTCTCAGAGCGATGAAGGACACTCCGCCGTGCGCCTGTCCAAGCTCACCGGAGTCAGGAACGTGGCTGCGCGTTCCCTCGGGAAACATGCCAAGAAGATCGCCTGCCTGCAACAACCCGGTAGCTGTCGTGATCATCTCACGATCCGCGCTCCCCCGGTTGACGGGAAACGCCCATACGCGCTCGGCCATCCAGCCCAATACGCGACTATTCCATATCTCCGACTTCGCAACGAAGTGCACCGGCCGTGGCGTCACACACCACAGGAGCACCGGGTCAAGGTAGCTGACATGATTCCCCGCGAGAATGGCCGGACCTTCGGGAACGTTCTCCAGCCCGGATACTCGGACGTGGAAGAGCGCTCTGAGCATTGGTGCGACCGTGACACGCAGAGCGAACGCGAGTCCCCATCGGGGCGATTCGGGGCCGCTGACGGGTCTTCCACGAAAGCGACTGTCACTCACGCTCACGCTCGTTCACCCTCAGCGAACTGGGCGATGCGCTCTACGACTTCGTCGATCGACAGTCCCGTGGTGTCGAGCTGGTGCGCGTCATCGGCGGCGACGAGCGGTGCGATCTCGCGAGTGGAATCGGCGCTGTCACGGCGCTCGATCGACTCGCGAACATCGGCGATGTCAACCAGTGCACCGCTTTGGGCCTGCTGGGCCACACGACGGCGCGCGCGCTCGTCGGGAGTCGCCGTGAGAAACACCTTGACCTCTGCGTTCGGAAAGACCACCGTGCCGATATCCCGTCCTTCGACAACGATGTCGCTGTCGCGGCCAAGATGTCTTTGCTGCTCAAGCATAGCCGCACGCACACGCGGAAGACGTGCGACAGCACTGACCGCGTCATCCACGCTCGGAGTCCTGATAGCGGCGGTCACGTCCTCGGCCGCGATAAAGACGCGCGACGGCAGCGGATCGCCGGGCTCATGTGCGAAGGTGACCTCGCTTTGGGTTGCGAGTCGAACGACCGCGTCTTCATCGGAAGTCGACACGCCGTTCGCAAGGGCATGGAATGCGAGCGCCCGATACATCGCGCCGGTATCGAGATACCTGAAACCCATCCTACGCGCGACGAGCTTGGCGACAGTCGACTTGCCGGAGCCTGCTGGCCCGTCGATGGCTATGATCATTGAAGACGATTCACTTTCACGCGGAGATGGGCATGAGTGATTGTACTACTGAGCGCCGTCTGCCAGTGCCGCCAGGTCATCGGCGAAACGCGGGTAGCTGACGTCGACGGCTTCGTAGTCTGAGACCTTCACACGGCCCACGCCAACTAGGCCCGCAAGCGCCCATACCATCGCGAGTCGGTGATCGTGAAGCGAGTCAAGCGTCTGGGCACCGAGTTCGGATGGGCCGTCCACCTCGAGCCAGTCTCCACCGGTACGCACGGTCACCCCCAGCGCGGTGAGACCGTCTGCCACAGCAGCGAGGCGATCGGACTCCTTGACCCGCAACTCCCCCACGCCCTCGAACCGTGTTGTGCCCTGTGCCAGCGCAGCAACGAGAGCCAGCACCGGAACTTCGTCCACAAGTGAAGGCACCTCGCCTTCGGTGACGAGCGTGGCGCGCAGTTGCTTCGTATGGTGCGCGACGATGGTGGCAACAGGCTCATTGCCCTCCACGTTTGGATCGACCACCTCGATCTGTGCTCCCATTCGCTCAAGCACGTGAAGAAAGCCCACTCGAGTCTGATTGAGAGAGACACCGGGAAGTACGACCTCGCTATCCGGTATCAGAACCGCTGCGCTCACCAGGAAGGCGGCTGACGAAGGGTCGCGCGGGACATCGACATCGGTCGCCATCGGCACCACGGGACCACAAAGCGAAGCTGAGAACTCCTGAGCGTCCACGGTCACAGGGATGCCGTACGCAGGCAACAGCCGCTCTGTGTGGTCACGGCTGGGAGCTGGCTCGACCACGCGAACACCGCCGATGGCACGTATGCCGGCGAGCAGAAGCGCGGTCTTGACCTGCGCTGAAGCGACTGGCGAGTGGTAGGAGAGCGGCCTGAGTGTCGCAGAGCCCTGGACAGTGACCGGCAGCGTGCCTGAGTCAGTCGTCAGGAAGTTCGCACCCATCTCGGACAACGGGTCCGTCACGCGACGCATCGGACGGAGGGAGAGCGAACTGTCGCCGGTAAGTGTGACCACGATGGGCCAGCCCGCTAGCATCCCCATCAGCAGTCGGGCGGTGGTGCCTGAGTTCCCGCAATCGATAGGACTCGCTGGCGCGACGGGTCCGCTGGCTCCCCAGCCTTCGATCGCGCCTGCGAGCGAGCCGTCAGGCGACACCGATAGATCGACTCGAGCGCCCAGAGCTCGCACCGCTTCAATAGTCGAGCGCACGTCGGCCGAATCCAGCACCCCACTTACATGTGACACGCCCCGCGCCATCGCCGAGAACAGCACGGCGCGGTGCGAAAGCGACTTGTCTCCAGGCACATGGACTGTGCCTCGTAATGGACATGATCCGGGGCCGAAGCTCTTGTTCACTGGTCTTCGCCCGTCTCGGCGAGCGGAGTGAAACGAGTCTCGAAGCCGAGTCGTTCGAGGTCCGAGGACAGCCGGTCGAGGTCGCCTTCGTCGGTGAGCACGAGCACGAGCAGAGCGCGGTCTTCGGTCTCGTGGTCGATGTCGATTCCCTCGATGTTGCAGCCGGCTCGCGACACCGCGCTGGTGATCGCTGCGACCACGCCGGGACGGTCGTCCATGGGCACGACCAATTCGGTGAGTGCGGAGGTAGCCGGGACCCACTGGGCCGGAAGAGAGCGCCGAACGTCTGCGGCCGAAGAGAGCCATGTGGTAATACCAACCGCATCGCGCGAGCGCACGAGCACCTCGAAATCGCGCAGCACGCCTCGCAGCTCCGCAAGTCCGCCTGCGAGCGCGTCAGCGTTGTCCAGACAGATGCCGGTCCACAGCTCCGGCGAGCCGGCCGCGATGCGAGTCGTGTCCTTGAACCCGCCGGCAGCCAGCCGCATGAGTTCACCACCCTCACCGGCGTGGATCGAGGCCAGGTCCACCAAAGCCGCAGCTGCGACGTGCGGTACGTGACTCACGATCGCAACAGCCTGGTCGTGTGCCTCTGCGTCAACCGAGATAACACGTGCCCCTATCGCCGAGACCAACGCGTGGACAGCACGATAGGCGTCGGGATCGGTATCGGCAGCGGGGGTCAGCAGCCAGTATGCGCCCGCGAACAGATCGGCCCGAGCCGCGGTCACGCCACTGCGCTCGCTGCCGGCCATTGGGTGTCCTCCCACAAAACGCGTGGGTTGCGCGAGCAGCGATGTCGCTGCTGAGAGCACGCCACTCTTGGTCGAGGCGACATCGGTCACAACTCCGTCGAATCCAGCGATGCCGAGTTCAGAGAGCCAGCCTGCAGCGAAACGGGCAGGAGTGGCGATGACCACCAGATCGGATCCTCCTGCGTCGAGCCAGAGCCGGGCTGCGTCACTGCCCGGTGATGCAGCAGAGTCGATCACGCCGTTGTCGACAGCCCAGGCTAGCGACTCGGGATCGACGTCTATGCCGCGCACCTCAGGTGCGTGTGGGAGATTCTTGAGCGCTCGGGCGAGTGAGCCACCGATGAGACCGATTCCTATGACGGTAACCCGAGAGAAGCTCGTCGACATCAGATGCCACCCAGCTGCGCGGAGACCGCTTCGAACGCCACGATCGTCGCCTCCGTGTCGGCCGGAGTCCCGATGCCGACACGAAGCGCAGGAGCGGTACCGAAGTCTCTGACGATTACACCGTGGGACAACAGAGCGTTGAAAACCTCGACGGGCTTCTGCGTGAGGACGTATATGAAGTTGGTCTCGGATCGCGCGTATTCGATGTGCAGCCGATCGAAACAGTGGTACAGACTCTCGCGCTGGGCAGAGTTGACCGAAGCACGCCGAATCACTTCTTCTGTTGCATCCAGCGAGTAGTACGCACCGATCTGCGCTACGGAGTTCACATTGAACGGTTCTCTGACCTTGCTGACGGCCGCGATCAGGGGTTCAGGCAGCACTCCGTAGCCCACACGAGCGCCCGCAAGCGAGTAGATCTTCGAGAATGTTCGCAAAACGCCGAGAGCACGCTGACCGTCGAAGTAGTCCAGCCCGTTGGGAAACGTGCCGCAGGTGACATATTCGAAGTACGCCTCATCGATGATCAGAAGCACATCTTCCGGAACCGCGGCTAGGAACTTCTCGAATGCCTCACGCGTGTAGATGGTGCCAGTGGGATTGTTGGGATTGCACAGAAAGATCAGTCGTGTCTTGTCGGTGATCGCTGCGGCCATCGCATCAAGGTCGTGCACCTGACCAGGAGCGAGGGGGACCTTGACAGAAGTGGCCCCCATCAACTGCGTTACCATCGGGTACACCACGAAGCTCGGCCAAGCGAATACGCACTCGTCACCCGGGCGCAGCACACACTGAGCAATTATGCGCAGAAGCTCATTGCTTCCGTTTCCCACAACGATATGCCGTTCTTCGACGTTCAAGTGCTCGCCAAGTCGACGCCGAAGCGCACGCGCGGAACCGTCGCTGTAGACATTCAAGTGAGGGAGCACCGCACGCATGGCGGACTGTGCTTCGGCGACTGGACCGTACGGGCTCTCGTTGCTCGAAAGCTTGTGGATCGTGTCGCAGCCACATCGTTCGCGCACCTCAGAGGCGCGCAGACCGGGGGCGTAGGGAACCATCGGTGCGAGTTCGTCGCGCAATAGTGCATCCCAGTCAGTCATGTGGCCCCTCCACGGTCGCGTGCCCCTTTCGCAGGGGCGAAGTGTGCGCACGATTGTCGCAGGTCGCGTTGGGCGGAGCAAACAATCTGCACACCACTTCCGGCGACCGACGCCCAGAAGACCATACCCTAGCCCTGTACGTACTCCTCCAGCACACCGTGGCCATCGATCACTCGAATGTGTGCCAGCTGCGCATTGTGGATGTGGAAGGCCCACACGTCAGTGGAGGACAGTCCCAACAGGTGGACGAGGCCAGCACGCACGACCCCCCCATGGGCAACCACCGCGTGGGTCCCGCCAGCGGCAACAAGTTCGTCGAGGAATGCAGCCGTACGGCGCTCGATGTCGCCTCTCGATTCGCCACCAGGCGCCACAGGCTCCTCTCGGCTTTGGTAGTTGAAGACCATCTTCTGCGATGCGATCTCCTCGAACGTGAGTCCCTCGGCATCGCCGAAGTCCAGCTCAAGCAGCCGATCATCGACCACCAACGGGACACGCGCCAACCGGGCGGCGCGTTCGGCCAGTCTGTGCGCGCGTTCAAGCGGGCTGCTCCAGACGGTCTGCGGCTCGAAACGGGCGATCTTACGCGGGACGCGCGCGAGCTGCCTCATTCCGTCGCGAGTGTACGGCGAATGCCCGTGCCCAATCAGCTGACCGGTCACGTTGGCTTGCGTTTCAGGATGGCGGACGAGCAGTATCTCGGTCTCTTTCACTGCAGCAACTCCAAGCCGAAGGCGGCAAACAGGTACAACAGAGTCTCTACCACCATGACACTTGCGCCCATCACATCCCCGGTCACACCACCAAAACGCAACGCGATGACATGTGGCACGACAAGTGCCGCAGCGATCCCGACGGCTACGAACACAAGACCCCAGATGCCAAGCGCGAGTCCACCAGCCACCGCGCAGATCACCACGACAGCGCCGGCAGCGACGAGTTCGCCCATCCCGGGGCGACCCATGACCGATCGCCCCAGACCGCCGTCACGAGCGGGGGTTCCGAACCATGCCGAGAAGGTAGACGACAAGCGCGAGAGAGGCACCACCAGCAGGAGCGGTATCTGATGCAGACCGCCGATGATGCTACCGATCGAGGTGACCTGTAGAGCGACAACGAGTGCAATCGCTGTCGCTCCGAACGCGCCGATTGACGAGTCCTTCATGATCTCATGCCGCCGCGGGAGCGTGTCGCCACCCCACCACGCATCAGCGATATCGGCGAGCCCGTCGTAGTGAAGACTCCGAGTGATCCATGCCGAGAAGGCCACAATCACCGCGGCGATCACCAACGACGCCTCGCCGTACCAACCGACACTCTGGAGAAGATGCATCACGCCCCAGCCCACCACACCGATACTGAGACCGACCAGTGGAAACCAGCCAGCGATACGTACTCGCCGACCCTCGGGCCAGTCAGCTCGCACAGGAACCAGCGTGAGCAACTCGACCGCACGACGCAGATCACCCAACATGATCAGTCCTCCGGCCATGACACATCGACGGGCAGCTTCAACAAATCAAGTAGCCGGCCGCAGACGCAGAGATAGGCCGAGTCGGCGCTCGCAACCAGCGTCCGGTTGGCTCTTGCAAGCTCGTCTCGGAAGAACCTTCCGCTGGCGAACTCCGGAACCACGCCGTCGCCGACCTCGTTGGTCACGACAATCGTGTCCCCGGCACGTGACACAAGCCAGTCGATCACAGGTGTGGTACGCGCCTCGAACTCTTCTGAGAATCCTGTGGGCAATGAATCAGCGGGTGCACTTCCCAAGCCTCCAGACATGCAGGAGTCGAAGGCCTCTTCCATCGCAAGGCCCACCCAGGTACCCAGGCAGTCGATGATGAGCAGCCCGTCATCGGGAACTGAATCTATCCAGGAACGGGAATCGCGTGCCTCGATGGTGTTCCAGCCTTCTGGCCTGCTTGCACGGTGTGCATCGACGCGCAGAACGAACTCAGCATCGATACTCTCACGTCCGAAGACCGCTACGGTCACAAGCGCGCCATCCAGCATTCTGACTCGACCAAGCTGGACCGCGGCACCACTCTTGCCGCTGCGGGCCCCGCCCGTGATCACCACGAGAGCCATCTACTCCCCCATCTCGGTCACGCGGCGCAGATCTGTGACTTCATCGGCAGACAGGTGTCGCCAACTCGAGGGGCCCAGCATGCCCAACTCGACCGGCCCGAAGCGCACTCGATGCAGCTCGATCACCGGATGGGACAACGCCGAGAACATCCTGCGCACCTGGCGTTTGCGGCCCTCGGTGATGGTGATCTCCGCGAGCGTGTTGGTTGCTCTGTGATCGAGAATGCGCGCCTTCGCAGGGGCGGTGAGCCCATCGTCCAGCTTGATACCCACCTCCAGACGTTCGATGTCCTTGGCGTCGAGGCGACCGTCAGCGAGCACCGCGTATGACTTCTCGACCTTCCAGCGGGGGTGAAGCAGGCGGTGCGAGAGCTCTCCGTCGGTAGTGAAGAGAAGCAGGCCGGTGGTCTCGAAGTCGAGTCTGCCCACTGGAAAGAGCCCGGGATACTGGTCGGTGGGCACCAGTGTCGCAACGGTGGGACGTCCCTGCGGGTCGCTCATGGTGGTGACCACGCCGCTTGGCTTGTGTAGAGCCAGATAAACCGGCGCCCCCGCGACAAGGACTGGAACACCATCGACTGCAACGACATCAACCAGCGGATCGACTTTGGCGCCCAGCTCGGTCGTGACCACTCCGTTGACCGTGACCCGGCCGGCAGTCATCAGGTCCTCGCTACCTCGCCGAGACGCCACCCCGGCGCGCGCGAGGAACTTCTGGAGGCGCAGAGGAACGACACGTTCCTCGCTTTGCGAAGACTGAAGCCCTACCTCTAGGCGGTCGTTGTCCTGTGGCGCTACCATCCGCTAGTCGACCTCGGCGATCTCATCGTCATCGGCGGAATCGTCGACCTCGAATGCAGACATCTCGGTAGATGAGAGGCGCTCTCTGATGGCTCGCTCGGTGTCGTCATCAGGTGCAAACGCAGCAAGTGGAGGAAGATCGCTGATGTCTTTGAGACCGAACTTCTCAAGGAAAGTTCTGGTAGTCGAGTAGAGAATCGCATTTCCCTGGTTCTTGTCGCGACCGGCCTCTCGCACGAGCCCCTTCTCCATGAGCGACGCGATCACGCCCTCCGAGTTGACACCGCGAACCGCGTTCACTCCGGCGCGAGTCACAGGCTGGTGGTAGGCGACGACAGACAGCGCCTCAAGCGCGGCCTGTGAGAGGCGACGAGTGTCCCATGACAGGACATACTGTTCGATCAGATCGTGATGCGCCGGGTGCGTGTACAGCCGCCAGCCTCCCGCGACCTCACGCAGCTGGAAGCCACGCTCCGCGTCACGGTACTCCTGTGCGAGCTCGGCAAGTGCGCTTTCGACCTCTCCTGGGGTGGCCTCGAGTAGCCGAGCCAAGCGCGCGGCCGACACCGGTTCATCGCTCACGAACAGCAGTGCCTCAAGCGGTCCTCTGACTGCGGTGTTCTCACTCATGGATATCCTCCTCAGCAACGCCGCGTGCGGCGGCATCTTCAGGGCTCAAGTGGGAGACGACGATGTCGCCGAACAGGGCGTCTTGAACGATGTCGATGAGTCCGCGCTTGTATAGCTCCAGAATCGCGAGGAACGTCACCACGATGACCTCAGGCGTCGCGTCTTTGCCCACCAGTTCACTGAAGGTGGCCTGCTTGCTGTGGGACACCTGTCTGCGCACGCTCTCGGCGTGCAGCTCAAGTGAGATGGGCATGCTGGCAACATGCTCGGCCTCGAGCAGAAACACCTCGCGCTTGTGCTCCAGGTCGGCGCAGATGACGCTGAGCGCGTGAAGCGTGAGGCCTTCGAGATAGTCAGGCATGAGACCAAGGAACTGCGTTTCGAGTCCCGCCTGACGCGGGTGCATGTGGTTCTCGTTCTCCATACGCGACGAGAGCTCTCCCGCCGCGTTCTTGAACTGCTTGTAAGCAATCAGGCGCGCAACCAGTATGTCGCGTGCCTCCTGGGGTGACAGGTCATCGAGCTCGTCACCGATGTAGGCCTCTTGGCGCGGCAGTAACGAGGATGCCTTGATCTCCAGCAGGGTGGCGGCGAGAACAAGGAACTCGCTTGCCACGTCCAGATCGAGATCAGCCATCCGGTCGATGTGTTCGAGGTACTGGTCCGCGACGTCGGATATCGAGATCGCGTTCACATCGAGCTTCTGCCGAGACACCAAGTGCAGAAGCAGATCGAAGGGACCCTCGAATACGTCTGTCTTGACGTTGTAGCCCACGGCTCGCGCTACCTACTCGGCGTCAAGGAACGAAGGGTGTGACTCCAGTGCGGCAGCGGCAGCCGCTGCGTCACGGCGTTCGATCCCTGCGGTCAGCTCGGTCCGGGGATCGAGGCCCATCAGTTCGCGGCAGGCCGCAACCACGCCGCTGGTGATCGGCCTCGCTTTGGCGGCGCCCGCTGCAAGTACCTCTGCGGCGTAGCCCGGAATCGCGGCAAGCTCAGCGCGACGGGTCTGGAACGCGCCGAGATAGGACACGAGATCATCGGCCAGCTTGCGCTTGTGCATCACACAACCGCATTCAGCCGAACGACAACACGCGTCCCACTGAGCGATCTCCTCATCCGGCGCGATGAGCTTATGCACGGAGTGCAACGGACAGATGTCTGGATCGCCCGGGTCGGTCTTGAGTTTACGCGCAGGGTCGGTCATGAAGCTCATCACTTTGGCGCGGATGTCAGGTTCGGAATCGCTGATGAAGATCGAGTTGCCGTATGACTTGCTCATCTTTCGGCCGTCGGTGCCGGGAACGCGTGCACCCTGAGTGGCGATGATCGCCTGCGGCTCCCTGAGGAACTCGCCGTAGGTGTTGTTGAACCGCCGGACGATCTCACGGGTCAGCTCGAGGTGAGGAAGCTGGTCCTCTCCCACCGGAACCGCGTCAGCGAGCACGATCGCGATATCTGCGGCCTGAAGTGCGGGGTAGAGGAAGAAGCCCACGTTACCGAGGTCCTTGGTCGTTATCTGCGCGCGCTGCTCTTTGTAGCTGGGAGTACGCTCGAGCCACGACATCGGAAGCACCATCGAGAAGTAGAGCATCAGCTCAGCGACTTCAGGTACGTCGGACTGGCGGTAGATGGTGCAGACGTCCGGATCGAGCCCCGCAGCACACCAATCGAGCACCATCTCTTCGGTGTACTGCGAGATGCCGCTGGGGTCGGCCCAATCACTGGTGAGAGCGTGGAAGTCCGCGATGAAATAGTAGGCGTCGTAGTCGTGTTGCATCTGCAACATGTTCTGCAGGTTGCCGAACCAGTGGCCCAAGTGGAGCTTGCCGGTGGGCCGGTAGCCGGTGAGTGTGCGCTTCTTGGTCATACGGGATGCTGCTCCTCGCCGAGAAGGTCGGATAGCGGTGCGAAACGATGCCAGAGGATTGTAGCGCAGGGACAGTGGCCGAGCCGATTGAACGGACCTAGAGCTCACCCCACGCTTGATCGCTGGTCCACTGCTCCGTCCCAACGAATCGGAACGTACCGAGCTTGTCGTCATACACGAAGATGTGCGCCAGCTGGTTGTTGAGATCAGTGACGACCCTTCCCTCCCGTGCGACGACACCTTCAGGTACAAGCCACAGTTCCGCTGTGCGGAATGTCTCCTGTTCGATATCGATGGTCTCCTCGTCCGCCTTAGCAGTCCCTGCCTCCGTATAGCGAAGCGCCCCCGCAGCCGGTCTCGAGGTCTGCGCACCGTAGGCCTCAAGCAGTTGCACGAACTGCTTGGTGCTCAGGCGGCTCGCTAGCGCGTTGTCCGGAGGCAGAACGCCTTCGTCGCGCAGGAAGTTGATGTCGGTGACCATCGCCGAGACGGTGACGTCCGTCTCCTTGAGGCGGTAGGCGACGTGCAGGTACTTCTGACTCTCATACAACTTTGCGAAAGGGTCCTGCTGGTCGACAGTGGTGACCGGCTCCGCAGTTACCGTAGCAAGGTCGGTACCGTAGACCGATCGGACCCGTTGCTCGACAGCGCGCAGCGCCACGTCATTCGTCGAGGCGCTGTCAGTGGCGAACAGGAAGCCCGCAGTCAGCGCGACACCGCTCACGACCACGCAGCCACAGCAGACGACTACCGCGATCACAATCCATAGGATGATGATGGTGCGACGCTGTCGACCCACCTTGTCCTCAAGGTCAGCCAGTTGAGGTGAGCTGGGAGAAGGTTGATAGCCGAACGTTGCCGGTGTCTGAGAATCCAAACTATGTCCCCCCTCGATCTCTAGCCGGGCAGCAGCAGATTCATTACCGGGTAGACCGTGTACTTGAAGTACTCACTGACGGGACTGACATTCGTCACCATCGGCACGACCCAGAGAAGTACCAGCAGGATACCGAACGAGTAGCGCTGCATCTGATACCAGCTGTGCAACGCCTTGTCCGAGAGGAAGATGGGGATGATGCTTGAGCCATCGAGCGGAGGAATCGGAATCAGGTTGAAGAACATCAACACCAGGTTGACCAGAACAAGTTGGCTGCCCACCAAGTACAGCGCCTGTGCGACGGGCACACCCGCGACTGAGGCCAGCGGCAGCGCGCCCCAGGAAAGCGCTGCCCCAAATAGTGCCAGAGCCAGGTTCGCGGCAGGCCCGGCCACTCCTGTGATGAGATCGCCTTTCCGTATGTCCTTGAAATAGCGAGGATTCACCGGAACCGGCTTCGCGTACCCGAAGATGGGGCCACCGCTCGCCCAGAGCAACAACGGCAGCAAGATCGTACCGAACCGGTCGATGTGCCTGAGCGGGTTCAGCGACAGACGACCAGCATTCTTGGCTGTTGGATCGCCCAGCCTATAGGCCGCGTAGCCGTGCATGAACTCATGGAACGTAATCGAGGGAAGCAGTAGCGCGATCAGCACGAGCGTCTGAGCATCGAACTTCACACGGAGTCCTTTCCGGAGGGGATGAGCCCGACCCGCACAGCGAGGCGACGCAGGTTCGCAAGCTCAGCTTCACGCCCGACCACTCGACCGTCCAACCGGTCATCGAGCGCTCGAGCGAGTATAGCCGAGAATCCCTCACCGGGTGTTGCGCCCAAGGCGATGAGATCGGCACCGCTCACAGCGGGCACGACGCGTATGACGTCATCGATGTAGTGATCGATCCGTACCCGCATGCCGTGATCGGAGGTCGCCCACAGAGCGAGCAAAGCCTCGTCAGTCAGGGCGAACAACAGGTGGCGCAGACGGCTGTCGCGCATCCCGCGACGGTCCGCCAGTGTGCGCCGGATGACAGCACCGCGCATAGCAAGCACGCGTGCCGCATCCGCGTGCTCCTTCGCCATTCGCAAGTGGGTGATCCACCGATCGCAGTCCACCGCAGTGGCAAGTCCCCCGATGGCCGCAACAAGCACGGCTCGACGCGCCGGGGTCCGCGAGAACCTAGAGCTCTCGCTCGTAAACGCGCTCTGTGCTGAGGACACGGCGTGGTGGGCCGCATCGGGACTCACACCATGCGGGAGCAGCACCTCAGCAGCACCGAGTTGACCAAGTCGGGCGAACACCAACGCGGGGTCCTTCTCGGCGAGGATGTCGTACAGCTCATCGCGCACGCGTGCGCCCGATACTTCGTCGAGAACTCCCATCGTGATTGCCCGTCCCGCCAGCTGGCGGGTGTGGGCGTCCATCGAGAAGCCGTAGCGCTCTTCGAAACGTGCGGCACGCAGGATCCGCGTGGGATCCTCGATGAACGATAGTGCGTGCATGGCCCGAACCGTGCGGCGTTTGAGGTCCCCCAGCCCCCCGAAGGGGTCCATCAGACGTCCGTAGCAGCCGGGGTCCAGGCATGCGGCCATGGCGTTGATGGTGAAGTCTCGTCTGAAGAGGTCCTGACGAAGCGACGACCTCTCCACCGTGGGCAGAGCACCCGGTTTCGTGTAGTACTCCGAGCGGCTGCTGGCGACGTCGACATGTAGATCCTTGGAGAACACGAGCACGGCGGTCCCGAACCGGCGGTGCACCTTGATCCTGATACCGAGCTCTTCGGCGGCCTTCTCCGCGAACGCGATTCCGTCACCCTCCACGACCAGGTCGATGTCGAGATTGCGCCGACCCAAGACCATGTCCCTGACGAAACCGCCTACCACATGGACGGCGTAGTCCGCGTGAACGCCAACCGTACCCAGGGCCGTCAATGCGGCACGCACCTCATGTGGCAACAGCGTTTCGACTCCGCCTAGAAACGCCTGCGTCGCCTCCGGATGAGCGTGCGCGGTCCCGTGGTCCAGGTAGGATTCGCCATGCGCGGCGCGCAGTACGTCCTTTCGGGTGACGATTCCAACGATGGCGCCGTTGACCAGCACCGGGACACGACCGATCCCACGAGTCGCGAGCAGTCGCTCGAGTTCAGGTAGGTCGACATCGGGTGTGACGGTGACCAGTTCGCTGCCCATGAAGCCTTTGACGGGCGCGTGCTGCAGCTTGTGTCGCAGCGCCTTGTCGATGTCCTTGCGAGTTACCAGACCCACCAAAGCGCCGTCTTCAACAACCGGAAGCCCGCCGTGGCCCCACCGCGCCATCAACTCCCCCGCCTGCCGCATCGTGGTCTCCGGCCCGACCGTACGCACCGGTGCGCTCATCACGTCCGACGCGTGTAATGGGCCGGTGACCTCGGCTTTGAGCGCGGCGCGGACCGCCGAGACGACCGCACCCATTCTCTGGTCCCGGAAGCCTGCGGACGCGGCTTGCGCGTGTCCTCCCCCGCCGATCCTGGCCATCACCGCGCCTACGTCGACCTCGGGCAATCGCGAGCGGGCAACGACTTGAAGGCGCCCGGGCATCTCAACAAACGCGATGGCCACTCGATAGCCCATGTCTTCGACTACGTAATGCGTGAGCACACTCGCAGAGTCCACGTACTCATCGGCATGGGCGGTACCTACGGCGATCTGCTGACCATTGATGTCCCACAGCTCCAGCGAATTCTGAAGTTGCTCGAGCAAGGCCAGTTGAGCCGGTTCGAGCGTACGGGATAGGAAGCGGTTCAGTACTTCAAGATCGGCACCTGAAGCCATCAGCCAGGCAGCAGCATCGGCGTCGTATGCAGTCGCACTGGGGTACGTGAGCGAGCCGGTGTCCTCGTGGATTCCCAGCAGGAACAGACTCGCCTCGAGAACGCTCAGATCGAGGTTCCTGCGCTTGATCTCCTGCACGAGGATCGTCGTGGTCGCTCCTACTTCGATGCTCCTGTCATCGGCACCGACGAGATCGCCTTCCTGCGGGGGGTGATGATCGTAGACGATCACTTCCACGCCGGGTCTGAGAGCCACCACTCCCATCTCGCCGATCCGTGAGGCGTCACGCGTGTCGACCATGATCACGGAGTCGATCGCATCGACGTCAAGCGCTCGCACATCGACGAAGTCGAGGAACTCTTCGTGCAGGTTGTGAAATGCGCGCACGTTGGCGTTCTGAGTGCCAAGAAACACACAGCGCGCTCCCTCGAACAGTCTGGCGGCCGCGACAGTCGAGGCGTACGCGTCAAAATCGGGGTTCGCGTGGCCCACCACGATGCGCATCGCAAGCCCCCCTAGAGGTCGTGGAAGAGCGGCGGGGCCGTGACGGCGACGTCCGAGAGGCGGACCGCTGCGTGAAACCGGCGCTGCGCATCGTCGAACAGCGCGGCATCTGATGCGTACATCGTACAGAGCAGCGACCCAGGCTCCAGCCTGGATCCTACGCGTACGTGCATCTGCAGTCCGGCGCCAAGATCGATCGCATCATCAGTGGTAGCACGACCGGCGCCCAGCATCATCGCGGCACGTCCTATTCCCTCGGCGTCGAATCCCGCCACGAAGCCCGTTGCCGCAGTGCGTACTTCTCGAACGTGAGGAGCCAACTTCAACAGCGTGAGGTCGTCTGCCACCTTGGCGTTGCCACCTTGCGCGGCAATCCAGCGACGGAATGTGTCGAGCGCACGACCATCGGCGAACGCCGCCTCACACCGGCGACGACCCTCAGCCTCATCGGAGGCGACTCTGCCCATCACGAGCATTTTCGCCCCCAGAGCGATGCACAGCTCGGTTAGCTCCTGTGGCCCTTCCCCGCGTAACGTCTCAACCGCTTCTCGCACCTCAAGCGCGTTTCCTACCGCCATTCCCAACGGCTGGTCCATATCACTCATCACGCAGACCACATCACGACCCAGCTCACGACCCACGCGGGTCAGCTCGGCAGCCAATGCGCGCGCATCGGACTCAGTCTTCATGAACGCGCCCGAGCCGACCTTCACGTCGAGAAGAATCGCATCGGCGCCGCCTGCGATCTTCTTGCTGATGATCGAACCGACGATCAGCGGAATCGATGGAACCGTGGCCGTCACGTCGCGAAGCGCGTAGATCTTCTTGTCGGCCGGGTCCACATCAGGAGACTGCGCGATCACCGCGACACCCACACTCCGCACCTGCGCAAGGAAGTCCTCAGGGCTCAGTTCCACCGAGAAACCCGGAATCGCCTCAAGCTTGTCGAGCGTTCCCCCGGTGTGGCCCAGGCCACGCCCGCTCATCTTGGCCACAGGGACTCCGCAGGAGGCAACAAGGGGCGCCAGAACCAGAGTCGTAGTGTCCGCGACTCCACCGGTGGAATGCTTGTCGATCTTTATGCCGGGAATGGACGAGAGATCGACCTGCCGACCGGAGCGGACCATCGCACTGGTCATGGCGACCGTCTCGTCGCCGCTCAACCCGTTGAGAAAGGCCGCCATGAGCCACGCCGCCATCTGATAGTCGGCCATGTCTCCGGCCGTGTAGCCACTGACAACCGCCTCGATCTCCTCGGCGGAATGTTCGTAACCGTTACGCTTCCGCTCGATCAGCTCCTCGAAAGTCAGCGAGGAACTCATGCGTTTCGAACCTGCTCGAGGAAACTCACGCCGCGGCCACATCGCCCCGCGAGGCCATAGAAGTCCAGTACCGTCTCGCCAATGTCGCTGAAGCTGCTGCGAATGCCCAGGTCGACTCCACCGTCTCCGCCCTTGACCAAGGAGATCAGCGGCGTGTACTCGCGGGAGTGGTCAGTGGAAGGGGTGGTGGGATCACAGCCATGGTCAGCCGTCAGAATGAACAGGTCACCCTCGATCATCGCGTCGAGCAGCTCGGGCATGCGGGCGTCTACCTCTTCAAGGCCGCGCGCGTACCCTTCGACGTCGTTGCGATGCCCCCATACCATGTCGAAATCCACCAGATTGGCGAAGACGAATCCATTGTCGGTGTCATCAACCACCCGCTCGAGCAGATTGTCGAACCCGTGCATGTTGTTCTCTGAATGGGGTGATTCGCAGATGCCCCTCCACGCGAAGATCTCACCGATCTTGCCTACGCCGTACGACGCTATACCCTCCTCGGCGAGGCGATCGAGCACCGTGGGCTCAGAGGGTTCCAGAGCAAAATCGCGCCTTCGATGGGTGCGTCTATAGACGCCATCGGCATCCGGGCCGATAAAGGGCCGCGCGATGATGCGCCCGACCGCATGCTCACCTACACACACGCGCTCGCGCGCTATCGCACAGATGCGGTACAACTCATCGACGGGGATGACGTCCTCGTGCGCGGCGATCTGGAAGACGCTGTCGCCGCTGGTGTAGATGATGGGGTTGCCGGTGGCGACGTGCTCGTCGCCAAGCTCCTGGATGATCTCTGTGCCGCTGGCCGGATAGTTGCCCAGCCAGCCCAGCCCCGTCAGGGCCGAGAATCGCTCCATCACCTCAGGCGGAAAGCCATTTGGGTAGGTGGGAAACGCCAGTGAGAGCTGCAGCCCCATCATCTCCCAGTGGCCCGTCGTGGTGTCCTTGCCGGCACTCGCTTCTGCGTTTCGACCCCATGAGGCATCTGGCGTCGCCGTGGGAGGTACGCCTTCGATCCGCGTGACGTTTCCCAAGCCTAGCGCGCCCAGATTGGGCATCGCGAGACCGTGGACGGCACGCGCAGTGTTGGCGAGCGTATTGGAGCCCGAATCACCGTACTCCGCGGCGTCGGGCAGCTCGCCTGCGCCAACACTGTCGAGTACCAAAACGATGGCTCTGGGAAGACGTGACATGTCTAGATCGCCACCCTGTCTACCTCATCGAGGCTGGTGATGCCGGCGGCGGCCTTGTCGAGCGCGTCTCTGCGAAGTGACCGCATGCCCCGCTCGAGCGCAGCTGCGCGCAGTTCACCCGAAGATGAGTTCCGCAGGAACAAGGAGTGGAGTTCATCGTCGAATTCAAGAACCTCGAAGCAACCCACACGGCCCTTGTAACCAGTGTTGGAACACTCGTCGCAGCCCGCGGCCTTATAGATGGTCAGCCCGCCCAGCTCAGCCTTGTCATATCCGGCACAGACCAGACGCGCCTTGGTAACACGGTCCTCGACCTTGCAATGCGGACATAGCTTGCGCACAAGACGCTGTGCAACCGCACCGACCAAACCTGCCGAGGTGATGTACGCGGGAACCCCCATGTCGGTAAGCCGAGTGAGGGCCGAGGGTGCATCGTTGGTGTGGATGGAGGTCAGAACCAGGTGCCCCGTCAGCGCAGCGCGTACGGCAGTCTCCGCCGTCTCCGGGTCTCGGACCTCACCGACCATGACGACATCAGGGTCTGAGCGCAGGATGCTGCGCAGTCCAGCAGCGAACGTCAGTCCGATTCTGCTGTTGACTGCGATCTGTGTGACTCCGGCCATCCGATACTCGACCGGATCCTCAACTGAGACGACCTTGCGAGCCGGGATGTTTACCTCGTTCATGAGCGCATAGAGCGTCGTGGACTTGCCGGAGCCGGTGGGTCCCGAGATGAATAGCGCACCATAAGGCCGGCTGAGCATGCGCTTCACGATCAATGCGCTGCCTTCGGAGAGCCCGACTTCCTCAAGAGTGCGAAATGCGACCTCGCTGTCCAGAATGCGCAGCGTGATCGCCTCACCAAGCGGAGTAGGCAGCGTAGCGGCCCGGAAATCCAATGGCTTGCCTTCGACCAAGATGCCAAACCGTCCGTCTTGTGGACGCCGCCGTTCCGTGATGTCCATGTCGGCCATGACCTTCACGCGCGAGAGTAATTCCGCTTGGGACTTCTTGGGCAGATTGGCTGCGTCACGCAAGACACCATCGATGCGGTAGCGGACGCGAACCGAGTCTGCAGTAGGCTCGAAGTGTATGTCGCTGGCCTTCTCAAGCACGGCTTCCCGCAGCAACTGGTTGACCATCCGTACGACCGCAACGTCGGCATCGGCCGCGACTTCGGCGTTATCGGCCAGCTCATCAGCGCGTCGCTCAACGAGCTCCAGCTCCTGCAATACATCGGCTCCGGCGACATACTTCTCAATTGCGAAACGGACCTGCGAGGCAGCGGCGACCACCGGCTCGATCTTCATTCCGGTCCTGAGTTCGGCTTCGTCGATAGCCTCGACATCAAGCGGATCGGCCATTGCCAGCACGAGCGCACCGTCCACGATGGCGAGAGGCATCACGAGCCGCTTGCGAACCATTCGAACGGGCAGCATCGTCGCAACCACGCGATCGATGGGATATGACGTCAGATTGACATGGGTCAGGCCCTTCTGGCCCGCAAGGGTCCCGGCGATCTGTTCCTCGGTGACACACAGGTCCTTGACCAGAACCTCACCCAGCTTGCCACCAGAAGCCTGCTGCTCGGTGAGCGCACGACTCAGACATGCCTGGTCGATCAAACCGGCAGAAACAAGAAGCTCTCCGAGCCGTTCTCTCGTGTATGTCACGTGCGCTCCTTGGGGAATCGGATGATTGCGCCGCTGGGAACCTTATGCCCGAGAACGGACTACGCTCAGCACCCACTCCGCGACGAGGAACAGAACAACCGAGACCCCTGCGTTCACGTCGAAGAAGCCGCCGTATGGCGTCTTGATGGCCTCGATGCCTAACGGGATGGTCACGGGCTTGGTCAGCGCGATGATGGCCTCGCCCCAAGACTGTGATGCGAGCTGTCCGAAGAACTCGATCACCAGTCGGATAGTAACGGCGATGGCCATGGCCACAAGAATGTCCATGATGATGGTGAATACGGTGCGAACGGGCTTGCTCTGGCTCACAGGCAGTCCTCCCACTGAATCCAAAGGGACTACCTGATTATGCAGCGAGAACGGCAGTGACGCTACCCGTGCGCAGAGCTTAGCGCAGCGCGTCACACAAGATGCGCGCTACCATCTTGGTCGCGATCTCAGTGGAGTTCGGAAGCCCGGCCAACAGCCGCGTCTTCGCGTCCATGATCCGATCCTCGCGTGCATCCGGAGCTCGCAATGCTGCAAGCCGTGCACGCTGTATCACATCATCGCCCACTTTGGGACCAATGGTGTCAATAGAGGCGTAGGTGGACGTTGCCAGTTGGGTGGCGGCCATGTAGGCCTGTTCGTCTGAGATGATCATGTCTGGTCTATCGGCATGATCTGATAAGTACTTGATGAACCCATCAAGACTAAATCAGGTGTCTGTGACGGCTGTCACGGCTTGTCTGAACAGGGAGAATAGTCCCGAGAAAAGGGGGAGCCCCAAGGCCGGCACCTTGAGGCTCAGGGGTAAGGGGTTGCATTCGCATGCAACTCACCTGAAACCCTAGCATTTATGATTCTGCGGTGCAACAGAATTGACCGCTGAGGGCCTTCTTTACAAGAGAAATCCACGAATCAAAAGAGCGAATGGCGCTGCCAGCGGGAGCAGCCCGGTAGCCAGCACGACGGTGGCAAGCCCAAGAACCACTGCGCCGGATGCGCCGCCCGAACGGACTGCATCGCTGGCATCTTCCCCATCGGATGCATAGACCGTCCTCAGAACACCGCCGTAGTAGGCCACGCTGACCACCGCCCCAACGATGCCTACCACAGTGATTGTCCAGTACCATGCGGCCAACCCGCTGGCACCTTCATTACTCAACCACACAGCCTGCCGAATGGCGGTCTGAAAGACTTGGAACTTCCCCCAGAATCCAACGAGGGGTGGGATACCCGCGAGCGAAGTGAGTAGAATGGCCAGCGCCGAGCCGAACGAAGGGTGAGTTCTGCCCAAGCCTCTGAGTCCTTCGATCGAACCGTCCCAGTCGGGACGCAGCGCGCGCGCTGCTTCTGCAGCGACAAATGCGCCAGTGGTTCCAACAGCGTAGGTGGCTGCGAACAGCAGTGTGACCGGCGCGCTCCCCGACGCAATCGAAATCAGCGCGTAGCCCACCTGGGCAACACCCGCATAGGCGAGCATGCGGGTGTATGAGCGCTGACGCAGCGCCGCGAGGCTGCCAACGAGAACCGAGGCAAGCGAGAGCGCACAGAGCACAGGGAAGAGCACAAAGCCCATACGTCCAAGTGGAGCGTCTTGCCCAGCACCTGCTGCCGCAGTCGCACTCACCAGAACTGCCAGTACTGCCACAGCTCCCAACTTGAGCGGCCCGGCAAGCATACCGGCGCTCGATGCCGGAGCGGTCTCATACGCATCGGCAGTCCATGAGTGGAACGGCGCGACACCCGACTTGAAGGCGAAGGCGACAATCACCAACAACAGAGCAGCAAGCAGCGCAGATCCCCCCTTGAGCGCAACAGCGGAAAGTCCGTCGTATGAACCATCGCTGACGAATCCACCGATGATCACCGCCAGTCCCAGAACGAGAAACCCGGTGGCTACGGCTCCCTGGATGAAGTACTTGATAGCTGATTCTGCTGATTGCCTTGTGCGCGCCGAAGCAACCAAGGCATATGCGCACACGGCAGACGTCTCCAGAGTGATCGCAACAACGATCAGGTTCGTCGCCTGTGCTGCGAGGGCGGCGCCAAGTGCCGCAAGTGCGAGCAGTGCGACGCGCTGACCCTGCGCTATCGCGGCTGCCCGGTCGTCGGAGATGACCACCGCCGCGCCGAGCATGCCGACCAGCCCACCCACAAGCGAGAAGCCTCCGCCAGCGGCAAGCGACATGCCGACCGTCTGAGCAGGCAGCGCCCAAGCACTGAAGATCGCCGCCGCCCCACCGAGAGCCAACAGAACCGCACCGGCAATCCGCAGGCCGCGGTTCCGTCCGGCGGCGTCGCCAACGAGCCCGACAAGCGCAGCCGCCAGGTAGAACCCGACCATCAGCCAGAGAGACAGCGGACCCGTCATATCACTGCCCCCCAGTCGTGGTGCGAGCTATCGCACCGAGAACGTAGGCAGCGGGGTCCGTGACAAGCCATGGGGCGATGCCAAGGACCAAGACCAGCCCAGCCACCGCGAGCGAGACGGCTCGCTCACGCAGATCCAGATCCGTGAGCTTCAGGACCTCGGCTAACGTCGGCCCCTGCACCGTGTCCCGCATCGCGCGGAGATTGTAGGCCGCGGCCAAGACGATTCCCACGCCAGCGAGCGCCATCCACCACCCCCACGACGAGTACCCCGCCAGAAGTGCCGCGAATTCACCCGGGAACCCCGAAAGACCGGGCAGACCCGCTGATGCAAGCGAGAAGAAGACGAAAGCAAGGGACCACCTCGGAGCCACGGCCCCAAGCCCGCCAAAGGCGGAAAGCTCGCGCGTATGCGTACGCTCGTACAGCGCACCTACCAGGAAGAACAGCATCCCGGCTACCAGACCGTGGCTCACCATGAGAACCAGTGCTCCGCCAAGCGCGAACGGAGAACCCGCAGCAATCGCCAGGAGCACGAATCCCATGTGTGAGATTGAAGAATAGGCGACTAGCCGCTTCAAGTCGGTCTGCACGAGCGCAGAACCGGCACCCAACACGATGCCGAAAACCGCCAGTACGGCAAGCGCAGGACGAGCGACCTCGAAACCTGCCGGAACCAGCCCGATGCCGAGGCGGATCAGCGCATAGCCGCCCAACTTGAGAAGCACTCCCGCGAGAATGATGGACCCGGCCGTCGGCGCTTCTGTATGCGCATCAGGCAGCCACGTATGCAAACCGAACGCCGGCAGCTTGACCAGAAACCCTATGGCGAGAAGCCAAAACGCCAGTACGGGCATCCGGATTGAACTCGTCTCGGCAGCTACCTTCGCAAACGAGATGCCCTCAGCCGAGACAGCGACATAGATGATGCCGAGCAGCAATACCACGCCGCCTGCGAACGTGAACACGAGAAACTTCATTGAGGCGCGACGGGCGTCACTCGACCCCCATCCCGCAATCAGGAAGAACATCGGCACGAGCACTGACTCCCACGCGATGTAGAACAGGACAAGGTTGTCGGCAAGAAACACTGTCGCAACAGCAGCCTGCAACAGCAGCAGAAGCCCGAAGTGCGCGCCGGGACGCTTTGACACGTTCCACGAAGCTACCACCGCAAGCGCACCCACAACCGCAGTCAGAAGTAGCAGCGGTGTCGAAAAGCCGTCCGTAACCAACGACCACACACCGCCGAGCCCAGCGACCGGATGGCTTTCCAATACCGCGCCAGACCAGAGCCCCGAAGCACCGAGAGACCACAGCAAGGCGCCCTGTACCCCGGCACCCATCAACGCGATCCATCGCGGTGCAGTGGAACTGAGGCGGGCGGAAACGGGAGCGACCACCGCCAAGAGCAACGGGATGAGAATAATGAGATCGAGGGCGATCATCCCGTCACCTCCCGAACCAGGCCGAAGCCGCGAGCATCGCGAGCACACCAAAGACCATGACCGCCGAGTAGGTCTGCGCATTTCCGGACTGCAGTCGTGACAGACTCGAACCTAGGGTCTGGGCAACAGCGGCGCTACCCTCGACGAGACCGTCGGTGATCAACCTGTCGACGACCGCCCAGAGGGCACGCATGGCGGCGACGGTCGGTTCGACAATGAGCCGCGACACTGCGGCGTCCCAGTAGAAGCCACTCTCGATGAGCGCTACGGTCTTCTCGGCGAATGCGGAACGTGGAGGGGCTTGGGCGGCACGGCGAGCGAGGCCCCACCCGATCGACGCACCCAGAACCATCACCAGCAGCGCTGCAGAAGCGACACCCCAGGCAATCGGCTCAGAGGGCCGGCTGAGCCATCCGTACAGCGTGTTACCGGCGTAGCCCGCGCCTATCGCAGGAACCACAAGCACCAGCAACGGGATGAGCATCGACGGCGGACTCTCGTGAGCAGACACCGCAACAGACTCGCCGAAGAACGCAAGCCGGGTCGCGCGCGCCATATACAGCGCCGTCAGACCGGCGGCGAGCACAAGGGCGACGCCCAAGACCGTCGACGTGTACCAGACGCGTTCGATGACAGCGTCCTTGCTGAAGAATCCCGAGAAGCCCGGCACGCCGATAAGGGCACCGGTGCCGACGATCCAGGCTACGAACGTGATCGGCATCCTTCTTCGCAGTCCACCCATCTCGGTCAGATCCTGCGTGCCTGCACCGTGAATCAGGCTACCGGCAGTGAGGAACAGCAGGGCCTTGAAGCCCGCATGCATAACCAGATGGAAGAACGCCGCATCCCACGCGCCGACGCCCAAAGCGGCGAACATGAACCCCAGCTGACTGATCGTCGAGTAGGCTAGAACCTTCTTGATGTCACGCTGCACTACGGCAATGATGCCTGCGCCCAAGGCCGAGGTCACGCCAGCCAGCAACAGCACCATTCGCGCTACCGGAGCCGCCTCGAACAACGGCCACACCCTGGCCACTAGATAGACGCCCGCGGCGACCATGGTCGCCGCGTGAATCAGCGCCGAGACCGGCGTCGGACCCTCCATCGCATCCGGGAGCCATCCATGGAACGGAAACTGGGCAGACTTCCCCATCGCTCCCAGCGCCACGAGCACCGCGGCAACCGCCGCCGTGTGCATCGGCAACGTACTCGCACCGCGCGCGACATCCTCGAACTGGAGTGAGCCCAGCCCGCTCCAGAGCACCGCGAGGCCCAGCATCAGGGCCACATCACCAACGCGAGTCGTGAGAAACGCCTTGACCGCGGCCGCGACTGCGTCCGATTTGCGATACCAGAATCCAATCAGAAGATATGAACACGCGCCGACCAGCTCCCAGCCGATGAATAGACTCACAAACGAGTCGGCGATCACCAGCCCTGCCATAGACCCCGTAAACAGGCACAGCAGCGCGTAGTAGCGATTCCAGCCATCGTCCTCCGCCAAGTACCCCGCCGAGAAGACCATGACACACAGGGCCACGACACCGACCACAACCAGCATGACCGCGGCGAGCGAGTCGATCGCGTAGCCCACCGGCAGACCATGATCGCCTGCCGAGAGCCACGAGTAGCGTGCCGAGAACGCTATCGCGCTGGTCCACGGCTGCGACGAGGCGGCCGTGCCCGCAACGCGCGTGAGTGCCGCAGCGCCCACGGCAACCAGGCTCATAGGCCCGAGTGAGGCGATCACGGGCACGGCGGCGCGGTGCGTCCGCCTCCCCACTGCAGCGATGACCACCGC
This sequence comes from Actinobacteria bacterium HGW-Actinobacteria-7, assembly GCA_002841275.1. GTDB lineage: Bacteria > Actinomycetota > Coriobacteriia > Anaerosomatales > PHET01 > PHET01. Next base: position 20,664 of record PHET01000011.1, on the reverse strand, counting down.
CAGCGCAAAGGGAAACACCACGACGGACCATGACAGGGTAAGGACGAAGTCGGTCACCCTCTCACCTCCGTCATCTCATCGACACAGGTGGTGGACAGCCTTCGCGCCGCGGCCACCAAAAGCCCAAGGCCGACGGCTGCCTCTGTCGCCGCCAGCACCAGAATCAGTAGTGCGACTGCGTGGATGGATGCTCCGTTTGCTGCGTGAGAACCCAGCATCACCAGCACAAGCAGCGCGCCGGCGATCATGACCTCGACGCCAACCAGAATCGCGATGACCTCCTTGCGAGTCAGCACCGCGTACAGGCCGATGCAGAACAGAGCGATCGAGACGACCAGTGAGCTCATCGGCGGTCGCCTCCCATCACCGAGACAACGGCGACCAGCGCCGCAAGCAGCAACAGGCCCGAGAGTTCGAAGGGCAGCAGCAGATCACCCAGCAGCACTGAACCCAAGGCGTCGACGCTGCCTCCGGACGATGTCTGTAGCTGCAGGGCAACAGGTCGAAGCACGGCCAACAACAGAGCGAACACACCGACACATCCAACAAGAATCAGCGGATCGTGTGTGACCTCAAGTGATGGTTGGCCGGGCTCTCCTCGGTGTACGAGCATGATTGCGAACAAGACGAGCACCAGAACGCCACCCGCATAGACGAAGACCTCAGCAAGCGCCAGAAACCCGAATCCCAGCAGTACGAAGAAGCCGGCGGTCGACAGCAGCACCAGTCCGAGCCCCAACGCGAGTCGCATAACATCGTGACTCATTACGACAGCGAGTGCGCCGATACCGGCGCAGATCGCGAGAAGCCAGAAAATGAGCGCGCTCACTGCTCCACCTCCGTCGGGGCGACAAGGTCCTCGGGATTCGAGGGCGAGCTGTCCTCGGATATCGGTGCGCCCGCACCCCTGCAGGCTGAAACCGACGTACCGTCCGCTCCCGTCGCTCGCGTCCCGCCACCATCGCGAAGCATCTCGCTCCTATTGAAGACTGTCAGATCGCGCGTATAGAACGATAGTTCGTACTGACCGGTATGTTTCAGCGCATTGGTGGGGCATTGCTCGGCGCACAGGCCGCAGAAGCAGCACTTGGACAGGTCAAGATCGTATCGGGTGACACACCGCGAGCCGGGGTCATCGGTGCGTTCGACGCGAATCGCGTAGTCGGGGCACGTGCGAGCGCAGAACGTGCATCCGACGCATACCTCCGAGGCGCACCGCAGGCAACGGGCAGCCTCCGACATGCCTTCGATATGGGTCAACCCGAGCTCGACCGGCCTGAAGTCCTTCGCGCGATCGGTGCCTCGGGCCATCGGCATCTTGGCTCGCCTGCGTGAGGGTTCGATGCCCTTCAACACGGGCTTGCCGTACCGAGGATAGACGGGCACCGGTCGGTACACTCGGTCCTCGTCGAGCGCCACGCCTTGGATGTAGCGGCGAATCGACTCTGCTGCTTCGTGGCCACTGGCGATCGATGCTATTGCCGACCCAGGACCGGTCACGACCTCGCCGCAGGCAAACACGCCGGCCAACTCGGTCGTCATCAGCGAGCCATCGACCGGCAGGAGACCGCGTTCAGTGAGCAACAGATCAGACCCGCTGACCAGATCGGTCAGATCCGGGGCCTGCCCGATGGCGAAGATGATCACGTCGCACTCAAGGTCGCTGTACTCGTCGCCGAACTGCGGCGAGAACCGTCCTTGGGCATCGAACACCGACAGACAACTCTGCAGGCGCATACCCGTGACTCTGCCCTCAGGCGCAATCACATGGTGCGGACCGAAGGAGCACATCGCCACGACGCCCTCATCGAGTGCTTCTTCTATTTCCCACGGATGTGCGGGGAGCTCGTCCATCGACTCGAGTGATGAGAGCGTGACCTCGGAGGCACCGCAGCGCAATGCGACTCGTGCGCAGTCCACAGCCACATTCCCGCCGCCAACCACCAGCACGCGCTTTCCTTTGACTCCAGCGTCATGCTTGCTGTTCCCGGCCCTCAAGAACTCGATAGCACCTGTGACTCCCTTTGCATCGATGTTGGGAATCGGCAACATCCGGGAGAACTGGAGACCTGCGGCAATGAGTACCGCCTCGTATTCGCCAATCAGGTGATCGATAGGTACATCTGAACCGATTCTGACGCCCGTCAGAAGCCGCATGCCCATCGACTGTAGGTCCTCAATCTCTTGGGCAAGCACCTCACGCGGAAGCCGATACGCCGGAACACCAGTGAGCAGTGCCCCGCCCGGCTTGGGGTCCTTCTCGTATACGTGGACCTCATATCCCAACTTCATGAGGTCGAACGCGGCTGTCAGTCCGCTGGGCCCGCTGCCGATGATCGCGACGCGCTCACTGCGCGTCACTGGAAGCTTGCGGACCCGCTCCTCCCGGAACTCCGCGTAACGCTCGAATGCGACACGGTGAAGCGGTCTGATAGCTATGGGTTCGTCATAATGGTTACGCTTGCATGCGCTCTCGCACGGGTGGTGGCAGATTCGTCCCAGCACGCCCGGCATCGTATTGCGATCGCGCACCAGCTCGTAGGCGTCAGCAGGCCTCTCGTCGGCGAGATACAACGCCTGCCCACGTGCATCGACGTTCGCAGGGCAGTTGCCCACACATGGCGGCAGGCGCTGTTCGTCTTCAAGCACCTCGATCCGTCGAATATAGTCCGGAGAGGGCGCCTCAATCGATCCGATGTCGTCGCGACCCAGAATCCCGGTGAGGCGCAGCGCTCCCCGCCACCGCGGCGAAAGTGTGAGCTTCTCAAACGGGTATCGAAGCGTGTCGGGATTCCGGGCAGCTCTTCTCGCGGTGATCGTGAGACCCACGAAGATGCTCGACCAGGCCTCCACAAACCCTTTCGCGCCAGGCGAGTAGTCGTTGGTCGCACTTCGCTGCAGACGCACACTCAACGGGGTCCGATCGAGTGGGTCACGCTCCGGTGCGCGCTTGAACGGCGTCATGACAGCACCACCCGGGCCGCAAGGGCTATGCCCACAGCAAGCAGCTGCACCAACGCCATGGGAGTGAGGACCTTCCATGCAAACGTCATAAGCTGGTCAGCCCGCATGCGCGGAAACGTCCATTTCGCCCATATCATCGCTGTGGCGATGAGCGCAGTGAGCGCCACGAACAGCAAGGCCCCGGGTACGCCGCTCAAGCCCAACCCCCCGCCGAGGAATGTCGCCGCGCCGAACAGAGAGGCCGCGACCACCCCGCCATACTCGGCCATCATGAAGATCGCCCAGCGGATGCCCGAGTAGTCGGTGAAGTACCCCGCGACCAACTCAGACTCCGCTTCGGCGAGATCGAAGGGGCCACGGTTGACCTCAGCGATCGAAGAAATGAAGTAGACCAGGAACCCGACAGCGGTGAGAGGCACCCACCACCAGCGCCACTCGGCGCGGATCGTCCCTGTGGACAGCGAACCGGCAAGCAGACACAGCGACAGAACCGAGAGGGTTCTGGGCAGCTCGTACGAGATCATCTGGGCAGCGGCGCGAACCCCGCCGATGCTGGCGTAGGTGTTCTGTGAGGCCCATCCTGCAAGCAGGATCCCCAGTACGCTCAGACCAGGCACCGCGAGGAAGAACACCGCACCTGTCGCGATGTTGAAGGGCGCCCAGCCGGATGCGTAGGGAATCACGACCAGAGCGCTTGCGACGGGCACGAACACGAGAAACGGCATCGCGCGAAAGACCGGCACGTCGGCAGCGGTTGGAGTGATGTCTTCCTTGAGCATGAGCTTGAGCGTGTCTGAGAGCGTCTGCAAAAGCCCCGCAGGACCAGCCTCCTGCGGGCCGAACCGCATCTGGATGCGCCCGGCGACCTTCCGCTCCCACCACACACCGATCAGCGCGGCGACCGCGATCAGTGAGGCGGCGGCAAGCCCCCAAGCGGCACCTGTCAACAGCGCGCTCATCGGTCGATCTCCCCAAATACGGGATCGAGCGAACCCAAGACCACAACCAGGTCCGAGAGCGTGTGCCCTTTGGCGAGCATGGGCAGGAGTGCGAGGTTTGCAAACGCGGCGCTGCGGACGTGCATGCGATAGGGCCGAGGCGAACCGTCGCTCACCAGGTAGACGCCCAGCGTGCCCCGCGCGCTCTCTATCTGGTCGTATGCATCGCCTGGAGCAGGCTGGATCAGGCGTGGCACTCCCTCGGCGTGCACCGGTCCCCCGTGCATCTGAGCGACCGCCTGCTCGACGATACGCGCGGACTCGTAGCACTCGAGCAAGCGGCAGCGGTTCCGGTCATAGGCGTCGCCACGCTCTCCGACCACTACATCGAAGTCCATCCGAGGATACACAGAGTAGGGATCATGTTTTCGCAGGTCCCAGTTCACGCCCGAGGCTCGGGCGGTCGGCCCTGTTGCGCCCCACGCGATTGCGTCCTGCGCCGAAAGAACTCCGATGCCCTTCATTCGACCTCGCGCAATCGCGTTGCCAAAGAACAACGAGTCCAATTCGTCGAGCTTTCGTGGCAGCGCATGGACGAAGTCCACAACCGACTCCTCCCAGCCATCAGGAGCATCGGAGGACAACCCGCCGGGTCGGACGTAGTTGTAGGTGAGCCGGGCGCCGCACAGCGCCTCGAAGAGCTCGACCACGCGCTCGCGCAAGTCGAAGGCGTAGACGAATGCCGTGAAGGCCCCTGTGTCTGCAGCCGAGGCGCCGATTCCCATCATGTGACTCGCGATGCGCTGAAGCTCGCAGACGATGACGCGCAGGTACTCTGCGCGTTCGGGCACGCGCATTCGAGCAAGTCGCTCCACGGCCCGGCAGTAAGCCCAGTTCGCGTACATCGACCCCACGTAGTCGAGCCGGTCTGTCAATGGCACTATCTGAAGGTAGGTGCGGTTCTCGGACATCTTCTCAATGCCACGATGGAGATAGCCGATCACAGGGTCGGCCTTGACCACCACGTCGCCATCGAGGTGGACGACGACACGGCCCACGCCGTGAGTGGAAGGGTGCGACGGACCCACGTTCACAACGAGCTCCTCGACGGGCATGCCATCATCGGAGAGGGTCGAACTCCTGGATTCGATATCAAGGCTCATGGGCGATCGCACCTCCTCTCAGATGTAGTCGGGCCGACGGATGATGTTGGGATGCTCGAAGTCGCGTCGCAGCGGGTGACCTTCGTAGTCGTACGGCATCAGGATTCGACGAAGATCAGGATGACCGTCGAACACGATCCCGAAGAGGTCGAAGACCTCTCTTTCCTGCCAATTCGCAGCGGGCCACACGTCGTAGACGCTCGCAATATGGGGGTCATCACGTCGTACCACGGTCTTCACGAAGATCGAGGCGGTCAGCGAGCGGGAATGGAGCCGGTAGACCAGCTCGAACGTCTCTCCCCGGTCCACAGCTGTCACCATGGTCAGGCGATCGAAACCAGCCTCGCGCAGATCGCATGCCGTCGAAGAGAGCTCCTCTGGGGCTACCCCAACAACCGCGTCGCCGAACTCCAGCGAGAACAGCGGATACAGATCGGCGTTGTGCGTACGGATGCGGGCGATCAGCGCGGTCATCTCGTCTTGGGTCACGAGGCGTCACCACCCTCGAGTCCAGCAGAGGGCGGGTTGGGATCTTCATTTGAATAGGAGGCGTCCTCCGGCCGAGGAAGAGCGAGTTCACGCTCGTAGCGTTTGCCCGGCGCCAGCGAGCGCATGCGAACGAGCTCCCTGAGCTGAAGCACGCCGTCCTGAAGTGCCTCGGGCCGAGGAGGACACCCGGAAATGTATACGTCGACCGGGAGGAACTGGTCGGCCCCGCGTACGACAGAATAGGTGTCGTAGTAGAAGATTCCTCCGGAGACCGTACAGTTGCCCATCGCGACAACCCATTTGGGCTCAGGCATCTGATCGTACAGGCGGCGCACCGCGGGCTTCATCTTCTCGGTGATGGTGCCGGCAAGGATCATGACATCGGTGTGTCTCGGGTCGGGCCTTGGGAACGTGCCCAATCGATCGAAATCGAACTTCGAGAACGATGCGGCGATGAGTTCCATCGCGCAACACGCGGTTCCCATGGGAAACGCCCACAGCGACTGGCCGCGCGACCAGTCAACCAGTGCGTCCACGGAGGTCAGAATCACGCCACCGCCGAGACGCTCAAGCCCTTCGCCGATGCGGTCTACAAGCGCCATTCCAGGGCTCCCTTGCGCCAGGCGTAGACCAGTCCGAGGCTCAAGAACGCGATGAACGCGCCGACCTCAGCAAGTCCCAGAAGGCTTCCTCGAAGACGGGTTGCAACGGCAAAGAGCAGTATCGCCTCTGCGTCGAAGAGGACAAGCAGCATGGCGACCGTGGAGAATCGCATACGCTGCGCTGACCACGGCTGACCTGCCGGGTCCAGACCGCATTCGAATGCTGCATTCTTGGAGCTATTGGGGTTGCGGGGAGACAGGAGTAGGTTCACGACGAACACCACGCCGATGAACGCGATGGCGGCCGCCACGAAGCCACCAACGAAGAGCAGACCCTGAGCTGGCGCCCCGTTCATGTGACTCCTTGGACTCTGTCTCCCTGACCGCGGCAACGCGTCAGGGGCCGGTTAGACAGTCTTTCTTCCCATTGGTGCGCGGCACGTGCAACGAACCTATGATTCCGCACAGTGTAGGGTCACCGTCGGACATTGTAAACATTGTTACAAAGTCCGGCCAAGCGGGTTACAAAGTGCAGGTCAAGCCCCCAACGCTAAGGTTCGTCGAGCAATCGCTGCATCTCTTCGGAGACGCTCAGCCATTCGGCTTCGAGCACAGGAATGCGCTGTTTCACTAGGTTGTACTCGGCCAGCGCAGAGGCGAAACGCACCTCGTCGGCGTAGAGCTCGGGATCGGCCATCATCGCCACCAGCTCCTCATTGCGCGCCTGTGCCGCCGAGAGTTCGGTATCGAGTTCATCGAAGCGCTTCTTGACGCCGCGCCCGGCACGATGCGCCTTGTTGCGAGCCTCGGCCTCGGCGCGCTTCTGCTCTTTGGTCTTGGGGCCGCGGGCAGCGGGCGCGGGGGCGGCGGATTCAACCACCTGTTCCGCCCCCCCGTGCGTGCGCTTAGGCTTCCGGCCGAGGGAGTTGTCCGACGCGGCCGGAATCGAGGCCTTCGATGGCGCGCTGGCGGTAACACGAACCGTATCCCGCGATGTCGCTCCGCCCCCACCCGAGGACTCCCTCTGCTCCTTCTTCCACAAGTAGTAGTCGTAGTCTCCGTCGTACAGCGTTACCTGACCGTCTTTGACCTCGACGATCTTGTTGGCGATCGCGCGGATGAGATGACGGTCATGGGTAATGAGCGCGATGGTGCCCTCGAAGCGATTGAGCGCCTGCTCGAGAATGTCGCTCGATGCAATATCGAGGTGGTTCGTCGGCTCGTCGAGGCAAAGGAACGGCGCGGGTTTGACGAGCATCTTGGCCAGGGCCAGTCGCCCCTTCTCACCGCCCGACAGCACACGGACCTTCTTGTGCACGTCGTCACCGTTGAAGAGGAAGGCGCCCAGAAGGCCGCGGACCTCCCCCTGCGTCCAGCCCGGAGCGACACCATCGAGCTCTTGGTACACGGAGTTCTCCAGCGCCAGAGCCTGAAGCTGGTGTTGTGCGAAGTAGGCGGTCTCAACATTCGAGCCCAGCTTGCGCTCGCCCGACTGGAACGGCAGTACTCCGGCAAGCAGCTTCAGAAGCGTCGACTTGCCGGCGCCGTTCGGTCCCACGAGCGCGACCTTGTCGCCGCGGTAAAGTGCGAAGTCCAGGCCTTGGTAGACCGAGATAGTCCCATACGACTGGTGAATGTCTTCCAGCGAGATGACCAGCTCGCCCGTACGAGGCGGCTGTGGGAATCGAAAGCGGACGGTCTTCCTGGCTTCGGGGATCTCGACCATCTCGGCCTTGATCTTCTCGATGCGCCGCATGCGGTCCTGAGCCTGTTTGGCCTTGGTGTTCTTGTACCGGAATCGGTCGACGAACACCTGCATGTGTTGGATCTCTTTGAGCTGTGCATCGTGCTTGACCTGCATCTGTTCAAGCGAGAGTTCGCGCGCGACGACGTAGGCATCGTAGTTGCCCACGTATACAGTCAACTGCTTCTGGTCGATCTCCGCCACACGGTCGACCAGGCTGTCCATGAATGCGCGGTCGTGGCTCACGATGATGATGGCACCCTCGTAGGCGCGCAAAAAACCTTCGAGCCACGTGACGCTTTCCAGATCGAGGTGATTGGTGGGTTCGTCGAGCAGCAGCACATCCGGGCGCTTCAGAAGAAGCTTCGCCAGAGCCAGACGCATCTGCCAACCACCCGAGAACTCATCGGCGTCTCGGGTCAGATCTGTCTCCTTGAAGCCGAGTCCACCAAGCACCGCACGGGCCTCGGACTCCACGGTGTAGCCGCCAAGCGACTCGAACCGTTCCTGCAGCTTGCCGTATTCGGCGAGCAGCCGCTCGTGATCAACCTCATCCGCCGAGGAAAGCTCCTCTTCGAGCAAGTGGAGACGGTGCTGCATAGACGTGACGTGTGCCGCAGCGGTCAAAGCTTCCGCGAGTACGGACCGGCCGCCCATCTCGATGGCTTCTTGCTCGAGGTAGCCGACGACGGCGTCTTTGGCGAACGATACTCCCCCGCCATCCGCGTCCTGTTTGCCCGCGATGATATCCAGCAGTGTCGTCTTGCCGGCACCGTTTGGGCCTACAAGAGCCACCCGGTCCCTCACTCCCACGCGCAAACAAGCGTCGCGGAAAAGTATCCGCTCGCCAAAGGTCTTCGTGAGGTTGTCCACTGAGACGATCACAACGGTGAAGGATAACACCTGCATGGGCATGTTCAGGATAGAGATTCATTCAGAAGGGAGTGTTCCGTGCAAAACAGAGGTCACGTAGTGGTGATCGGCTCGGGTGCCGCGGGGACATCGTGCGCTCGCACGCTCGCTGCGGCCGGCTGGCGCGTCACTCAGGCCGACGACGACCGGTGGGGCGGCACCTGTCTGTGGCGCGGCTGCATTCCCAAGAAGAGCCTGTACCAGAGCGCGCTCACCCTGCGAACTGTCAGGGACGCGGATCGCTTTGGCATAAAGGCAGAACCCTCCGTGGACTGGCAGAGTGTGCTCGCCTGGAAATGGCATTCGCAGGAGTCCTACGCCGGTGATCAGGAGGCCCTGGCTGCCGAACACGGAATCGAGGTCGTGAAAGCGAAAGCCAGGTTCGTGTCGCCCGATGACGTTGTGCTCGGTGATGACGTACTGACCCCCGACTACATCGTGGTCGCGACCGGTTCAAGACCGGTGCTTCTGCCGATACCAGGCATCGAATTCGCGGACACATCCGAAGGAGCGCTCCACTACCCGGAGGTTCCCGCATCGTTGGCCATCGTGGGTGGTGGCTTCATCGCACTCGAACTCGCAGGTATATTCGCCAGCTTCGGCACAAAGGTCACCGTTTTGACCAGGCCACATCGCATACTCGATATGCTCGATGAGGATCTTGCTGACGCCGCTGTCCTGCGACTCGGCACTCTGGGTGTGCGGTTCGTGACAGGCGCGACGGTCAGTGCCATCAAAGGCCAGCCGGGAGCACTGGCCCTGGAGGTCGCCGGCCACGACGGAACCGAATCCGAGCCGTTCGAGCGAGTGATAGTCGCCGTTGGACGCCGGCCTGCCGTCGATAAGCTCGATCTTGAGATCGCGGACATCGAGACTGATGCGAACGGGGCCGTCATAGTCGATGCCTCTCTTCGTTCAACCAATCCCAAGGTGTGGTTTGTCGGCGATGCGGCGGGCGGCATGATGCAGACTCCGGTAGCCAGTCACGAGGGATGGGCTGTCGCTCAGTCCATAGACTCCGGCATACCAGTTCCGCCCGACTGCACAGCCGTACCAATCACTTGCTTCACGATTCCCCAACTTGCGACAGTCGGGCTCTCCGAGCAAGACGCCAAATCACGGAAGATCCCCGTCGACTGCAGCCGGATCACCATCGGTTCTACAGGTGCCGGCATCATCACCGGAGAGACTGATGGCTTCGTGAGACTGGTGACCTCTGCCGAGACGAACCTGATTCTGGGGTGCCAGATCGCCGGTTCCAGTGCGGCCGATCTGATCTACTCGGCGGCCATCGCCATGAAGGCTGGCATGACCGGCGCCGAGCTGGGAAACGTGCTCGCAGTGCACCCGTCGTTCGCCGAGGCAGTCGCCTGGAGCGGCTGATCTGCAGGCTCACGTGCCGACAAACACCGGCACTGGCCCACTACTCGCCCTTGAGTGTCATGATGCCGCGGCTCAGCGCATCCACGACGCGCTGAGCGACTTGGTCGTCCCAGCGCTCGGGTCTAGACCAGCCGCGCGGCGCGTCCAACGCCTGACCTATCGCTTCGCCGATCATCTCTCGGTTGGCTTGCGCAAGTCGATTGGAGCCGATCTCCTCGGTGATCTGGCGTTCGGTGTTGCGCCGAACGGTGACGCACGGCGTATCAAGCATGCACGTCTCCTCCTGGATACCGCCTGAATCAGTCACCACCAGGCACGCGTCAGCGATCAGCGACAGCATGTCCAAGTATCCAACCGGCTCGACCAGCGTAACTAGATCATTCTCGATGCGGTCCAAGTGCTGCTGAAGGACCGCGCGCGTTCTTGGGTGGACGGGAAACAGCACGGGCATCGACGCGTCACTGAGCGCCGCCAGAATGCCCTCGATGTTCCGCTCGTTGTCGGTGTTCTCGGGACGGTGCACGGTCGCCAGAAGGTAGGAACCCGCTTCGAGCCCGAATCCCGTACACGCCTGGCGGGCACGCGCCTGCTGCTCGTGGCGCAGTAGTGACTCGGCCATGATGTTGCCGACGAACACGATGCGCTCTGCACCGATACCTTCGGCGACCAGGTTGTCCTCCGCGTTCGCGGTCGGTGTGAGCAGAAGAGAGGATAGTTGATCTGTCACCAGCCGATTGACTTCCTCGGGCATCGACATATCTCCGGATCTAAGACCGGCTTCAAGATGGACGACCGGGATGTGAAGCTTGGCCGCGGCGAGCGCACCAGCAAGCGTCGAGTTCACGTCGCCAACGACCAGCAGCGCATCCGGACGGTGCTCGATCATCAAGCCCTCAAGCGCGATCATCGCCTTGCCGGTCTGCACGGCATGAGTGCCGGACCCTACTCCCAGAAACCAGGCTGGTTCGGGAATCTCCAAGTCGCGGAAGAACACGTCGGACATCAGCGCATCATAGTGTTGGCCGGTATGTACCAGATCAGCATCAATCCCTGCACCTGCAAGAGCCGGCATCAGGGGGCCGACCTTGATGAAGTTGGGTCGTGCTCCAACCACCACGAGAACACGCATGCTGCCTCCGACCCATAGCCGACATCTGCAAACAGTCTAACCCGAGGAAGTGAGCTGCGCAGTCCGTTGTGGCGGCACAGAGAAGGGCCCCTGCATCCTGCGCAGGGGCCCTGTCGTGAGTGGTGGGCGATACTGGATTTGAACCAGTGACTTCCACCGTGTGAAGGTGGCACTCTCCCGCTGAGTTAATCGCCCGAATCCCGCCAGTGGCGGCGAAAAGACAGTCTAGCGGTACCCGCTTGGGTGGGCAAGGTGCCAACGCCATGCGTCACCAATCATTTGCTCGAGATCACCGGACTGTGGTGCCCAGCCCAGCACCTCTCGTGCACGCTGGGCCGATGCCACCAAGACCGCCGGATCCCCAGCGCGGCGCGGCGCCCGGTTCACCGCGATGTCGAAGCCGGTCACCCGCGCACACGCCGAAACAACCTCCAGGTTACTGAATCCCATACCGTTGCCCAGATTCAACACCGCTTGCCCCCCACCAGCGTGAAGGTGCTCCAACGCGAGTCGGTGCGCATGAGCCAAATCCATAACATGTATATAGTCCCGTACGCACGTGCCATCTGGGGTGGGGTAGTCGTCGCCATACACGTCGAAACTCCGCCGTCCGTCGCGAATCGACATGAGGATTCGGGGGATGATGTGCGATTCGGGGTCATGCGCTTCCCCCAGTGAACCGTCAGGCCACGCTCCTGCGACGTTGAAGTAGCGAAGCCGCACTGAGCGGATGCCGTGGGTCGCATACTCGTCGAGATACCGCTCGAAACGGAGTTTGCTCTCGCCGTAGGCGTTGACCGGAGCGGCCTCGGCGTCCTCACTGATAGGAACCGATGTCGGTTCACCGTACACTGCAGCCGTGGACGAGAACACAATCGAAGTCACACCTGAAGCGACCATCGCGTCAAGCATCACTCTGGGACCTTCGGAGTTGTTCTGGAAGTAGCGATCAGGCTCTGCTTGTGACTCGGCAACCTCGATGTATCCCGCAAGATGCATGACCGCGTCGCACCCGTCGAGGGCCGCCTGGACTGCGCTGGCGTCGGCAACGGACCCCTCGATGAAGCGCGCTCTGGGATCCACTGAAGCGCGCCAACCCCGCTCGAGCGTGTCCAGCACGAAACATTCGTGTCCAGCGTCCAGAAGCGCACGAGTAGTTATCGAGCCGATATAGCCGGCTCCCCCGGTGACCAGAATCCGCATTGCTTCCTCCGCCTAGTACGCACCACGAGCGAACAGAACCGCAGGAACCGTCCGGATGATGAGTGCGACATCGAGCCCGACGGACCAGTTATGAATGTAGAACAGGTCCAGTCGTACCATTTCGTCGAACGTCAGATTGCTGCGCCCTGAGACTTGCCAAAGACCCGTCATACCAGGGACAACGTCCATGCGACGCCAGTCTTCTTGGGAGTATCGATCGACTTCAGACCGCAAAGGGGGTCGCGGGCCAACCAGCGACATCTCTCCACGCATAACGTTCAACAGTTGAGGGAACTCGTCTATGGAGTACTTGCGCATCCATCTGCCAACAGCAGTCACGCGCGGGTCATCGCGGATCTTGAACAGAGGACCTGAAGCCTCATTGTGTTCAGAGAGTTCGACTAGACGCTGCTCAGCATCAATGTACATTGATCTGAACTTGAGCATCGCGAAGCTTGTTCCTTGAACCCCGACCCTGTCCTGCGAGTAGAGAACCGGTCCCGGGCTCGTGAGTTTGATGGCGATGGCGACCGCCGCCCACAATGGCGCACCTAAGAGAATCAGGGCACTGCACACGCAAAGGTCAAACGCTCTCTTGACGACCAGGTTGCCCCGCGACAGAGAAAGGCCTTTGACGGTAATCAACGGAACGCCCGCAATCTCACTCACCAAGACCCTACTCGTCAGGACCTCAAACAAGCCTGAACTCACATGTAGGTCCACGTCCAAGTGCCGCAATTCCGCGATCATCCGGGCCAGAACGTCGTGGTCGAAGGCCGAAGACACGATAACGATTACGTCAATGGGCATCTCACTTGCCACTCGGGCAAGATCACGTGCGCTTCCCAAGACCGGCACATCGTCCGCGCAGAAATTGAGAGTGAGCCGCTCCGCTTGCGACGAGGCCAGGCATCCCATGGGTGCCATACCTGCTTCGGGTGTCCGTTTGAGAAGGCGAATGATATCGGCGGCCTCACCGTTACTGCCAACGATAAGGGCCGCCTTCATCAACAGCCCCCTCCGATGCCAAGCCGCCAACACGATCACGAAAATCTGCCGGAAGAACAGCACTCCTGCGACGGCGAAAAGCCAGAAGAGCAGCGTCCATGCTCTTGAAAGCCCGGGAAGCTTGGCCAGGTAGGTTCCCAAGATCAGGGCCACTACACCAAAAGAGAGCGAGCGGGCGACTCGGCCGGTTTCTGACATCGCCGCCGACACACGATCCGGGTCGTAGAGTCGGCCGAGCGCGAGGATGCCAATCCACAGCGGCAGCACGAAAGCGACCAACTGCAGAAACTCAATATCCAGACTGCTGGATTCGAAAGCTACAGGCGCGGTGACGGATCCGAACCACACCCATGTCGCCATCAATGCACCGAGGAGGATTCCGACAGCGTCGCCAACGACAAGAATGAGGACAGTCAGTCTCCGCTTGACGATGCGTCTCATCGAACGCGAACCGGATCTGGGAGGTACCGGACTGTGGTCTCTATTGCGCAACGCGTCCTTCCCTCTCGCGAGAGTCCTATGCTGGTCGCAATTCGTTCTCGTAGGAGTATAGCCCAGAGACAAGCGGTCGATATCAATGATGAATGGTCGGAGCTCTGTGACAATTCTCACATTTCTTGCCGCGAGCACTAAGGGGCCGCCCATCTCAGCCCGATAACGAACTAAGGCACACCAACAGGGTGCCACTTTGTGTTGGTATCCGGCGACAGGCGCCAGGGTTATCGAGGAGGATTCCGTGCTTTTCGCAGAGACGTGGACCACTACCCGCAGGTTCATCACAATTACGCTCGTAGCGATCGGGTTTGTGGCGCTGATGCCTTCGCTGGCAGCAGCAATCTACATCCCCTCTGCACAAGACTCGCTTGTACTTGAGTCGCAGTTCCCGGCAGCCACCGACGCCATGCCGTACGCAGTAACACTGGGTCCGGCCGGAACCATCTACTACACCTATTTCAACGCTTCAGGCGACACCAACATGATCGTTGGAATGACGTCGATCGGAACCGAGATCTTCAGTGTTGGCTTCTCCGGCTATACCGATCCTGTGCCTTACGGCGGTCTCGACTTCACCCCTAGCGGGGATCTGGCGTTCGCAGATACGAACAACGACCAGGTCCGCCTCATCAATGCAGTCACAGGACAAGTCAACCTGACGTTTGGCTCCAGCGGCAGCGAGGCCACGAAGTTCAGTTATCCGAGTGGGCTGTGTGTGACCAGCGATAGCCATATCTGGGTGGCTGACTCGATGAATGATCGTGTTCAGAAGTTTGATGAAGCCGGGGGCTGGCTTGGCGAACTACCAGTGGGGGCCTTCCCCGATGGAATCTCTGTGGGCTCGAACGGCGACTTCTGGGTCGCATTGCTGAGCGAGGGCCAGGTCCGCAAGTACGATTCCTCCGGAACGCTTCTCCAGACCATCTCGAGCTGGGAGGAGCTGGACGGTGAAGGCAATCCCGTCTCTCGCGTTCTGTACAGCCCGCGCGCTGTCGCCGTGGATCCATGGGGGGTCATCTACGTCCTCGATCAAGACTGGTCACAGATCTTGCGCTTCTCTCCAACAGGAGAGTTCCTTGGACGGTTCAACCCATCGGGTGTACTTGCTGCACCAATGGACATGGATATGGACGCGTTGGGCAACCTGTATGTCGCCGATCTCACCGGCTTCATCTACAAGTTCCGGCTTGATATTGGCGACCAAGACATCACGCCACCAACAACCACGTCGAACATCACCGAGGGCTGGTTGAACTGGAGTCCGTTCATGCTCGCTCTACAGTCTTCGGACGCAAGCAGCGCAGTCACCGGAACGTACTACTCCATCGATGGAAGCGAGCCCACGCTCGAGTATTCGACGCCGGTGACCATCACCGCTCAGGGAACTTCAACAGTGAAGTACTTCTCGATCGATGCGGCCGAGAACATCGAGACGGTGCACACGGAAACACTGACAATAGACTCGGTCGCGCCGATCACCTCAATCGTTGCCCCGAGCTACGTGTACGGCAACGAGGCCACGGTGACGCTCGCTGCGACAGACGCGGTTTCCGGACTGAGCCGCATCGAATACCGCTTGTCCGGCGGTGACAACTTCAAGGTCTACACGGGGCCGTTCTTGGCATCCGGCGTGGGCACCCAAACGGTCGAGTTCTTCGCCACGGACAACGCGTCGAACTACGAAAGCCTCCAAAGCCAAACCATCTATTTCGAAACCCCTGACGTCGTACCGCCGACCACAAGCTCAAACATCCCTGCTGGTTGGATTGACGCAGATCACACGATCATCATCAACGCAGCGGACGATCGAAGCGGCGTCGCGGCGACGTATGTCTCCACCGACGGTGCGCCTCCAACGACGCCCTACAGAGATCCAATACCTGTTACCTCTGAGGGAACCATGACCGTCAAGTACTACTCGGTTGATGGTCGAGACAACACAGAGACAGTGAAGACGGACCTTCTCAGAATTGACAAGACCAAGCCTTGGTCCACGAGCGACGCCACGGCCACCTACGTGGACAGTGCGACAATCAACTTCCAGGCATTCGATACGATCTCAGGAGTGCTCGATCTCGCATACAGCGTGGATAACGGGCCCTTGTTCAACAGCTACCAAGCGCACGTTGACTCTTGGGGCAACCACAGCATCACCTGGTACGCCACCGACAGGGCCGGAAACCGCGAGAACTTGAGAAGTGCTTCATTCGTCATATGGCAACCCGACAATGAGCCTCCGGTCACGGGGGACAACATCGCGTCCAGCTGGACTCGCGGGCCGGTCCACATACAGCTCGATGCCACCGACGCGGTGTCCGGCGTTGCCGCAACGTACTATTCGACAGATGGCACCACTCCGACGGTTCTGTACGAAGGGCCGTTCGACTTCAACGGCGAAGGACAGTCCGAGGTCAAGTTCTACTCCGAAGACACTAGAGGCAACAAAGAGACCATCAAGACCCGAACGGTCCGAATCGACAATTCAGCCCCAGAATCATCTTCCGACGCACTCAGTGAATATGTGGGGACGGCGGCTATCACTCTAGCGTCCGTCGACCCGCTGTCAGGCGTCAACGGAATCTGGTACCACCTCGATGATTCCGTGTGGACAAAGGGCGCGAATGGCGTGGTCGTAACCACAAGTACTGTGGGGCCACACGTGCTCGAGTACTACGGCGTGGACTCCGCCACCAACCAAGAGACGACGCACACCGCCCTATTCTCCGTGACATCCCCCGACATGGTGCCGCCGATCACCACGCTGTCAGCACCGTCAACGTGGGTCAGCGCAACAGTCCTCGCAACACTGTCGGCTTACGACGCCAGTTCGACTGTGGTCGGTACGTGGTACTCGATTGACGGAAGTACTCCCTCGATTCCCTACACGGGTGCAATACCGATCTCTGCAGAGGGAACCACCACCATCAAGTACCGGTCCGTCGACTTCTGGGGAAACGTTGAGACCACGAACGTCGGCACGGTGCGCGTCGACAAGAGTCCGCCAATTACCACGAGTGACGCCTCTCTGAACTACGTTGACTTGGCCGAGATAAACCTGACGCCATCCGACGCGTACTCGGGTGTCGCAACGACCAAGTATCGAGTGGATGGCGGCAGCTGGAAGACAGGCACGCTGGTCTCGGTCATCGGGTATTCAAGCCACACTCTCCAGTACTACTCCACCGATAATGCTGGCAACACTGAATCGGCGGTCTCCGTTTCGTTCTCTATCCGCAGGTCTGACAAGACGTTTCAGCAGACGGACTCGAACATCCTGTACAAGGGCACATGGGCCGACGCGTATTCAGGAGACGCGAAGCGTTCTTCCACATCAGGAGCTGCGATATGGTTCTACGCGCAGGCCAGCCGTATCAGATGGGCCGGATACCGCGCACCTGACGCTGGCATCGCGCGGGTCTCAATCGACGGCGGTGCCTGGACAAACATCGATCTCTATTCCAGCTTCACCTATAGCCAGTACGTATGGGATTCTGGCGACTTGGACTTTGACTATCACCTGGTAAAGATTGAGTACACGGGCAACAAGAACTCCTCGAGCTCAGGAACGGCCGTCAACCTTGATGCCCTCACCCTCGAAGGAAACCTGTTCCCGGTTCCCGACACTGCGGCGCCCGTGACCACATCCAACATCGACAGCGCTTGGCAGCGAGGTCCTGTCTCCGTCTCCTTGTCATCGATCGACGTCACCACTGGGGTTCAGGCAACGTACTACTCCACAGACGGCAGTGTTCCCAGCGTGCCGTACACTGCTCCGGTCAGCATCTCAGCGCAGGGCACAACGACCTTCAAGTTCTTCTCGGTCGACAACCGTGGTAATGCAGAGACCGTCGTATCTCAGAGCGTGAAGATCGACGACTCCGCTCCGATCACAGGATCGGACGCCAAAACGAGCTACCTTGAGACCGCCACGGTCACCTTCACCGCAGCGGACCCCTTCTCTGGCGTCGCGTACACAAAATGGCGAGTCGATGGCAGTTCATGGACGACCGGCAGCGTGGCCCAAGTGGGCAACAATGTTGGCGAGCACTCTCTCGAGTGGTACTCCGTCGATGTTCTCGGCAACAGCGAGTCAATCAAGTCGTTTACTGTTGCGATTTCTCGTCGCTTTGAGAACACCGACACCGCAATCATCTACCAAGGACCCATCGTCAATACCGTGAGCGCAACGAAGTCCGGTGGCAGTTGGCACTTCGCAAACGGAGTTGGTGCCACCGCCTTCGTTCGCTTTATGGGCACAGGTATTGATCTCATCTCCACCAAGGGGGCGGCCTACGGCATCGCGAAGGTCACAGTGGACGGGGGCAGCCCAGTATTCATCGACTTCTTCTCACCCAGCTCTGTTCACCAGACCAAGGTATGGGGCGTCTCGGCTCTCGCCAATGGAAATCACCAAATTAAGTTCGAGTGGACCGGTACCAAGAATGGTGCTGCGTCCGCGACCGATTTCGGACTTGACGCCTTTGACGTTATCGGAGCGCTGGCAGCAGACACCGTCTCCCCCACCACTACATTGACTGGTTCCTCAGCATGGCGATCCACGCCGCAGACATTGAGCCTCGCGGCATCAGACGACTTCGGTTACGTAACCAACACCTACTACCGAATCGGTTCAACCACCACCACATACACTGGCCCGTTCTCCATCAGTGCGGAGGGCGGGCAACATCGAGTCGACCAAGACCGCGACGGTCAGGATCGACTACACCGCCCCCACCGTCACCGACGATGCGCCCGTGGTCTGGGTCCACGGACCGGTGACGATGCACCTGAGCGCTTCGGACATCCGTTCCGGCCTCGCCAGCGTGCTGTACTCCACCGACGGCTCCGATCCGAGCCTCCCCTATACCGGCAGCATCGACGTGAGTGCCGAGGGCACCACCACGGTGCGCTACTCGGCGCTCGACATCGTGGGCAACTCCAGCGGGATCAAGTCCGCGAGCGTGCGCATCGACAACGGCGTGCCGGTCTCCTCTGACAACGCACCGACCGGCTGGGTCACGAGCCCGGTCGACGTGACGCTCACCTCCACCGACTCCTTCTCGGGCGTGAGCGGCATCAGCTATGTGCTCGACGGATCCGCGGCGCTCCCCTACACCGCCCCGATCCATCTCACCGCCGAAGGCACCCACACCATCGACTATGCTGCCACCGACATCGCGGGCAACGTCGAGGACGTGCGCCATACCACCGTGCGGATCGACGACACGGCTCCTGAGTCCTCAGACGACGCACCGACCGGCTGGGTGAGCGGCCCTGTCCTCGTGACGCTGACTGCGGCCGACCCGGTCTCGGGCGTCAACGCGCTGCTCTACTCCATCGACGGTTCCGAGCCGACCGTGCCCTACACCACCCCGCTCGTCATCGCGGCCCAGGGCATCACCACGATCAAGTACGCCGCCATCGATCTCAAGGGCAACATCGAGACCACGCGCGTGAAGACCGTCTCGATCGACGACGTGGCCCCGGTTACGACGCATGACGCTCCGGTCGGCTGGGTGAGAGGCCCGGTCGACGTGACGCTCACACCCACCGACGGCACCTCGGGTGTCGCCTCGACGGGCTACCGCGTCGACGGCGGTGCGCTGACGACCTACACGGCACCGATCCACGTCACGGCCGAAGGCACCACGACCATCACGTTTGCCTCCATCGACGTGAAGGGCAACATCGAGTCCACCAAGACCGCCACGGTCAGGATCGACGACAGCGCCCCGGTCACGACGTCAAACGCCCTGTCGAGCTATCCGGGCACCGCCACGATCACGCTGAGCGCCACCGACCCGTACTCGGGCGTGGCCTCGACGAGCTACCGTCTCGACGGTGGCCAGTGGACCGCGGGCACATCGGTCACGGTGACCGCAAGCGCGTCGCACACGCTCGAGTGGAGAAGCACCGACGCGATCGGTAACCTCGAGTCGGTCAAGAGCGCCTCGTTCGAGGTACGCACACGCCTCGAACAGGACAATGCCCATGTCTACTACCAAGGGAGCTGGGCTCCGTCCTCCGACGCTCGCCTGTCGGGCGGCACCCACACCAAGGCCACGACCGTGGGCGCCTACAGCTACCTCGTGTTCCAGGGCACTGGCATCGATTGGATCGCTGTTCGGTCCTCGAGCTACGGCATCGCCAAGGTCGTGCTCGACGGTGGTGCGCCTGAATACGTCGACCTCTATTCGTCGATCGCCACTTTCCAGGCCGTCGCTTGGTCCAAGCGGGGACTCAGCGATACCGTGCACACTCTGAGGATCGAGTGCACCGGCACCAAGAACGAACCTACCGGTGGCACCTCCATCGGCATCGACGCGTTCGATGTTCTGGGCAGTGCGCTGTTCGATACCGCCGCTCCTCTCACCACGAGTGATGCCGATGCCACATGGCGCTCGACACCGGTCACGCTGACTCTGACGGCCACTGACGACCGTTCACCGGTCGCCTCCACGCGCTATCGTGTCAACGGTGGCATGTCGACCACCTACACGGCCCCCTTCGCGGTCTCCGGTGAGGGCACGAGCACGATCGAGTTCCTCAGCACCGACATCGCGGGCAACATCGAGTCGACCAAGACCGCGACGGTCAGGATCGACTACACCGCCCCCACCGTCACCGACGATGC
>PHET01000010.1 GCA_002841275.1 Actinobacteria bacterium HGW-Actinobacteria-7 | reverse complement strand
CATGCCCGGACTGCCCAAGGTACCGGCCGGCGACTCGATCGACATCGACGCCGACGGCAACGTCGTAGGGCTGTTCTAGCTTCACCGTTCGGGCCGGACGAGTAGACCGACAAACCTGACCTGCGAGGAGGTGGTGACCATGCCAGCCGTGACATTCCTACCTGACAACTGCGTCGTGGAGGTGTCCGAGGGAGAGAATCTGCTGCGTGCCGCCCTTCTGGCCGATATCGTCGTCCACGCATCGTGCGGGGGCGACGGGACGTGCGGCAAGTGCCTGATGATCGTCGAGTCAGGCGATGTCGCTGCGAGCCCTTCGGCCCGGTTGACTGCCGAGCAGGCCGCTGCTGGTTACGTCGTCGGGTGCAAGACTACGGTGCTCGGCGACGTCACCGTGCGCATCCCGGATGCATCGCGCCCCGGCGCAATACCCAGCGGGAATGCCACTCGTCGGGCCGTCAATCCGATACTGTCACGCCAGCAGCGAATCGCCCGGTTGCCGCGGCACACGTCGCCTCCGCCGGTCGCCAAACGGCTCGTGCGGATGACGCCACCCGATACTACCGACAGCACCAACGACGCACGGCTGGTGAAGTTGGGTTTGCGCCGCGCCCACGGGATTCGAGATGCGACGATCTCTCTTGCCGCACTGCGCGAGCTGCCCAGAATCGCCCGTGAGGGCGGCTGGGTAGTGACCGCGATCGCCGCTGAACCATGTGACACACTCCCCGGGGTGTCGGGCTTTCAGGCTGGCGACACCACCGACTGCCAGTATGCGGTCGCCGTCGATATCGGTACGACCACCGTAGAGGTGGCCGTCATCGATCTGAACACCGGCGCCGAGATCGCCCGTGAGGCCGACTACAACGGGCAGACGCGCCTAGGCGACGATGTGATCAGCCGCATCATCGCGAGCACCAAGCCAGGTGGCCTCGAAGAGCTGGGTCGTCTGGTAACCGAGACCATCGTCAAGCTTGTCGAGACGGCACTCTCGACCTGCGGTGCCTCAGAAGAGGACATAGTCTGCTACTACGTCGCGGGCAACACGGTCATGACGCACCTTCTTCTGGGCATCACCCCCGAGCACATCCGTACGGCACCATACACGCCGGTGACCTCGTCATTTCCGTGGTTGCGCGCCCAGGAGTTCGGACTGCCCAGCGCCAGCACCACACGGCTGTACGCCATGCCTTGTCCCGCGAGTTGGCTCGGTGGAGACATCGTGGCCGGTGTCGTGGCGGCGGGGATGCCCTGGACCGAGAAGCTCACGCTGTTCATCGACATCGGCACCAACGGTGAGATCGTGCTGGGCAACAGCGAGTGGCTCGTGAGCACGTCATGCTCAGCGGGTCCTGCGTTCGAGGGCCGTGGTATCCGCCATGGTATGCGTGCGGCAGAGGGTGCCATCGAGCAGGTCCGCATCGATTCGGAGACGCTTGAGCCCAGCTACCTGACGATCGGCGCAGCCAAACCGGCCGGCATCTGCGGAAGTGGGCTCATCGATTGCGTCTCCGAGCTGTTCTTGTGCGGGGCGCTCGAGCGCACCGGCTCCTTCGTCGCGGAGCTCGACAACCCGCACGTGCGCGAGGGCGACAGCGGACGCGAGTACGTTCTGGTGGATGCGTCGTCCTCGGCCACCGGCTGCGACATCGTGCTCACCGAGAGCGACATCGACAACCTGATGCGCGCCAAGGCGGCGATATTCGCGGGCATCACCGTGTTGGCGGAGAGTCTGGACGTCGACCTGAATGAGATCGAGGAGGTCGTGGTTGCCGGTGGTTTCGGCCGTTATCTCGACCTCGAGCGTGTGGTCGCGCTGGGCATGGTGCCCGAGCTTCCCCGAGACCGTTTCGTGTTTCTCGGCAACGGGTCTTTGCTGGGAGCGGCGCTTGCGGCGACCTCGCGAGAGGTGCTGCGCACGGCCCGCAAGACCGGCGAGATGATGACCTATCTGGAGCTGTCGGTGAACGCGGGGTTCATGGACAGCTACATGTCCGCACTGTTCTTGCCTCATACGGACCTCGGGCAGTTCCCTCAGACCGAGAAGCTGCGCGCCGAGCGCTCGCGCATAGGGGCGGTGAGCTAGCGATGGGCTACACGATCGCACTCGCGGGCAAGGGCGGGACCGGCAAGACCACGGTAGCTTCGCTGATGGTGAGGGCGCTTTCCGAGATGGGCGCGCGCACGGTACTGGCTGTGGATGCCGACCCCAACGCCTGTCTGCACGAGGGACTCGGCGTCGAGGTCGAACGCTCGGTGGGCGAGATCACCGAGGAGATGCTGGAAAACGCGAACTCGAACCCCAACGGCATGACCAAGGACGTGTGGCTCCAGTACAACGTGCAGCGCTACGTGGTCGAGACCACGCGGTTCGATCTGCTGTCCATGGGTCGCCCGGAAGGCGCGGGCTGCTACTGCTACGCGAACAACCTGGTGCGTGGATGTGTCGACGACCTTTCGCGCGGCTACGAGTACGTGGTGCTGGACAACGAGGCCGGACTTGAGCATCTGTCTCGTCGCACGACCCGCGACGTCGATCTGCTTGTCATGGTCGCCGATCCGGCGGTCCGTGGCATCCGAACCGCCGCCACGCTCTCCGCACTTGCTGACGAGCTGAAGATCGCCGTGGGTGCGCGCCATCTTGTGATCAACCGCGCGCTCGAACCGCTCGATCCGGCGCTGATCGCGGCGATCGGGGAGACCGGAGTCCCGCTGCTGGGTACCGTGCCGCCTGACGAGGGCATCGCTGCGTTGGACCTGGCGGGGACGGGCGTCTTCGAACTGCCCGACGACTCTGTGGCGCTTCTGGCCGTGAAACGACTGCTGTCCAGCGCGATTCCCGCCCTGAGCGGCGCGATCGCCTGATTCTCGACTATCTGAAACGGAGGCTCTCTTGGCAGCGACCATCATCGACGGCAAGGCCATCTCGGCGAAGCGCAGAGCGCGCATCGCCGAACGGGTGACCGAGCTGAAGGCCCGAGGCATCAGCCCTGGCCTGGCCGTGGTCATCGTGGGTGAAGACCCCGCATCGCAGGTCTACGTACGCAACAAGGTGAAGGCGTGCGAAGAGACGGGGGTCTTCTCGGCGAAGATCGTCCTGCCTGCCGAGACGACCCAGGAAGCGCTTCTGGCGGTAGTCGAGGAGCTGAACGGCCGGGAAGACATCAACGGGATCCTCGTGCAGTTCCCACTGCCCGCACACCTTGATGAGGATGCCGTGATCGAGGCCATCCGCGCCGACAAGGACGTGGACGGTTTCCACCCCGAGAGCATCGGGCGCCTGGTGGTGGGCAAGGAGACGTTCGTGTCGTGCACGCCGGCGGGCGTGATGGTGCTGCTCGAGGAGTCCGGCGTCGACTTGAACGGCAAGGACGTCGTGGTCATCGGGCGGAGTAACAACGTGGGCAAACCGGTGGGGCTGCTGGCGCTGGCGCAAAACGCGACGGTGACCTTCTGCCACTCGCGCACGACTGATCTGCCGGACCACGTTCGCGCTGCCGACGTCGTGATCGTCGCAGTAGGACGTCCCGAGATGGTGAAAGGCGACTGGATCAAGGAGGGCGCGGTGGTGATCGATGTCGGTATCAACCGGCTCGAGGACGGCAGGCTCGTGGGCGACGTCGAGTTCGAGACGGCACGGCAGCGGGCTTCGGCGATCACGCCTGTTCCCGGCGGTGTGGGGCCTATGACCATCGCGATGCTGCTTGAGAACACGCTGACCGCCACGGTGCGGCAAAACGAACGGAAGCAGGGAGGGCTGAGATGACCTATACCGACCCGATCGAGAACCCTGCGGGGGCGATCCAGACCGTCATGTTGGGTACGGGCTACAGTTCGCTGGCCATAGGAGGCGCCAAGGCGCTGCCGTTCCACTTCTTCGACGGTGTCATGCCCAATCCGCCGCGCATCGCCATGGAGGTCTACGACGCCGAACCCTCCGGATGGCCGGCATCGCTCACCGAGGCGATCGGGGATGTCATCTCCGATCCGGTCGCGTGGGCGAAAGCGTGCGTCGAGCAGTGGGGCGCGGACATGGTCTGTGTACAGCTGGCGAGCACCGATCCTAACGGCGCGAACCGCACGCCTGAGGAGGCCGCACAGACCGTCAAGGAGATCGCCTCGGCAGTCAACGTGCCACTCGTGGTCTACGGCTGTGGCAATGCCGAGAAGGATGCTGAGGTGCTGAAGAAGGTGGCCGAGGTCGTCTCGGACACGGTGCTTGCGATCGGCTCGGCCTCCGATGAGAACTACAAACCGATCACGGCTGCGGCGCTGGGCTACGGGCATGTCGTCGTCGCTGAGACCCCCATCGACGTGAACATGGCCAAGCAGCTCAACATCCTGATCACTCAGATGGGGCTGCCCTCCAATCGTGTGCTGATCGACCCGTCGGTGGGCGCGGTGGGTTACGGCGTCGAGTACGCCTTCACGGTGATGCAGCGCCTTCGTTTGGCGGCGCTCAACCAAAACGACGCGATGACGCAGATGCCCATGATCTGCAATCTGGGCCGCGAGGCGTGGCGGAGCAAAGAAGCGCGCGCCACCGCCGAAGAGGAACCCATCTGGGGCGACGCCGAGAAGCGCGGCGTGCTCTGGGAGACATCGACCGCGATCACCTTCGCGCTGTCCGGCGCCGACGTGCTCGTGATGCGCCACCCCAAAGCAGTCGCCACCGTCCGTACCGCCATCAACGGCATGCTCGATCAGTAGCCCCACGAAAGCAGGTGGAACCGATGTCCGACGAGACCACGACCGAGGCCGAGCAGTATTCGATAGACCCGACCGCCGCTGAGATGCTCGAGATCGCCGATGAATGCGAGATCTCAACGGTGTTCTCCCGCTCCCGTTCGATCAAGCCATGTTCAACCGGCTCGACCGGCGGGTGTTGCAAGCTCTGCGCGATGGGCCCATGCCGCCTGATCGGCAAACATGACCGGGGCGTCTGCGGTGCGGATCGCGAGACGATCGCGGCGCGCAACTTCGTCCGCCAGGTGGCAGCCGGTGCGGCCGCCCACTCAGATCACGGCCGCGATGTCGCACTCACGCTGCACGCCATCGCGCATGGCGAGATCGAGGGCGTGACCATCGCCGACACCGTGAAACTCGCCAAGGTTGCCGGCTACATGGGCATCGAGGTCGCGGGCAAAGACGCGATGCAGCTTGCTGGTGAGGTCGCCGACTGTGCTTTGGCGCAGTTCGGCCAGCAGACCGGCGAGCTGGTCTATGTTGGGCGCGCTCCGCAGAAGCGCCAGGATCTGTGGCGGAAGCTCGGCGTGGTGCCGCGCGGCATCGACCGCGAGGTCGTCGAGGCGTTGCACCGCACGCACGCGGGTACGGACCAGAACTACCAGTCGCTTCTCGATGGCGCGATCAAGTGCTCGCTCGCCAGTGGTTGGGGCGGATCGATGCTCGCCACGGACCTGCAGGACATCCTGTACGGCACGCCCACACCCGTGCGTTCCGCGGCGAATCTGGGTGTGCTCTCGGATGAGAAGGTCAACATCCTTATCCATGGTCACGAGCCGCTGCTCGCCTCGATGATCATCGATGCCACGAGCGAACCCGAGATGGTGGAGCTGGCGAAGTCGCTTGGAGCCACCGGCATCAACGTCGCCGGTATCTGCTGCACCGCGAACGAGTCGCTCATGCGCAAAGGCGTCCCGCCCGCGGGCAACATGCTGCACCAGGAACTCGCGATTCTCACGGGCGCGGTCGAACTCATGGTCGTGGACGTGCAGTGCATCTTCCAGGGGCTGACCGAGGTCGCGAGCCACTTCCATACGAAGCTGGTCTCGTCGAGCCCCAAGGCGCGCATCGGTGACTCCGAGCAGATCGTCGTCGACGAGCATCACCCCCGCGACGCGGCGCGTGCCATTGTCCGCTCGGCGGTCGAGAACTTCGCCAACCGCAAGGACGTGCACATCCCCAACGTGTCCGAGCCACTCATCGCCGGCTTCAGCCACGAGTACATCCGCTACATGCTGGGCGGCAAGATGCGTGCGTCGCTCACGCCGCTCAACGAGAACATCGTCAACGGGAAGATTCGTGGCGTGGCGGCGGTCGTGGGCTGCTCGAGCCCGCGCGCGGTGCAAGACTACGCGGTGGTCAACGTCGTACGCGAGCTGATCGCCAACAACGTGCTTGTGGTGGTGACCGGCTGCGCCGCGATCACCAGCGGCAAGCACGGTCTGCTCACACCCGAGACCGCCGAGTTCGCGGGCGAGTCGCTTCATGAGGTGTGCGAGGCACTTGGCATCCCGCCGGTTCTGCACATGGGGTCGTGCGTGGACAACTCGCGCATCCTCACAGTGCTCGCCGACGTCGCAGCCACCGGCGGTCTGGGCGACGACATCGCGGGGTTGCCTGCGGTAGCGCTCTCGCCCGAGTGGTTCTCGGAAAAGGCGCTCGAGATCGCCACCTATGCGGTTGGTTCCGGGGCGCACGTCATCTTCGGCGGGGTCGGCTCACCGGTCGCGAACTCACCGGTTGTCGAGGAGTACATGATCTCCGGCTGGACAGAACGGTACGGAGGGAGCCTGCGCTTCATCCAGGAACCCCACGACATGGTCGTCGCCACGCTGGATCTCATCGACGGGGCCCGCAAAGCACTCAAGATCGACGTCGCAGCCGAGCGCGTGCTGTTCGACATGGACATGAGGAGGGAGCTCAGTGTCTAAGATCATCGCGTCTGCCGCGATCCGCGGCGCACATTCGATCTTCGGCAAGACCGAGGCCAAGCTCGCCCGCGCCAAGGAGAGTTTCGGCG
Organism: Actinobacteria bacterium HGW-Actinobacteria-7; assembly: GCA_002841275.1. Taxonomy (GTDB): domain Bacteria; phylum Actinomycetota; class Coriobacteriia; order Anaerosomatales; family PHET01; genus PHET01. The sequence continues at coordinate 63,309 of PHET01000010.1, read as the reverse complement.
CCGATCACGCGGTCGAGCTGCCCAACACCGGCTACTACCTGCCGGTCATCTACGGCCTGACGGGCGAGAAGGTCGAGCGCCTTTCGGACATGGACCGGGTGCTCGACTACGCCCGCGACCTGCTGCCCGAGGTGCCCACCGAGAAGCTCCACCTGCCCTACCTGGGAGGAACGCTGGACGCCGGCATCGCGACGCTGCTCGCCGAGGAGTGCCACGAGGCGCTCAACTACATCGACAATGCTCCGCCGCCCGTGACCGACCTGTGGTTGGGTGCGGCAGACGACGTGATCATGCGCGCCAAGGGTGTCGAGTTCGTCGACGGCTCCGCGCCCGGGTTTGCCGCGGTGGTCGGCGCGGCTCCGGACAACGCCACGGCGGTCAGACTCGCTCGCGAGATGCAGGAGAAGATGCTCTACGTCTTCATGGCCGGCCAGACCGAGGGCCGTTCCTTCGGAGCGCAGCTTGCCGAGGAAGGCATCCAGCTGGGATGGGACACGCGTCTGGTGCCCTTCGGCGAAGAGGTCTACAGCCAGATCTACTCGGTAGGGTTCGCCACACGCGCGGCGATGGCCTTCGGCGGCGTGCAGCCGGGCGACTACGAGCGCATCCTCGCCTACAACAAGAGCCGTGTGTTCGCATTCGTGCTGGCGATGGGGGAGGTCACCGACGAGTGGTATGCGACCGCCGCCGGGGCGATCAGCTACGGGTTCCCCACGATCGCCACGAGCGATATCCCGCAGATCCTTCCCACAGGCGTCTGCACCTACGAGCACGTCGTCAGCAACATCGGCTGTGACGAGCTGGTGCAGAAGGCCATCGAGGTCCGCGGTCTGAAGATCAAGGTCACCGAGATGCCCATCCCGGTCTCGTACGGTCCCGCATTCGAGGGTGAGCGTGTCCGCAAAGAGGACACGTACGCCGAGTCGGGTGGCCAGCGGACGACAGCGTTCGAGTTCGTGCGCACGCTGGATGCGAGCGAGGTCACCGACGGCAAGATCGAGGTCGTAGGCCCCGAACTCGACGAGTTCGAACCGGGCAGCCTTGTGCCGCTCGCCATCGTGGTCGACGTGGCAGGCCGCAAGATGCAGTCGGACTTCGAGCCGGTCATCGAGCGCCAGTTCCACCACCTCATGAACTTCGCCGAGGGAGTCTTGCACATGGGGCAGCGCGACCTGATGTGGTTGCGCATCTCGACTGCCGCCAAGGAGAAGGGGTTCCGCTTCCACCACCTGGGCGACCTGTTGCACGCGAAGCTCCTCGATGACTTCGAGGCGATCGTCGACAAGGTCCAGGTCACCATCTACACCGAGCAGGACAAGGTCGACGAGATGCTCGCGATCGCACGCCAGACCTATGAAGTGCGCGACGCGCGTATGGCCGAGCTGGTCGACGACTCGGTCGACATCTTCTACTCGTGCTCGCTGTGCCAGAGCTTCGCCCCGACCCACATCTGCGTGGTCACTCCTGAGCGGTTGGGCCTGTGCGGTGCCTACAACTGGCTCGACGCCAAGGCCTCCAACGAGCTCAACCCCACCGGCCCCAACCAGCCCATCGAGAAGGGCGCCTGCATCTCCTCGCTTGCTGGTGAGTGGGAAGGCGTCAACAAGTTCATCGCCGAGAAGAGCGGCGGTGCGGTTGAACGCATGACCTGCTACTCGTTGATGGAGAACCCCATGACGAGCTGTGGGTGCTTCATGGCGATCATCGCGCTCATGCCCATGTGCAACGGCGTGATGATCGTGAACCGCGAGTTCCCCGGCATGACCCCGTCGGGCATGAAGTTCTCCACGCTCGCCGGCATGGTGGGCGGCGGCGTCCAGTCGCCGGGATTCATGGGCATCGGGCGCGGCTACATCCACAGCAAGAAGTTCATGTCGGCGGAGGGTGGACTGTCCCGCGTCGTATGGATGCCCAAGGAGCTCAAGGAGGCCATGCGCGCATTGCTGCAGCCTCGCTTCGACGAGATGGGTGACCCGGATTTCCTGGACAAGATCGCCGATGAGACCGTCGGTGACACCGAAGACGCGGTACTCGAGTTCCTCACAAACGTGAACCATCCCGCCCTGTCCATGGACCCGATGTTCTAGATGATTCGCACCGGTGAGCGACCGCAGTGTGACTTGAGAAGGAGTGATCCCCGATGGGCCTGAGCGGCATAGAGATCTTCAAGCAGCTCCCAAAGACCAACTGTGGTGACTGCGGCGTGCCGACGTGCCTCGCATTCGCGATGAAGCTGGCGCAGGGGCAGGCCGAACTGGCGTCGTGCCCGCACGTCTCGGAAGAGGCCACGGCCGCACTGTCAGAGGCGTCTGCGCCGCCCATGCGCAAGGTCACGGTTGGCACGGGAGAGGCCGCCTTCACGGTGGGCGAGGAGACGGTGCTCTTCCGTCACGACAAGACGTTCGTGCACCCGTGCGCCATCGGCGTGGCCGTGTCGGCCAGTGAGAGCGACGAGACGATCGACGCCACCGTGGCGGCCGCGCTCGCGGCAGACTTCGAGCGCGTCCAGCAGCGGTTGCGCTGTGGGTTCGTCTCGGTGGTGGGCAGCAGCGATGCTGCGCGCTATGCCGCCGTGGTTTCGCGCATACATGCGGCCTGCGACCTGCCGCTGGTGCTACAGACTGACGATGTGGCCGAGCTGACCGCGGCGCTCGATGCTGTGGGCGACTCAAAGCCGCTGATCTGCGGCGCCACCACCGCGAACGCCGATCAGGTCTTCGCGCTGGCCAAGTCCAAGGCGTGTCCGGTGGTCGTGCGCGCCGAAGGCCTCGCAGCGGTCATGGAGTTGACCGAGAAAGCCACCGCTGCCGGTCTGACCGATATCGTCATCGACAGCGCGCCCTCCTCGGAAGGAAAGGCGTTTCGCGATCGCACCTTCGCTCGGCGCGCTGCGCTCCAGAAGAAGGTCGCGGCGCTGGGCTACCCGGTCATCGCGTTTCCGGGGGCGCATGCCGGTGGCGACGAGCTGCTCGAGACCACCTACGCCGCCGCGGACGTGGGCTCGTACGCCAGCATCATCGTGCTCACCGGCGCTGAGCCTTGGCGGATGCTGCCACTGCTTGTGCTGCGGCAGAACCTCTACACCGACCCTCAGCGCCCGATGCAGGCTGAGGCCAAGATCTATCCGATCAACAACCCCGGCCCCGATGCACCGTTCTTCGTCACCACCAACTTCTCGCTCACATACTTCATCGTGGCTGGGGAGATCGAAGGCGGCAAGCAGCCCGCGTATCTGGGCGTGGTTGATGCCGAGGGCCTCTCGGTGCTCACCGCGTGGGCCGCGGGCAAGTTCGTCCCCGAGCGCATCGCCAAGTTCGTGAAGGACTCAGGGATGGCCGGGACGCTGTCCCATCGCGAGATCATCATCCCGGGAGCGGTCGCGCAGATATCGGGCGAACTCGCCGAGGAGCTGGACGGCTGGAACGTTGTGGTCGGGCCCTACGAGGCCTCCGACATCCCCGCATTCCTTCGCCGCAGGGCCGGGTAGCAGGGAACCCGGCGGTGAGAACAGTGCCGACAGCGTCCGCGAACGACACCCTGGCCTTTGGCTCCGAGAGGCAGCGGGTCTACGCGCCATGCCGGGCGAAGTGCCCGGTCTACATCGACGTGCCCGGCTACCTCATGGCCATCGCCGAGGGCCGCTACACCGACGCGCTCGAGACGGTATTGGAACGAAACCCGCTTCCCTCGGTGTGCGGCCGCGTCTGTTTGCGCCCGTGCGAAGCGGGCTGCCGCCGTTGCAACCTCGATGAGCCGATCGCGATCGCGCAGCTCAAGCGCGCGGCCGCCGACTTCGGTGCCTATCCCTCACCGGTGCCGCTCGCGCGGCTGGGCTTCTCGGCAGGCGTGGTCGGCGGGGGCCCTGCGGGGCTTACCGCCGCCTATGACCTGGCGATGGCAGGCTTCCTGGTCACCATCTACGATGCCAAGCCCAAGCTGGGCGGCATGCTGCGCTACGGCATCCCCAACTACCGGTTGCCGGACTACGCGCTGGACAAGGACCTCGACTACATCCTCTCGTTGGGCATCGAGGTCGAGACGGACGTGAGCATCGGCACGGACGTCACCGTGGCCGAGCTGCGGATGCGCCATGACGCCGTTGTGGTCACCACCGGCCTTCAGGGTAGCCGCGCGCTTCCGATTCCCGGCGCAGACGCGCCACAGGTGCTCGCGGCACTCAGCTTCCTCGCGGCGGCCGCGTGTGGCGAGCGACCGGCGCTGGGCGCGAAGGTCGTGGTCGTCGGCGGCGGAAACGTCGCGATGGACGTCGCACGCACCGCCCGCCGATTGGGCGCACGCGAGGTCCAGGTCGTCTGCCTGGAGAGTAGCGAGGAGATGCCCGCCTCAGCCGATGAGGTCTGGGAGGCGCGCCAGGAAGGTATCAAGGTCGACTGCTCGTGGGGCCCGACAGAGGTCGCGACTGAGGAGGACGGCGTGTGCGGCCTCGATGCACGGCGCTGCACCGCGGTCTTCGACTCCCAGCGCCGTTTCGCCCCACAGTTCGATGAGTCCGAGACGATCCGTTTCGCGGCCGATACCGTGATCTTCGCGACCGGTCAGTCCGCCGATGTCGCTGCCCTTGGGCTCGAGCTCACGCCTCGGGGCGGAATCGTCATCGACGCGGATACGATGCGGGCCAGCGAGCCGGGTGTCTACGCCGCCGGAGACGTCGTCAACGGCCCGACCAAGGTCATCGACGCAATCGCCGATGGCCACAAGGTCGCCGCGTACGTCATTCGGGACCTGACTCAGGACACCTCGAGGCTCGAGCAGCTTGCCGAGGGTGCAGAGGCGCTTGGCTCGGTACCGGACTCCATGAAGTCGAAGATCGAGCCGAAGCGGCGCATCCAAATGGAGAAGCTCGAGTTCTATGAGGCGGTTCGCAACTTCGAAGAGATCGAACAGGGCTACACCGAGTATGAGGCCGCCCGAGAAGCGCAGCGGTGTCTGGGCTGCGCGACCGGTGCCCGGCTTTCACACGAGAAGTGCGCCTCGTGTTTGACCTGCATGCGTGTGTGCCCGCATCACGCGCCCATGGTCAAGGCCGGCGGCTTCCTCTACTTCGACGCCGACATGTGTCACGCCTGCGGCGCCTGTGCCAGCCAGTGCCCGGCACAGGCGATCAGCCTCGAGGGCCATTCGGAAGAGGAGATGGGTATCCGCACCCAGCGCGCTCTCGAAGGGGCCGGTGAGGACACGACGCTCGTGTTCGCCTGCGGCTGCACGCCCAGCCGCCCCGATATGCCCGGCTCCGAGGTAAGAACGATGACTACCACCTGTCTGCTGCGCGCAAGCGAGACCACAGTGCTCAAGGCGTTGCAGTCAGGCGCGGCGCGTGTCGTCTTCGCGGGTTGCGTCGAAGCGACCTGCCGCTACCCGCACGCTCGTGTGCTTGTCGAACAGAGGGTGAGCCTGCTCAAGGACATGCTCGGCCAACTGGGGCTTGAAGACCGGTTCATCGCCACCACCGAGGCGCCCGAAGAGGATGTGCACCTGCGATGATCGTCGTCAGGCTAAAACCACTGGCCGAGATCTGCCCGATGGTGGCACACCACCATCGGGTGCTTGTCGTGGGCTGCAACACGTGCGCGGCAGTGTCGCTGGCAGGGGGCGAGAAGGAGGTCGAGACGCTGGTGGCCGCATTGAGCCTGGCCTCCTCGGCAAAGCACGAGACCGCGCAGTTCGAAGGCGATGTGGTCCAGCGTCAATGCGAGCCGGAGTTCCTCGAAGATCTTGATGCCAGTGGCTACGACGCGATTCTCTCGATGGGCTGTGGCGCCGGCGTCGCCTTCATCGCCGAGAACTGCCAACTGCCCGTCTACCCCGCGCTCGACACGATGTTCATCGGCGTGTCCAAGGGTTTTGGGAGCTGGCAGGCGGAGTGCTCCGCGTGCGGCTCGTGCGTGCTGGGTGAGACCGCAGGCATATGCCCGATCACCCGCTGTGCGAAAGGGATCATGAACGGCCCGTGCGGCGGCGTGCAGGACGGTGTCTGCGAGCTGGGCGACCGCGACTGTGCCTGGGTGCTCATCCACGATCGGCTCGCGGCACAGGGGCGCGACAAGGCGTGCTCGATCGGTGACCCCAAAGACAACGCCGCCAAGACGCTCTGTCCCGAATGGGACATGAACAAGGGTCACGGTGAGTCGCGATGAGCCTGCGCGAGGCGCTTGAAGCAGGTCGTTTCGCGGTCACCTCGGAGGTGGGGCCTCCAAAGGGCATCGACGTCTCCGCGATGATGGCGTCCGCGGAGTTGCTGCGTGGGCGCGTGGATGCGCTCAACGTCACGGACAACCAGGCGGCCGTGATGCGTCTGTCTACCATCGCGGCATGCGTCCATCTCAAGCAGGCGGGGTTCGAGCCGGTGTTGCAGGTGACGGGCCGTGATCGCAACCGACTCGCGATCCAGTCGGACCTGCTGGGTGCCGCGTCACTGGGTATCACCACCGTGCTTGCGCTGACCGGCGACCACGTCGTGGTTGGCGACCACCGCGAGGCGAAGGCGGTATTCGATCTCGAGTCGGTGCAGATACTGAAGGTCATCGCAGACCTCAACGCCGGTCACGACATGACCGGCCACGACCTTATCGGCACACCTGAGTTCTATCCGGGTGCCGTGGTGACTCCGGGCTCTGTTCCGCTCGAGCCACAGATTGCCAAGTTCGAGAAGAAGATCGCTGCGGGCGCGCGCTACTTCCAGACCCAGGCCGTCTTCGATATCGAGGCATTCGCGCACTTCATGTCCGGTGCCCGTGAGTCGGGCGCGAAGGTGCTCGCGGGTGTGGTCGTGCTTCGCTCGGCAAGAATGGCGCACTTCATGAATAAGAACATCCCCGGCATCGCGGTGCCGGACGGGATCATTGCCACGCTCGAACGATCCGAGAATCCTCAGCAGACCGGCATCGAGATCGCCGCACGCTTCATCGACGAGTGCAAAGAGGTCTGCGATGGCGTACACATCATGGCCGTGGGTGCGGAGCACCTGGTGCCGCAGATTCTTGACGCGGCCGGACTGACGGAGGTGATCGCGTGAAGATCGCAGTTTCGGGCAAGGGCGGCGTGGGCAAGACGACGCTGTCCTCGGGGCTCGCACTCCTGTTCGCCGAGGAGGGCCGTCGCGTCATCGCCATCGACGCCGACCCGGACGCCAACCTCGCCATAGCGCTGGGAGCGACACCCGAGGCCGCTGCGGCGTGCGTTCCGCTCGTCGAGGAAGACGAACTGATTGAGGAGCGCACCGGCGCAGCGCCCGGCAAGGGTGGCATGTTCATCCTCAACCCCGACGTCTCAGATGTGGTAGACCGCTGCGGTGTGACCTTTGGCGGTGTGACCATGCTCAAGATGGGCACCGTGGAGCGCGGTGGCTCAGGATGCATGTGCTCGGAAGGGACGTTTCTCAAGGCCTTCATGCGCCACCTCCTTGTGGACCGCGACGACGTCGCGATTCTCGACATGGAAGCGGGTATCGAGCATCTTGGCCGCGGAACCGCCGAGGCGGTCGATGTGCTGATCGTCGTCATCGAGCCGGGCGGCCGCTCGGTTCAGACCGCGCATCAAGTCCGCCGTCTGGCCACCGACCTCGGCATCACAGATGTGGTCGCTGTCGCCAACAAGGTCCGTGACGCCGACGACGCCCTTTTCGTGCGAGATGCCCTTGGCGACATACCACTCCTCGGCACACTGCCGCTCTCTGAGGCCGTGCGCCTCGCTGACCGCGACGGTCGGCCCTCGTACGGCGTCGACCCTGATCTCGACGGCTCGCTGCACGACATCGCGGCTGCGCTGGCACAGCGCCTCGACCGATCGCCCCACTAGCCGGATTCACGGACCCTCAAAGGAGGACTCATGCTCGTCATTGGTGAGAAGGTCAACATCATGAGCAAGACGATCGGCCCGGCCATGCGGGAGCGCGACCCCGGCCCGATCCAGGAGATGGCGCTCAGGCAGGTGGAGGGCGGGGCGGACATCCTCGACATCAACCTCGGTCCGGCCACCAAGGGCGGCCCCGAGATGATGGAGTGGGTCGTAGGCGTCGTCCAGGAGGCGGTCCCCGGCACCCGACTGTGCCTCGACACCATGAACCCCGAGGCCATGGAGGCCGGGCTCAAGGTGGCCAAGCTGCAGCCGATCATCAACTCGACATCGGCCCAGCGCTCCCGCCTCGAGACATTCCTGCCCATGGCGAAGACCTACGAGGCGGAGATCATCGGTCTGTGTATGACCGAGAAGGGCGTGAGCCGCGACGCCAACGAGCGCGTTGAGGCGGCCATGACGATCATGGCCGCCCTGATGGAGTTCGACGTGCCACTGGACCGCGTCTATCTTGACCCGCTTCTGCTCCCTGTGGGCGTCGCCCAGCAGCAGGCCGTCGAAGCCGCCGAAGCCATCGCGTTGTTCGGGCACCTGAACGAACCGCCGCTCAAGACCACCATCGGGCTTTCGAACATCTACAACGGCTGTCCCGAACACGCGAAGTCGCCCATGGCCGCCGCGCTGCTCGCGATCCTGATTCCGGCAGGACTTTCCTCGGCGATCATGGATCCCAACGACGAGCTGCAGATGCTGGTCGCCCGCACGGCTCCCTCGGAGCTGCGGCTGACAGACGAGCTAGAGAAGTCCATCTCCGTACTGCGTAATGAGGTCCTGTACTGCGACTCATACCTCGACTAGAAACCGCGCCCATGACCCAAAACGCCTGCAACTGCGCACCCGAAGCCAAGAGAGTCGACTTGAGCCTGCTCGAGCCCGTCCTGGCTCAGTACGCCGAGGACGATGGCGCGCTCATTCCCGTGCTGCAGCATGCCCAAGGGCTCTACGGATACCTCCCGCTCGACGTGCTGCGTGAGATCGCCGAGAAGCGCTCGACGCCGTTTTCGGAGGTGTACGGGGTCGCGACGTTCTACACCCAGTTCCACCTGATGCCGCGTGGCAAGACAGTTGTGCGGATATGCCAGGGCACCGCGTGCCATGTTGCCGGTGCTCCCGCTGTCACCCGAGCCATCACCGACGAGCTGGACGTATCACTGGGGGAGACATCGGCGGACCTGAACTTCACCGTTGAAGCGGTGGCGTGCGTGGGTTGCTGCGGGCTCGCCCCGGTGGTCGTGATCGACGAGAAGGTGCACGGTCAGGTCGACGCCGGCGGCGCGCGCAAGCTGGCCAGAGTGCTCCGCGCGGAGGCGAGCAGGTGATCGCACCGGACACATCCACGCCCAGGGCCGCCTACGAGGTACGCGTCTGCGCGGGTTCTGCGTGCGTAGCCAACGGCTCGCTGCAGATCGCGCAACGTTTCGAGGAGGCCATCGCACGCAACGGGCTTGCGGGTTCGGTGCGTGTGATCAAGACGGGCTGTCACGGGCTGTGCGCGCGCGGTCCGGTCGTGGTGGTGGGCCCCGACGGCGTCTTCTATCCGGCTGTCGATCTCGACGCTGCCGACCGCATCATCGTTTCGGTCCTGGGCGACCGCGAACCTGTCGAGCCGCTTCTGTTCCGAGAATCACCGGGCGCCGATTCGATCGCACGCTACGCGGACGTCCCGTTCAACGCCCGACAGCAGCGGATAGTCCTGCGCAATTGCGGCGTCATCGACCCTGAGAGCCTGGACAGCGCGTTTGCCGCGGGCGACTACGTAGCGCTCTCCACGGCGCTCGCGACGATGACCCCCGAGCAGGTCATCGAGATGGTCCGCGACTCCGGGCTGCGCGGTCGCGGGGGTGCGGGCTTCTCGACAGGGATGAAGTGGCAACTCGCGCGTGCGGCAGAAGGTGACCTCAAGTACCTGTGCTGCAACGCCGACGAGGGTGACCCCGGGGCCTTCATGGACCGGGCCGTGCTTGAGGGGGACCCGCACGCGGTACTGGAGGGCATGGCCCTCGCCGCCTACGCGATCGGAGCTAGCGAGGGCTACGTGTATGTGCGCGCCGAGTACCCGCTCGCGGTCAAACGGCTGCGCAAGGCGATCGCCGATGCGGAAGCACGCGGGCTTCTCGGCAAGGACATCATGGGGTCGGGATTCTCCTACTCGGTCTCGATACGGGAGGGTGCTGGCGCGTTCGTGTGCGGCGAGGAGACCGCGCTCATCGCGTCGGTTGAAGGACGCCGAGGAATGCCTCGGCCACGTCCTCCCTTTCCCACGACATCGGGACTGTGGAACCGGCCGACCTGCATAAACAACGTCGAAACGCTCGCCAACATCCCGTGGATCGTCGCAAACGGGGCCGAGGCGTACGCCGCTATCGGCACCGGCAACTCGAAAGGCACGAAGGTCTTCGCGCTGACGGGCCATGTGCACTACACTGGGCTCGTCGAGGTGCCCATGGGGCTCACCGTCCGTGAGATGGTCCACGAGATCGGCGGCGGCAGTTCGAGTGAGCGCCCCATCAAGGCGGTGCAGATCGGCGGCCCCAGCGGGGGCTGTCTGCCCGCGAGCCTGTTCGACACGCACATCGACTACGACGCGCTGGCCTCCGTGGGTGCGGTGGTCGGCTCAGGGGGGCTGGTCGCGGTCGACAAGTCGACCTGCATGGTCGAGTTCGCCCGCTACTTCCTCGCGTTCACCCAAGACGAGTCATGCGGCAAGTGCGTCCCGTGCCGCATCGGCACCAAGCGCATGCTCGAGATCGTCACCCGTATCACGGAGGGCCACGGTCAGCCGGGGGACATCGAGACCTTGGAGCGGCTGGGCAATCTGGTGCGCAGCACGTCGCTGTGCGCGCTGGGCGGCACAGCGGCCAACCCGGTGCTGACCACGCTCAAGTACTTCCGAGAGGAGTACGAGGAGCACATCTCAGAGAAGAAGTGCCGGGCGCATGCGTGTGGAGCGCTTTCCACATACGCGGTGATTCCCGAGAAGTGCAAAGGCTGTGGCGTGTGCAAGAAGAACTGTCCGGTCAACGCGATCTCCAGCGTCATCAAGGAGCAGTACACCATCGATCCCGACACGTGCGTGAAATGCGGGATCTGTGAGGCGAAATGTCCGTTCGACGCCATCATCAGAGTCTAGGGAGCCTGCAGTGAACACCCGCGGCATCATCAACACGTCCGCCGTCGCCACAGGTGCGCAGGCGACCGGCGTGGTCGAGGGCTCGATGGTCACACTCGCCATCGACGGCCGCGTGGTCACCGCGCGTCCGGGAGCGACGGTGCTGGAGACCTGCCGAGAAGCAGGCGTCCACATCCCCACGCTCTGTCATGATCCCCGGCTGGAGCCGTACGGTGCGTGTCGTCTGTGTATCGTCGAGATAGAGGGCATGCGCGGCTATCCCACCTCGTGTACGACGGTGGTGGCACAGGACATGGCGGTGACCACCACGAGCGAGACTCTGAGGGCGCTGCGCTCCGACCTTGTCGAGCTGCTCCTCTCGGATCACAAGGTCGAGTGTCTGACGTGTGAGGCGAGCGGGGGGTGCGGACTGCAGGACCTCGCATACGAGTTCGGCATCGAGACCTCGCGCTTCGAGGGCGCCAAGCACGTCTCAGAGGTCGATGACCCCAACCCGCTCATCGCGCGCGATCCGGCGAAATGCATCTCGTGCGGGCGGTGCGTGCGTATCTGCGATGAGGTACAGGGCTGCCACGTGTGGGGCCACACGAAGCGCGGCTTCGACGCCCTGCCTGACACGCCTTCCTCGGTCTCCCTGCTCGACGCAGGCTGCGAGTTCTGCGGGCAGTGCGTCTCGACCTGCCCCACGGGCGCGCTCACCGACCGGGTCGGCCGCTTCCGCGGGCGCCGGTGGGAGGTCACCTGGACCGAAACGACCTGCGGCTACTGCGGTGTCGGGTGCGCCATCGAGTTCGCGACCAAGGGCGGCCAGATCGTGGGCGCACGCGCGCCGCTCGACAAGGGCCCCAACTACGGCAACCTATGCGCGAAGGGGCGCTACGGATGGAGCTTTGCGCAGCATCCCGACCGGCTCACGACGCCGCTCGTGCGCCGCGACGGAGAGCTGACCCCGGCGACGTGGGACGAGGCGCTCTCTCTTGTCGCCCAGAAGCTGGCGGCCATCCGAGACGAGCACACAGGATCGGCGGTCGCGGGGCTCGCCTCGGCGAAATGCACGAACGAGGAGAACTACCTGTTCCAGAAGCTGCTGCGTGCTGGTATCGGCACGCACAACATCGATCACTGCGCACGCCTTTGACACAGCTCCACGGTGGCCGGTCTGGCCGCCTCATTCGGCAGCGGTGCGATGACCAACTCGATCGACGATCTGGGTCAGGCCGATGTCGTGCTCGTCATCGGCTCGAACACCACCGAAGCTCATCCGATCATCGGCATCGAGCTGAAGAAGGCGGCACGGAGCGGCACGCGAATCTACGTGGTCGATCCGCGCCGGATCCGACTCGCCGACCATGCGGAGAAGTGGTTTCCGGTCGACCCCGGGGCGAACATCGCGCTGCTCAACGCCGTTATGAGCGTCATCCTCAACGCAGGTCTCGCAGACGAGGAGTTCATCGCTTCTCGGACGGAGAGCTTCGAACCGCTCAGAGAGTTGCTCGTGGGCTATGACCTGGAGAAGGCTGCCGAGACCTGCGGCATCAGCGTCGACGACATCCGCGAGCTCGCGATGGCGTATGGATCAGCAGAGCGGGCGAGCATCGTCTATGCGATGGGCGTCACGCAGCACGCATCTGGGACCAACCAGGTGCGTGTGCTTGCCAATCTCGCGATGATGACCGGCAACATCGGCCGTCCCGGCACGGGAGTGAACCCTCTGCGCGGACAGAACAACGTGCAGGGAGCATGCGATCTCGCCTGCCTGCCCAACTGTCTGCCCGGCTACCAGCCGCTCTCCGCAGGCTCGCTGGAGCGTGTCTGTGAGCTGTGGGAGATGGAACCCGAGCTCCCATCGGTGCCGGGCCTGACGCTTGTCGAGATGATGGAAGCCGCGACAGCCGGCGAGCTCAAGGCGATGTACATCATGGGCGAGAATCCCGTGATCGCCGATCCCGACCAGGCCCACGTGCTCGAGGCCCTCGAGGCGCTCGATTTGCTCGTGGTACAGGACATCTTCATGACCGAGACCGCTGCACTCGCCGATGTCGTTCTGCCGGCAGCGTCCTTCCTCGAGAAGCGCGGCACGTTCACCAACACGGACCGCCGTATCAGAAGCGTCTGGCCCGTGGTCGACTCGCCGGGGGAGGCGCTCACCGACCTCGAGATCGTCATGCGCCTCTCGAAGCTGCTGGGCGTCGATGCCGACTACTCGACCGCCGCTGACGTCATGGACGAGATGTCGGCGGTCACTCCGCAGTACGGCGGCGTGAGCTACCGGCGCCTCGAGACCGAAGGCGATCTGAGGTGGCCCTGTCCGGACGAGAGCCATCCCGGCACGGAGATCCTGCATGCCGAGACGTTCACGCGCGGACTTGGTGCATTCGTCGCAGTTGACTTCGAGCCCGCACCGGACACGGTGACCCCCCAGAGGCCTCTGGTGATGACCACCGGCCGGCACCTCTGGAACTTCCATACCGACACCATGACCAGTAGAAGTTCCGGTCTGTGCGAACTCAACGCCCAGAGCTACGTCGAGATCAACACCGTCGATGCCGATGGGCTGGGTATCTGCGACGGAGACCGCGTCGAGGTCACGAGCAAGCACGGCTCGGTCGAGACCCATGCGCGCGTGATGCGCAGGAAGGGTCCGAAACCCGGCGTCGTCTTCATGCCGTTCCACTTCGCGGACGCTCCAGCGAACCGCATCACCGGTACGGACCTCGACCCGGTGGCCAAGATCCCGTCGCTCAAGGTCACGTCGGTGAGCGTGCGCAAGATCGGGTAGCTCTGGCGACGCGGCCGGCTATTCGCCGCCCGCAGCATCGTCCGGTGCGCTCTTGCGCGCCAGTGAACACTGGTCGGCCGAGCCGCACCACTGGTCGCAACCGCCCGATGTTGCTCGGCTGACGCGGAATCCGCACCCGGGGCACCGGCGAGCCTTCTCGTCCGAGAAGAACTCCACCGAGTAGCCGCACTCAGGGCAAGCGATCTCCTGGGCGGTCAGGTTGCGACCGTCGCGTCCGGGACATATCGAGGGTGATTCAGCCATAGCGCGCCCTCATCGGGTCGAGTGGTGCTGCCGTGGGTGCAGGTGCAAAGCATAGGCCGCACCGGTGAGGGTGGCGGAGGTGTGTCGCCTGAAGGGTGAGCTGCTCGGTGAGCGGTATCGCGCCTGCCCGCACGTGTGTGCCGGGTGTCTGTGGGGTATTGTTGACGAGTGCGCCCAGGGACCGGGGCACGCGGCTGGCCGCAGAGTCGCGCCATGTCGCTTCTTCTTGCCGAGGGGAACAGTCATGCAACCTGAGCAGACCACTATCGCCTTCGTGGGTACCGGGGTCATGGGCGCGGCTATGGCCGGGCATCTGATGGACGCCGGATACTCACTGCGCGTGTTCAACCGCACCAAGGCCAAGGCCGAACCGCTCGTCGCGCGAGGCGCGACATGGGCTGACTCGCCCGGGCAGGCCGCCATGGGCGCCGACCTCGTCATCACGATGGTAGGCTTCCCGGCCGATGTCGAGGAGTGCTACCTGGGCGCCGAAGGCATCGTGGAGACCGCTCGAGACGGCGCCGTGCTCGTCGACATGACCACTTCATCTCCAGCTCTCGCCGAGAAGATCGCGGCTTCTGCCGCCGCCCGTGGGCTCAACGTCCTCGACGCGCCGGTTTCCGGCGGTGATGTGGGCGCAAGAAACGCGACTCTCACCATCATGGTGGGCGGAGACGAGGCCGCGTTTGAGCGTGTGGCCCCGGTGTTCTCGGTGATGGGGAAGTCCGTTACGCTGCACGGCGGCCCTGGATCCGGGCAGCACTGCAAGATGGCCAACCAGATTGCCATTGCCGCCACCATGCTGGGGATGTGCGAGTGCCTCAGCTATGCCGAAGGGGCGGGGCTCGACAAGGCGCGAGTGATCGAGACGCTCTCGGGGGGCAGTGCTCAGACCTGGACGCTGACGAACTACGGTCCGCGCGTGCTGAACGGCGATTTTGCACCCGGCTTCTACGTGAAGCACTTCGTGAAAGACCTGCGCATAGCCCTGGCATCCGCTGACGCGATGGGCCGAGAGATGCCCGGACTCGCACTCGCCAAACGGCTCTATGAGGCACTCTCTGATGGTGGCGGCAGCGAGCTGGGGACTCAGGCGCTGTGGCTGCTGTACGCGAGGGTCAGCGAGCGCGAGGAGGCAGGGGTTCTCGGCGGAGTCAGTGTCGAGGTTGCTGCGCGCGAGTAGGTCATCCGCAATCTAGAGTCCTAGCAGCTCTTTGAGCCGTTCCGGGCGAAAGTCGATGCAGACGTCGTCGCCCAGCTCGAATGTGGGCGTGTGCAGCGCACCCAGATTGTGTGACGCGGCTCGGTTCCGAGCGTCTGGGTCGGCGTCGACATCCACCTCGACGTAGGCGATGTCGTGCTCATCGAGCCATGCCAACGCGCGCCGACAGTCCGGACACCACGGGCGGCAGTAGACAGTGAGCGTGGGGGTGTCGGGGGCCATAGGGGAGCTCCTTGGGCGGTCGTCTGGCGGGGTGCATGCGAGTCGGCTCTCGTCAGATGGTACCCACTCGCAGTGCTGTTGGGGCGCAGGGTGGCGGCTTGTTCGGGCATGGTCGTGACGTGTGGGTATCTATACGTAGGTGCGAATGTGCGCTCGGTGCTTCTCACGGGGTAGAGCGAGAGGTGCTCGTCGGCAATCCTCACGGGGTGACATGTCTCGTCTTATCATTGTTTCAAACCGACTTCCTGTATCAGTTGAGAAGCGCGCGGGTGCCGTCTCGGTCAAGGGTAGTGTCGGCGGCGTGGCCACCGGTCTGGGGGCATTTCACGCAGTGCATGACAGCCTGTGGGTCGGGTGGGCGGAGGTCGCCGAACGGCGGTTGTCCGGCGAGGAGAGGGAGTCGATTCGGACTCAGCTCAAGAGCGATCACCGGTGCGTGCCCGTCTTCCTCACCGCGGGGGACGTCAAGGACTTCTATGCAGGGTTCTCAAACGGCACGATCTGGCCACTGTTCCATCATTTCGCCCAGTACACCCAGTTCGACTCTGACAACTGGGCGGCCTACGAGCGCGTCAACCGCAAGTACCGCGATGCGGTCTTGGAAGTCGCCGAGCCGGGTGACACCATCTGGGTGCAGGACTATCAGCTCATGCTGCTGCCTCAGATGCTCAGAGAGAAGCTCCCGGATGCGCGCATCGGCTTCTTTCTCCACATCCCGTTTCCCAGCTACGAGGTGTTTCGCATACTCCCCTGGCGCCGAGAAATCCTCGAGGGGCTTCTGGGCGCAGACCTGATCGGCTTTCACACCTACGACTACGTACGCGGCTTCTTGAGCAGCGCGCGGCGGATCCTGTCGGTCGAAGACCAACTCGGCCGCATGGTCATCGATGAGCGGCTCGTGACCGCCGAAGCGTTTCCGATGGGCATCGACTACGAGCGCTACTCCGAGGGTGCCGCAAGCCCGGCTGCGCAGAAACAGGCCGAACGTGTCAGGTCAGGGAGTCTCGGTCGCAAGATCGTGTTATCGGCTGACCGGCTTGACTACACAAAGGGGATACCAGAGAGGCTTGCTGCCTACGACGCGTTCCTCGACAGGTACCCCGAATGGCGCAATCGAGTCACGCTCATCTGTGTCGCTGTGCCGTCACGGACTCGTGTCGAGGAGTATCGGAAGCTCAAGGAGCGCGTTGAGCAGCTGGTCGGTTCGATCAATGGCAAGCACGGGACGATCGACTGGACACCGGTGCGCTACCTGTACCGGTCCTTGCCCTTCAATGCACTCTGCGGCATGTACGCTGCAGCCGATGTCGCGTTCATCACGCCACTACGCGACGGAATGAATCTCATCGCCAAGGAGTACGTCGCGGCTCGCCGAGATGACTGCGGCGTTCTCGTCCTTTCTGAGATGGCAGGCGCTGCGCGGGAGCTCGGCGAGGCACTTCAGGTCAATCCTTACGACATGGATGCGATGGTCGAGTCGTTGAATGCGGCGCTCCTCATGCCACATGAGGAACAGTGCGCGCGCATGGCCTCGATGCAGCTCAGAGTGAGCCGCTACAACGTCACGCGTTGGGCGGAGGACTTCCTGTCCAGCTTGGAACACGTGAAGTTGATGCAGCTCAGCTACGACTCTCACAGGCTGCACGAGCCCGCCCGCGATCGGCTGGTAAAGGCGTATCGCGATTCAGAGAGCCGTCTGATCATGCTTGACTACGACGGCACGCTCGTACCGTTCGCCGACACCCCATGGGCCGCAGCCCCGCCTCGGCAGTTGCACTCCCTTCTGCGTGACCTCGCAGCACACTCAAGAAACGAGGTCGTGGTGATCTCCGGTCGGGAGCGGACCTCGCTCGAGGAATGGCTCGGTGACCTCCCCATCGACCTCGTGGCCGAACACGGTGTGTGGTTGCGGGGCCGTGATGGTCAGTGGGTCACCGCTGAACCGATGAGCGACGAGTGGAAACCACGCGTCAGATCCGTGCTCGATATGTATGTGGATCGCACACCGGGCTCGTTTGTCGAAGAGAAGGATTACTCGCTGGTCTGGCACTACCGGGCGATCCACCGGAGGCTCGCCGAGGCGCGCGTGCTCGACCTGAAGGACGAGCTTGCCGGCATCGCCGATGACCTCGATCTGGCGGTGATGGAAGGCAACAAGGTCCTCGAGGTCAAGAATGCGAGGGTCAACAAGGGGAGCGCCGCCCATCGGTGGATGGGCCGAGGGGATGGCGGATTCGTGATGGCTATCGGCGATGACCGAACCGATGAGGATATGTTCGAGATGGCTCCGGAGGACGCGTGGACGATAAAGGTGGGCGGCGGTGCGACGCACGCACGCTTCTCGGTACGCGGTGTCGATGAAGTGCGGGATCTTCTGGCTCGATTAGTGGAGGCGGATTCAGATGAAGCATCTTGAGGACTACCGTGGCATAGTGTCGGACGCGATACTCGCTGACCTGCACAAGCGAGCATCGAAGCTGTATGACAAGCACATCGTGCACGTGAATTCGACCGCGCAGGGTGGGGGCGTGGCCGAGATGCTCTACACGCTGATTCCCCTGATGAACGACGTGGGCGTCGACTGCGGCTGGCGTGTGCTTGTGGGGGGCTCCGACTTCTTCAACGTGACCAAGTCGTTTCACAACGGTATCCAGAGCGAATCGCTCGAACTCACCGATCAGAAGAAGCGCGTCTACACAGAGGCCAACGAGAACTTCGCCGCCTACACGCACTTCGACCGGCACGACGCCGTCATCATCCACGACCCGCAACCGCTGCCTATGATCCGGTTCTACAAGAAGCGGCAGCCGTGGATATGGCGTTGCCATATCGATCTGACCGACCCCGATCCCGAGCTGTGGGAGTTCCTCAAGGGTTACATCATGCGCTACGACCTCGTGATCGTCAGTCATGAGCAGTACCTTCGCCCAGATCTCGCAGTCGAGCAGCGTGTCATAAACCCGGCCATAGACCCGCTCAACCAGAAGAACATCGATCTTCCCGATGAGACCATCGCCAAGTACATCGAACGCTTCGAGATTCCGCTGGACAAGCCGTTCATCACGCAGGTCTCCCGGTTCGACAAGTGGAAGGACCCCGAAGGTGTGGTCGAGGTCTTCCGGCGTGTCCTGAAGCAGGTCGACTGCCGACTCGTGCTGGCTGGCAACATGGCTACCGACGACCCAGAGGGCATCGAGATGTTCGAGCGTGTGAAGGACAAGGCCGCTGACCTTATCGCGACGGGTCAGGTGATTCTGATCATCGGGGCGAGCGACATCGAGATCAACGCCCTGCAGCGGGTGTCCTCGGTCATCTTACAGAAGTCACTGCGGGAAGGATTCGGGCTCACGGTCTCCGAGGCTATGTGGAAGCAGACACCAGTGGTCGCGTCACGAGTTGGAGGCATCCCGCTGCAGGTCATAGATGGGGAAACAGGGTTCTTGGTCGATCCCAACGACTATGACCAGTGCGCCGATCGTGTGGTCACGCTCCTCAACGACCGGGATCTGGCCCGAGAGATGGCGCTCCGTGGCAAGGAGCACGTGCGGGAGCACTTCCTGATCACCCGTCTGCTGGGACACTACCTCGCGCTTCTGGATGAGCTGACGAAGTGACAAAAGGGCGGTGCGTTTCGTGAAGGACATTGTCGTTGCGATCGATGTCGGGGCTACCAACACCCGGGCGCGAGTCGCTGAGGTGACGGGGGCCGGCCAGTCGCCGCTGGTGCTCAGCGACTTCGAGACGCAGGTCGGGTCTGCGACAGAACTGGGAGCGGTGGTCTCTCGTGTCGCCTCGGGGGCCGCCTTGCTTGGCAAGGTCGCCTCGGCGGTGGTCGCGGTGGCGGGACCGGTTGCCGAGGGAGGGAGCAGCGTAACGAACTGGCACGTGGACGCAGCCGTTACCGTTGGCCGCCTGGAGAGAGCCGGACTGCCCGCAGGGCGGACCTCCTTGGTCAACGATGTCGTTGCCGGAGCATGGGGGGCACTTGCTCGGATCCAGAGCCCTGGCTCAGATCAATTCGTGGAACTCCTCACGGACCCTGCGGTGGGTGGGCCCTCGCTCGGCGGGGGCACTGTGGTCTACATCGCTCCGGGGACCGGCTTGGGTGCGGCCTGTCTGATTCGCCACGGAATGGGAGCGCTGGGTGCGTCAGCGGTCGGCTGCGAAGCTCAACACACGACGGCGTCGCGCTTCGAGGGCGACATGGCCCGCGCGGCCGATGCGGTGGCGGACTCTCTGGGCCGAGCGCCGAGCTGGGAGGACATGGTCTCCGGCCGCGGTCTCGGCAGGATCTACTCGGCCCTTCGCGCTTCCGCTGCGGCCGAGACCCCAGGCCCGGATGACGACGCTAAGGGGGCGCGCGCGATCGCTGAGTTGGCGCTCGCTGGGACCGACCCTGTGGCAGTCGAGGCCGTGTTCATCTACTACCGTACCTTGGGGTACTTCGCTCAGATGCTGGCGCTCGCGTATCTGCCGTGCGCGGCTGTGGTGATAGGGGGTGCCTCGACCGAGCACAACATCACTCTTCTGCGATCAAGCGGCCTGGCCGGCGCGTTCACGGACAACGACCGCTTGAGTGGGCTTCTGAGTAGGATTCCTCTGTATGTGGTTGGGGGCGAAGTGAATCTTGAGGGCGGACTGTGGCTCGCAACCCGAGACGAACGGCCGTGAGTCCCGATGCTTCGTCAGGGTCATGTGTCATGATTGACGGTAGAAGCATCACAGCAGGCCACGGTGACAAGAGGGCAGGGGACCGGTCATGGCGAACGACGCACACTCTCTAGCGGTGTTCATAGATTTCGAGAACCTCGCTTTGGGCTTTTCGGCTCGCGGAGGCAAGGGTAAGACGGCTGGCACCGTGAATATGCAGCCCGTACTCGAGCGGCTCGTGGAGAAGGGCAAGATCGTCGCCAAGCGTGCGTATGCGGACTGGGGTCGCTTCGCCGACTATCGCGCACCGCTGCATGAGCTGGGCATCGAGCTGACCGAGATACCTGAGCGCGGGATGACCGGCAAGAACTCCGCCGACATACGGCTTGTCGTCGATGCGATGGAGCTTTCCTATGCCAAGGAGCACATCGATACTTTCGTGATCGTCTCGGGAGACTCGGATTTCACGCCGCTGGTTCTGCGCCTCAAGGAGAACGGCAAGAACGTGGTAGGCGTGGGAATGCGCGAGTCGACGAGCGATCTTCTCGCGGCCAACTGCGACGAGTTCATCTACTACGAGGATATCGGCGGCCCCACAGGCGCCCCCGCGATAGGCGAGACGGTGCCGCGCAAGAAGCGTCCGGCTTTCAAGCTGCTGTTCGACACTGTCGAAGCCCTGCAGCGCGAGAACGTCGCCGTGATGCACTCGTCACTGATCAAGGACACGATTCGCCGCAAGCAGCCACAGTTCACCGAGCAGACCTACGGCTATCGGTCATTCAACCAGTTTCTCGAGGATGCTCAGAACCTCGGGCTCGTGACGTTGCGGACGGACCCGCGGTCCGGTACGTATGTGGTCGAGGGATTCGCGAGTTCGTCTCACACGTAGTGATGCGGGTCACTTGGAACGACTGACTGCCCTCACGTCGACGGGGGAACATGCCGACTGCTAGAATGGTGCGGCTAAACTAGTCGCAGCATTCCGTCGTAGCAGCTGAGGTAGCAGATGAAACACCGTCCCGGCATCTTGAGCGGACTATCGCTCGCAACTCTGACCTTTCTGCTCGTGGCTGGTCTCGCTGCGCCTGCATGCGCGATCACGCGCGCCGATGTGATCACGCGTGCGAAGGTCTGGACCGACCGCAACGTGCCCTACAGCCAGAGTCGGTATGCCACCGTCGACGGCAATCTGCTCGCTTCATCGACCTCCAGCCCGCAAAGCAAAGGCTATCGCACCGACTGTTCCGGATTCGTCTCGATGAGTCTGGGATTCCACACGTCGAGTGGCGCGCTCTACTCGGCCGACACGGCAGGGCTGGGCAAGCTTCTCGTCAAGATCACGAAAGACGAGCTCCGTCCCGGAGACGTCATCCTTCGGCCAAAGGACCTCAAGATCAACGGCGTACTCGTGCCCTACGGACATGCGATCATCTTCGGCGGCTGGGCGAATTCGTCCAAGACCGAGTACTGGTGCTTGCATGAGTCCTCCAGCGCGAAGGGCACCGTGCTCGTTCGGGCCCAGTGGGGAAAGTCCGGCTTCTTCAACGAAGTCGGATTCGCTCCCTACCGCTATCCGGGTGTGCGCGACCGGATTCGAGCACCTAAGACGTTCGGCCAGTGAGCGACCGTCACGCGTTCTTCGCGCCGTGCCCCCGTGGCACCGAAGGCCTTCTTGCCGATGAGCTCCGACGCTTGGGGCTTCACGGCGTCCGCCCGCAGCGGGCCGGAGTGCTGTTCTCGGGAGAGATGACCCACGCCTACCGCGCGCTTCTATGGTCCCGTCTCGCGTCGCGCATCCTGCTGTCCCTGGGCGACGTCGACGCGACGAGCGCCGACACGCTGCACGCGGGCGTGACCGCCATGCCCTGGGAGGACCACGTGCGGCCCGAGGGCACCATCGCCATCGACTCGACGGGCGTCAACGATGCCCTGCGCAACACACAGTTCACCACCGTGCGGGTCAAAGACGCCCTGGCGGACCGCTTCACCGAGAAGTTCGGCCAGCGTCCGAGCGTCGACACCAACGCGCCCGACCTGCGTATCAACGTGGTCGTCCGAGGAGAGACCGCTCGCATCTCGATCGACCTGTCCGGCGAGCCTCTGCACCGGCGCGGCTATCGCACCCCTGGTGTGCAGGTCGCGGCTCCGATGAAGGAGACGCTGGCGGCCGCCGTGCTCGACATAGCCGGGTGGCGCGAGACCGCTGCTGGCGGGGGAGCGTTCCTCGACCCGATGTGCGGCTCCGGAACGCTCGCCATCGAGGCGGCTCTTATGGCCGGCGATGTGGCTCCGGGGCTCAGCCGCGAACGCTGGGGCTTCGACCGCTGGCTGGGTCATGACGCGGACACTTGGAACGAACTCGTACGGCGCGCAGGAGAGAAGCGCGACCGTGGTCTTGCGAAACTGCCGCCCATCCTGGCCTCGGACTCAGACTCCCGTTCGGTGGAGATCGCTGCAGACTGCGTGCGCCGCGCCGGACTTGAGGGGCACGTGACCGTGGTGTGTGTGCCGCTGATCGACACCGTGAGGCCCGAGGGCTTCTCGGCGGGGCTTGTGGCCTGCAACCCGCCCTACGGCGAGCGGCTCAGCGAACGCGCGGAGCTGGGCGCCTTGTACACGCAGATGACCGCGCACCTCTCCTCTGAGTTCGAGGGATGGAAGCTCGCGGTCATCAGTTCCGATACCGATCTCGCCCGGGGCCTGCATCTTCGGCCCTTGCTGGTGCACGAGCTGTTCAATGGCCGGATTCCGGCGCCCGTGTCGGTGTTCGCGCCGGACGCGACCGCCATCGGGGCTACCACGGTCACCCGTCCCGATACCGGGTCCGACTCGCTCGAGTTGCCGCCTCCGGACGCTGCTGCCGGGGCGTTCTCCAACCGACTTCGCAAGATGGCGAAGCATGTGGGTACCTGGGCGCGCCGTTCAGGGGTGGGCTGCTATCGCGTCTACGACGCCGACCTGCCCGATTACAATCTTGCGGTGGACGTGTACACCGACGAATCCGGCACCCGCTACGCGCACCTCGCCGAGTACGCACCGCCCGCCGACATCGATCCGGGCCGCGCTTCGCGCCGTATGGAGTGGGCGACGCTCTCGGTTGCCAGTGTGCTTGATATCGAGCCTGACAACGTCTTCGTCAAGCGCCGTGAACGCCAGCGGGGCACCGCGCAGTACGAGCGGATGGCCCGCAGCGGAGTCACGATCACCGTTGCCGAGAACGACCTGCGCTTTGAGGTCAACCTGTCGGACTATCTGGACACGGGCCTGTTTCTCGATCACCGGGACACGCGTGCGTGGCTGCGCGAACTGGCGTCCGGTACGCGCTTTCTGAACCTCTTCGCGTACACCGGCACGGCCAGTGTGTATGCAGCAGCGGGTGGCGCCGCCTCGACGACCACGGTCGACCTCTCGACGACCTACCTCGACTGGGCCAAGCGCAACTTCGCGCTCAACGGCGGCAGCGGTCTGCAGCACCGGTTCGAGCGCTCCGACTCGTTCGACTACCTGCGCCTCGCGCGTGACGCCGGGAGTGCGTATGACCTGATCTTCGTCGATCCACCCACGTTCTCGAACTCCAAGCGCACGGACAGCACCTTCGACGTTCAGCGCGATCATGTCGCACTCGTCATCGCGTGTGGCAAGGTGCTCGCGCCCGGCGGGACGATCGTCTTCTCGTGCAACCGCCGCAAGTTCGCCTTCGATGCCGAGACGCTCGCCGCAGAGGGCTTCGAGTGCTCCGATGCCACCGCGCGTACCATCCCCAAGGATTTCGAGCGCACTCCTGGCATACATACGTGCTGGACCGTGCGCAAGGCGGGCTGATCGGGTGGCGGAATCGCGCTCGCACGCCGATCTGCCGCCCTACACCGTCCGCGTCAGCACGCGAGTCCGTCGAATCAGGCTGACCGTGACCGCCCGAGAAGGACTTGTAGTCGTGGTGCCCCTGGGCATGCGCATCGATGCCGATGCGATCGTCGCATCAAAGGCGCCGTGGGCGTGGCGTGCGCTTGCCGATTCTGCCGAGAAGCGCGCGCTGCATCAGGGAGGCCCGGAGGCGCTGTTGCCGCAGTCGATCGAGCTCCGCGCGTTGGACCGTGTGGTGCACGTCCGCCACGAGATCTCGCATCGAGCCGCCCGGGCCCGTGTCACAGAGTCGGTCGCGGAGCTGAATGTCGTCGGACCCGACGATCCTGAAGTACGTATCGCTGCGCTGTCCGCGTGGCTCGATCGCCTGGCGCGTGCGTGGTTGGTCGCTCGCCTCGCCACGCTCGCCGAGTCGCACGGCTTCACCTACCAGCGCGTACGCATCATGCGCGCTCGCTCACGGTGGGGGAGCTGCTCTTCTCGTGGCACGATATCTCTCAATCGTACCCTGGTCTTCCTGCCGCCCGAGCTGGCCGATGCGCTGATACTGCACGAACTGGCGCACACACGCGTGTTGAACCACTCGGCACGGTTCTGGACGCTTCTGTGCACGGTGGATCAGGACGCGCTCACGCACCGGAGGGCGCTCAAGGATGCGGGGGCCTTCGTGCCGGCGTGGGCGGAACCGTAGGGGACTTCGAAGGGCGGCAGTGTGTTGTCAGGACCCGGTGCCTGACATTGATTGCATCACTGAGGTACAATATCCGTTCCCGCTCATGGCCTCGCGGCCGTTTGGCGGGCTCCAAGCGTCACTTTGTCGGGTTCGCCCGCAGTCCATGACCCGCAGGCAACAGGAGGTCCGCACACGTGGAGAACACTCAGATCTGGGAAATGCCGTTCGAGAGTCTGCTCGGCGACAAGCACGTCAAGCTCGACGACACCACGCTGCGTGACGGCGAACAGACCGCTGGCGTCGTCTTCACCAACGCCGAGAAGGTAGCCATCGCCAGGATGCTCGACGAGATCGGTATCGAGCAGATAGAGGCGGGTATTCCCGTCATGGGCGGAGACGAGCGCGAAGTCATCGAAGAGATCGCACATCTCGGCCTGAGAGCGAGTGTTCTGGGTTGGAACCGCGCGAATGTCGCCGACATCAAGACCTCGATCGACTGCGGCGTCGACGCCGTGGCGATCTCTCTTGCCACGAGCGATATCCACATCGAGACCAAGCTGCAGAAGGACCGCAAGTGGGTACTCGATTCCATCCGCAAGTCGGTCGCCTACGCCAAGAGCGAGGGCGTGTACGTCTCGGTCAACGCCGAGGACGCCAGCCGCACCTCGTTCGAGTTCCTGCTTGAGTACGCTGCCGCAGCCAAGGCCGAGGGCGCCGACCGCCTGCGTTTCTGCGACACGATCGGCATCATGGAGCCCTTCCGGACCTACAAGGTCATCAAGGAGCTCATCGAGCACACGGGTCTTGAGATCGAGATGCACACGCACAACGACTTCGGCATGGCCGTCGCCAACGCGATCGCCGGCATCCACGGCGGTGCCACCTGGGTCAATGTCACTGTGGGCGGTCTGGGTGAGCGCGCGGGCAACGCAGCGCTCGAAGAGGTCGTCATGGCGCTCAAGTACCTCGAGGGCTTCGACCTGGAGTTCGATACCAAGCGCTTCACTGAGGTCGTTGACTACGTCATGACCGCAGCCGGTCGCACCGTTCCGGCCTGGAAGCCCGTCGTGGGCTCGAACATGTTCGCTCACGAGTCGGGCATTCACGTCGACGGCATCATCAAGAATCCCAAGACCTACGAGGTCTTCAGCCCCGACGAGGTGGGCGGCGAGCGCCAGATCATGGTGGGCAAGCATTCCGGAAGCCGCACCCTGGAGATGAAGTTCGGCGAGTACGGCATCCCTCTCTCCCACGAGCACTCCGTTGCGCTTCTGCCGCATGTGCGTACCAAGGCCATCGAGCTGAAGCGTCCTCTGTTCGACAAGGAGCTCGTCGAGCTGTTCCGCGAGTTCATCGTTGCCGAGACCGGCAACCAGTAGCGACGCCCGTTCGGCAAACCACCCCGACCCCGCAGGAGGCTGATTCCGCTGCCCGGAAAGACCATCGCCGAGAAGATCTTCTCGGCACACTCAGGTACTGATGCGCACGCCGGTGACATCGTTGTCGCCGACGTCGATTTCGTCATGGGTCAGGACGGCACGTCGCCGCTGGCCATCCGCGCGCTCGAGCGTATGGGCGTGAGCGAGGTGTTCGATCCGGCCAAGGTGGCCGTGGTCATGGACCACTCGAGCCCCAGCCCCATCGAGGGCGTCAGCGCGCTGCACACCATGATGCGCGAGTTCGGCAAGCGGACCGGCGCGACCGTCTACGACGTGGGCGAGGGTGTCTGCCACCAGCTCATCCCCGAGAAGGGCCACGTGGTCGCCGGTGATCTGATGGTGGGATGCGACTCGCACACCTGCACCTATGGTGCGATCAACGTGTTCTCGACCGGCGTCGGCTCCACTGACGGCGCTGCCGCGATGGCCTCCGGCAAGCTGTGGTTCAAGGTCCCGGACACCATGAAGGTCACCTACAACGGGGAACTTCAGCCGGGTGTGTTCTCAAAGGACCTGATCCTGTACCTCGCCGGTCAGATCGGCGCGGACGGCGCGACCTATGAATCCATCGAGTTCGACGGCCCTGTCATCGATAAGCTCTCTGTCGAGGCGCGCATGACCATCAGCAATATGGCCATCGAGGTCGGCGCGAAAGCCGGCCTGATGAACGCCGATGCCAAGACGCTCGCATGGTTCGAGGGCCGTGGGGAGAAGGTTCCCAACCCGCAGAACGCGGATGAGGATGCCATCTACGCCAAGACCCTGGACTTCGACGCGTCGGCGATCGGGCCGCAGGTCGCCAAGCCGCACGCGGTCGACAACGTCTCACCGATCGAGGACGTGGAGGGCACCCCCATCGCCGAAGGCGTCCTGGGCACCTGCACCAACGGGCGTCTCGAGGACTTCGCGGTAGCAGCCAGCATCCTGAAGGGCCGCAAGGTCCATCCCGACGTTCGGTTCATCGTGGCCCCGGCTTCTCGGCAGATTCTGCTCGACGCCATCGAGGCCGGTTACATCCAGACGCTGGTCGAGGCCGGCGCTGCGCTGGTCACCGCAGGCTGCGGACCGTGTGTGGGTACGCACAACGGGGTGCCGTCCGACGGTGAGAACGTCATCAGTACCGCGAACCGCAATTTCAAAGGCCGCATGGGCAACAGCAACGCCTTCATCTATCTGGGTAGCCCGGCCACCGTTGCCGCGTCAGTGATCGAAGGCAAGATCACCGATCCGCGGAAGTACTTGGGCTAAGGCGAACTCGAGAAGCTAGGGGAGACGACCACATGGAACTTCAGGCCAAGGCCTTCAAGTACGGCGACGACATCAACACCGACTACATCATCAGTGGCAAGTACAAGTTCAAGAGCAACGACATGGAAGTCATGGCGCATCACGCCATGGAGGAGCTCGACCCGGAGTACTACAACAAGGTGAAGCCCGAAGGCGGGTTCCTGGTGGCCGGGAAGAACTTCGGCATGGGTTCGAGCCGGGAGCAGGCGCCGCTCGTGTTGATTCACAGCAACACGAAGGCGGTGCTCGCCAAGAGCTTCGCTCGCATCTTCTACCGCAATGCCATCAATACCGGGCTCCCGGTCATCGAGTGCGACACGGACCTCATCGACGACGGCGATCAGCTTGCGGTCGACCTCGAGGCCGGTGTGTTGCGCAACACGACCAAGGGCACGACCATCCCGTTCCCGCCGCTGCCGCCGGTCATGGCCCAGCTGCTTGCCGATGGCGGACTGGTGGAACACTTCAAGAAGCACGGCGGATTCAACCTGTAGGTCGGGACGCACGGCGTCTCACCACGAAGGAGCACCAATGGCCAAGAAACCCACCGTTTGGGCGTTGAGTCCCGATCAGGACAAAGCCGAGGTCGCCCAGCGGGCGATCGCCGATCCTGTCGCACTCGCAAGCGTTGTCGCCGCACTCGCCGGTGACGACCGCAGGTTGCGTCAGTTCGCTGCAAGCGTCGTACACGATATCGCCTTGCACGAACCGGCGATGCTCAAACCGTTCGCCGACGACCTGGCCGACGCGCTCCACCGTCCGGAATCTCAGACCCGTTGGGAGGTCCTGGGCGTGTTCGACAAGCTCATCGCAGTCGATGCGCGTCTTGTGGACCGGGCACTCGCAGGAGCCGAGCTTGCTTTGCACGATGAGGAGTCCGGTACGGTTCGCCTTGCCGCGTTTCGCGTGATGACGCACTACGGCTCGACCACCGAGCACCGCTCCGAGCGCATCTGGCCACTCGTGGCCGAAGCGGTTCGCTGCTATCACGGGGACACCGAGTTTCCCGCGATGCTGTCCAGTCTCTACCGGCTGACAAGCGGCAACTCCTCGGACGCGGTCAAGCTCTCAGCAGCCGAGCTTATGACCTTCGACTCCGAGTTCGGCAAGGGGCTACTGAAGCGTCGCGCCAGCCGAATCGTCGAGTGTGCCCCCAAGAAGGGCCGCAAGAAGAAGACCACCTAGCGCGCACACCACATCGTTCAGACCACACACACGTGAAAGGCAACAGACGCATGGCGAAGCACACAGTGACCTTGATTCCCGGTGACGGTATCGGCCCCGAGCTGACCGCTGCGATGACCCGAGTGGTCGAAGCCACCGGCGTCGACATCGAGTGGGAGACCGTTGAAGCGGGCGCCGATGTCGTCGAGAAGTACGGCACTCCGCTTCCGGAGTCCGTGCTCGATTCGGTGCGCAAGAACAAGGTCGCCATCAAGGGCCCCATCACCACGCCGGTTGGCGGGGGCTTTCGCAGCGTCAATGTGGCCATTCGCAAGGAGCTCGACCTGTACGCGTGTCTGCGCCCGGCCTTCTCCATCCCTGGTTCAGGCGCGCGTTACGACGACATCGATATCGTGATCGTCCGAGAGAACACTGAAGACCTCTACGCAGGAATCGAGTTCGAGGAGGGCTCCGAGAGCGCTCTTGAGCTCATCAAGTTCGCCGCTGACCGCGGCGCGGGAATCATCCGCCCGGACTCCGGCATCTCGCTCAAGCCGATCTCCATCACCGGTACCGAGCGTATCGTCCGTTACGCCTTCGACTACGCGATAGCCAACGGCCGCAAGAAGGTCACCGCGGTGCACAAGGCCAACATCCTCAAGATGAGCGATGGCCTGTTCCTGAAGGTCGCCCGGCAGGTGGCCGAGGAGTACAAGGACTCAGGCATCGAGTTCGAGGACTACATCGTCGATGCGACCTGTATGCAGCTCGTCCTGCATCCCGAGTGGTGGGACGTGCTCGTGCTTCCCAATCTGTACGGCGACATCATCAGTGACCTGTCGGCAGGACTCATCGGGGGCCTGGGAATCGCGATGGGCGCCAACATCGGTACCGATTGCGCCGTGTTCGAGCCGGTTCATGGCTCAGCACCCAAGTACGCGGGCAAGGACATGGCCAACCCGACTGCCGAGATTCTCTCGGCGATGCTCATGCTCAAGCACTTGGGCGAGACCGACGCAGCCGACCGCGTCTTGAACGCCGTGCGTACGGTCATCGGCAAGGGTGAGAAGGTCACCTACGATGTCAGGCGCTCGGTGACGGGCTCCACGGACGGAGCGGTGGGCACGCAGGCATACGCTGATGCTCTGATTGCAGCGCTGTAGCCCAGGCCATCACCAGCGTGGCACGTGCGCGGAAGATCTAGACTGCGCAGTACGACTGGCTGAGCGTCGCGAGCAGTTGTGACGCGGCCTCACGCACGGCTGGATCATCATCTTCCAGGCTGACCTTGAAGATGGTCTCGAGCGGTCGGCTGGCGAGTGCCGCGAGGTTCTTGCAGGCCCTGTACCGCTCTGATGCCGAGGAAGAGTCGATGGTTTCGAGCGTCTCACGCATCGCAGTACTGAGTGCGATGTCGGCGACCGTGATCACCTGCTGGTGCACGTCGCTGGCGACATTGGGCATGACGACCGGCCAGTGGTTCTCGGCGGGAGCAGCCACAGGCGCTTCAGGCCGACCAGTGAGCTGAGTCTCTTCGAGGTCGAGTGCGATGGCGATGGATTCCAGCAACTCCTTGTGCGGACGCCGGCGGCCGGTCTCGATGCGCGAGAGCAGGCTTGTGCTGACGCCTGTTGCAGTGGAGAGGTCGACCAGACGCATTCCCGCTCGCTGACGCGCTTGCTTGATGCGCGTTCCCGTCATTGCGTCGCCGGTTGTCTTCGTGCGAATCATCGTGGGCCCCCTGGCTTCAATCATCGTCTGTAGAACTGTGTGACCTTGCTCACAGTAAGCATCGACGACGCGAAGGGGCGAGTACATAGGGAGAGGGCGCGAACACACCGCTCCTTTGGAGTGGTCACTACTCGTAGGAGGAGCGGTGTGTTCTCTTTGTGTCAGCATGCCTCAGGGGGGGGAGGAGGCGTGCGTCCGTTGTACTTCTATCTTCGGTCGCCCAACCCCCGGACTACATGCCGACGCGCTGCAAGGGCTGCGTGTGCCACGGGTTTCCGCTTGCGGGACGTGTTTGCCCGACGGACGGTTCGTAGTAAGGTGTACCTGTCAAAGAGAGCTGGCGAGAGGGGACGAAAGTAGTGCCTATACGCGTTGTCGTCGCTGACGATCATCAAATGATGCGCGAAGGTCTGACCCTGCAGCTCTCTTCGAACCATCAATACGAAGTCGTCGCGCAGGCGGCTGATGGTATCGAAGCGCTTGAAGCGGTGCGTACGCACTCGCCTGACGTCGTGGTGATGGACCTGGGGATGCCCGGACTCAACGGCATAGAGGCCACCCGCCAGGTACTCGAGGCCTCTCCGGGCACGAAGGTGATAGTCCTTTCAGGCCACGCCGAGGAGCACTTCGTTTCGTCAGCGCTTCAAGCAGGTGCCGCGGGTTACGTCCTCAAGGGTGACGCGTTCGCCGAGCTCGATCAGGCATTGACCCACGTGCTCTCGGGTGGCGTCTATCTCAGCCCCGGGGTTCAGGCCGTGGTGGTCAACCAGGCGCTCGGCCGCACTTCGTCGCAGCCGGGTCTCTCGCACAAGGAGCTTTCGCCCAGAGAGCTCGAAGTGCTTCGTATGCTTGCCGAGGGGATGACCGCCAAGCAGGTGGCTCAGGCGCTGCACCTCAGTGTGAAGACCGTCGAGGCACATCGCCGGCAGGTCATGGAGAAGACGGACACGAACTCGATGGCCGACCTTGTCCGCTACGCACTGCGCGAGGGCATCACCACTCTCGACGGGTAGTGCGCTTGTGCACGCGGTTGAACCCAACGACAGAAACCACATGCTTCAGGTAGCGGCCGTTTCGCTCGCGGCCGTTCTGGGCGTTGCGCTCGCGGGGTGGGCGTTGTGGGCAGTCTTCATCGGGCCCAAGGATGACACGGCCATGCAGGCCGCCTCCATCGACCCGGCCCAGGAGAGCACGGCCTCGGCTGTGGCCTCAGCACCCGCGTCGTCACCAGGCACAGGGACCGCCGCGGCCCAGCCGGCGTCTTCATCAGCCCAGCCCGGCCGTGCGACCCCCGCGTTCGTCCGCGCCGCACGCATAGCCTACGAACTGGACGGTTCCGTCTATATAGCGCATGAGGATGGCACGAACGCCAAGAAGATCGGGCACTCGACAAGCGGGTCGTATGCTCTTTCCCCTGACGGCGGCACCCTGGCAGTCGTTTCCGACATGAGGCTCACTCTGTTCGATGTGGCGTCAGGCGCCAAGACCGAGGTCTCCTCGGCAATCGACGCGTGTCCGGTCTGGGCGCCTGATTCGACGCACGTTCTCTTCTTCCGGAGAGACACCAAGGAGTACGCTCCCTCGTCGGTGTGGGAGGTGGAGAGACGCGGCTCCCATCCGGTGATGCTCTGCCCGGGCGATGCAACGTCAGTCTCCCCGAATGGGCGAAGCGTCGTGGTGATGGACTCCACGCCCGTCCAAGCGTCAGACGGAACGACTGTGCAGCTCTATCTGTCTCAAGACAGCGGCGCGTTCGCTCCGATGGCGTTGCCGCCGGGTGTCGTGAGTGCTGTGGCCGTGAGCGACGATCGTGTGTTCGTAGGCATGCTGGCGCCACAGGGCCCGGCGAGCATAATCTCAGTCGGGCTGGACGGCACGGGTGTCACGCCGGTGTTCGGTGCTCCTTCGGACGGTTCCCAGACAACATGGGGCGTTTTGCGCCTGTCCCCGGACGGCTCACGGCTTGCGGCCGCGTCGACCGGTGATGATGGATACTCCCGTGTGAGCATTCTCAGGCTCGGCGGAGGGGCGGAGATTCGTCCGGACTCCCGGCGGGATGCATACCCCCGCTGTTGGAA
Source organism: Actinobacteria bacterium HGW-Actinobacteria-7 (assembly GCA_002841275.1). Classification (GTDB taxonomy): domain Bacteria; phylum Actinomycetota; class Coriobacteriia; order Anaerosomatales; family PHET01; genus PHET01. The sequence goes on along the minus strand of PHET01000010.1, from coordinate 30,934 downwards.
TTCCAATGGCACGTACCTCTACTACGTCGAGGGCAACCAGTTCCAGGGAGAGGCCACCACGCTGTATCGAGTGGAAAAGGACGGCCTGGGACGCAAGGCCTTGGTGGTAGGCGGTCGCTAGTCTCTCGGATGCGGTGCTGTGATCGCGGCTCGGCGTTAGGGTGCGGGGACCACGGTGATCTGCAGCCGGCTGCCTGCATCGTCTGTGATCCATGCGGATGTCACGTTGTTGTCGACATTCGACTGGGTCTGGGCGACATCGCTACCAGCGGCGGCCGCGTTGAGCGTTAGCGCGACTCGCTGAACGACTGTGGTGGTCACGTTGACCGAACCGGCGCCGGATGCGGCTGCGAGGTTCGTGGGGAGGGCGGCCATGGCGAATGCGACGATCAGAACCGCCATTGCTGCTGTGCTGGTTACCTTACGCATCGTGACCACCTCCACTAATGAAATCGTCACCCGATGCGGGGCGCTTCATAGGTCGAGGGCGTCAGTTCGACGTTCCTTTGGAGTACGCAGGGCGCGCTTTTCGGCCGTTCAGGGTATCTACCCAGGGTTTGCCGCCCTTCTCGGCCTCGCGTATACTCGTCGTCCAACCGAACACGCATAGGCGTTGACGGGGAAAAGTAGAGGCTAATCCTCGCTACAGAGAGTCGGGGTTGCTGGAAACCCGACGCGGGACGCTTCGAAACTCGCCCCTGAGCCACCCGGACAAAAGACCGGCCGCTAATGCTCGCGAACGACCTTCGCACACGGCCGGGCAAGTAGATCGGGTCGGTGGCATCCGTTACCTGCCGCACGAGTGGACACCCGCCTTCGCGACCGCATTCCCAGGTCGCCGAGGATTACGGGTGTCGTTGCGCATAGCTTGTGCGGCCGCTGCGGCACCGCCGTCCCACGCAGGGAAGGGCGAAGCATGACGCATACGAGCGACCGCATGAAAGGCGGGCTTTCCAAGGCCCCGCACCGAAGCCTACTCAAGGCTGACGGACTCACCGACGCTGAGATCAACCGGCCGCTCATCGCGGTGATTAACTCGGCCAACGAGATCATTCCCGGCCACCTGATGCTCGACAAGATCGGTGCTGCCGTGAAGGCCGGCATCTACATGGCGGGCGGAACGCCGTTCGAGATCTCGACCATCGGCGTCTGTGACGGCATCGCGATGAACCACGCAGGCATGCGCTACTCACTGGCCAGCCGAGAGGTCATCGCCGATAGCGTCGAGATCGCAGTGGCGGCTCACGCATTCGACGCAGTCGTCATGATTCCCAACTGCGACAAGGTCATCCCCGGCATGCTCATGGCTGCCGCCCGGCTCGATCTGCCAACCGTCGTGATCAGCGGCGGCCCGATGTTGGCCGGTCGTGGCCCCAAAGGTGAGGCGGTGGATCTGGATACCGTGTTCACCGCCGTGGGCAAAGTCGCCGCGGGCACGATGTCTGAAGAGGACCTGCTCACCCTCGAGAACCAGGCGTGCCCCACCTGCGGTTCGTGCGCGGGTCTGTTCACCGCCAATTCGATGAACTGTCTGGTGGAGGCCATCGGCATAGGGCTGCCTGGCAACGGCACCATTCCCGCGGTCTACTCCGAGCGCATCCGTCTGGCGAAACAGGCCGGCATGCGTGTGATGGAGCTCTTGGAGTCAGGAGTCACCGCGAGACAGATCATGAACGCCAAGAGCATTCGCAACGCGATGACGCTCGACATGGCGTTCGGGGGATCGAGCAACACGGTCCTTCACCTGACCGCGATCGCGCATGAGGCCGAGGCCGACATCACTCTCGATGACTGGTCGGCAGTGAGTGCGCGCACCCCCAACCTCGTGCGCATCAGTCCGGCCAGCAACCTGCATATGGAGGATCTCTACGTAGCCGGTGGCATCCCCGCCATCATGCGTGAGCTGGGACGGCGTGACCTGATTGAACGTGACGCGCCCACGGTGGACGGGCGGACGATGGGCGAGATCATGGATTCGGCGCGCGAGGCCGACGGAGCCATGATCCGACGGCTGGAGGACGCACACTATCCTGAGGGCGGCCTGCGCGTCCTGCGCGGCAATCTCGCGCCGGACGGGGCGGTGGTCAAGCAGTCGGCCGTACCCGCCGCGATGAGGGTACACACGGGTCCGGCCCGGGTCTTCGATAGCGAAGAGGATGCGGTCGAGGCCATCATGGCCGGTCGCATCGTCGAAGGCGACGTGGTGGTCATCCGCTACGAGGGACCCAAGGGCGGTCCCGGCATGCGTGAGATGCTCACGCCCACGAGCGCGATCAGTGGCATGGGCCTGTCCTCGAGCGTCGCCCTGCTCACTGACGGACGGTTCTCCGGCGCGACGAAGGGACCGGCGGTCGGTCACGTTTCGCCCGAGGCCGCATCAGGCGGTCCGATCGCGCTTATCGCCGAAGGCGATTCCGTGACCGTGGATATCGACGCGGGCGCGCTGACTCTGAACATCTCGGCAGATGAGTTCGCAGCTCGTGGATCGGCGTGGATGCCACGCGCTCCTCGGGTGACGTCCGGGGTGCTCGCTCGCTACGCGAAACTGGTTTCCTCGGCAGATAAGGGGGCGGTGTTGTCATGACGGAGCAGATGAACGGCGCTCAGGCGCTCGTGCGAAGTCTCGAGGCCGAAGGTGTCGATGTGCTGTTCGGCTATCCCGGTGGCGTGGCGCTGCCCATATTCGATGCGCTGTACGACTCGAAGCAGATCCGCAGCGTGCTCCCGCGTCACGAGCAGGGTGCCGTGCACATGGCGGACGGCTATGCCCGTGCGACGGGTAGGTGCGGAGTCGCGCTGGTGACGAGCGGCCCGGGCGCGTCCAACACGATCACCGGCATCGCGAACGCGTACATGGATTCGATCCCCATGGTCGTATTCACGGCTCAGGTGGCCACGGCGGTCATTGGTACCGACGCGTTCCAGGAGATCGACATCACGGGTATCACGGTGCCCATCACCAAGCACAACTACCTGGTCAAAGATGCCAAGGAGCTACCCGAGATCATCAAGGAGGCCTTCCATATCGCCACGACCGGACGGCCCGGCCCGGTGCTCGTCGACGTGCCAGTCGATATCAGCAAGGCCGAGATTGATTTCGACTATCCCGAGATCGTGAACCTGCCGGGTTACAAGCCCACCTTCAGGGGCCACGGCAAGCAGGTCAAACAAGCGGTCACTCTGATCAAAGAGGCCAACAAGCCGCTTCTGTACGTGGGCGGCGGGGTCATCGCGTCTGAAGGGTCCAAGGAACTCAAGGAGCTCGCGGAGCTCATGCAGATCCCCGTGGTCACGACGATGATGGGCAAGGGCTCGTTTCCCGAGGACCACCACCTGTGGATCGGCATGCCGGGGATGCACGGCGCCAAGTACACGAACTATGCAATCACCGAGACCGACCTGCTCATCGCGGTCGGCGTGCGCTTTGACGACCGTGTGACCGGCAAACTCGCGACCTTCGCCAACAAGGCGAAGATCATCCATGTCGATGTGGACCCCGCTGAGATCGGCAAGAACAAGGAAGCCGACGTCCCCATCGTGGGTGATGCGAAGAACGTGCTCGCGGGCATGGTCGCGGAGCTGCGCAAGACCGGTGCCGAGCCCATCACTCAGGGATGGGTCGCGTTGGTGGACCGCTGGCGCAAGCAGTTCCCGCTTCACTACAGCCCCGAGGAGGGGGCGCTGCATCCGCAGTACGTGGTGCAGCGCGTGAGTGAGCTCACCGCAGACCGCGAAACGATCATCGCGACCGAAGTGGGCCAGAACCAGATGTGGGCGTGCCAGTTCTATACGTTGCGCCATCCGCGATCCTGGATCTCCTCGGGTGGCTTGGGCACCATGGGATTCGGTCTTCCCGCGGCCATCGGCGCACAGGCGGGTCGTCCGGACGCGCTTGTCATCGACATAGCCGGTGACGGTTCGATCCAGATGAACAGCCAGGAGTTCGCGACTGCGGCGATCAACGGGTTCCCGGTCAAGGTGATCATCTTGAACAACGGGTACCTGGGTATGGTCAGGCAGTGGCAGGAGCTCTTCTACGGTCGCCGATACTCCTCGAGCGTGCTGCCGCAGGACTGTCCTGACTTCGTCAAGCTCGCCGAGGCGTACGGATGCCTTGGCCTGCGGGTCACGGATCCCTCCGAACTCGATGCAGCACTCAAGAAGGCCTTCGATCACGACGGTCCGGCAATCGTGGACTGCCGCGTCGTGGGTGAGGAGTGCGTCTACCCCATGGTCGCACCGGGGGCCAGCATCGATGAGATGCTCGGCGGAATACCCGGATGCCCGGTGTCCGAGATGCTCGATGACGGAACGCTTGAGGAGGTGTGGGAATGATGATGAAACACACGCTGTCCGTGGTCGTCGAGAACAAGCCGGGAGTCCTCACACGCGTCACCTCGCTGTTCGCGCGCCGCGGCTTCAACATCGACTCGCTTGCAGTGGGAACCACCGAGGACCCCACCATGTCGCGCATCACCATCGTGTGCAGTGCGGCAGACACGCCAATCGAGCAGATCACCAAGCAGGTCTACAAGCTCATCAACGTCATCAAGGTCCAAGACCTCGATCCGATCGACTCGGTCGAGAGGGAGCTGGTGCTGTTCAAGATCAACGCGGCACCGGAGCGGAGGCACGAGATCATCGAGATCGCCAATGTGTTCCGGGCCAAGATCGTCGATGTAGGCAGGAACTCCGTGACGATCGAAGCCACGGGAGCCACTGACAAGATCGACGCGATGGAAGACCTGTTCCGGGCCTACGGAATCAAGGAGATGGCACGTACGGGCAAGATCGCGCTTTCACGCGGGCGCGAAGGATAGCAACGGGAACAACCGGTCGGGAGACCGTATGAGAGAGAAGGCGATATCTATGGCAACCGTTTACTACGAAAGTGATTGCGATCCTCAGATCATCAAGGGCCGTACCGTGGCGATCATCGGCTACGGCAGCCAGGGCCACGCCCATGCGCTGAACCTGCACGATTCGGGCGTCGACGTCCGGGTGGGGCTGCGCGCAAGCTCGAGCAGCTGGGAGAAGGCTAAGGAGGCCGGCCTGAAGGTCATGACCGTACGTGAGGCCGCGGCCGAGGCCGACCTCATCATGATCCTCACTCCCGATGAGACCCAGGCGCACACTTACTACAGCGAGATCCACGAATCCATGACCCCGGGCAAGGCGCTCGCGTTCGCGCATGGCTTCAACGTCCACTTCCAGCAGATCGAGGCTCCCACGGAGTGCGACGTCATCATGATCGCCCCCAAGGGCCCAGGTCACATGGTCCGCCGCGTCTACACCGAGGGTTCGGGCGTTCCGAACCTCATCGCAGTGCACAACGACGCGTCCGGCTCGGCGAAGGAGCTCGCCCTGAGCTATGCATGGGGCATCGGCGGTGCGCGTTCTGGCATCATCGAGACCGATTTTCGCGAGGAGACCGAGACGGATCTCTTTGGCGAGCAGGTCGTGCTCTGCGGCGGTCTGACCCATCTGGTCGAGGCGGGTTTCGAGACGCTCGTTGAGGCCGGCTACCAGCCCGAGATCGCGTACTTCGAGTGCATGCACGAGGTCAAGCTCATCGTGGATCTGATGTACGAGGGCGGCATGGCCAAGATGCGCGACTCGATCTCGAACACGGCCGAGTACGGCGACTACTACACCGGTCCCAAGATCGTGACCGACGAGACCCGCGAGGCGATGGCTCAGGCGCTCTGGAACATCCAGAACGGCAGCTTCGCCCGTGACTGGATCCTGGAGAACAAAGCCGGCCAGGCCCACTTCAAGGCGATGCGCCGGATTCACGCCGAGTCGCTCATCGAGGAAGTCGGCAGTGAGTTGCGTTCGATGTTCTCGTGGATCAAGAAGGACGCCTAGCATTTGCGACGATGATGGCGGCGCTCGTGCATGAGGCATGAGCGCCCGAGCGCGGGGGAGAAGCGCGATATGAAGAAGAAGTACCTGATGACTCCGGGCCCCACCCCGGTGCCCGCAGAGATCATGCTCACGATGGCCGCACCGATGATCCACCACCGCACGCCGGACTTCTCGGCGGCGTTCAAGTCGGCCATCGAGGGGCTCAAGTATGTGTTCGAGACCACGGGCGATGCGCTGCTGTTCGCCTGCTCGGGAACCGGTGTCATGGAGGCCGCGATCGTCAACTGCTTCTCGGCAGGCGACACGGTCATCGTGTGCCGAAATGGCAAGTTCGGCGATCGGCAGAAGGGCATCTGCGAGACCTACGGTATCAACGTGGTCGATCTGGCCTACGAGTGGACGTCGGTGGTAGATCCGGCGGATGTGGCGACCGCCCTTGCCGAGAATCCCGGCGTGCGCGGCGTCATCGTCACCCAGTCCGAGACCTCAAGCGGGGTGCTCAACGACGTGAAGGCCATAGGAGCCATCGTCCGGGAGTTTCCTGAGTGTGTGCTCATCGTCGACTCGATCACGGGTATCGGAGCCGTTGACTGCAAGACCGACGAGTGGGGTCTCGATGTCGTGATGACCGGCTCGCAGAAAGGCCTCATGCTCCCGCCGGGGCTGGCTGCATGCACGGTCTCTGAGAAGGCGTGGCGAGCCTACGAGCGCTCAACGCTGCCCAAGTACTACTTCGACTGGATGAAGTACAAGAAGAACGTCGAGAAGGACACGACGCCCTTCACGCCGGCGGTCTCTCTGGTGTTGGGACTCAATCAGGCGCTCGGGATGATTCGCGAAGAGGGTCTTGAGAACACTGTCGCCCGCCACTCGCGCTTGGCCGAGGCCACCCGCAAGGGCTGTGAGGCACTGGGCATGAAGCTCTTCGCTCCGCCTGAGGGCCGCGGCAGTGCGGTCACCCCGGTGTGGGTACCCGAGGGCGTGGATGGCAAGGCGATCGTCAAGATCATGAAGGACAAGCACGGCGTCACCATCGCGGGTGGGCAGGACGACTACACCGGGCGCATCTTCCGCATCGGTCACCTGGGCTACTTCGGCGACTTCGACATCATCGTCACGCTGGCTGCACTTGAGATGACCCTCGCGGAGCTCGGCTACGAGTTCGAGCGCGGTGCGGGCATCAAGGCAGCCGAGACCGTATTCATGGAAGGGTAGGGATGTGCGGTGAGAGTACTGGTCGCTGAGAGTATCGCCGCTAGCGGCATCGCGCTTCTGAAGGAGCAGTTCGACGTCGACGTGAAGACGGATCTGTCACCCGAGCAGCTCGTCGCGGAGATTCCTGTCTATGACGCGCTCATTGTGCGTTCCGCAACGCGGGCGACTCGTGACGTGATCGAGGCAGGAGTGAACCTCAAGATCATCGGCCGTGCAGGTGTGGGCGTGGACAACGTCGATGTCACCGCCGCGACCGAGCGTGGTGTGATCGTCTGCAACGCACCCACCTCCAACGTGGTGTCGGCGGCGGAGCAGACGATGGCGCTCATGCTGGCACTGGCTCGCAAGACACCTCAAGCCAGCGCGAGCATGAAGCAGTGCAAATGGGAGCGGTCGAAGTTCACGGGTGCCGAGCTCTACGAGAAGACGCTCGCGATATTCGGGCTTGGGCGTATCGGTTCGCTGGTTGCTGAGCGCGCCCGCTCGTTCGGGATGCGGCTGATCGGCTTCGACCCCTACACCACCCCGGAGCGCGCTCAGGCCATGGGAGTGGAGCTGTTCGAGAACGTGGATGACATCTTGCCGCAGGCCGACTTCATCACCGTCCACCTGCCCAAGACCAAAGAGACCATCGGGATGTTCGGGACCGAACAGTTCGCCAAGATGAAGGACGGCGTCCGGGTCATCAACACCGCCCGTGGTGGCATCTACCAGCTCGATGCGCTGGCTGACGCGCTGCGTTCCGGCAAAGTCGCCGGCGCGGCCATCGACGTCTACGAGGTCGAGCCATGCACCGACTCCCCGCTGCTCGAGTTCGACAACGCTATCCTCACCCCGCACCTGGGCGCTTCGACGGCAGAGGCCCAGGACCGTGCCGGCGAGCAGATCGCGCAGTTCGTCGCCGATGGGCTTCTGGGCAAGATGGTGCCCACCGCCGTCAACATCGCACCGGTAGCGCCCGAGGTCTTCGAGAAGGTCGGACCGTATCTGGGCATCGCTGAGGCGCTGGGCACCATGCTCGGGCAGATGGCGCACGGAGGTGTCGAGTCCATCGAGGTCACGTTCTTGGGCGGGCTTGCCGATACGGACACACGCATCCTCAAGACGGCCGTTCTCAAGGGCATGCTCACCAGGGTGTCGTCTGACTCGGTGAACTTCGTCAACGCCGAGTACTACGCCGAGCAGCGGGGCATCCGCGTCACCGAGAGCCGCAGTTCCGAGAGCCTTGACTACGTGAACATGGTCAAGGTCGGTGCCGACACTCCCACCGGTCGAGTTGAGATCGGCGGAACGGTCATTGGCAAGAAGAACGAGGCCCGTTTGGTCTCGATGTACGGCTTCGATCTGGACATGCAGCCCACAGAGCATATGACGTTCTTCCGCTACGAGGACCGTCCGGGCATGATCGGTAAGGTGGGTACCATGCTGGGAGCCCATTCGATCAACATCGGCATGATGCAGGTCGGGCGTACCAAGATCGCCGGTGAGGCGCTCATGGGTATCAATGTCGACACTCCCGTTCCTCGCGATGTGCAGAAGCTGATCATGGCCGAGGCGGGCATCGCCGAGGCGTGGAGTGTGGAACTGTAGTTCGGTCGGAGCAGCCGCGGCTCCGCGGCGCGAACACGAAAGGGGTGCTCATGCAGTGTCCATCCACAGGGCGGATGAACACGGCCTTCGCAGGCCTTTCGCTTATCGTGCCCCGGAGCCGCTACTCCGTGCGAATCGCCCCCCTGATCCCTCGTTCGGAGTGGCTACGACTTAGCTAGCCGGCGCGCGTCCCCCGGGGGGACACGCCGGCAAGCGAAAGTCCGTGGCACTGAAGCTACCAGGAGGGTCTGACACCATGAGTACCGAACGCGTCTACATATTCGACACGACACTGCGCGATGGCGAGCAGTCGCCGGGCGCAAGCATGAACACAGAGGAGAAGCTCGAGATCGCACGTCAGCTCGTGCGGCTGGGCGTCGATGTGATCGAGGCGGGCTTCCCGGTCTCCAGCCCAGGAGATTTCGAGAGCGTCCGTCGCATCGGTACCGAGGTGGGCGATGCGGCAGTCGTGTGCGGGCTCACTCGCGCGATCTTCAACGACATCGACGTCGCCGCCGACGCTCTTGCCACCGCGAAGCGTCCCCGCATCCACACGGGTATCGGCGTCTCCGACAGTCATCTTCGAGACAAGCTCCGCATCTCTGAGGAGACAGCGCTCGAGCGCGGGGTCGCGGCGGTCAAGTACGCGCGCAACCTCGTGGGTGACGTCGAGTTCTACGCCGAGGACGCAGGCCGAGCCAATCCCGAGTTTCTGTACCGCATGGTCGAGGCTGTGGTCGCCGCTGGTGCCACGGTCATCAATATTCCGGATACCACCGGCTACGCGTATCCCGAGGCGTTCGGGGATCTCATCCGCGGCCTTATGGAGAACGTCACCGGAATCGAGGACGTGATTGTCTCCATTCATTGTCACAACGATCTGGGCATGGCCACGGCCAACGCACTCGCCGGAGTCCGGGCGGGGGCACGCCAGATCGAGTGCACGATAAACGGCATCGGAGAGCGCGCCGGCAACACGGCGATGGAAGAGGTCGTCATGGCGCTCAAGCAGCGCCCTGACGTCTTTGGGGTGGACACCGGGATCAACACTCGGGAGATCGTGCGCACGAGCCGTCTCGTCTCGACCATCACGGGCATTCGCGTCCAGCCCAACAAGGCGATCGTGGGCGCCAATGCGTTCGCCCACTCGAGCGGGATCCACCAGGATGGCGTCCTCAAGGAGCGTTCGACCTACGAGATCATCGATCCGGTCGACGTCGGTGCAGGCGGCAGCGCAATCGTGCTCACCGCACGCAGTGGACGTCACGCCTTGAGGCACCGCCTCGAGGAGCTCGGCTACGTGCTGCCCGACGAAGAGTTCGAGCGAGTCCACACCGCATTCCTAGAGCTCGCCGACAAGAAGAAGGAGGTCTACGACGAGGACCTTGAGGTTCTGGTGGGGGAGACCGAGCGGACCGTCAACGAGGTCTACCACCTTGCGCAAGTACATTTCACCAGTGGGGACCCCGGGATTCCAACAGCAACAGTCGAGCTGGTAACGCAGGATGGCGAGCATCTGATAGATTCCAGCCACGGCACCGGCCCGGTCGATGCGGTATACAAGGCTATCAACCGGTTGATTCAGGTGGACAACGAACTCTCCGAGTTCAGCGTCCAGGCGGTCACCCGCGGTATCGATGCTCTTGGCGAGGTGACCATCAGGGTCACAAGCGGCGATGGTCGCATCTTCACCGGCAGGGGCGCGCACTCGGATATCATCGTGGCATCGGCCAAAGCGTACATGAACGCTCTCAACCGGCTGCTCGTCAGCCAGATTCCTACCGTCGAAGAGGAGCTATAGGACATGTCTCGACCTATGACCATCACTGAGAAGATCTTCGCGGCACACGCAGGCCTGGCCGAGGTTCAGCCCGGGCAGCTCGTTGGCGCGAAGCTCGACATCGTTCTTGCCAACGACGTGACCGCCCCCATCGCGATTCGAGAGTTCGGCCGCGTCGGAGTGGACAAAGTATGGGACAACACGCGTATCGCGCTTGTTCCCGACCACTACACACCCAACAAGGACATCAAATCCGCCGAGCAGGCGAAGATCATGCGTGACTTTGCTCACGCTCAGGGAATCACGCACTACTACGAGATCGGCTGCATGGGCGTTGAGCACGCGCTCCTGCCCGAGCAGGGTGTCGTAGGCCCCGGCGATCTCATCATCGGCGCGGATTCGCATACCTGCACGTACGGCGCGCTCGGCGCGTTTGCTACGGGGGTCGGCTCGACCGATGTAGCAGCTGCGATGGCGACAGGCGAGTCATGGTTCAAGGTCCCGTCGAGTATCAAGTTCAACGTGACAGGCCAGCTGGCGCCGTGGGTGTCGCCGAAAGACGTCATCTTGCACATCATCGGAATGATTGGCGTTGACGGGGCCTTGTATCAGGCTATGGAGTTCACGGGCGACGTGTTCGATTGTATGGACATGGACGGCCGGATGACAGTATGCAATATGGCCATCGAGGCGGGCGCCAAGAGCGGCATCATCGCGGTGGACGATATCACCCGCGCGTATCTCGAGGGCAGGGCCGAGCGTACATGGACCGAGTATCACTCGGATCCCGACGCCGTCTACACACAGGTATATGAGATAGACGCCGCCACGATCGTCCCCACCGTCGCGTTCCCGCATCTGCCGAGCAACACCCGGGCCGCGGCCGATGCGCGCGATGTGAAGATAGATCAGGTCGTGATCGGCTCGTGCACGAACGGCCGCATCGAGGACATGCGCGTTGCTGCGGGCGTACTGAAGGGGCACAAGGTCGCGGATGGCGTGCGACTCATCATCCTGCCGGCAACGCAGGACATCTGGCGCCAGTGCATGCATGAGGGTCTGATGGACGTATTCCTCGATGCCGGTGCAGCGGTGTCCACGCCGACTTGCGGACCGTGTCTTGGTGGTCACATGGGCATTCTGGCGGCAGGGGAGCGCGCTGTTGCCACGACCAACCGCAACTTCGTCGGACGCATGGGGGATCCCACCAGTGAGGTCTACCTGTCATCGCCTGCGGTGGCCGCTGCAACGGCCGTTGCCGGTCACATCGCCCTGCCAGACGACCTGAGCTGACCCTCGGCTCAGCGGCTGTACAGTTCGGCTCCATTTCACGATGCCCGGCCCGACCACTGGGGCCGGGCATCGGCACATTCCGGGTTGATAGCGCTACTGGCTGACGTCGCGGTCGCACTTCCGCTGGTCACATGTTTCTTCAGGATGGCAATGCCGTGATCTGGAGACCGAAGAAGCGGCGTTCTCGCAGCTCAAGACAGGTGTACACGCTGCTCCCGAGGCTCAGCTGACAACTTCTTGCTAAGGAACCTCAAGAAATCTCCACATCGTCTGGGTACTTGGCACACACCATGCTCTGATAGCACCGTGAACTGCGAAGATATTGTGAACAGAATAACGAGCGGTTCGTCACCGAGTCGTCCACCGGCAGTTTCTGGTCTACCAACTTGATCTGCCTGACGAATAATTCTGACCAAGAAAGGAGGTGTTGCAAAAATGAGGTCAACTATCCTGCAAAGTAACTCTCCGAAGGAGACCCGCATGAAGAAGATGCTTCTCGCCGTGCTCACGGGCGCTTTCGTCCTTGGCATGGCTTCCGCGGCGTTCGCCGCTCCTGTCACGTATCAGGACCTGAAGGACAGCGCTGCCAAGTACTCCGGCGGCTACGCGGCCGAGGCTGCGTTTTCCGTAGGCACGTATTTCGACGGCAGTGCACTGGTTGCCGGCACCGCAACTGAAGGTTTTGGCACCAACCCGCACGGCGGCTACAGCAGCACCTCGAACAAATGTAAGGTGTGCCACGCCGTTCACCGTGCCGAAGGCGCCTACTACCTGCTCCGCGGCGACAGCCAGTCCGACGCCTGCGACTACTGCCACATCGGCGGCGGCGCCCACTCGGACAAGATCGTCTACGACCTGAACCCCGCCGGCACCGATACCACGAACGGCCACACCATGGGCGCGTTCATCGTACCGGACAGCGCGACCGACCAGAACGCGACCCCGGTCGTCGTCAGCGGTACGGACTCCACCGGTAACCCGATCACGGAGACCGTCGAGGTTCGCTCGTACAACGACGAGCCCGTCGAGATGTATCGATTCAGCCGTCACCACAGCCAGAGCGCCGTCACCAACGGCCGCTCCGGTTGGAAGCCCGTCGGCCCGAACTCCCTGTCGTGCTTCAGCTGCCACCAGCCGCACAACGCGGCCGCTCAGGTGTGGCAGCCGGCCAGCTACGACACCGCGCTCGTTGCTGACGGTGCCGCTCTGACCAACGGCTACAAGCTCCTCCGTCGCTACCCGTCCGGTACGTGGACCAAGTCCACCACCGCCGGCACTGTGAACCAGCCGGTATACGTCGATGCGACGACCACCTCTGGTACCACCAAGGTCACGACCCAGACCGCCGGTCTGAACGAGTACGGCATGATCGACTCCGGTCTGGCCGTCAAGGTTCCGGAGACCACGCTCACCGCTGGCTTCAACTACAGCCAGGACGGCTCGGGCGAGAAGATCTACAACGAGAACGGTGCTGTCACCACGCAGCCGACCTGGATCGCTCAGAACATGTCGGCCGAGTACGCTGGTTCTGGTCCCTCCGAGGATCCGGCCACGGTCAACCAGTACACGCTTTCTGTCTGGTGTGCTGACTGCCACAACCTCAACATCGGTGGCGCCGAGGCGCTGACCAACGAGGAGCTCGGCTTCAAGGCTCATACCGAGCGTACGCACCCTGCTCCTTACGTGGGTTCGCACTCCGGTCCTGGCCAGTGCTACAGCTGCCACCGCAACGACCTTTCGGTCGAGATCGCCAAGGCGGACCCGACTGGCTACGGCATGAACCAGGCCGCGACTCCTGCCTCCGCTATGGTTGGCTCGAGCAGCTGCTCGCAGTGCCACTACGGTACGTCTGCTTACCAGGCTGACCGCAACACGCGTGCATCTGACTTCCCGCACTCTGGTTCCGCGACCGACATCAAGATGCTCGGTTCGTACACCACTTCGATGACCGCTGGCTCGACGACTGGATTCAACTCCTACAAGTCGGTCAACCTCACCGAGGACAACCTCGACGCTGTCTGCCTCCGCTGCCACCCCGGCATCGGCGTGCACAACTAAGAGGGACAGTTCGCAGGGTCTGCTGATCTGATGGCAGGCTGAGGGGAGGACCCCCGCGATGTAGAATCGCGGGGGTCCTCTTCGAATCCGAGCGACGTGCTCTGGCGCGACGCTACTCTGGTAGGATTTGGAGATGCGGTGCATGCGGCCGTGCTAGGCATGAGCTTTGCACCTAGGAGACCATGAGCGAGCTTCCTGACATCAGCGAGAGACTTCGCGCGCGCCTTGGCGGACCGACACCGCCCGCGGACAACGTCGACACCGATTCTGCGCGTCCGACCGACGTTCAGCCGGATCAGCAGGAAACGGCGCCGGCTCCGTCCTCGGCCCTTCCGGAGCCCGCCCCGGTTCGCGTGCCATCCCCTGAGGCGCTGGCTCGATTCGAAGGCTTCGTGGAGCCGGTCGAGCTGGTCACGCAACCGGTCGCTCACGTGCCAGAGCGTCGCTTGTCACAGATACTCATGGGGCTGGCGGGTGTCGCGGTACTGCTCGCGCTATTGTCCAGCTGGGTCATGCCTGACGGCACATCGTTTCTCGGTCGCCAGGTCGTGGTGAGTAGCAGCTCGTCTTCTGGGGCCACTGAGTCTGCGGCGCCACCGTTGCCAAAGGGCCCCGGAAAGATGCTGCCGGACAATGTTCTGGCATACGAGACCATCGACCTACACCTTGTACCCGGCACAGACGGGCAGTCATCAGAGGCCATCTACCAGACGTACAACATGAACTCGATCGCAATGGCCGCTACGGTGGTCTACGCGCGAGTGGATGGCTATTCCTCTGAGGCCGGCGCGCGACAGGCCTACGAGGCCCTCATTGCCAAGTACCCCACCCAGAGCAGCGACGTGCGACTGAAAGAGGGGATCACAGCGACAGTCTCCTACGCAAAGAACCGGCGTGTTCAGGTCGCTGCGTGGCAGAAGGGGCGCTACGTGACGTGGGTCAAGACCTCGTTCACGAACCCCGCCAACGGAGTCGCGAGTGTCGCTCGCAGTCAGGCGCTTCTCGAGCAGATCGGTGGCCCGCTCTATAGGACCGTTGCCATCTTCCAGTCGCGCGATCTGCAAGGCGTTCAGGCCAACACGTACCTGTTTGGGAAGTCGACCGCCGACATCCCGTCTTCGTCGCTCGGGCCCGTGGACTCGACATCGGGGGATACCGGGAAATGACGCATGGCTGACGAACGCACCCAGCGCACTGACACCGCGCACATGGCCGAACGGCTGTGGTTCATCACGCTGTCTGCGATTGCAGCAGTGATTCTGTTCGCCGCAGTAGTCGTGATTGCCGCCGCATCACCTGCGACCTGTGAATCATGTCATGCGGTGCAGACCAAAGCGCTCAAAGCTTCAACCCACTCGTCAGTGACGTGCGCCGATTGTCACGGTGGGGCTGACACACTGGGCGTCTTGCAAAGCCGCCTTCAGGTGGTGGACATGACGGTCCGGGCGGTCGTGGGGGCGAAGACCACGGTGTTCACGCCTGTGGATGAGGCTCGGTGCCTCGCCTGCCACTCTCCCAAGGAACTGTCGAAGACGACCACGCGCAGTGGCCTGATCATGAACCACCGCGCGCCGCTGGCGAAAGGCATGTCGTGTGTGTCGTGCCACCCGGACAGCGGCCACTCGGCGGTATCCTGGCCGCTGGGGTACTCGATGGACACGTGCATGGCTTGTCACAGTGCAAGCCCAACGGATTTGAGCAGTTGCTCGGTGTGCCACACCAGTCTAGAGGGCGGTTCGGGTGCCCCGAGCAGGACTACTCCGTGGCGGGTCACGCACGGTGCGCTGTGGGAGAAGACGCACGGTATGGGCGATCTGACCACGTGCAAAGGGTGTCATGAGCAGTCGGTCTGCCTGAAATGCCACAACACTCCCGTCCCGCACCCCGGCGGTTATCTCTCCGACCACGGTCCTCAGGTGGTCGCGATGAAGGTCGCTGACCGCACGGGATGCATGAAGTGTCACACGCGACACTCGTGCGATAACTGCCATGGCATCACCATGCCTCACCCCCGGAGCTTCCTCAAGGTGCACCCAACACAGGCCAAGAAGGACAGGGCCCTGTGCCTGCGGTGCCATAGCAACAAGTCCTGTGAGGAGTGCCACACCAAGCACATACACCCAGGCCTCCCCGAGAAGCTCAAGAAGCTGCTCCTGGCCAATCCGGTGAACGTACGATGAACGTTCGCGATGTGCTGACCAACATGCGCGATGCCGCATCCCAGGGCGGAGTCTTCGGCATTGTGCTGGGCGTTGGCGTGCTCGTGTTCATCCTGTGGTTGGGCTTCTCGATCGCGTACGTGTGGTACCTGTTCTCGCCTCGGGGTCGTCTCGACATGCTTGTCCAGACGAAGGAGGCCGCACACCACAACCCGTGGCCTCGACGAGTCATCGTGTTGGCCATAGTGCTTCTGGTCCCTACCGTCTTTCAGCTGGGTCTCAACACCAAACCGGCTTGTAACTCGTGTCACGTGGCGACGAGCAAGCAGTTGGCGAAGTCCCCGCACAAGAGCACCTCGTGCGTGCGCTGTCACGGAGCGACAGGCGTCACGGCCCCCGTGAAGAACGCACTGGACTATGCTCGCTGGGGATGGACACAGAGTATCCGGTCCCGCACCGTAGACAGCAGCCAGACTGCGAATGTCAGCTCACGGAGCTGCCTGTCGTGCCACGACAGCGTCGCTAAGGGCTCTGTTGTCGCCAAGGGTATCCGCGTGAGCCATAAGGAGTTCCTGGGCTCATCGCCGTGTACGACGTGTCACAGTGATATCGGACACGCTGCGGGGAGCGAGTCTCCGGGACCCAAGATGAGCCAGTGTCTGCCCTGCCATGATGGGAAGACGGCATCTGCGACCTGCGCCGTGTGCCACGTGCAGGACCTTGCACAGGCCGCGGCCGCGCGCAGTGGTGAGACGCCGTCGGTCAAAGTGAAGGTCACCTGCGTGGGAGCGTGTCACGAAGGGAGCAACTGCCTGAGGTGCCACGGCACGGTGATGCCCCATCCTGAAGGTTGGGGTCCGTATCTGAACCCTGATGACCGGGCCTACTGGTCCGGGTCTCATGCCCGTGCAGGATTTGTGAACCGGGACATGTGCGCGCGTTGCCACTATAAGAAGGGGCAGCCGCTCGTTCCCGGCGATGAGGGATGTTCCTGCCACGGGTTGCTCGGCTCGATGCATGGTGGCAAGCCGTGGGTCAAGGAGCACGGACTGGAGGCGACAGGGCAGAAGGCAGGCGAGCTGTCTTCGTGTTTCAGCTGCCACAGCACCACGCTATGTGGGTTCTGCCATCCGAACTCCTACGCGAAGCGCTACAACCCGATCGCGGGCCCCGATTCGTACCAGCGGGACATCCCGCGCTCGCCACAGGAACAGGCGATCGTGGACGGCCTCTGATGGTTGTGGCGGGTGCGCCGCACGGGCACACAAAGAAGGGAGCGGGCGTGGTGCCCGCTCCCTTCTTTGTGTGCAGCGTCTTGTGTGCGTCTACTGAGCGACGTCGTTTGCCGTGATCATGCGAGTGATCATCCAGGATCCGCTACGCTTTTCCATCGTCAGCTGGATCGTCTTCTTCGCGTTCGACGGTTTCGAGATCGCCTTGCCGTTCTTGTCGGCGAAGTAGCTTCCATCGGTGAAGTAGATGTCAACAATGACCTGTGTACCGGCGCGGTTCATGTCGGTGACATCGAAGGTCTCGACGTCGTTGATCTTGCGGATCCGCTTCTTGCCCTCAGCGGAGTACTGCTTGTCGAGCTTCGTGTACTTCTCGACGTACGTGGTGTCCCACAGCTTTCCCATGGCGGCCAGGTTGTTGGACGTCCAGGTGTCCATGCCTGCGTGGGCGGCACGCAGTGCTACGGTCCGTACACGGCCGCGCTCCGTGGGGCTAAGCCCGGTGGCGGCTTCCGGCCCGGAGATGATCTGGACCTGTTGCGGGTCTCTGCCGCACCCGGCGAGCGGAAGTACCAACGCAGCAGCGGCCAACAGTGCCACTCCTGACTTGAGGAGTCGAGTTGTGTTCGTTGGGTGCATCGGCTACTTCACCACTTCCACGCTGGTGATCTTGACCTTCGCGTTGCGCGAGCCGTCCAGGGTCCCTGCGTTTGCGTCGAAGCTCTTGCGCTGACCCGGCAGCACGTTCTCGAGCGTGTACTTCACGATTTCCTTGCGGTTGCCCTTGCTGTCGAGCAACTCGATCTCGATGTTGACCTTCGAGAGCTTCTGCGTGGAGTTGTTCTGCATGTAGCCCGCTATGCGGCTGTTCTGGTAGTCGTCCGTGTAGGGGTTTCCCACCCACCCGATGACCAGCTTGTCGATCTGTGCTGCGCTGCTTATTGTCTTGTGACCCTTCAACAGGTCCTGAGCGTCAGGCGAGCTCAGAAGGAACACGACCACTACCGCCAAGGCAACGAGTAGCGCGATCAACACGATTGCGGTTTTGCGCATCCAAAGACTCCTTCATGCTGCGACTTTACCAACAGAGCATGGCACGGAATATGCAATAGTCGTGCCGTTAGGAAACCTTGATGCCGTGATGTGTTGGGTACGTATCATGGGTCAGTAGTCGTTCCGCTCGGCAGGACATCCAAGTAGTATGACAGGAGCTGGTCAAGGACATGCGAGTACAGACAATCCTGAAGATGGTGATGACGCTGCTCGTCATCGGCATTGTCGTCGTATCAGGTGCTCTACTGTGGTTCTTCTTCTCCGGTGGCCGTCCAGCGGCGCCCCGAACAGAACTTGAGCGCGCCGTGTTCTCTGCCGAGGAGGCCGTCAAGGCCAACCCGAACGATCCGACCGCTCGTATCAAACTCGCAGCCGCCTATCTTGAGCAGAACAGCAACGGACGCGCGCTCGAACAGGCCAAGTTCGCTGTCAGACTGCAGCCGAGTGACCCCTCCCCTCAGTACGTGCTGGGCCTAGCCCAAGACGCCACAGGCGATTCCGCGGGCGCCATCAAGTCGCTGACCAAGGCGGCCACCACCGATGGTCAGGTGGCGCAGTTCTATCAGGACGTCTTCGTGGCGCTGGCCAAGGTCCAAGAGAAGCAGGGTGACGCTAAGGGAGCCTTGGACTCCATGGGTAAGGCGATTGACTTCGGACCTGAGAATATCTTGGTCATACTAGAGCGCGCCGCCATGAATGAACGGCTGAAGCGTTGGTACGATGCTGCGGTGGACTACGTTTGGGTCCTGCAGTACGACCCCCAGGACACCGCCGGACGAGCCGGTTTCGACCGCATCATGAAGGCTCATCCCGCCGACGCCAAGAAGGCTGAAGCAGCCGTCAAGGCCGAGCGACAGGGAGACGAGCCAGCCGGGACCAAGCCTGCTCCCAGTATCACCGCGACGCCCTCTAAATAGCCGTCCTTCGAAGGAGACTGACTGTGGCTTCCTCTTACGCTTCCACCCGACGCTCGCTGGTGTTCAGCGTGGTCATCACGCTGGTCCTGGCGCTTGTGCTCGCCGCCTTGGGTGGGTTGTACTGGGCACTGACCAAGGCCCCCAAGTTCGACTCCGAGCAGGCTGGCGCCAAGGATCGGCACTTCCTGTTCTCAATCTACGGCTTCGAGGGTGATCTCCTCCGTCGACCGACCGGTGTCGCGTTCGACGAGCAGGGCAACATCTATGTTGCCGATACGGGCAAGCGTCGCATCGTTGTGTTCGATGGCAGCGGTGGCTACATCTCCACGTTCGGTGGAGAGCCTGGCAAGGGCGTCAAGCAGCTGTGGCAGCCTATCGCCGTCGCCGTCGCCCCTGACGGTCGGGCCTTCGTCATCGATAAGGGCCTGAAGAAGATGGTTCTGTACAGCGCGCAGCACGTCGCCACGGGAGAGATCACGTTCCCGGAGTCACCCACCGGCGTGACGGTGGCCAATGACACGCTGTTCGTGACCACCCGCAGTGGTGTAGTCATCGGCGGGCTCGATGGCAGGTTCCAGACGGGTTACGTGAAATGGGGTAAGGGTGCCGGCGAGTTCGACATGCCGGGCAACGTCGCTATCGCACCCGATGGAACGCTCATCGTCGCGGACTCATTGAACTACCGTGTGCAGGCGATCACGACCAAGGGCAAGGTCAAGTGGGTCTATGGTAAGCCGATCCCTCCCGATCAGGCAGTCATGTACAACGGTCCCGACCGCAAGTTCGGTCTTCCCTCCAACGTTGCTGTTGACCAGAACGGCTACTCCTATGTAGTCGATGGTCTCAGCTCTCAGATCGTCGTCTTGGACCAGAACGGCAAGTTCATCGAGTATCTCGGGGATGTGGGGCATGCTGACGGCACGTTCTACTACCCGGATGGCATCGCCTATCATGGCGGGCGTCTCGCTATCGCCGACAAGTTCAACGACCGCATCGAGGTCTTCACCGCTCCCATGGCCCCGTCCGCCACGGATCGCTTGACCCAGAATGCCGCGTGGGGCCTGTTGCTCCTCATACCGCTGCTCCTCATCCCGTTCTTCCTGCGCCGCTCCAGTCGCTACGTGATGGCGCCGTCGTTCCTCACGGCCCTAGAAGTCGACACAGAGAATCGCGACTCGGTCGTTGGGATGCTCAAGCGCGTCAACGCACCTGATGACTTCGCCGCTGCGAACAAGGAGTCGGTCAACGATCTCCGCATCCTGGGCAAGCGCTACGATGCGGATGCCGTGCCGGAGCTCATGGAGCGCTTCTCTCTCGAGCAGGAGGACGCCGCCGCACTGTACGTGGCAATGCACGCGGGCAAGAAGTCGGTACTGCTCGTCAACGATGAGCCCATGTTGCTGGCCGCTGAGACACTCGAGTTGAGCAGCTTGACCTATCGCGAAGTGCGTGAGGCAGCCGCCGGTTCCACTGGTACGGATGCGTCGGCCGGTGAGGCGTCATGACGAAGCGGAGTCTCGCGTCGACATTGGCGGTAACGGCGACGGTGTTGGCGGCCATTGCGATTCTTTCGGGCTGCACGTCTTCGAAGGTGCCGGAGCCCACGGTGGTCATCGCGCAGGAGACGACTGAAACAACCGTCTTCTACTCGACCGGACGAAGCGTGATTGCCGAGCAGCGCGTCGTGGACGCGAAGAACGTCTACGCGGATACTCTCCGGGTGATGCTCGAGGCTGAGCCGCTCAGCGAGTCCAATGTCGCGGTCGTTCAGCCCACCGCCAAGGTCCTCAGCACTACGTTCAAGGGCGGGGTCGTCACCGTCGATTGGGACAAGTCGGTCCTTGGCTTCGATGCCACAGACGAGGAGAAGCGGCTCGCCCGAGCCGCCATCCTGATGATGTACGGCCAGTTCCGCGAAGTGAAGTTCGTGCGGTTCACCGTCGAAGGCAAGGAAGAGGGTTCGATCGGTGGCAAGGATGTCGAGAAGTTCTGGGGCACAGTGTCCCTCAAAGGGCAGCCTTGGAAGGTCGTTCGGTATGGTGCCGAGGCGCAGTCCTTCGACGTGACGCCTACCGTTGAGGCGACCCCGACGCCCAAGAAGAAGTAGTAGCCCACGCGAGCGGTGAACGCATCGACGCGCAGCGCCTGATGTGCGAAGCTCCGGTTGGACTCGTGTTGAGAGTGACTCGACGCATCCAATCGGAGCTTCACGTTTCTTTGAGTGGCCAACCATCTCCGAGAGAAGTGGCGTATGCGCCCGAGGGGTGACGATACCCGCATCAATCCAAGCACCCGCCCTGTGACGGCGTTGCCGCGTACGCTGCACCGCACGTGGCGTGTGTTCGCTGCTGCCGTTATCTGTTGCGCGCTGACTGCGGTTGTCGCGGATCCGGCAGCGGCCGCCAAGTCGCCACCGACCTCCGGTTCGGGAGTGGTCGGTGTCATCTCCAGCTTCACCTACACGGACTTGCAGGATGTCGCGCCCAAGTACTCCGGTGGCTATGCGAGCTTTGGTGACTCGGCGACGGCTCTGTACACGACCAACCCGCACGGTGGCTACGACAGCGCTACGTCGAAGTGCAGCGTTTGCCACGCGGTCCATCGGGCGGCGGGCTCCTACGAGCTGCTGCGCGCGGCGACGCAAGCTGACGCCTGCGAGTACTGCCATATAGGGTCTGCGCACTCCAACGCTGTTGTCTACGACGTGAACCCTGCCGGTACCGACACGTCTGTAGGACACCACATGGGCGCATCTGCGGTGATTCCCCTCTCGGCCGTCTCGGTCACCCTCATCACGACCGATGTTGCCAGCACGGACGCCTCTGGCGTCGTGACAACCGTTACCGTCCCCGTGCGCGAGGTCGGTGCTCCCAACAAGATGTACCGATTCAAACAGCATCATACGCAGTCCCCACCGGGTGACCTGCGCTCGGGCTACTCGAGGGTCGGACCTTTCCCCATGACATGCCTCTCTTGCCATCAGCCGCACAACGCGCCAAGCCAGGCGTGGCGGCCCATGGCGTTTCCGTCACGGGACAAGTCGCTTGAGACGGGCTATATGCTTCTGCGCGCCAGTCCGTCGGGCTCGATCTACGGACCCGATGACATGCCGTACGGTGCCGGCGGGCCTCCCACGGTCTCCTACAGCACGGACGGCATGATCAATGGTCAGGCGTACACGGACTTCCGCACGACGGGTCTGGTGAACGCGGGTGCGGTGATCCGAACGGTGGAGTCGACGTTGGCGCCTACCACTGTAGGGCTGGGAAAGACCATATGGGATACACCGTCGTTGGGCACCACCATTGGTGCGTCTCCCGCGGCTCCGGAGGAGGAACGCTCACCCGCCGGCGTCGACCAGTACGCGCTCTCGGTGTGGTGCGCGGATTGCCACAACCTCGCGATCGGTCGCTATGACGAGGCGTATACGAACTTGGATTCCGATGCGCATTCAGGTTCGATGACGCATGCGGCCCCCTTGGTGGGCGCGTACAACGGTCCCGGTCAGTGCTACACATGCCATCGTGGAGGACTCAGCGCGGCGCCAACGGACGCGGCGTACGAACCGGATCAGACCGAGTGTGAACTCTGCCATTACGGCACCGGCTCCTACGCGGTGGATTCCGCGCGGTCGGCAAGCGACTTTCCGCATTCGGCCGAGACCAGTGGCGCGTATATGCTGGGCGCTTGGACGGTGGGAGCGGGTGGCGACGTCGAGCCGGCCGAGGTCACGGCGTCCAATGCCCGAAGCACCGTGTGCCTGCGCTGCCATCCGAGGTCAGGGCCGGCGCACGATCCGGTGTCACCGGGCGCAGTCGAGGCCGCAGCGCAGGCCGCTGCCCAAGCGGCTGCAGCAGTCGCAGTCGAGCCCCCGCCGGCGTCGGAGCCTGCGTCCGACACGTCGAGCACGCCCTAGCGGCATCCACGCTCACAGGACGGCCTCCGCGTGCTAGAATCCGACAACGCTCACGCCTCCACACGAGGCGTTTCGTGGCCGCATCTGGAAAGGGAGCCTGCCATGCGATTCGAGGGACGCGCACACGTGTACGGTCGGGACGTCGATACCGATGTCATCATTCCGGCTCGCTACCTCAACACATCAGACCCGGCGGAGCTCGCGAAGCACTGCCTTGAGGATCTGGACGCCGGCTTCGTCTCCAAGGTCGAGGCTGGCGATATCCTCGTCGCGGCCGAGAACTTCGGTTGCGGATCCTCTCGTGAGCACGCACCCATCGCCATCAAGCACGCGGGCATCTCGGCGATCATCGCCAAGAGCTTCGCGCGCATCTTCTACCGCAACGCCATCAACACCGGCCTGCCCATCCTGGAGTCCGAGGAGGCCGTGGACGGTATCAGTGACGGTGACGTCGTGGCTGTCGACGCATCGACCGGCACGATCACCAACGTCACCACAGGGGCGGTGTTCCACACGCAGCCATTCCCTCCCATGATCCAGGACATCATCGAGAAGGGCGGGCTGATAGCGGCGGTACGTGAGAAGGTGGGCTCGTGAGCACCTCGTATCGCATCTGCCTGCTGCCCGGAGACGGAATCGGTCCGGAGATCACCGCCGAGGCGGTCACGGTCCTGGGCGCTATCGGCCTGAAGCACGATGTGGCATTCGAGTTCAGCGAGGCGCTGTTGGGCGGGGCCGCCATCGACGCGACCGGCTCGGCGCTACCGGAAGCCACCCTCGAGGTCGCCAAAGCGGCCGACGCGGTGCTGCTCGCTGCCATCGGTGGCCCTAAGTGGGACACCACCGATCCAGCCAAACCACGTCCGGAGCAGGGGCTTCTCGGCATCCGAAAGGCACTGGGGCTCTATGCGAACTTGCGTCCGGTGAAGATCTTCGACGCGCTGCGCGACGCATCGTCGCTCAAGCCGGAGTTCCTTGAGGGCGTGGACATGCTTATCGTCCGCGAACTCACCGGCGGGCTGTACTTCGGTGACCGTGCGCGTGAGACGGGTGTCGAAGGAGCCGCGACGGGTGGCGGAGCGGGTATGCGCGCCTACGACACGATGACCTACAGCGAGTATGAGATCGAGCGGATCGCGCGCATCGCATTCGAGGCCGCCCGCACCCGCGGCAATCGTGTCCACAGCGTCGACAAGGCCAACGTGCTCGAGTCGAGCCGCCTGTGGCGTGAGGTCGTGCACCGCTTGCACGAGGCGGAGTACTCGGATGTCGAACTCGTCGACCAGCTTGTCGACAACTCGGCGATGCAGCTCATCCGCACGCCGGCGCAGTTCGACGTCATGGTCACCGAGAACATGTTCGGCGACATCCTCTCTGATGAGGCTTCGATGCTCACCGGCTCGCTGGGCATGCTTGCCAGCGCGAGTTTGGGAGACGGCACGGCGCTCTACGAGCCCAGCCACGGCAGTGCGCCCGACATCGCAGGCCAGGGCGTTGCCAACCCGCTCGCGATGCTCCTCTCGGTAGAAATGATGCTGCGCTACAGCTTTGCGATGCATGACGCGGCCGACGAGCTTGCCGCGGCCATCGAGGGCGTGCTCGCCGACGGGTGGCGCACGCGTGACATCGCGAGCGCTGACACGCTGTCTGAAAAGATCCTGGGAACCTCTGCGATGGGGGAGCTGGTTGTGGCTCGCCTGTAGCGGTTGGTCGGGTACACTGTTACGACTCAATAGTCCGGATGCGCGAAAGGGGTGTGTACGCGATGTCGCTGCCGACCGTGGACAAGATCTGGATGGATGGCGAGCTCGTCGACTGGGACAAGGCCCAGGTCCACGTACTCACCCACGCGCTGCACTATGGCTCCGGAGTCTTTGAGGGAATCCGCTGCTACGAGACCGCTGATGGCCCCGCGGTCTTCCGCCTGCGCGACCACATGGAGCGTTTCGAGCGCTCGGCCAAGATGCTCTACATGGAGCTCGCCTACTCGGTCGATGAGATGGTCGAGGCGGTCAAGGAGACCATCCGAGCAAACAAGCTCCAGAGCTGCTATATCCGTCCGCTGGCATTTCGCGGGTACGGCGTGATGGGCCTCGATCCGGTGCCTGCACCGGTGAACGTCATCATCGCCGTGTGGCCCTGGGACACCTACCTTGGTGAGGACGCGCTTGCCAACGGCGTTGATGTGGGTATCTCGTCGTGGCGCCAGCGCGGTATCAACTCGATGCCCCCGGCGGTCAAGGCCACAGGCAACTACCTCAACAGCTCGTTCGCCCGCATCGAGGCCAACCGTCACGGCTATGCCGAGGCCATCCTGCTCAACGAAGAGGGCAAGGTCTGCGAGGGCACCGGCGAGAACCTGTTCATCGTGCGTGACGGCGTGCTCTCCACGCCGCCCGTCTCGGACGGACTGCTCGAGGGCATCACGCGTGACTCGGTCATGATCATCGCCGATGACCTGGGCTACCCGGTCCTCGAGGAGTCTCTTGTCCGCACCGATCTCTACACCGCCGATGAGTTCTTCATGACCGGATCGGCGGCCGAGCTGGTGCCGGTGCGCGCCGTGGACGGGCATGTCATCGGCACGCCCGGCCCGATCACGCTGGATCTGCAGGCGACGTTCTTCCGCGTGGTTCACGGTGAGGAAGAGGCCTACGAAGAGTGGCTCGACCGGGTATAGCGTCGAGCCAGGTCTCGTGAGCCCGAGGGGAGTGCGCGAGCATGCCTGAGCGTCCACCGATAACGATCTACGACACGACCCTTCGCGATGGTACGCAGCGCGAAGGGCTGTCTCTCTCGGTCGAAGACAAGCTGCGCATCGCGGCCAAGCTCGACCTTCTGGGTGTGCACTACATCGAAGGCGGCTTCCCGGGATCGAATCCCAAAGACATCGAGTTCTTCGAGCGCGCGCGCGACCTCAAGCTCGAGACTGCGGTCATCAGTGCGTTCGGAGCCACGCGTCGCAAGGACACCGCGCCGGAGGACGACCCGGGCCTGGCAGCGCTGCTTGAGACCGGTTGCTCGGCGCTGTGCATCTTTGGCAAGACGTGGGGCATCCACGTGACCGAGACGCTGCAGACCACCCTTGCCGAGAATGTCGCAATGGTGCGTGACTCGGTGGCCCATCTCAAGGCAGCCGGGCGCACGGTGTTCTTCGACGCTGAGCACTTCTTCGACGGTTACAAGGCCGATGCCGCCTACGCGCTCGAAGTCTGCCGCGCCGCGGCGGACGCGGGGGCCGACGCCATCGTGTTGTGCGACACCAATGGTGGCACCTTGCCGCACGAGGTTCTTCGCATCGTGGGCGAGATGGCGTTGGTACTCGATGTACCCCTCGGCATACACACGCACAATGACACGGGCTGCGCCGTGGCCAACTCACTGATTGCGGTCGAGGCCGGTTGCACGCAGGTTCAGGGCACGGCGAACGGCTACGGCGAGCGCGCAGGCAACGCGGATCTGATAACCATCATCCCGTCACTGAAGGTCAAGATGGGGCGAGATTGCGTCAGCGACGAGCAGCTGCGCCTGCTGACCGAGGTCAGCCACTTCGTCTCGGACATCGCGAATCTTGCTCCGAACCCGCACCAGCCCTTCGTGGGTACCAGCGCGTTCGCCCACAAGGGGGGCGTGCATGCGAGTGCTGCTGCGCGTCTGCCGGAGGCCTACGAACACATCGACCCGACCCGCGTCGGGAATCTCGCACGCGTCGTGGTGAGCGAGCTGGCCGGTCGAGCCTCGCTCACGCTCAAGGCGCAGGAGATGGGTATCGAGCTTGCGAGCGAGACCGCCGGCGAGGTCCTCGATTCGATCAAGGAACTCGAGTACGGCGGCTACAGCTTCGAAGCCGCCGATGCCTCGCTGGAAATCATGCTGAAGAAGCGCATTGGCAGCTACGAGCCGCTGTTCAGACTCGAGTCGTTTCGCGTGATCGCCGAGAAGCGCGAGGACGGTCGCGTCATGACCGAGGCGACCATCAAGGTCCACGTGGGAGGCCACCGCTACATCGCCACCGCGGAAGGAAACGGCCCGGTCAACGCGTTGGACAAGGCGCTTCGCATCGCAATCGGTCGCTACTACCCGGCGCTCGACCAGATCTGGCTCTCGGACTTCAAGGTTCGCGTGCTGGACGAGAACAAGGGCACGGGCGCTGTCACGCGGGTGCTCATCGAGTCCAGCGACCATGAGACATCGTGGGGCACGGTGGGGGTCTCGGAGAACATCATCGAGGCTTCCTGGGAAGCGCTGGTGGACGCGGTCGAGTACGGATTGGCGCACCGCGCACGTCCCGAGGAATAGCCCGGGCCGCAAGGTGGCCTGGGATTCGATCGCATCTCCTCGCAGGAGAAAGGACGGCCACGTGGAAGCAGTGGGCAGCAACGATCCACTCGTCTCTGTGCGGGAGAGCGGAATGCGCATAGTGCGACTACTCTTCGAGGGCGACTGTCGCTACGGTCTCGCGGACGAAACGACGGTCACCCTCATCAGCGATGAACCGTTCTCGGCCTGGGAGCCGGAAGGGTTCCTCCCGCTCGCCGAGGCGCACCTGCTTGCACCCGTTTCGCCCACCAAGGTCGTGTGCGTCGGGCTGAACTACCGCGCCCATATCGCGGAGATGGGTCATGACACACCCACCGAACCGGTCATCTTCATCAAGCCGTCGACAGCGGTGATCGGCCCGAACGAGCCGATCGTTCGACCTCCGGGCGTCGGGCGCATGGACTACGAGGCCGAGCTTGGGGTGGTTATCGGTCGCCGCACGCACAGGGCTACGCCTGAGCAGGCCGCAGCGAACGTGCTCGGCTTCACCTGCGGCAACGATGTTACCGCTCGAGACCTCCAGAAGGTGGACGGGCAGTGGTCCCGTGCCAAGGGGTTCGACGGTTTCTGTCCGCTCGGACCATGGGTGGCCACCGATGTCGATCCATCGGATCTGCTCCTCGAGTGCTACGTGAACGGGGTTGTACGGCAGAGCTCGCACACCAGCGACATGCTGTTCGCCCCGTTCGAACTCGTGAGCTTCATCAGCCAGGTCATGACGCTGGTTCCGGGAGATGTCGTGCTCACGGGTACTCCCGGAGGAATCGGCCCGCTCGAAGACGGCGATTCGGTCGAGGTTCGCATCTCTGAGGTGGGCTCGCTTGTGAACCCGGTTGTCGCCACTGTGTGACGTGTTGCGAGAGGACCCGCAAGTCTGTGTTGCTCAAGAATCCGACCATAGCTCGCGTGGCCGCTGCGCGTTTCATCGCTCTGTCAGTACCACAGGCGGGGATCGACAAAGACTCGCTGACTACGCGAAGTCCCCTCGGTCTTTGGACCAACTGCGGAACTCGTTTTCGCCGTCGGCTTCGGACCAGTTGAACAGAGCTCTGTTCCTGCGCACCGCGTCCAAGAACAGTGTCGAGGGGCTACCGTGGAGAAGTTCCGTCGCGCTCGCGAGCATGTTCTCCAGGGCGGGTGTCAGCTCGAAGAAGTTGCCATTGAGGTCCGCGACTATCTGCCCACCCAGAACGAGGGGCAGCGTCTTCCCGACTGCCGGGAACCTGATTGGCATGTTGGGAATCTGCCGAATGCTCTCGAACTCAGCCGCGAGTTCATCGGGAGAAACCATGAACCGGTACCCTTTGCCGCCCCCGATAGGATAGACGACTTCGAACGAAAGGCGACTTGCGCCAAGCCTGCGCGCGAGCGAAACCGCCTCACCCGCTTGACCAACATTGTGCGACGCGATGGTGAAAGCCATCGTCACCCTGATCCCTGCTGCAACTCTGTCTTTGATGAAGTGTTTGACCTTGGCGAAGTAGTCGGCACCTCTTAACGCGCGGTACGTAGCGGCGTCAACTGACGGCAGGCTGACAATCAGTTCCGAGACCCATTCCAGTTCGCGAACGACACCAAGTCGAGTGCCGTTTGTGGACACGACAACGGGGTGGCCTTGCTCGGTGAGTGTGCGCCCAAGATAGTCCAGAAGTTCGGGGTACAAAGTTGGCTCTCCGCCGGTCAGAACTACCCGTGTCTCTTTCCACACAGACAGCAAGGACAGCAGGTCAACGGACGGTTGTGCTGACGGGGGCTGCCCATCTGCAAGGCAGTACTCACAACGGAGATTACAGCGATAGCCGATAGGCAGACAGATTGAGACAGGCGCTTGCGAAGTAGTGTCCACTTAGTATGTCCTCCGTCTGTCGGGTTAGCAGCACCCACCCTGCGAACAGTGCGATCGCCAAGAACGCCACGCAGACACTGATAATCAGACAGCGTCGACTGAATACCTCGGCGTAGATCTTGGCGTAGTTCAGTGCGCGCATTTCCAGCATTCTCTGGTTTCGGATCAGCTCAGGGTCGTAGGTTCCGTAGTGTCTTTGGAAGAACGCTAGGTGGACCAAGCGTCGACGAGAGGCGTCCTTCTCGTCACTCGCGAACTTGGCTTCCGCCATGGGAGAACCAGCCGGGCAGATGCTGCGCCCGCAAAGGACGCCCCAGAGATTCCGAAAGTACTTCGAGTTCCTGAAATGGACGAAGTCACCCGTCTCCTCGCCACGCGTGTGCCGGCTCCCCATTGCACGTATTGCAAATAGCATGGACAGGCATGAGAAGAGAAGGCCGATGACTCCGGTCAACAACAATGCTGCCGTCAGGAAGGTCTCTAGAGTGTTCGCGGGCACCGTCGCCGCGAGCTGGAGCAGCAGAACGGCGAATCCCGTCCCCAAGAACGTCGCCATTGTAAGCAGCGCTGTAGACTTGCCGTCGAGATCCTTCAACCACGATGAATACTCGTTGGTGTGAAGACGGGTCAAATCCGCGAGCTCGCAGTTTGATGTGTTGAGGAGACTCACAACCCGAGGCATGGCAGTCCAACTTGAGACAACCGTCACGGAATCAGCGATGAAGGGCACGTCAAGCAGTCCGGCAAGATGCTTGCGGGCGGCGATGATTGCGTCATGGTCTTGAGCGCTAGGGGCGAAGAGCACGGAGGGAATCCCCGCTGCTGCGGACAATGCTACTTCTTCAGGTCGATCATTGATGGCAAGCAGGACCGTCCTTTCGGCAGCGCATCGCGAGAAGTACTCGCCCTTCCATTCCCTTGATCGTTTGACGATCTCATCTTCGCTCAAGTTGCCGAGATCGGTCCCAGCTGGCCAAAGCTCTAGCTGTTCTTGGTCAGAGATAGGGAATCCCTGAGCGCCAAGCGCTTTGCGCGTTATCTTCAGCTGGGTGTTCGGTCGGCTCGACACATACACGATCTGGTGAGATGTGCTGAGTGCGCAGACCACATCGGCGGCGTGCGGAAAGCCGACGAGATGCTGTTGGTAGTCTGGCCCGTACAGGGCATTGATATATGCGCCTCGCCTCGGGGTATTGGGCTTCAGTTTCTCATCCAGCCCGAAGTCCGACCGCACATCTTCTTCTCGGATTCCGGTCTCGCGGAGAGTCTCAAGAATGTGAAGCTTTCTCGGGACTTGGTCGAGGAGCGTGTTGTCAATGTCAATGAGAATCGCAGCTTTGGCATCTTCGCTTCTAGGGAGCCCAGAAGCGGGGAGGCCAATCACCGTATCACCGTCAAGGTCTCTGAAGACTGCACGACGACAACCTCTCTGCCGGCCACGACTGAATGAATTCCACGGCCCACTAGCCTGTCTCCGCGACGGAATCGACCGCGGAGCCCATTGTCGATACTGACCAAGATGAGTCCCGATTCCAATTCCCACATTGGAGTGCCGAGAATCCCTTCATCGTGCTCGCTCACAACTTGATCAAACTCGAAACAGGGGTTCAGTATCCGGGCGTGTTCAAGTTCCGCATATATGGGATGGCCGCCCGTGAGGACGTAGAAGCAGTCCAAGGAAGCGTTC
>PHET01000009.1 GCA_002841275.1 Actinobacteria bacterium HGW-Actinobacteria-7 | reverse complement strand
CCCGCCGCATCCAGGACAAGGCACAGATCGCCCGCTACGTCTTCGGCGCCGAGCTGCTTGGCTCCGACCAACCCTACTTCTTCCTTCACGGTAAAGACGCACTTCACTGTGGGGTGCGGCTCGCCGCTTTCCGAGAAGTGACGTACGCACTCGATGGCCACGGCCAGCCCGGACTTGTCGTCACCGCCCAGCACGGTCTCCCCCGCCGAGAAGACTCGGCCGTCCTGGACTACCGGTTCAACGCCGAGACACGGCTCGACGACATCCATATGCGCGGAAACCACCAATGTGGCCGGCACCGTGCCCGGTAGCACGGCGATCAGATTCCCGGTGTTTGAACCGGTGGCCTGCGCACTGTCATCAAATCGGACTGTACAGCCAGCGTCACGAAGTGCAGCGGCGCAGTAGCTCGCGCAATCCGCTTCGCTGCCCGACGGCGAGTAGATGCGTACCAGATCCAGAAAGGTCGAGAGAAGTCTTGGGCTCGTCTTGGGCACCGAGTCGTCACCCACAACGCTACACTCCCCGTGATTGCTTGTAGGCGACAGCCGCACCGACGAAATCTCGGAACAGCGGCGCTGGCCGCGTGGGCCTGCTCTTGAACTCGGGATGGCCCTGGTTACCCAGGAACCAGGGGTGATCGGGCAGTTCCACCATCTCGACCAGCTTGCCGTCGGGGCTCATCCCTGAGATGACGAGCCCGGCATCGACGAGCCTCTGACGGTAGGCGTTGTTGACCTCATAGCGGTGTCGATGACGTTCGTAGATGACCTCATCCCCGTACGCCTCCCACCCTTTCGTTCCGGGCGTGACGCTACAAGGGTAGGAGCCAAGGCGCATGGTGCCACCCATGTCGGCAACATCCTGCTGATCGCGCATCAGATCGATCACCGGATGCTCGGTGACGGGATCGAACTCTGAGGAGTTGGCCCCGTCAAGACCGGCCACGTGG
The DNA here is from genome assembly GCA_002841275.1 of Actinobacteria bacterium HGW-Actinobacteria-7. Classification (GTDB taxonomy): domain Bacteria; phylum Actinomycetota; class Coriobacteriia; order Anaerosomatales; family PHET01; genus PHET01. The sequence continues at coordinate 96,128 of PHET01000009.1, read as the reverse complement.
CGAGCGAACTCGGCCACGGCCACCTGCATTCCCAGACAGATGCCGAAGTACGGCACTCCGTTCTCCCGAGCGAAACGAGCCGCGCGGATCTTGCCCTCAACACCCCGGATTCCGAACCCACCGGGAACGAGGATCCCGTCGAACTCCCGAAGCGTCGAATCGACCTCCTCAGGAGTCAGAGACTCGGCGTCAACCCACTGAACCCGCACCTTGTTGTCATGGAAGATGCCCGCATGGTCGAGCGCTTCGTTGACCGAGAGGTACGCGTCAGGCAGCTGTACGTACTTGCCCACCAGCGCGATGTTGACCTCATCGGAAAGCGAAGCGGAATGCGCCACGAAGGCGTCCCATTCCGTCATATCGGGCGCGCCGCACTCCAGTTGCAGGCGATCGATCACCATCTCGTCAAGCTGCTGCGCCCGGAGGTTCTCGGGCACCTCATAGATCGAGCGTGCATCGATTGCCGAGACGACCGCTTTGGGGTCGACGTCGCAGAACAGCGCGATCTTGCGCCGAATAGAAGCGTCGATGGGGCGGTCTGATCGGCAGACGATGAAGTCGGGCGTGATACCGATGGATCGGAGCTCCTTGACCGAATGCTGCGTCGGTTTGGTCTTCAGCTCACTCGACGCCGCGATCCACGGCACGAGCGTGACGTGGATGTAGGCGACATTATCACGACCCTTGTCCTTCTTGAGCTGACGAATCGCCTCAAGGAACGGCAGCGACTCGATGTCGCCCACGGTGCCGCCCACCTCAGTGATGATGACCTCGGCCTGAGTCTGCTCGGAGAGCCTGTTGATGCGTTCTTTGATCTCATTGGTCACATGCGGGATGACCTGCACCGTGCCGCCGAGAAAATCGCCGCGGCGCTCCTTGGCGATCAGTGTCTGGTAGACCGAACCAGCCGTAACGTTGCAGTCGCGCGACAGCGACTCGTCAACGAACCTCTCGTAGTGACCGAGGTCGAGGTCGGTCTCGCCTCCATCGTCGGTCACAAAGACCTCGCCGTGCTGGAATGGCGACATCGTGCCGGGATCGACATTCAGGTAGGGGTCGAGCTTCTGGATGGTGACTTTGACTCCGCGCGCCTTGAGCAGACGCCCCAGAGATGCTGCGGTGATTCCCTTGCCCAAAGAGGAGACGACGCCCCCGGTCACAAAGATGTGCTTCGCCATCGGTACCTGTACCTGTCTCTCGTGTCGAATGTCTTCTCTGGTCCGATTCTACTCGGGGTTGTGCTCCCCGTGTGTATCCGTCTTCAGCAAGACCTCATCGGGCAAGGGACCGCGCCTGCCAACGCTGTCGAGCCACCGCAAGAAGTTGTTGCCGTCGATCACGGCGCTGAAGCTGATTCGTTCGCTCGCCAGATTCACTGCCAACATCACCGCGAAGTACACCAGGAGTCCCCACAGAGGCAGACCCGCGACCACCAACAGTCCGGCGACCGCTCCCATCGGGTTGGCTCCTCCATCACCTAACATGCCCATCTCGGCCAGGTCGTAGCGCCAGACCGCAAATACCGGTCCCAACACGAAGAGGCCCAGCACAAGCACATCGACCCACCGCTCGAAACCGGGCGCCGGGGAGAACCCCGCCGCTATCGCGCTCGACGTCGTCGGCATCAACAGCCCCGTGGACACCACGCCTACCAGTGACAGCATCGAGTAGGTCTTCAGAGCCCGGCCCGGACGCAGGTCGGTGAGGTTGACGAGATTCGAAGTGAGCGCAATCGCAGCTCCGGCGATCAGTGCCAAGCCCACGTTCAGGATCCGCCCGTTCGCACCGTGGTGACCCGCCCAAGGCGAGATCTGAGACATCACGAGCGCCACCACGAGTGACGCGAGCGAGATTCCAAACAGCTTCAGCCCGCCCGTGGTCAATCTGCCTTTGGCCAGCGCCCGCAGATGACCGCGAAACCCGCGAGCGGCCGACGTGCCGAGCGCATCATCGACCATGCCCAAGGCGAACGCGACCAGCGCAAGCGGACCTGCAAGAGTGAGTAGAGGTAGGACGCTGGGCCGCATGGAACCGCCCTGCGATGCGAAAGTCACTCCTCCGACGATGGCGCACCCCGCCCACACGAGCCACACTGTACCAAGCCCGAGATAGACCTCACGACCTTGGAAGTTTCGGACCTTCCTCCCGTCCTCAAGCGATGGCACGAGCATCCGTACCAGAAGCCACGGGACCCCGACACCCAGCACTGCACCAATCGCAAGCGCCAGATACGGGTTCATGAGGTCGTGGCCCGCTCGGCCGATTCGCTCGTCTCATCCGCGAGAGCGGTCGGCTCGATTCTCGCCAGCATCAGCCAGACGATCGCGACTCCCACGTAGAAGACCTCCAGCGCGGGAATGACGATTCCGCTGTCCTCCGAGAAGAAGGCTGCCAGTCCTGCGACCAGGGACACCGTGATCGCGTCAGCAAAGAACGGGTTCTCCGAGAGTGTCTCGGCGAAATCGCCATGTGGACGCCAACGCATGAAGGCCAGAAACGCCAGCGTCGCGATGAGGATGTATGACCAGTTGGTGTGGGTGAGCACCCGCATATTCGTCGCGGCCTTGCGCACCACGATGTTCCAGAGTTCGATGAGCCCGCCTTGCTGCGCCGAGCTGAGCGATCTCGCAAGGTGCGTTTGCGGTCCACCGCCGAACAGGTCGAACGCCGCAAACACCGCAATCACTCCAACCACCAGGCCGAAGACGGCCAGAACGTTCATCCATGTCAGACGCTTGTCGTTGAACAGGATCCATGCACAGCCGAATCCGACGATGCCCCACACGGCGACGCCTATGTTCGCACCTAGAAACGGGGCGGCACTGAACGCAATGACGATTGCCCCCAACAGCGGCACCCCGAATCGTCTGCCAGCCGACGACCAGCGACCCTGGGGCCACTGATCGAACAGAAGTGCGATTCCCACGATGATAGCGCCGAACAGGATTGCCGCTGCCTCATTGCCCATTCCATAAAACCGGGCCGCCAGAATCGGCGAATACCCGAAGAAGTTGGTGAAAGACGCTGGCGCACCGAGCAGCTGATCGACCATCAGGACAACAGCCGTCAGAAGCGAGAGAACGGCCATAGGTACACGCATAGGCGTGTGGCGGCTCAGAAGAATCGCAGCGCCCCATACAACGGCAACTGTGGTCAGCAGTCCGGCAACTGCCTGTGTGGGCGAGGCCGGCCAACGCATCCAGGCAAACATCATCCAGCTCGATACCGGAACCGACATGACCAGAAGCATTGCGAGTCTGAGTGCTATCACCCATCTGCGCAAATAGCGCTCGCTCCACCTGCGCGAGCGCACGAGGACCACCGCGCCCATCACTAGAATGATTACCGTGAGCACGACAAACGTATTGATCACGCCGTATTTGGCCGCATCGATCGCCATCGCAGTACGGTCCATCCGCTTCAGCTGCTCGATGCGAGTCGCCAGATTCACCGGCGACGGCGTCAGATTGATGCCGTTACCGAGTACCTGAACCGGATGCGCTATCCCCAGTGTCTCGAGCACAGTGGCGGTGACATCCAAGTTGGTGACCAGACCCTCACGCTGCGTGGAGCTCGAGGTCACGTAGCCCTTCCACCCCTGGCCAGCAACCACGATCGGGCCAAGCCCCTCCGGACGAGAAATCGATTCATTCCTCGTGGACTGCGAAACCACCATGAGAACGTCGTTTGGGAACGTCCTTTGAGCGAGTTCCACAACCGCATCAAGCGTATGCAGCGCCCGCGATCGTTGTAGCGCCGCTATATCGGGCGTGACCTGCGGCTCGAACTTGGAGGCTCGGTATGCATCGCCCGGATCGAGTACGACCAATGCTGGCCCACCATGCGCAGTGGTCTGCTCCTCAACGAGCTTGAGAGACCTCTCAAACTGCTCGGTGTCAGTCTCTATTCCGAAGGGCGCATTGGGATCAGCACGAAGCAACTGCTTCGACACGTCACCGAGTTCGACCAGCCCGTCGGCGTCCATCGCTGCCAGCGCCGCGGGTCGGACGCTTCTCTGCTCTCCGGTGGCGTACCCGATGTCGGAGTTGCCCACCGCTGCGGTGATGCCGCCTGCCTTTCGGATCGCTCCGCCCAAGGTGCCAAGCACGACCTCGAAGGACCGCTTGGCATTCTCGCGCTGAGTCATGGGCATGCCTAGGAAGACGATATTGCTGTCACCGACCTCATCACCCGTTGCCCGGTGAAAGGCCTCAGCGGCCGTGCCCACCTCATAGCGCTCCCTGACGCTGAATGCTGAAGGCGCATCGATGACGGGAACCGCCCATGCTCCCGCGGATATGGTGAGCGCACCTTCCAACGGCGACGAGGGCTCACCCGGCTCCCGGGCACGGCTGCGAGCGTTGATATCGCCCACGGCAGCTCGTTGCGCTAGCGACCAGATGGTCGGCGTTGACGTTGGGGTCACGTCATCCCACGTGAGATAGGGCGCCAGCACGATCACCACCCGAGCAGCCTTGGTCCCGGCATACGCGGTGGAGGTCATAGCAGGTGCTACTGCGAGCACCATAATGAGTGTGGCTATAGCGAGGATTCGTTTCATGCGGCTCAATGATAGCGGAATGCGACACGACACGCGGTGACAGGCTGGTGACACATCTGCCCGCGACATCTTGTGATAGTTGCGCTCGGTTACACTGGACGCGTCACGCGAGCAGCCCATGTGGGCCGACCGACCGAGCCCGGAGGCACGCCATCAGCACTCCTTCCATCGCACGTTCCACGGCGTTGATGTCGACGGCGACGACACTGTCGCGCGTCACGGGCTTCGTGCGTATGTGGGCGACCGCGTATGCAATCGGAGCGACCGGCCTGATGTCCGCCTACAGCATCGCGAACAACATCCCCAACATGGTCTTCGAACTCGTCGCGGGGGGAATCCTGTCCTCGCTGTTCATTCCTACATTCATGGAACTGCAGGCCGAGAAGGGCGACGAAGGCGCGTGGACCTTCGCGAGCCATGTGTTCAACATCTTCGTGCTGTTACTCGGCGTGGTGGCAGTGGTCGGGATCTTCGCACCGCAACCCTTCATCTGGACGCAGACCTTCCGGCTTCCATCGACAGAGGCCCAAGCTGTCCGAGATTCCGCGGAGTTCTTCTTCCGCTTCTTCGCCATCCAGGTCGTCTTCTACGGTGGCGGCATGGTCATCCAGGGCCTGCTCAACGCACAGCGCAAGTATCTCTGGACCGCCTTGGGGCCGGTATTCAACAACCTCGTGGTAATCGCGACCATGATCGTGTTCGCGGCAATGCCTCTTGGACCGTCCAGCATGATCGTACTGGCGAGCGGAACAACGATCGGCGTCGTTACGATGTTCGCCGTCATGATCCCCTCGCTGTTCAAGGGTGGCATCCGCTACCAGCCCGGGCTCGGACTGGGCGATCCAGCGGTACGACGCATGCTGGTGCTGGCAGTTCCGACATTGATCTACGTTCTCACCAACATCGTCGCTGTCTCGTTCCGAAACGCATCTGCTCTGGCGGTGGCCGAGAACGGCCCGTCGATTCTCATGTACGCGTGGACGTTCTATCAGCTCCCGTACGGCATTCTGGCTGTCGCGTTGGCTACTGCGGTGTTCACTGAGCTTTCGGACGCCGCCGGGCGCAAGGACATTCCTGCGCTCAAGGCGCATTTCAGCAGAGGCCTCCGATCGACCGGAGTGCTGGTTCTGCCGGCTGCAGCGATGCTTATCGCGCTCTCCGAGCCACTGGTCTCGCTTTATCGTGTCGGAGCGTTTCGGGCCTCAGACGTCCCACCCGTGGCAAGCGCTCTGCGCCTTTGGGGCGCCGGCCTGATCTTCTTCGCATGCATGATGTTCGTACTCCGGACGTTCTACTCCCTCAAAGATACCTACACGCCCATGCTGGCGAACCTCCTCCTCACGCCGCTGCAGATCGGGCTCTACGTGTTGCTTTCCACAGGTGCGTTGGGCTGGAAGGGAATCGGAATAAACGGGATCCCTGTGGCTGATGCGATCTTCTACGCACTACTCTTCTTCACCCTTGCCATTCTCCTAAGACGGCGACTGGGAGGCTATGACCTGCGTGGTGTGGCCAGAACGTTCGCGCTGATGGCCCTAGCCAGCGCGATCGGCGGGGCCGCGGCGTTCGGCGTCGCCCGAGTTCTGGCGCCCGACGTTCCGAGCTTCGGGGCAGCACTGATCCAGGTCGCAGCGGCTGGGACCACCGGACTCGTGATCTCGTTCGGTATGGGTCGACTCATGCGGGTCCCGGAGCTGTCACTCGTGACCGATCTTCTCGGTCGACTGGCTCGCAGACGCAACACGAACGCCCACTAGGAGACCCGATGGATATCGCCGTACTGATTCCCGCGCACGAGGAAAGCGACCGAATAGCAGACACGGTTCGTGCCTCTTCTACCATTCCGAACGTGACACGCGTCGTCGTGGTAGACGACGGCTCGATCGATGACACCGCGCAGCAGGCTGAGGCAGCCGGAGCTAAGGTGGTTCGCCTGTGGAACAACGTGGGAAAGGGCGCAGCGCTTGAGGCGGGGGCCATGCGGATCGAGAATGCGGACATCATCCTCTTGCTCGATGGAGACCTGGGTACAACCGCCGAGCAGGGGGCATCGCTTCTGAAGCCGATCGTGGAAGGCCGAGCCGACATGGTCATCGCAACCTTCCCGCGGCCCGAGGGCAAGGCCGGCTTCGGGATTGTGAAGGGGTTGGCGCGCTGGGGCATTCGGCTGATGGGGCACGGGCTTGAGGTAGAAGCGCCCCTGTCAGGTCAGCGCGCGCTTACAAGGGAATGCCTCGAGGCGGTCCGGCCCTTCGCAACAGGCTATGGAGTCGAGGTCGCACTCACGGTGAGAGCCAGGCGTTCGGGCCTCCGTGTCATAGAGGTGCCGACCACCATGACGCACGCCGCGACAGGACGCGACGTACACGGGTTCTTGCACCGGGGCAGGCAGTTCGTGCATGTGGGCCTGGCGCTGCTGGGGCTCGCCTTCGAGCGCCGCTAGTTCACTTCTTCGGTAGGGCCGGATAGGCAGCAGTCGCGCTGCCACCGCTTCCATACAGACCGGGTTTGGCGCCACTGAGCAGGGCGACCAGGGAGTAGCGACCCACCTCCGTGCCCAGAGAGTCGAACGCGGGCACTTTGTGATCCCATGCCGACTGAGCCAGCCCGGACTTCACAGTGGATGACTCGCCAGCGACAGCCATGACGTCCTGCAAGCCAAACGCCATCGCCAGTGCAAGTCCACCCTGATCGGGCTTGCCGTTGCGCGCTGCGACGTCGACCAATGCAGCGGCGGCCATTCCTGGCTCGAGTCCCTCGACTACCAGGGCCTCAGCCTCTTGAAGGGCATCCGTGACGGGGTGCTCTGTAGCCGGGTGTATCCATTCCGCGGCGAGCGAGGCTGCGACCGAAGCCACCAGCTCCGCCGAGAACGTCTCGGAAGTGACCACCGAGCGGACCTTCTCATCACGTAGCCCGAAATCAGGCTGTACCAGAGTCAATGAGATGACGGTGCCCCCGGCAGACTCGACGGCGTCGGTCGCCGCGTCGACCCCATCGGTACGACCGGCTCCTGAGACAACGACCACGTTCTTTCCCACCAGCTTGTCCGCCACCCATTCATGCGTCATGTCACCCGAGAAGTCCTTGAGTACCAGGTTCTCCGCGCCCAGATCATGGTTCTCTGTGCGCAGGATGGAAAACTCACGACGCAGACCGTCGACGAGCGCGCTCTGCTGGCGATCGACGGTCCCGCGCTGCACGACCAGACCTCCAAGGATCAGACCCAGCGACAGCGCCAGGAACACTCCTACGAGCGATGCTATGTGATAGCGAACGTTGTACATCTTCTCTCCTGCCGGCTAGAACCCGAGCCACGCACGGACACGTAGAACAAGCAGATCCAGAAACGCACGAATCGCGGGTGAGATGAGGAGCACCGCGGTCACGACGGTAAGGCCTGCCCCCACGAGCACCACGAGATGCCGGGGGCCAACCGTCGCACGGTAGAGCTTGTTGACACCCTTCGCATCCACGAGTTTCGTTCCCACCTTGAGCCGGACAAGGAACGTCGACGCCATCCCCTTGCGTCCCTTGTCGAGATACTCGACAAGATTAGCGTGTGTTCCAACAGCGACGATCAGATCTGCACCACACTCCCAGGCGAGCAGGAGTGCAAGGTCCTCACTGGTGGCCGAGAGTGGCCACGTCAGTGCCCCCTCTGAGATTCCCAGTGTCTCCAGACGATCCATCCCCGGCGCACGCCCATCGGCGTATGCGTGCACGATCAGCTCGGCACCGCTCTTCAATGCGCTGTCGGTGACCGAGTCCATGTCCCCAACGATGATGTCAGGCGAGAAACCAGCCTCGAGGATCGCGTCGGCACCACCGTCGACCCCTATCAGAACGGGACGAAACTCCCTGATGTAGGGGGCCAGCGTCTCGATGTCTTCCTTGAAGTCATAGCCTCGGACGACGACCATCACGTGCCGACCGTAGATATCGGTGGTCACCGGGGGCACCCACGTCTCGTCGGTGAGAATCCCCTTTTCCTTCTCCAAGTACTCGATGGTGTTGCGGGCGAACTTGTCGAGCTGTTCTCCAAGCCCGGCCTTCGCCGCCTCCATCTTCGCCTCGACGGTGGTCACGGAGAGTCGCGTGCCAACCGCGCAGACGACCCCGTTCTTGAGGACTTCGTCGCCTACGACCTCTATCGAATCGCCATCGGACAGACAGGTGAAGACATCCTCGCCCACTGCATCGATCAGTGTGACCCCGCCACGGGTGAGCAGCAACGGACCCACATTGGGATAGGCGCCCGAAATCGAGGGAGCGGCATTGACGACGACCTCGACGCCGGTGGAAATCAGCGCCTCGGCGCTCACGCGGTCCATGTCCACGTGATCGATGATCGCAATATCCTCGGAGCCCAGGCGTTGAACGAGGTCTTTCGTCCGTTTGTCTAGCCGAGCAATGCCCTGATGGCGCATATGACTCCCGAGTCTGAGGAATGTGGCCTGTCACCTATAGATGAGGACCCCACCTGCGGCGGTATCCTACCATGACGTCCCACGACCAAGGCGGCCGCCCAACACGTTGTCAGCGCGCCGTTACCGCACGCGAGCATGGCCGAGCAGTTCCTTGGCGTGAGCGATGCTCGCCTTCGAATCGTTTCCCGACAGCATTCGCGCGATCTCACGGTCACGCTCATCACCCGACACAACAGTGACTTGTGTGGACGCCCCGTCATCAGCCGCTTTCCGACTCACTACCAGGTGCGCGTCTGCGAACGCAGCGACTTGGGCCAAGTGCGTCACCACAACGACCTGATGAGTCTGGGCGAGTTGAGATAGTCGACGACCCACTGCGGTGGCAGTCGCTCCACCGATACCCGCGTCAATCTCATCGAAGACCAATGTATCGATGGTGTCCGCGCTCCCCAAGACGCCCTTCAGCGCGAGCATCACGCGAGATATCTCGCCGCCTGAAGCGATACGCGTCAACGGCCGGCACGGTTGCGACGGAGTCGACGCGAATAGGAACTCGATGCGGTTCGGACCCTCACTCGACCACGCCGAGAAGGGTAGCTCGTGAAAGGCGACCTCAAAGTGCACTCCATCCATCGCGAGCTCGGCCGCGACCTCTGCGAGCGCAGCCGTGAACCCGGGTGCGGCCGCACGACGCGCAGACTCCAGTGTGGAGGCAGCGTCACGTAGCGCCGCCTCGCTCTCCACAACGCGCGCACCAAGCGACTCCAAGGCGCCATCCGCATTCTGAGAAACCTCAAGGGACTCCCGTGCCGAGCACAAACGCTGCAACACGCCTTCGAGGGACGGTCCGTACTTCTTCATAAGTCCGGACAGCTCTCCGAGACGCGCCAGCGTTGCATCTAGACGGGCCGGATCATCCTCTATCTCATCTCGGTAGGAACGGGCCGAAACCCCCGCGTCATCAACGAGCGCTTCGATCTCAACCAACCGTGCGTGAATATCGTCGAGTCGACCATCGATTCCACTCACCTTAACCAGAGACTCACGCGCCCGTGCGATCGCGTCGAAAGCTCCGCCGTCGCCGCGCAACAGCACGGCCGCCTGCGACGCCGCATCCGCGAGCTTCTCGGCGTGCTGCAGCGCTGGCAACCTCGCCTTCAGCAGTTCGTCTTCACCGACCTGCGGATCGACTCGTTCGATCTCCTCGACGACGAAGCGGAGGTAATCGGAATCCCGAGCCGCTTGGGCGATGCTGGCCGCAACGGCATCACGCCGTGCGACGGCATCAATCCACAAGGTGCGCGCTGCCCGATAGGCCGACAGGGATTGCGACACGCTCTCCCCCGCCCAGCGGTCCAGATAGCCCCCGTGCGTCGAAACCGAGAGCAGGGACTGGTGCTCGTGCTGACCGTGCAGATCCACCAGAGGGCCAAACGTCTGCGACAACGCTCCGACGGTCGCCATCTCTCCGTTGAGCGTGCAACGGCTTCGGCCGTCGGATCCTACGCGCCGCCGCGCCACCACGTCTTCACCGTCAATCGAGAACCGGCCTTCAACCATGGCCTCGGCAGCGCCCGAACGCACCGCACCCGAGTCTGCGCGCTCCCCAAGAAGCAGCTTCAGCCCACCAAGCAGCGCGGTCTTGCCCGCGCCGGTCTCGCCCGTCAAGACCGTCATGCCCGGTGAGAACTCAAGCCACGCCTCCTCGATCAAAGCCAGTTCCTGTATATGCAGCTCTTCCAGCATCAGACGTCATCCACCAAAGAACTCAGTGGAGACAGTGTGATAGAACGCATAGCCATCATGCTTGACCAAAAGCACGTCGTGATCCGATCTCGAGACGGTGACGCTCTCTATGGCCTGTCTGCAAGGCTTCGCGTCTCCGTCAACGACAATGCACGCATCCGAACGAGCTGGCTCCGGCAGCGTGATCTCGACCGCCTCCGACGGATCGGTCAACAACGCCCGGGCCTGCAGCGTATGTGGCGCGATTGGGACCACTGCCATTCCGGCGAAACTCGGCGAGATCACTGGGCCGCCTGCGGAAAGGGCGTAGGCCGTAGAGCCAGTGGCAGTTGCGACTATCAGGCCATCGGCTCGCAGCCGCTCGAGGTGAACACCGTCGATGCTGACATCCAGGACCACCACGCGCCCGGAGGCACCGCGCGAAAGAACCACTTCGTTGAGTGCGCGGTAGCGTCCCACCGTTCTACCGTCCATGACCACCTTCGCCGTGAGTGTCGCCCTGCGCTCGATTCGGGCCTCACCGGAGAGCGCCGACTCGATGGCCTCGCGCATGGTCTCGGGTCGCGAACCGGACAGAAACCCCAGTCGGCCGTACTTGACACCGAGAAGTGGCACCTCGACATCACCGAGCAGATGAACGGCCTTGAGGATGGTTCCGTCGCCGCCCAACGCCACCGCCAAAGCGATGTCGCCGATCTCCGACGCGGTGACCCCTCTGTCAACCATGCCGACCTCTCGGGCGTCATCGGTCTCAAGGATGAACTCGATCCCTCGTCCAGCGCACCATACCGAGAGCTCCTGCACGGCGGAGACCGCACGCGGGTTCGCAGTATTCGGAACGAGCAGAACACGCATGCTAGCCTCCCAGCTGCCGATGTGCCGCGTCAACGATCTCTCTGGGGGTTTCGAGAGCAGGTTCGCCGACTCGAGACAGCCACATCCAGAACTCGATGTTACCCTCGGGCCCCTTGATGGGCGAATAGGTGAGTCCGCTGACCACGAGCCCGGCCGTGGAAGCCGCACCGACCGCCCCCTCAAGCACCTCCAGATGATCCGCCGCGTCCTTGACAACACCTCGTTTTCCCACACGGCCCTTACCAACCTCGAACTGAGGCTTTACCAGCGCCAGCAGATCGGCCTCTTCACCCATCAGCGCTTCCAGATACGGTAGGACCGTCCGCAGAGAGATGAACGACACGTCCACGACCACAAGATCGAACGGCGCACCCAATTCGACCGGGTCGACATGGCGGATATTGGTTCGCTCCAAGACGGTCACCCGCTCGTCACTGCGCAGTGACCACGCCAACTGACCATACCCAACGTCGAGCGCGACAACGCTGCACGCCCCCGCTCGGAGCAGACAGTCGGTGAACCCGCCCGTGCTGGCGCCTACGTCAACGGCGCGTCGCCCGGCAACCGGCACGGCAAAACAGTCCAGCGCTCCGGCAAGCTTGTCCCCGCCACGCGACACGAACCTGCGCTTCTCGGCGACCGTGATCAACGCATCAGGACCGACCAGCTCGCTCGCCTTGAGCACCGGGACATCACCGACCTTCACGTCACCAGCCAGAATCGCGGTGCGCGCACGCTCTCGGGAGCTGAAGAACTCCCGATCGACCAGTGCTAGATCTATGCGCATTCGCTTCATTGTGAACCTGTCTCCACAGACACTCTCGGCACGACGCTAGGACGTCAGACGCGTCAGCCGGTCAGTGACGGTGGCGTACACGCCCTCCGGGGTAAGCCCCAAGTCCGCGAGGAGCAACGGCATTGCTCCATGGGTGACGAAGCAATCGGGTACCGCAATTCGCTGCACCTGTGCGGTAGCGCCCTCATCCGCGAGGACCTCGCATACCGCAGAACCATATCCCCCCATGCTCGTACTCTCCTCGATGGTGACAAGTAGCCGATGGGTCGCTGCCGCATCTACAACAGCTCGTTTGTCGATAGGTTTGATCCATCGCGCGTTGATGACGCTCACCGAGACGCCGTCGTTGGCCAAGAGCTCCGCAGCACCTTCTGCAACTGAAACCATTCGGCCTACCGAGAGAAGCGCCACATCTCGCCCTACACACCGGATCTCTGCCGTCGCGGGCAGCCAAGTCTCGCGCTCAGGCTTCAACTCCCTGCCCACGCCAGACCCTCGCGGGTAGCGAATGGCAACCGGCCCGGATGCGGCCAGCGCCGTGTGGAGCGCGTCAGCCAGCTCCACCTCGTCAGCCGGCGCGAGCACAGTCATATTGGGAATAGAGCGCAGATACGTCAGATCGAAGACTCCGTGGTGTGTCGGGCCGTCCTCGCCCACCAGACCGGCCCGATCGAGGCAGAACACCACATGCAGGTTCTGAAGCGCCACATCCATGATGAGCTGGTCATAGGCACGTTGGAGAAAGGTCGAGTAGATGGCCACGACAGGGATGCTACCGCCCAGAGCCAGCCCGGCCGCCATGCCGACCGCGTGCTCCTCGGCGATGCCGACGTCATAGAACCGGCCTGGGTACTTCTCGGCAAACCGATCCAGCCCGGTTCCATTGGGCATCGCAGCGGTGATTGCGACGATGCGCTCATCAGTGGAGGCTTCCTCGATGAGCGCGCGCGAGAATGCGGCGGTGTAGCTGATGGCCCCGCCGGACCCGTTGGCCTCACCCGTGGCGACCGAGAACGGTCCAATCCCGTGGAAAGCGTCTGGCTGAGCCTCCGCATGCTCGTACCCGGCACCCTTGGTGGTGACCGCGTGAATGATCACGGGACCATCAGCCAGCTTTGCCCGCATGACGGCCTGCTCGACCTGTTCGATATCGTGCCCGTCGATGGGGCCGACATAGGTGATTCCGAGCTCCTCGAAGAACATGCCCGGCTTCAAGAGGAGTTGCTTCACAGATTCCTTCACTGCCTCGCCGGCATCGACCATGCCTTTTCCCAACGAGGTAGTGGACAGACGGGACTCCACACCGTCACGCAAACGGTGGTAGCGAGGATCCAGACGAACCCGCGCCAGATAGCTCGCCAATGCGCCGACGTTCTCGGAGATAGACATCTCGTTGTCGTTTAGGACGATCACCAACTTGGTCCCAAGATGCCCGATATGGTTGAGCGCCTCGAAGGCCATTCCACCCGTCATCGAACCATCGCCGATAACCGCGAGCACGGTCTCGTCTCCGCCGCGCGCATCCCTGCCCAGCGCGATACCGAGCGCGACGGACAGCGAGTCCGATGCGTGCCCTGTATCGAAAGCATCGAACGGAGACTCGCTTCGCTTGGGGAAGCCGCACATGCCGCCGTACTGCCGCAGAGTCGCGAAACGATCCCTGCGGCCGGTGAGCAACTTGTGCACGTAGCTCTGATGTCCGACGTCGAAGACTATGCGGTCGGCTGGACAATTGAGAGCACGATGGATTCCCAAGGTGAGTTCGACCACGCCGAGGTTCGGGGCGAGGTGGCCGCCTGTCTGGGCCACGGTCGTCACGAGTTCCGAGCGGATCTCCGCGCACAGCGTTTCAAGCTGCGCAGCATCGAGCGTGCGGATATCACACGGTGCGTCAATGGTATCGAGAATGCGCTGCGGTTCCACGCCGGCGCTCATCTCCGTCGGTAGGTTCAAGCGGTTTGGTCCAAAGGCCGCGCTCATCGAGCATAGTACGCCCGCACTCCGTCGTGCGAGTGCTGACACGTGCCGTCACCGGCGGGTTGAACTAGTCCGAACCAACCGGTGGGTCGCTTGTGACCTCCGCGGTCGGCTCTTCTGCCGATCCAAGGTTCTCTTTCAATTCGATAGCTTCGACGCCGGCCACCGACGCGTCAGTACCTGGCTCGGAGACGGCACCTCCGGCGGCTTCCCAGTCAGCGTGATCGATCAACTCGGTGCACTGATTGGCGAGCCGAACGCCCTCCTCGAGAAGATCCAGACTCTTCTCCAGCGAGGTATCCTTCTTGCGTACCTGCGTCACGATCTCTTCGAGACGAGTTCGCGCCGTGGCAAAGCTGTACGATTCATCAGTCATGGCGCTCACTCTCCACTTCGGAATCCGTCGGCTACCTTGCCGAGAACACCGTTCACGAACTTCGACGAGTCATCGCCCCCGTACACTTTCGCGAGTTCGACCGCCTCGTTGATGGCGACACTGGGAGGCACGTCGAGCGCGTAAAGTAGCTCGTAGGTGGCCAACCTCAGGATGTTTCGGTCCACAAGCGGCATGCGCGAGACGACCCAATGCTCGGAGATACGTCCGATCGTCTCATCCAATTGGTCCATCGAGCCCTCGACGCCGAGCGCCAGCTGCTGACAGAATTCGTCGGGAACACCGTCTTCGGTGGAATAGCTGCCGTCGCGAAGGATTCTCGCCACGGTCATCCCGGAGACTTCACGTTGGTAGAGCAGCTGAAGTGCCTGTTGGCGTGATCTGTGCCTGTCGGTTCTGGTCATCGATTACTCGGGAAACACGAGCCCGTCGACGTAGATATCGACACCCGCGACATCCACACCGACCTGGCTCGAAAGAGCATCGGATATTGCAGCCTGCGCCTGGGTCGCCATCTCACGCAGTTTGCGACCGTAGACCGCCTGCACGTGAACAGTGACCAGCAGCGACCCATCTTCTTCGACGCATACATCCACCGCGCGCGCCGCACCTTTGCGGGCACCTCGCTGTACCAGTCCCGCAATGCCGGGGGACCCAACAGCGAACACACCCTCCACGCCTTCAGCTGCAAGAGTGACTATGGTGTCGAGCACGCCCGGCGCAACACCGAGCCCCTCGAGGCGAATCTCATCTGACATGTCGTCTCCCTTTGACGAAAACGCTATCGGATGCCCATCTCGGTCTCTACGAAGTCAGTGTAGACCTCACCGCGAATGAAGGCTTCGTTGTCGAGTACCTTGAGATGGAACGGAATAGTCGTGGGTATCCCGGTCACGATGAACTCATCAAGCGCACGATGCGCACGCGCGATGGCCTCCTGACGCGTCTCGGCCCACACGATGAGCTTCCCCAGAAGTGAGTCGTAGGTCGCAGGAACGCGATACCCGGAGTAGACGTGCGAGTCCACTCGAACCCCCAGTCCTCCCGGCGCGTTGAACAGGTCTATCAGCCCGGGGTGCGGACGGAAGTTGTGTGCGGGATCCTCCGCGTTGATACGGAACTCGATCGCGTGCCCTCGTAGTACAACGTCCTCTTGGTGCGCGTGCTTCATGGGAAGCCCTGCAGCGATTCTCAACTGCTCGCTGATGATGTCGACGCCGGTGACCTGCTCGGTGACAGGGTGCTCGACCTGAACTCGGGTGTTCATCTCCATGAAGTAGAAGCGACCATCCATGTCGAGCAGAAACTCGACGGTTCCAGCGTTGACGTAACCCACATGGCGAACGAGTTTGATCGCCGCCTCCCCCATCTGGGTTCTGAGCTCATCACTCAGCGCAGGTGACGGAGATTCCTCCATGAGTTTCTGGTGGCGGCGCTGGATGGAGCAGTCACGCTCATAGAGATGCACGGCGTTGCCGTGAGTGTCCGCCAGAACCTGGATCTCCACGTGACGCGGTCGCGTGAGGTACTTCTCCAGATAGACCGCATCGTTTCCAAACGCCGCAGCGGCTTCGGTCTTCGCAGCCATCAAGTTGGCCTCGAGCTCAGACGAGTCAAGGGCGACGCGCATACCCTTGCCGCCTCCGCCAGCCGATGCCTTGATGAGCACCGGGAAGCCCACCTGCTCTGCGAATTCGAGCGCCTGCTCGTAGTTCTCGATGACTCCGTCACTGCCAGGGACCGTGGGAACTCCCGCGGCTGCGGCTGTCGCACGCGCTTCGGCCTTGTCTCCCATGCGCTCGATCGCCTCAGGCGTCGGTCCGATGAAGACGAGGCCGGAGTCAGCGCAGGCTCGGGCGAATGCGGCGCTTTCGGCCATGAAGCCATAACCGGGATGGATGGCCTGGGCCCCGGTGTTCAGAGCGGCGGCGATGATGTTGGGCATGTTCAGGTAAGAAAGGGCCGAGGGGGCCGGACCGACGCACACGGACCTGTCGGCCATGCGTGCGGGCAGTGAGTCGCGGTCCGCCTCGGAGAACACCGCTACCGTCTCGATGCCCATCTCCCGGGCCGCACGGATGATACGTAGAGCGATCTCGCCGCGATTGGCGATCAGTATGCGATCGAACACGTTGTCTCCTCGCCTACACAGGCTCGTAGTAGAAGAGCACTGTCCCGTACTCGACTGGATCGGCATTGCTCACGCAGACCTCGCGGATGATGCCGGACTCCTCGGCGGTGATCTCGTTCATCAGCTTCATCGCCTCAACAATGCACAGCGTCTGCCCCTCTTCGACCGTATCGCCAACGCTGACGAAGGGGTCAGCACCGGGGGCGCCTGCGGTATAGAGAGTGCCCACCATGGGAGCCACGATCGTCTTCCAGGCGTCAGGACGAACAGCTGGCAACCCCACCGGGTCGGTGGAGGGCTCGGGTGTCGCAGGGGCTGCCGCGGCCGGGGCGGACGGAGACGACACGACGCCCGACTTGCGCAAGGTGACCTTGTTGTCGCCCTCTTCGATTATCACCTCGGCAACATCGGATGCCTCAATGATCTTGATCAGCTCGCGAATCTGATTTACGTCCACAGAACCATCCTCCTTGGTGTGGGAGCCTTCGCCGCCCATCAGGAACACTGCTTTTTCCGCACCTTCACGGTGAGCGGAAAGGTACGCATGTGCTTCGTTCGGGAAGAGCGCGTACATCAGTACGTCCTCTTCGCTGTGTGCCAGGTCGCCTATCTCCGCCTCTACCTCAGCGTATGTCGTCTTCACCAAGGAACCAGGACGGATGTCCGGCGAGAGCAACTGCTCTCCTCCGAGTACGCGCTGCACGATCTCCTTGTCCATGGGTCCGGGAGCCTTACCGTAGTAGCCCCGGATGTACTCCTTCATTTCCGTTGGAACTATGGCCCACCGCTTGCCCGTCAGGACATTGATGACAGCCTGGGTCCCGACGATCTGGGACAACGGGGTCACGAGCGGGGGGTACCCGACCTCAGCACGAACTCGAGGAATCTCATCCAGTACGTCCGCAAGGCGATCGCCCGCTTTCTGCAGCTCCAGCTGACTGACAAGGTTGCTCATCATGCCCCCCGGAACCTGATGGCTGAACACCTCCATCGAGAGAAGTGTGGTGATTCCTCGCTTCAGTCCCTTGGCCGAACGAACGCCTTCCCAGTACTCCGCAATCTCAAAGAGCAGGTCAAGATCAAGACCCGTGTCATAGGGACTCTCTTTGAGTGCGGCCACAATCATCTCAACCGCTGGCTGGCTGTTGCCGAATGCCAGAGCGACGACGGCGGTGTCAACGATATCGGCACCCGCCTCTGCCGCTTTGAGATAGTTCATGGGGGCCATACCGCCGATGTAGTGACAGTGCACGTGAACGGGAAGACCCACTTGATCCTTCAACGCTCGAACCATTCGCTCGGTACGAAACGGTGTGAGCATTCCGGCCATGTCCTTGATACATATCGTATCTGCGCCCAGCTCCTTGAGCTGCTGCGCGTAGTCGATGAACGAATCCAGAGTATGCACGGGGGACACGGTGTAGCTGATGGCGCCTTCGAAATGTGCGCCGGCCTCCTTGATGGCACGTCCCGCCACCTCGACATTGCGGATGTCGTTCAGCGCGTCGAACACACGGAACACATCAATGCCGTTGCGCTTGGATGCATGGACAAACCGGGTCACGATCTCATCACTGTAGTGGTGATATCCCACCAGGTTCTGGCCGCGGAGCAGCATCTGGAGCGGAGTCTTGGGGCAGTGCTTCTTGATGACTCGGAGCCGGTCCCAGGGATTCTCGTCGAGGAACCGCAGACACGAATCAAACGTCGCGCCGCCCCACACCTCCATGGACCAGTAGCCCACGGAGTCCATCTTGCCAAGGATCGGCAGCATATCGCCGATCTCCATGCGGGTGGCCCACAGCGACTGGTGCGCGTCTCTCAGCGTGGTGTCGGTTATGTGAACGGGTCGCATCGCAGTCCTTTGCATCTCGTAGGCGAGCGGCCTTCAGACGGAACGGAACGCAGGTTAGTCCAAGAAGTATATACGAGGCCGGGCGGGTCCGAGAAACTCGGACTCTCACCCGGCCCTGTCAGCCCCAACCAATCTGCGGCTAGACCCTGGTGATGTACCGACCGTCGCGCGTGTCGACTTTGAGCCGCTCGCCGGTGTTGATGAACATCGGCACCTGAATCATGGCGCCGGTTTCGAGCTTCGCGGGCTTGGTCCCGCCTTGCACCGTATCGCCCTTGAAACCAGGATCGGTCTCGACAACTTCGAGTTCCACGAACATCGGCGGCTCGACGCCCATGTACTCTCCGTCGGCAGTCATGATCTCAACTTCATCATTCTCGCGAAGCCACTTCGAGGTCTCACCAACGAAGTCAGCGTCCAACTCGACCTGCTCGTAGGACGTGTTGTCCATGAAATGGAACACGGTTCCGTCGTTGTAGAGGTACTGCATCTTCTTGGTCTCAATACGCACGTCTTCGAACTTCTCGCCCGCACGGAATGTGTAGTCGACCACCCGTCCGCTCTGAAGCTCCTTGAGTTTCGTGCGAACGAACGCCCCGCCCTTGCCGGGCTTCACGTGCTGGAAGTCGATGATCAGCCAACGCTTGCCCTCGTGGATGATGCACATTCCGTTCTTGAAGTTGGCTGTGGTGATAGCCACATGAGTCCCCTTTGATCGCTGAGCGTCTACGGTGAGACGCCGTTCACAGTTCGAGCAGCTCCTTCGCCGATCCGGTAAGTACTCGAGCGCCATGCTCCTCGACCACTACCAAGTCTTCAATTCTAACACCGCCGAACCCGGGGATGTAGACGCCCGGTTCGACCGTTACAACGTTGCCTACGAGCAGGCTCTCCGACCCGCGAGGACCCATGCTGGGGAGTTCGTGCACCTGCATCCCCACGCCATGGCCCAGCCCGTGCCCGAACCGGTCGCCGAAGCCCCTGTCCTCAATCACTGACCGAGCCACCCGGTCGACGCTCCTGCCAGGCACTCCCGGGGCGATTGCGGCGATTCCGGCCAGGTTCGCATCCAGGACGGCACGGTAGATCTCACGCTGACGCTCACTCGCGGCGCCAAGAACGACCGTTCGCGTCATGTCCGCACAGTAGCCCTCAACAACCGCACCGAAGTCGAGCTTGACGAAGTCCCCCTGCGTCAACTCTCTGACAGTCACTCTGGCGTGAGGGAATGCTGAGTTTGGCCCCGATGCCACGATGGGCGGAAACGCAACCCCCTCGCTGCCTTCGCGCCGCATGAAGAACTCAAGTTCCAGCGCGATCTCGAGTTCAGTCACGCCAGGACGTAGCCAGTCGAGGATATGATCGAATGTCCGGTCGGTCAGTTGCTGTGCGGCGAGTATCCGACGCAGCTCATCGGCCTCTTTGACCTTTCGAATCCGCTCAACGAGCTGATCGAGAGCGGCTACATTGCCTCCCCACTGCTCCGAGATGAACTTGAACCGTCCGTAGGGAACAGACGTTTCGAGCGCCAACACCGACCGCCCCTCCTGCGCAAGGTCCTCGCAGACGGTGACGAAAAGGTCCCGCTTCGCGAGCACTACCTGCCATGGCGTACCTTCTGAAGCACGCAAGGCCGAATCGAAGTAGCGGCTGTCAGTGTAAAGCACGGCCGCATCAGAGGAGACCACGGCGGCGTGTGCGTCCTCGGAGTCGAACACCCCCTCAAAGCCCGTGATGTACGCCACGTTGACGGGATGGGTCACCAGGAACGCATCAACCTGTGCATCTCGCAGTTTCGAACGAAGGGTGCTCAACCGGCCGTCGCACAGCATCATTCCGCTCCGACGTGTGCGACGATCGCCCGAAGCCCCAGAAGGTAGCTCTGGACCCCGAACCCGGAAACCTGACCGACGCACACGGCCGCGAGCACACTCCGTGAGCGAAACTCCTCACGCGCGTGGATATTCGAGAGATGAACCTCTACAACAGGGATAACGACTGACGAAATAGCATCACGAAGTGCGTACGAGTAGTGCGTCAGCGCGCCTGGATTGAGAACCACGCCCTGGAACTCAGCCGGGGCAGCGTGCAGTCTCTCGATCAGCTCACCTTCGTGGTTGCTCTGTACGAATCCCAACTGCACGTCAAGCTCCTCGCCGAGAGCGCGCAGAGCAGCCGCGATATCGTCGAGGGTGGCACTCCCATAGACGCCGGGCTCGCGTGTCCCAAGCAGGTTCAGGTTGGGGCCGTTCATTACCAGTATGTTCATACCGCTACCCTTCCCTCTTTGTTTCGGCCCACGCCTCGAGGTGTGCGTCCAGCACGCCGTCATCCACGGCAACGCATCGCCAGAGACCAGGTCCGTCAGCCAGCACCATTCTCACCGATCCACCCCGCGCCTTCTTGTCGGAGCGCATCGCGGCGATCAGTGCTGACGGCTCCGCGAGGGCCCGTAGTGGCCTCAGGCCGAGCGCATCCAGCAGATGATCCTGCCTCTTCACGAAAGTCGCATCGGCCTGACCCACGTCAACCGCCACTCTTGCGGCGAAGCGCATACCCTCGGCTACGGCTTCCCCGTGTGTGATCGTTCCATATCCCAGAACCTTCTCAAGCGCGTGACCCAGCGTGTGACCGTAGTTCAAACACTCGCGGGGCCCCTCCTCCCTTTCGTCACGAGCGACGATGCCTGACTTGAACGCCATCGAACGCGCAACGACTTCCTCTACCACTTCGCCGTCTCTGGCGTTGAGTGCCTCAGTCTGCTCTTCCACCCAGGACAGGAACGCCTCCCCGTCCAGA
Organism: Actinobacteria bacterium HGW-Actinobacteria-7; assembly: GCA_002841275.1. Taxonomy (GTDB): domain Bacteria; phylum Actinomycetota; class Coriobacteriia; order Anaerosomatales; family PHET01; genus PHET01. Next base: position 74,584 of record PHET01000009.1, on the reverse strand, counting down.
ACCGCCGACTTGACCACCTCGGCGATTCCACTGCGCCACTGCTCATCTGGCAGACTCGCAAGCGCTTGTGTGTCGGCCAGGACCAACAGGGGTTGTTTGAACGCTCCGGCGAGGTTCTTGCCGGCGCTCAGATCCACACCCGTCTTGCCGCCCACAGAGGAGTCCACCATGGCCAGCAGAGTGGTCGGCATCTGCATGAATGAGACGCCTCGAAGATACACCGCTGCAGCAAAGCCGGCGAGGTCTCCGATGACGCCACCACCAAGCGCCACCACGACATCCGTTCTACCCAGACCCAAGCGGGCAAACTCCTCAAGCAGGTCGCCGGCCAACGCCCAGTTCTTTGAGGTCTCTCCAGCGGGCACGGTCAGAGACATGACCCGAAACCCCGCCTGGGCGAATGCGATATCGGCCTGCGTGGAGTACTGCTTCGCGACCGTCTCGTCGCTCACCAGCGCAACGGTCCGCGCATCAGTGAGCCCAGACAGCAGCCGACCGCAGTCGCCCATGACACCAGCGCCGACAATGACATCGTACGCAGCTCCGGGTACGTTGACTCTCAGCTTCTTCGTCACGCCTCCACCTCATCGAGTTCAGATATCACCTGTGCTGCAACCTGCTCGCTCGTGCGACCTACAGTGTCGACCACCACATCAGCAACCGAACGATAGAGGCCTTCACGGGCGGCCAGAAGGCTCGTCGCTGCCAATGACCCGGCGCTTCCGGCAAGCAACGGCCTCGTAGCACTATCGCCAACACGGGCAACAGCCTCCTCCGCTGTGACCACCAGATAGACGACGGTGCCAAGGCGCTTGAGCAGCGCTCGGTTCTGTGTTCTCAGCACAACACCGCCGCCACAAGCCACTACCGCAGGCGTCTGCCCTTCAAGCATGGTAAGTGCCTGACTCTCTTGGTCCCGAAAACCTTCTTCGCCGTCCTCGGCGAATATCTGCGACACCGGTCGATGTGATCCGGCTTCGATCTGGCTGTCGAGATCCACGCAAGGGCGCTGCAATGCGGCGGCGACGACCTGTGCGACCGTCGACTTGCCGGCACCCATGAAACCAACCAGGAACACGTGTCCTCGGTTCACGACGACACACGGTCTCGATACGCGTCTACAGCACTGACCATGTCGCTGACACAGTCACCGCCGAACTTCTCGGCGTAGGCATTCGCGAGCACAAGTGCGACCTCGGCTTCGCCGACGACAGCGGCCGCAGGCACAGCGCAGACATCGCTCCGCTCCCTGCTGGCGTCAGCCCGCTGGTGGGTGTCGATATCGACCGTTGCGAGCGGCTGCATCAGTGTCGGTATGGGCTTCATCGCCGCACGCACCACGAGCATCTCCCCGTTGGACATGCCACCCTCGAGTCCGCCCGCCCGGTTGGAAAGCCGCCGAAAGCCGCCGTCGGCTTGATATTCGATCGGATCATGCACCTGACTACCGGGCAACGCTGCGGCCTCAAAGCCCAACCCGAATTCGACCCCTTTGATCGCCGGTATGGACATCACGGCGGCAGCAAGTTCGGCGTCGAGGCGTCGCGCCGCCTCGGCGTACGAACCGAGCCCTGGCACCAATCCGGAAGCGCGCACAACGAAGACTCCACCCAGCGAGTCTCCCGCAAGTCGCGCGGCGTCGATTGCGTTACGCATGAGCGCCGCAGCCTCCTCGTCAGGACAGGAGACGTCACTCGACAGGGCGGCTTGCGTGTCAACCGTCTCTGGGTCGAGCCCCGCAGCCGCGACCGACCCGATGGCCTCGACATACGAAGAGATGCTGACCCCGAAGTGGGCCAGCAGCGACTTCGCGACGCCGCCGGCCGCAACGCGCGCGGCGGTCTCCCGGGCGCTCGCCCTTTCAAGGATGTCGCGTGCGTCGTCGCTTCCGGTCTTCTGGATACCCGCAAGATCAGCATGACCCGGACGAGGTTGTGTCTCTCGAATGTCGAGTGGCTTGTCTCCGGAGACGGCCATGACCTGAGTCCAGTTCTCCCAATCCCGGTTGGAGACCGAAAGCGCAACAGGGCTTCCCAACGTCCTGCCGAACCGCACGCCAGAGAGCACTGTGACTCGATCCGACTCGATCGCCTGCCTGCCACCCCGTCCATATCCACGCTGTCGACGCGCCAAATCGGCATCAAGCAACGCAATGTCGACCGAGATTCCCGCAGGCACTGCGGTCACGATGGCCAAGAGTGCGCGACCATGTGACTCGCCGGCCGTGGTATAGCGCATGCTCGACGCCCTTCTCTGAGGAGCGAACCGTGCGCAGATTCTACCAAAGCACAGGGACGCGCAATCAAACCCTACTTCGAAATCCCTTGACCGACCGTCAATGTGACACGGCTGTCGCCGTAGAGCATCACCACGGTGTCACCGGAGATGCTCAGGACCTGCCACGGCGTGTCAGGGATAGCGTCGCCCTCGCCCAAGGCGTATGTCGCGCCGTTCCACACCAGATTGGCGACTGGAGATCCGTCGACCGTGCTGACTGAACTGAGAAGCAGCGTGTCTTGCGGCACGTCGACGGTCGCAGGAGTGGATCCGTCGGTGCTGTCCACGAGGTTGGGATCGGGAGTGAGAGTGATCTTCACCGTGGGCTGGAAGACATTGCGGAACGCGAAGGTGTCAGCGAAATCGTCGGCAGGTCGCTCGGTGGGGCTCGAATCGATGCTAGCGGTGGACGTGGTGGTGGGATTCAGTGGGACTTTCACCGATCCGCCCTGGTCGTCTGTTGCCCGGTTCAGCACAAACATCATGAGAATCGCGGCGATGGCACCTCCGACGACTACGAGCGCCACGCCGCCAACCACGAGCTTCCCCGTGGTTGTGGCGAGAAACCCAGCAACCCCACCAGCTGCTGGGGCGACCTCTGGGGTCACCGCCACTGGTGGCTGCTCGGTTCCTGGTGTGTTGAAGGAGTCGACCATACTTGAGCTCCTCGCCCTACTGCGCCGGCGCGGGCGCCGGAACAGCGTCCGGCGTTGAACTGACGACCACGCTGCCCGCAGGAATAACGTAGGTCATAATCGCGACATTAGTCTTGATCTGGTAGTACGGCGGGAGTTCGATGCGCGCCTGTTCCGCTGCGCTCTCCTCGAGAACGCCCGCATCTATCGTCTTGACCCGAACTGCGCGGCCAAGCTTCCGCAACCGTTGCAAGAAGTCGACCGTATCGGCCCATGTGCCCCATACCTCGAGACTCAGGCCCACGGTCACGAACTTGTCGCCCTCCTCTTGAACAGGGGCAACAGGTGCGACGCTTCTGAGACTGACACCTGACGCATATGCGGCATCCTGCAGCTCGATTATCAACGAGGGCAGCTCGGGGTTCTCGGGCACGGCCGAGGCAAGCTGCAGTAGCGAATTGTTGGTAACGGCCGCCTGATCCTTGATGGTCCGCCGCTGATCCAGGAGGCTCTGGGCCGTCTGTTCGTCTGAGTTGGCTTGAACGATCTTGGCCCCAAGGCTGCTCAGCTTCCCGAACTGCGGAACGACCAGCACCGTGACGAGCACAACTACCACCAGCAAAAGGGCGACGGCGAGAGCTAGCAGCTTGTTGCGTGGAGATAGGTTCACTTCGCCCCCTTTACTGGGCCAGAGGAGCGGAATCGGGAACCCTGATCTTCGCCGTTGCCGAGAACGACATGACTGTCGCGCTTGAGCCCTGGCTCCGATCTGCGGGTTGGAAGTTGGTGAAGGATGTAACGTTTGCGGTGTCCAACCACACGCTGTAGAGCCCATCAACCGATGCAAGACGGACCAGTGTCGCCGCAACGGCTTTGTAGCCCTGCTTCACCGACGGTGCGCTCGACATACTCACATTGCCACCGAGAATCAAACCCATGTCCTGGTCGCAGTTCATGTTGACCAAGAACGTCTCGTCGGGCAGCACCAGCGAGATATCCTCCGCCAGACTACCCATGTCGATTCTGCCTGCGAGCGCTGTCGCTGCGATAGCCTCACGGGCGACAAGCTCTTGCTGTTTGCGCTCGAAGATGGCGAATGCATCGGCCTGTGAAGTGAGCGCGGCTGTTCTGGTCATGGTCTGCTGAAGTTCGTCGTTGCGCTGATTCACCGCGAGTTGCAGCCCAAACCACACCACAAGGACAATCGCGATGAGTCCGGCCGCGACAACGAACACGATCGGGTAGAAGCGCTCCCACTTGCGTCGCTCGATAATCTCGGGTGGCAGCAGATTGATTCGAATCATCTAGCCGACACCCCCCAGAGCCAGCCCCACTGCCGGCGCGCACCCCATACTGTCAGCAAGTGCGTCCTTCTCGGCACCGGCCATGACGCCTACTCGCGCGAGTGGGTCTCCAAGAACGACTTGGGTCTGAAGACCCTTCTCGAGATAGGCGGGCAGGTTGAGTAACGTCGAACCGCTCCCGGTCAGCACGATGCGTTTGATTGTTCTAACCTGTGTCGCCTGGGTGAGGTAGTAGTCCAGAGAGCGTCTGACCTCAGCAATGAAGCGATTGGTCTCCCGCTCCAACGCTTGGCGAGCGACCTGCGCGGTCTCCGCATCGATGCCCGCCGGCACAAGGGTCTCTCCATCGAGCGAGGGCAGGCCCAACTGTACTTTGAGGTACTCCGCCTCATCGAAGGTCGTGTTCGTCACATTCGCTATCGCCTGAGTGAACTGCTTGCCCGCAAGGGCTGAGACTCTCGTGAAACGGGGGACGCCCGATTCAACCACAACGATGTTCGTCAGACCCGACGTAACATGGATGACTCCGGTTGCCCCGCCTGGTTCCTCGTCGGGCAACACCTGCGACCCCACCCCGAGTAGCGCTCGTACGAGTGCGAAAGCAGTCAAATCGATTCGAGCAAGCTTGAGTCCGGAGGACTCAACGGCGGTAACCGCTGAATTGATCATGTCGCGAGCGGCTGCGACGAGCAGCACTTCCATCATGTGCTCATCCGCCGGCGTCATGTAGTCGCCGATGACTTCGTAGCTCAGTATCGCCTCTTCGACAGGAATCGGGATGTAGTCCTGCGCCTGATACTGGATGGCGCCTGCCAGCTCGTCTGCCTCCATGAAGGGAAGGTCGATAAGCCTGACCACTACCTTCTGGTTGGCGACCCCGATTGCGACGTCCTTGGACCGGAAGTTGTGTTGCTTCCAGAGTCCGGAGATCGCTGACGCGACAGCCTCAGCGTCGACAATCTCGCCCTCCACCACCGCGCCGAACGGCATTGAAGCCCGCCCGTAGCTGGCAAGAGTGAACCCGCCACTAGTGGGACGCACTGACGCTGCGCGAACGAAATCGGTCCCTATGTCGAGACCTACGGGCGGCTGGGCGGACCCAAACCCTACAGGAGCCAACGCTTCCTCCTCATTTGCTACTGCGACTACGGCTGCGACTACTGGTGCTACTACTGCTTTGCGATGGTCCTACGGTAAATGGTAACACAGCGTGCGTGTCGCACAAGTGCACGTCCGTCGAGAGGCGCTGGTTCGCACCTACTGGATTCGCGACCACGTGCCCGGGATGACAACGCCCCCGCCGAAGTTGCTTCCGCGTGGATCGGTCGCCGTACCCGGCATGCCCTCAGGCACCTTGTATGCGGCCATGCCTTCTTCCATCCACAACTCTGCCTTGGGCGGAGACGGGTTGGTTATCAGGTTGGCGTGGACCGCACCTTGGAAGATGGAGCTCTTACCGATCTCGAACGTCTGATTGCAAAACACCGTACCTTCGAAGTTGGAGTCTCTACCCAACGTGACGTTCGTGCCGATGACGGCAAGGGAGTTCTCGGCGCTCAGGTCGTTGGCGCCTGAGCCTCCGCCGACCGGCTGGAAGGTTCCACCCGTGTCGATGTTCACGTCGCCCTCGGACACGATGATTCCACTCCCCTTGTAGTTCGCGACACCGGAGCCGATGGTTACGTCGCCTTTCACGTAGACGATACCCTCGACATACAGCGTGTTGTTGACGGTGTCGAACGCGAAATCGTCCCAGTTGGTCGCGCCTGACACTTTCCCGAAGGATGCGCTGGAGCCCGTGATCGAAAGTGGTCCGTTTATGACCTTGTACGGCTGGCTCGCAAGCTGGCCTGGGTAACGTGTGCCTGTGTAGGTGTTCACCGCACCGGTCGTCGCAACCTCCCCGTTGGCGACCGCCGGATTGCCGTCACCCCGAAGGTTGTCGGCTGACTGCGACGTAGCCTTCGCCAGCATAGACGCCATGTAGTCAGCTGCGACCCAGGGAAGCTCGATGTCCGGACAGCTATGCTGCACGATGACCTTTGACGCGTCTTGACCCGAGCATGCACCGCCGGCGTATATCACGTACTTGGTACCCGCGGGCTCGGGATACCAGCCGGTGCCCCCGCCGAAACTGACATCCTTGCTCGCGAACAACGGGCCGCCGAAGAAGTCCGGGTTGGAGTTGAAATTGCCTCCGGATACGAAGAAGGGGCCATGGATCTCGGGTCCACCGTTGAAGTCTCCCGCGGTTCCCGGAGGGCTGCCTGGATTCTCGCCTTGTCCGATGTTGACCGACCAGAGATCGAGGAAGTAGAAGTCCTGTCTGACTCGCGCGGTCTCCGTTCCGGCAGTCCCGGTACAGACGATGCTGAATCGATAGGGCACGGCCGGATCCCGGCCGACCGACACCAGATACGACCCGTCGGGTGTTGTACCCGAGACCTGATATGAATTCTGACCCTGGAAGTTCGCTTGGCTGAAGGTCGCCAATACGCGATCAAGCCCGGAACTCGCCGCCTGAAATGACTTCTCTTCCGTCTGGAGTCTCGCGGTCGAGTGAACCGATTGCGAGGCGAGCGCGAAACCGCCGACGGCCATCACACTGATCAAGGCGATCACGCCAATGACAACCATGAGCGCAATACCCTGCTCGTCCTCAATCTGTTGTCTTACGAAGGACATCATCGCAGCGCTCCTTGGCTATCGATTGCGAAACATGATTCGACGCGAGTCGCTGTAGGCGACGCCGTCGTAGCGGACGAATAGGCGTACGTCGACCATGTTCGCCTGGGCAGGAGTCGCGGGAACAACTACTCCGCTGGCATTCATCGATCGGTACGAGAACACCGGCTGCCCCAGCAACATGTTGACATTTCGAGAGGCGGGGTCCCGCCCGATTCGTTGCCACACCGTCCGCCGCGCAAGCGAGGTATTCACCATGAGAGAGTCGACGCGGTAGACCTCTTCGACCAGTTGACCTGTAGAGTCCGCCTTGTACACGTGCCGCTCGAGTTGATTGTCGGCATTCGCGTCGGTCAGACAGCTCAGGGTGTAGTCGCCGGTGCCCGCCGCATCGATGGTGATGTTCTGAGAGAGCGTCACGTCCATCATCTGCAGCGGTTCAACGATACTCGTCGCTACGAACGCCTCACGCCGCTGGATTGCCGACGACGTCAGGGTCAGCTGCAGCGCTGCATACGCCGCGGTCAGCACGAAGCCCAACAGCGCCAGCACCACCATCAGTTCAGTGAGCGAGAACCCCTGTTCATGACTCTCCCGATGCAGGTTCACGAGCTCACCACCACACCGTATAGGGCTGGTTCACGCGAGGCGAGCCGGCGTTGGGAAGCAGGCTCGCTGCCTGAACATAGTTCGAGTAGCGAACGACCGGCGTGCCCCCTCCGAATCCGGCGGGAGTCACGGTCACCTTGATGCGGTACTTGGGCGGGACCGTGGACTGCCCCGTCAACCGCAGCGGTCCTACCCACGTGGTCGTGACGGCGTAGTCCTGGTTGAGGGCCCACGCGGAAGTAGCCGCGGTCGTGACGTCGGTAGTGGTGACCACGCCCAGCACGTCTTGCTCCAACACCACATTGATTGAACTCCAGAACTTGTCTGCACGCGGCACACTGAAGTTGTTCGTGTACGTCCACTTCATGGTTGTCGCGTTCCATGTGGCGCCGTAACTGCCGCCGAGCACCGGGCGAGTGATGGTCACGGGCGATCGCGCGAAGCTGCCAACTCGGTTCGCGAAGCTGAATGCCGTGACGTTGTATGCATACTCAGCCAACGGGGCCACCGTGACGGTGCCCGGCGCGCTCAATGCCCCACCGACTGGCGACCACAACTCAAGGCTGCTCGAGAGATTGGTGTTTCGGTAGACCTTGGCCTCGTGTCGCGGCGCGTAGATGTTGTCGCCGTCCATCGCCGAGCCCCAAACGGCTCCCATCTGCTGACTAAGATCAGCAAGTCCAACCAAGTTAGGCGCAAGTCCGGTCGCCAGGCCAGGCGGTTCGTTGTCGACGATGAACGTCCGACTCTTGGGCGCAGAGGGCCGACTCTTGTCATCGTACGCCACGATTGTGACCGTACGCCTGCCATCACGGACCTGAGGCGAACCATTGTCACTCACTTGTCGCGTGTCCCACGCGAAAGCCCACAGGACATCCGGGACTGGTGTCGCGACGGCGTAGGAGGACTTCGGCGAGTAGACCGTGTTGCCGCTGCGCAGCGGCTGGGAGCCGTCAACCGTATCAACCCGCATGTCGATCCCAGTGATGTTCGCGTCGGTCACTGAAGCATGGACAGCAAGGTTGATCGAGGCACCGTTGTACACGCTGGCGCCACTCAGGATCGAGTCCGCCGGTGTCGCGCTGGATGTGAACTCGATCACGGGACCGTTCTCATCACCAGAAGCTATGGTTCCAATCCGGTTTCGAACAGCCGCAAACGATGTCGCTCTGGTATCCGAGAACCCGGTTCGGGTCGCCACGCCGCTGATACGAACTTCTTTAGTGCTGTTGCTGCTGGACCTGTCCGTGACCGCGTACGTCAAGACGATGGTGAATCCGTACTTGCTGATTGTCTTAGTGGGAGGAAGAACACCTGCGGGGTTCGCGGTGGTGAGCGCGACCTGATCGAACGGCAGCGCGCGCACATAGTCCAGCTCCCCAGCGATCACGTTGGTGAGCACGGACTTGCTCTTGGACGAAGCGGCCATGTTGGTGCTGGCACCCATCAATCCGATGAGTGCGGTCAGGGCGAAAAACAAGATGGACACGGCCACGACGATCTCAACGACCGTGAAGCCATGCTCACCATCCTTGTACCACTGTATGCGCTTCTTCATCTGATGCTCCCGTGACCGCACTACATCATTATCTCTATCGGTCATGGAGCCGTCCCGCTTGAGGATTACCGTGACGTCAATCACAGAATCGACAGGTACCATGCCACGACTCGCTCCCCGCCCAACGCAGCGACTACTGCGCCAACAGCGAGGAAGGGGCCGAAAGGTATCTTCTTGTTCAACCCGGATGAGGCGCCCATCGTCGCCAGAGACGTCACTGCCCCCACCACCGATCCGAGGAAGAGCGCCAGGAGCACGTAGGGTCCCAAGAAGATTCCGATTGCAGCCAGCAGCTTCACATCCCCCATGCCGAGGCCGACGCTTCCGCGAACAAGTTGGTAGATGATTGAGATCGCAAGTGGTACCAAGCCCCCAAGTGCGACGCCCAATGCCGCGAACAGCAGCGGGTTCGCCAATCGGCCGCTGCCATCGACCAGCGGGACAACGGCATGCCCAGACAGCATGGCCGCGCCCAACCCGATCACACCGAGCACGGCCAGTATGGCCACGAGCGCATTGGGCAGGCGCATCGTGTCAAAGTCTATGTAGGACAGAATCATCAGAAGATAGAAGAGCCCGGCCGCGAAGATGGCGCGCACCGTGGGGCCGTAGACCAGTAGCGCGACGAGCCACAAGACGGCAGTCAGGGCTTCAACAACGGGGTATCGCGCGGATATCCCATTCCCGCAACTGCGACATCTGCCGCGCAGGATGATCCACCCCAGCACTGGCAGGTTGTCGTACCACGCAATAGGTGTTTCGCACTTGGGACAGTGGGAGCCGGGGTGGCTCAACGATTCCCCGCGAGGGAACCTCCAGATCACAACGTTGGCGAAGCTGCCAAACGCCAGTCCGAGCAAGCCAACGGCAAGAAACACAACCCATCCAATCGGATTCAACTGTGGCTCTCTCTGCATCGGTGATGTGACGGACACGTGCCGTTTGATTCTAGTCGACTGACTCCTTCGACGCATTCACTCCGGTGTCGTCGAGAGAAAACAGAACTGGCCGGCCCAGATGGGCCGGCCAGTTCAAGCTCACAAAGAATCGAGCGCGAATCCCTACTCGTAGTTGTGGGGGTTCGGGGTCGTGACGTCACAGGAGAAGTCACCGTCGGTAACGGTGATGGCGCCGGCGCTGGGACACGTGACGGCCTTGTCGAAGTCCTTCACGTACGAACCGACAGCAGCTTTGCCCGCAGCGATGGTATCCAGCGACGCAGCGTCGTTGGTCTCGCCAGCAGCAACCCACTGCTGGACGGCACCGTCGAGGGTACGCAGGTTGGCCGAGCAGGAACGCCTACGTGCTGACTCACTTGCAGAGTTGAAGACAGGAATGGCGATAGCAACAAGAATACCGATAATAAGAACGACGACCATGAGCTCTACGAGGGTGAAGCCCTCATCCTTACGGAACAGCCTCATGCTGATCCCTCCTTCCCCCTTGCGGGGCTCGTTGGGCGCCACGGTGGCGCCCGTCTTCACACTACTTATCGGCAAGCGCATCGTGTGCTTTAGCGAAATCTGAAGATTGTATGGGGGATCCGTGCGCGCAATCCGGGAACAGGGCTGTTCTCAGGGAGGCGCGGCTACTTCACCAGTGTGATGACCTGGAACATCGGCAGATACAGCGCCACGACCATTCCACCTACGACGACGCCCAGCGTCGCCATCATCAGAGGCTCAATCAGCGAAGTCAGACCCTCGACGGCAGCGCCCACTTCTTCGTCATAGAAGTCCGCGATCTTGTTGAGCATCGCGTCCAGCGCACCGGTCTCCTCGCCAACAGCGATCATCTGCACGAGCATCGACGGAAAGACCTTGCTCTCAGAGAGCGGTTTGGCGATGGTCTCGCCTTCCTTGATCGCATTGCGCGCCTGCTTGACTGCCTGCGCGACGACTTCGTTGCCTGCGGTGTCCGCAACGATGTCCAAGGCCGAGAGAATCGGGACACCGGCCGAGATCAGCGTGCCAAAAGTACGGGTGAACTTGGCGAGTGCGATCTTACGCGTCATCGATCCGAACACGGGCATGTTGAGTTTGGCGCCATCCCAGACCAGCACACCGGGTCCCTTGGTCCACCACTTGAAGAAGACAATCGTCCCGACGGAGACTACGACGATCACGACCCCGCCAATGCCTACAAGGAAGTGCGACGCGTCGACAAGGACCTGCGTCATGAGCGGAAGCTTCCCGCCCATGTCTGAGAACATCTTCTCGAAAGTCGGCACAACGAAGACCATCATCGCCGCGAGAACCACGAGAACCATCCCACCCATGGCAATCGGGTAGGTCATTGCAGACTTGATCTTGGCCTTCAACTTCTGTTCCTGCTCGAAGTGATCCGCAACACGGTTCAGCACTTCATCGAGAACACCACCGGTTTCGCCGGCACGGACCATGTTGACGAAGATTGGCGGAAAGATCTTTGAATGTTTGGACATGGAATCAGAGAGGAACTGCCCAGATTCGACGTCCTTGCCTACCTGCTGGATCACGTCGCGGAGGTATGTATTGTCAGTCTGGCCCGCAAGAATGGTCAGGCACTTCGTGAGCGACAGGCCGGCGTTGATCATGGTCGAGAACTGACGGGCAAAGATCGTGACATCCTTGGTCTTCACCCCGGTCCCGAAGGTGATGTTGTTCAGCGAGGCCAATCCACCCTGCTGGTCGAGCTCAAGGATGATATAGCCCATCTGAGTAAGCTTGGCCTGGACAGCCTCTTTGCTATCGCCGTCCAACTTACCCTTGGCTATCTTGCCGACCTTGTCTCTTACGGTGTAGGTGAACGTGGCCATCATCGACTCCTCGTCGTTACGTGACTTTGCCTACACGATCACTCTCATGACCTCTTCAATCGAAGTAAGGCCCGACCTGACCTTGCCAAGCCCGTCTTGCCTGAGCGTCAACATTCCCTGCTCGATTGCAATACGCTTGATGTCCTCGGCCGTGGCTTCTTCGACGCAGAGACGCGATATCTCTTCGCTCATGAGAAGCACTTCGTGTACTCCGACCCGGCCACGGTATCCGGTGTTCCCACACTTCTTGCACCCGTTGGCCCGGTATACAACCTCAGGAAGGTTATCGGCAGTGAAGCCCGCCTCGATGAGCACTTCCTGTTTGGGCCGCCATTCCTGTTTGCAGTCCGGGCAGAGCTTGCGGGCGAGCCGCTGAGCCAGAATACAGTCCACCGAAGACGACACGAGGAACGGCTCGACCCCCATCTCGATGAGTCGCGTCACGGCACTCGATGAATCATTGGTATGGAGCGTCGATAGGACAAGGTGGCCCGTGAGTGCCGATTCGATTGCAATCTGCGCGGTCTCCTGGTCGCGTATCTCACCCACAAGGATGACATCGGGCGAGCACCTCAGGAACGACCTCAGCGCCTTGCCAAAAGTGAGGCCCGCCTTGTGGTTGATCTGACACTGGTTCACTCCTGGCAGACGGTACTCGACCGGATCCTCTGCTGTGAGGATATGGCGGCCCGGATCGTTCAGCACGTTGATGGCGGCGTACAACGTCGTCGACTTGCCCGAGCCAGTAGGCCCGGTGACAAGAATCGCGCCGTAGGGTTTGGTGAACGACGCTTGAAACCGATCCAGCGAGACCTTCGAGAAACCAAGGTCGGTCAGCTGTAGGAGAATCGAATCCTTCCGCAGGATTCGCAAGACGACCCGTTCACCGTATACGGTCGGGAGAGTGGACACACGAAAGTCTAGATTGTGCTGTCCGACAGTGACCGCACAGTGCCCATCCTGGGGCCTGCGAGAGTCGGCGATGTCCATATCGGCCATGATCTTGAATCGCGAGATCATCGCCTGCTGTGTCGACTTGGGACTGCGCATGACTTCAAGGAGCACACCATCGACTCGGAAGCGCACCCTGAGATCAGACTCCTGGGGCTCAATGTGAATATCCGACGCCCTATCGGCGACGGCCTTCTGGATGATGTAGTTGACCAACTTGACCGCAGGCGCCTCAGACGTGACATCCGTCAGCTCCGCAAGAAGATTGTCTCCGACATCCTCAGTACCGATGAAGTCGTTGTCCTCGCGGTGCTCGGCGAGCTTGTAGTACTCCTCGATGGTGGAAATGATGTCATCTTTGGTCGAGATCGCAGGCTTGATATCGTAGTTTGTGATGATTCTGAGATCGTCTAGTGCCAGCACGTTCTGCGGGTCTGCCATCGCGACCAGCAGCGTCCCATCCGTGATGCTGACAGGCATCAGTGTGTAACGCTGCGCGAGTTCCTTGGGCACTGCCGCGATTGCCGCGGGTTCCGGGCGACGGTCGGCAAAATCGATGTACTCGATACCGATCTGCTTCGCCATCACCGACAGGATCGCGCCTTGAGTCGCATATCCCAAGTCGACCAGAACACGACCGAGCGGGCTTCCTGTTGCGCGATAGACCTCAAGCGCATCGTTGAGCTGCTTGTCGGTGATGATGCCGGCTCTCATCAGGAGCTGGCCGAGCCTTTGTCCTGCTTCCGCCACCTGCGACATCCTCTACGTCTGCGAAAGACCTCCGCGGCTCAACTGAATTGCTGCATGCCACACTATGATAGCGCGCCCATCCTGACCTGCACCACAGCAGACTACCGTTCCGGAGGACGCGAGGCCTTCAAGTCAGTCAACAACACGTCAGCGTACTTCCGAAATCGGTCGTAGGTCGCAGTCCCCGCCTTGACCCCGACCCGTGCGTCGCCGAACCACATCTCAACGGGCGCGGCCAGCACGAGCTGCGGAATAACGGATTCGCGGTCATTGCGCTCCTGGTTCATGACCAGAGTGACACCGGACGCACCCGCTCGGATGGTTTGGGACGAATCAACTGCAGCAACGTGCACTCGGACTTGAGGGCGAGATGGGGCGATTGGCGGCGCGTCCACCTCGGGAACCGGCGGTGCGATGGCGGTGGCGATATCGGGAACCACCTTGACCTCCGGGCGCGGCACGAGTGGCGCCGCAGGGGTAGCCGCATGCACCTGCTCTTTGCTCTGCTGAGCCATCAGCCCACTCCAGAACTCCGTATCCTCGTCAGACTCGATCTCCGTCTTGGGCGCGCTCTCCAGGTCAGAGCCGGGTGCGGATTCAGGCACGGGCGCAAGCCACATCACAGAATCAGGCTCTGGCGCCGCCATGAGTTCGGGTGCGATCATCTCGACCGCGCGAGACACGGTCTCGCTCGGCATCGGCGCCATCGGAGCCGACTGAGGTGCAGGGATCAGTTCTGGTTCTGGTTCCAGCACCGGCTCCGGCAGTGGCATGGGAGCGAGCACCTGTCCTGGCTCCGGCGCCGGTTCCGGTTCCGAACCGTGAGCGTGCAATCGCTCTGGTTCCTGCTCGGTGGCAGGTGTACGTTCGCGCTCAGGCTGTACCGGGATCAGCGCCGAGCTCACAGGACGTGGCCCATCATCCAGTTCAGGAAGAAGTGCTGCCAGCTCGGCATCGAGCTCAGCGTCCCCCACCGATTCCGGGAGGCGCGGCATGGACGACGTCACGGCCGACTCGTCTTGCGGGGTACCCTCTGTTCCCATCTCCCACCCTGCGTACTGTCTGATGGAGAAGGAGGGATCCGCAATGTTGGGCGCAGATTGGTACTCGGCAATACGACCATCCAGCGACGCAGCCTCAAGACTGCCGAGCGGTGCAGGTTCGATCGGCGGCTTCCAGTCACCGGTGCGCAGAGGCGTCAGCAACACGGCGCTTGGAGCGTCTTGTGAGACTTCAACCTCAAGCCCCTCGAGGCTGGTGTCCACAGGACGCTGATCCGATGCAGGCGCATCATGCGCCGGGATGTTCGTCGCCCAGCGTCGCGCACGCGCTGCACGGGCGGCTCGAATCAGCGTGATGACAAAGACTATCAGCGCAACGAGGAAGAGGAGAGTCGTCCCGGCGACAATCTGCAGCGGCGAAACGCTCATACCGGCCTAGCTCATGCTTTCGAGGATCTCATACAGCAGACCGAGAAGGGCGGCTTTGACCGAGTCCTTGTCTCTGGCGTCCACAGGGAGCAGCGGCACGCTATCAGCGAGCCCAAGATCCGTGCGGACCTGCCGGATAGTATCCACGTCGTCGGCCTCCACCTTGTTGGCGGCGACCACAAACGGAACCTCGGACATCTCACCGAAGAACCCTATCATCTCCTTCGCGTCCGCGAACGTCTGTGGTTCAGTCGCGTCGACCAGCAACACAAAACCGAGCATGCCCTCAGAAAGCGTTTCCCACATGAACGAGAACCGGGACTGCCCAGGAGTTCCGAACAGATAGAGGACCACGTCATCGGAGACAGTGATGCGACCGAAATCCATTGCTACGGTGGTCTCGCCGGATCCCTCACCCGAGGCATCACTCACCTGACGCTCGGTCGACAGAACGGTGATCTCACTGACTGCCTTTATGAACGTGGTCTTGCCAGCGTTGAAAGGGCCTGTGACAACGACTTTGACTGACTGCATGTCGCGTATGTCCCCCTACAGTTTCTTTATGCCGTCGATGATCTTGAGCAGAGTATCCCTATCAACACGAACATCACGTTGGAGAAGCCCCGTGCCTTCTTCGGGAATCGCGTTGACACTGGCCTGAGGCCGCTGGGCCGGGCGCCTCTGTGCCCCGGTTAGTGCGGACAATTCATCTGTCAGGCCCCCCGAGAAACCGAGCTCCTCGATGACGATATCCTCAAGGAAGGCATCAGTCGAAATGACTCCGCCCGCAAGAGCGGTTGCCTCGTCGCGTAGCAGTTCGGCATCGAATCCTGCTGACGCCGCAAGCGACCCTGCTTCGTCGGCATCCACGTCCAACGACTCGATGAGCGCCGAGAAGTCCATGCCGTCCTCAGGGCCCTCGTCGATCACATATCGAGACACCGAACCATCGACAATCGAGCCATCGGACTCCACCGACTGCGGCTCGATGAATGGAGCGGGTTGCTCCGCGCCGGGAACAGAGTCGGGGCCTGCGACCCAGACCGGCACCTCGGACATCGGCTCCGAGACCGGCGGCGCGAGATCGTCCCCAGCAAGATACCTTGGCGCTCCCTCGGATTCAGTATCAAACACCAGCTCGGTCTCGTCGGACAACTCAACAAAGGTGGGAGAACCCATGTCCGCGGTCCCGCCGGCAATCGGTCGCGGTTCGACCTGAAAGTCCGCTCCAAGCAGATCTGGTGGCAGTTCCCCCAGGCCGAGCGCCATCAAGTCGCGCTCGAAATCGATGGCTGCGGGAACCGGCACGAACTCCGCGACATCGGATTCCGGCACAACCGGCACGAACGGTTCACCCGCGATGGAGCTTGGCCCTTCGGGGGGCTGTAACCCCAGAGGTTCAACCGCGGCCTCCATCTCGCCTTCAATCGGCTCAGGCACGATTGGCGACATGAAGAGATCATCTGGTTCGTCGGCGGCCCGTTCCACTATGAGCTCAGGCAGGAACTCCGGAACTGACGGCTCAGCCGCGAGCATCTCGCTCGCAAGCTCAGCCGACCGCTCGAAGGGCTCGACACCAAGGTCGACCGCAAGTTCCTCGGCCTGGGCAGATCTCATATCTTCGACTGCGCCTGCCGGTTCAGCGAGCGGGGTGATGCCGAGGAGTTCCTCGACAGATGGTGCTTGCGCGAATTCATCTTCAGCGGCAACGTCGCGTCCGGCCGAGATGAAGGCAGGCTCCTCAACCGGGACGTACGGGGCTGATTTCTCATCACTCTTCTGGACGCTGGCTCCCGATGAGGTCGCATCAGATACGGATAGCACTGCCCCCATGAACTCGTCCAACGCCGCCTGGTCGTCGGCGCTGGAGGCGACAGCACCCTCCGTGAGGAACTCCGGCTCCTCAGCAGGGCCCGGAGTTGCATCCACACCCGCGTCGGCGCCCAAGGTGTCGAACTCTGACACGGGCGCTGCGGGCGCTGCCGCCGACTCCTCCTGTTGACGCCGGCGAGCATCGGCGGCAAGCGCCTCCTCGCGCTCCAACTCTGCAGCGTGGGCCGCTTCTCGAACACGGAGTTCTTCAGCCGCGATCTCGGCGAGCTTCACCTCTCGGGAAGTCCTCTCCTCGCGGTTGTGTTTGATCTCTTCGTCGGTTGCGAATTCGAGAAGCCCCGCACTGAATAGACCGTAGACGATGCGCGCGACCTCGAAGTCGGTACGCCCCGTCTCGGTGGCCATCTCGGCCACACTCCGAGTACCGTCTATGAGAAGAAGTAGTTGCCACTCTATCGGCTTGAGGGAAATCTCGAACGTGCCTTCCCCGGGAGCCGTGGCCATCTTGAAGACCACGTCGGTCGACGGGATCTTCTTCTTGATCCGTCCCCATTCCTCGAGCCTGCGCGAGCCCTCCATGACGACATTCTCAATCGACACGGTAAGGCCGATGTCCTCGTCCACGACCTCAGGCATAGCCTCGAAATCGAAGTCACCGTCTTCCCAACGCATGAGGTCGAAGATCGTGTCCTGGATCTGCTCGGACACGAACGATTCGAGCACTTTGTCAGTAATGTAGCCTTCGTCGATCAGAATCTGGCCCAGCCGCCTGCCCTCCGCGGCCTCGCGCGAACGCAACTCAAGCGCCCTGTTCAAGGCCTGGGGAGTCAGTCGCTGTGCATTGACCAGCCGCTGACCGAGTGGGTCGGCATGCCAGTTCGATGACGCGAAGAACACGTCGCCTTCTCGAAACCAGACACTGCCCTCGGCCTGGTCCTCACGCACAATGCGCAGCACCCCGGTCTTCCTGCTGAAAGTAACCAGCTGGAACACATCGGGGAGACTGAAGTCTCTGAGGTTACCGCGCAGCGCCATAGGGCGATCCGAATCCGTTCCTCATCGTGCGTCGAGTCGGGCTCAGCCGAGAATCTCGGCAATTTCCAGGGCTGCGGCGCGCATGTCGTAGAGCACCAATCCGAGCTTCGCGTCAGTCTCGGCAAGGCACGTGAGCACCGCACGGTCACCCGCCGCGATGAGCATCACGTATCCGCCGTCGCCTTCGATGAATACCTGGGACAACTGGCCGCGGCCCAACTCGACCGCAGCGCGCTCGCCCAGACCGAGTATCGCCGCTGACATGGCGCCGACACGGTCCTCCTGCATTCCTTCCGGCAGCGCGGAAGCCATGATGAAGCCGTCCAGCGACACGAGCGCCGCAGCGGACACCTCCTGGCTTTCGTCCATCAGCCGATTGAGTGCATCGGCAAGCCGCTCTTCACGCGTCACTTGCCTCACGGCAGCGGCAGGCCGGCGAACGGGCTCGTCGGGGGATAACGGCGCCGGAGCGGCGACAGCAACGGGCGCCGCCGGGGCGGTATCCGCAACGGTGCCTGCCGATGCAGGCGCAGACGGACTCACCGGCGCGACTACCACCGGAGGGGCGATCAGTTCGTCGTCTTCCTCGATCAGTTCATCGTCAGCGTCGCTCAGAAAGAAGTCACCGAATGCGTTGTCCGCCATGCCGAGAGCACCTCCCACAGGCCCATGAACACACGCCCGCTGAGCGCGGGCGCGAAACAACAACGCCGCCTCGAGGACGAGCGATTCCAATACTCGCAGAAACGCACCGACGACACAACCGACCTGCGACGATACCCCAAACGGCAAGTCCTGTGCCTCGAAAGAACAATCACACGACTACGCGGAGAATCTCCTCGATGGAGGTCTGGCCGGCCAGGACTTTGGAGAAGCCATCTTCTCTCAAGGTCAGCATCCCTTCTGAGATCGCCTGACGCGCGATCTCATCGGCCGATGCGCTTTCGACGGTCAGTCGCTCCAGGGTCTCCGACATCGACATGACCTCGTGGATACCCATACGCCCCTTGTAACCGATGCCGTTGCACTTCTTGCAACCGCGGGCCCTGAACAGTCGGGGCGGGCGGCCAGGTTCGAAGGGGAAGTTGACGCGTGCGAGAGCGGTCTCGTCCGGCGTGTACTCTTCCTTGCACTCAGAGCATAGGCGGCGAGCAAGCCTCTGCGCGACGACCAGAGTGATGGCGGATGCTGACAGAAAGGGCTCGATGCCCATCTCGGTAAGACGGGTCAGCGCGCTCGGCGCGTCGTTCGTGTGGAGGGTGGACAGCACGAGGTGGCCGGTAAGCGCGGCCTCAATGGCAATGGTGCCGGTCTCCTTGTCACGAATCTCACCGATCATCACCTTGTCGGGGTCCTGCCGCAGAATCGAGCGTAGAGCGGCGGCGAACGTCAGTCCCGCCTTCTCATTGACATGCACCTGCGAGAGGCCGGACAAGCGGTACTCGACCGGGTCCTCAACGGTGATCAGATTGGTCTTGGGGTCGTTGGTCTCATTGATCGCCGCGTACAACGTCGTCGATTTGCCGGAACCGGTTGGCCCCGTCACGAGAATCGCGCCGTACGGAAGCGCCAATGCAGCCAGCAGCCGCTGCATGTTCTGCTCAAGGAACCCAAGATCCCTGAGCGACATCATGATCGAATCCTTGCGCAAGAGCCGGAGGACGGCGAGCTCACCATGGACAAGCGGAAGCGTTGCGACGCGGAAGTCGACGGACTTCCCATCGAGCACCACGCCGAAGCGCCCATCCAACGGGATGCGCCGCTCAGAAATGTCCATATTGGAAGTGATCTTCAACCGGCTGATCAGCTGTCGCTGCATTCGTTTGGGGGCCGTGAACATCTCCTGGCACACACCGTCTATGCGGAACCGGATGCGCATCTCGGCCTCGCCCGGCTCGATGTAGATGTCGCCGGCGCCTTGCCGTATCGCATCGGTGACGATCTGGTTCATGAGCTTGGCCACGGCCGAATTCGAGCCCAGATCCGCCTCGTCTTCGCCCTCAGAGACCCGCACCGAGTCTTCGAGATCACCCAGCATCTCGCCCACGTTGGTCTGGCTCGTGGTGAAACGGTCGATTGCGATTGAGAGCTCACTTTCGACCGCGACGACTGCCCGGATCTCCTTGCGTGTGACGATGCGCAGGTCATCGATGGCGAAGATGTTGGCCGGGTCTGCCATTGCCACGACCAGCTCGCCGTTTTCCTCCCGTATGGGCATGACGAGGTGCTTGCGCATGAGTTCCTGAGGCACAAGCACGGCTACATTGGGATCGACGTCATAGGATCCTACATCGATGAAGGCGAGCCCCATCTGTTCTGCAAGAGCCTGGGCGACGCGCGTCTCGGTCGCGTAGCCGAGTTCCTCCAAGACGGCGGGAAGCGAGCGTCCGCTGGCGCCGCTCATGGCCTCCGCGAGTTGGAGGTCGTCGATGACCCCTGCTCTGACGAGCATGCGGCCCAGACGCTGTTGTGTCGCCTCGGTCATCTGCTCTTCCTCATTCGACAACCCCGCGTGTGGCCAGTTGTTCCTCAGCCGCCTGCCTCATCACATCTCGTGGGGTACGAAGCTGGTCATCGCCGTTCCAGATGTCGATCGCGGTAGCACCTTGTGCCACAAGCATCCCCAGGCCGTCAAAGCCACGGGCACCTGCCGCCCGCGCATCAGTGAGAAGCGTCGTCGACTCACGTCTTCCGTACACCATGTCGTAGACGACTTGCCCCTCGTGCAACCAACTTGCATCGACGGGGCTCGGATCACCTGACCGCATGCCGAGCGATGTGGCATTGACTATCAGCTCGGCGTTGCCCACATGCTGCTCGGCATCCGCAAGAGATGACGCCTCGGCTCTCGAATCGTTCAGGTGTGGCCGCACGCGGTCGACCAGGATCTCGGCTGCGTCAGGGTCTCTGCTGAGTACAACCACTTCAGCGGCGCGCGACAGCACAAAGGACACCAGCGCAGAGCCCGCCGCACCCCCCGCACCCAAGATGACGACCCTCTTGCCGGCCACATCGAAGTTCGCTTCGCTTTCCAAGGACTCAACAAGCCCGCGGCCGTCGGTGTTGTAGCCGAGCAGTCGTCCGTCGACGCAGTGGACCGTGTTGACGGCTCCCGCCATCGTGGCGGCCATCGCGACCTCGTCACAGAGCTCCAAAACGCCCTGCTTGAATGGCATGGTGATGTTGAAGCCCACGAAGGACATGCCTGCGGCTGCCGCGGCAAACCGCCTCAGTCCGATCTCGTCCTTGATCAGGAGCGGCACGTACACCCAGTTCAGCCCAAGGGTCTCGTATGCCGCGTTGTGCATGGCCGGGGACAGCGTGTGGCCAATCGGATTGCCGATGACCCCCGCCAGCTTGGTTGCTCCGTCAATCGAGATCATCGTGCGAGTCTCCCTTGGAAGGCATCCTATGCCTTGCGTGTCGAGTCTAGGGCAGCGGCTGTCTTCCCGCCAATAGCAGTCGCTCCAGTCGGCGCAGCAGCAGAGTGTGCGGAAGGTCAGACTCTGACAGGGGTGCAACGAGTATGGTTCTCATCCCCATGAGCTTGCCTCCGAGTACGTCAGTGAACAGCTGGTCGCCCACGACCACCGCAGACCCCCTTCGTGCACCGACCTTCCTGAGGGCAAGGACGAAGGCGAACGGCAGCGGCTTGACCGCTTTGGCCACCAGGTCGAAGCCAAGCTCCTGAGCGACCGACTGCACGCGCTCGTGCCAGTTGTTCGAGACGAGACACACCCTGAACCCCTCTTGTGCCAGTCGCGCAGACCATTCGCGTAGATCGTCAGGCACCTCATTGGTGTCTCGGGGCAAGATGGTGTTGTCGAGATCGACCAGCATTGTGTCGATACCGACCGATCTCAGTTCAGTGAGATCGATGTCGTGTACCGACTTCAGGTAGCTATCTGGTGAAAGCACGGCTCACGGTCCTACTTCCCATTGCCATTCTGGTTCTGACTGCCAACGCCGATACCGGCTGCGTTCCACGTGTCGAGCTGCTTTGCGATCTCGCGCGCCAGCTGGACCTCCCCTTCGTCGCGAAGTAGCTGCATCGAAGTAGCGTAGCCCTCGAATCTCTCTTCCACGCCATGCCACTGGGAGTCTGATGCGACCGCCGACTTCGCCAGACGCACGATTTCCGCACGATTGCGCTGTTTGTCGTGCAGAAACAGCAACTGTGCGAGGTTCGCCCGTAGGATTCCCGAGTCCGGATTGGCGGTGAGGCCCTCGCGCGCCGCCTCGATTCCCTGCGCCGGGCCGGATCTCGTGTACACGATATACGACATGATGTAGTACGCCTCGGTGAATGTGGGATCGAGCAGGGTGACCAATCGCATCTTGGGAACCATGAACGTCTGCTTGGTCAGAGAAACGCCGCTGAAGTAGTAATCATGCTGTGAGTCGATCCCGTTCCATATCACCGCGGCAGCGAACGTACGAAGCCCCCCAAGATAGGCGAAACCCGCACTGCCGAGACTCTCTCCCGCTGACTTCCGAGCAGCGGGCGCCACGCTGAAGGCAACTGCCTGCGCACCCAACAGACAGAGGATCAGCGCGAACGCGATCAGGGCCGTCCTCAGTCGGGCGTCGAGGGCAAACATCACAGATCACGGCCTTCAAACATGACCGTCGCAATCAGCATCAGCAGCGCCGACCAAGCAAGGAACGCACCCACCATACCAAGCGCGTACCCGATGCCGTAGCCCGTCCCGTAAGCGACAGGGTCGATCACGTTGAACACGTCAAGGGACGGCACGTACCATCGGGGAACCCCTGAGGCCCCTGCGAAGAGAGAGCCGAGCGAATGGCCGATGAATGCGAATGCGGTCGCACCCACGATCGATGTCACACTCCCCATGCGCGTTGACATCATGATGGCAAAGGCGGAGATCACTCCCATCTCAAGCCAGACCGCGAACGTCGCGGCAAAGAGCTCTATGAGGGCGGCATGGTAGACGACGGCAGCGGCAGCGACCGAGATTGCCGTCAGCGCCACTAGCGCCGCACCCGAAACCACAACGATGCCGAACCAAGTGCCCAGCAGGTACTGCCAACGACGAACGTCTCTCGAAAGTACGTTGAAGACCGTTCGTCGTTCAACTTCTGAAGGGATCCTGGTGGCCGCTAGGGCGAGCGTCACGACGAACGCCGCGGCGAACATGAGCGCGATGACGACCTCTTTGTACACACCCTCGACCACCCCGACTCCATAACTCGGCAGAGTCGGAATCGCGAACGCCAGAAGAGCCGCGAAGACCACGACCACCCACACGACCTTGCGGCGTATCGCATCGGCAACGACGGCGGAACCGATGGCAAGGACCTTGTTCACTGAATGACTCCCCCCGCCTCAGGCGTCTCAAGGAGCCGCGTGAAGTAGTCCTCAAGGCTATCTCGCTTGGGTGTTACCGAGTCGAGCGTCCAGCCGGCATCGTCAAACGCGTCAACCACCCCGCGAACATCCGACTTCGCCACCGATAAGACCCATACGCCACCACTGACAGCTGTCTGGGTGACATAGGGCCGTACACCCGCCGGCAGCTCATTCCCACCGCGAGCACGTATCGACGCCTGCCCTTCAACATTGAGCAGGTCGTCGATATGGCCCACAGCTGCCACCATGCCGCGGTTGAGGATGGTCACCTCGTCGCAGACGGCCTCTATCTCAGAAAGCTGATGAGATGAAAGCAGGATGCTTGTGCCTTGCGTGCGCAGCTCAAGCATCAGGTTGCGAATGTCCCTCTGCCCAACCGGATCCAGCCCGGATGCAGGCTCATCGAGGACCACAACCTCCGGGGAACCCAGGAGCGCTTGAGCCAGACCGAGCCGCTGCAGCATCCCGCGAGAGAAGCGCGACAGAGACTGAGTTTCCTTACCCTCGAGCCCCACTTTCTCGAGCAACAGCGGGGTCTGCTCGGCAATCATGCTCTTCGTCAGTCCTGCAAGTTGCCCGTAGAGCCTGAGCGCCTCGGCGGCCTGCAACTGTGTCGGAAAATACGGTTGCTCAGGGAGGAATCCCAACTTGGATCGGGTGCCCGCCGCAGATGCGGGCCTGCCCAGGATCTCGAAACGGCCACTGGTCGGGCGGACGAGACCAAGGAGCATCTTCAGTGTGGTTGTCTTTCCCGCACCGTTGGGTCCGAGCAGCCCGTGAATTGCACCACGCGAAACAGTGATGGACACATCGGAGACCGCGTCCTTGCGACCGACTGCGGCGGATCCGTAGCCCTTACGGGCGTGTTCGATCAC
The DNA here is from genome assembly GCA_002841275.1 of Actinobacteria bacterium HGW-Actinobacteria-7. Taxonomy (GTDB): domain Bacteria; phylum Actinomycetota; class Coriobacteriia; order Anaerosomatales; family PHET01; genus PHET01. Next base: position 50,471 of record PHET01000009.1, on the reverse strand, counting down.
GATGGCCGGGGTTTGTGGCGTCACCACAGGTTGAGACGCACTCACTGCCCTTGCACCTCCATGGAACGCGGCGGAACAGCACACGTACGCGGACGGCCGGTCGAGTCACCCGCATGCCGTCCGGGCCCTTCCCCATAGTATCGGTATTCACTCTGAGGACTAGACAACACCGGCATCATCGGTCACTCCTTCTCCGGGAGGTCGACGCGAGTCAAGATAGTTCTGAAGGAACAGCGCTGCAGCCACACTGTCAACCGCCCCACGCTGCCGCCGTTCGGAGACTCCACCCAAAGTGAGGGCTCGCCTGGCCTGCGATGAGGAGTGTCGCTCATCGAAGTACTCGAAGGGAATCGGTATCACTGAGGCGAGGCGAGCCGCCACCACCCTCACATGAGTGGCTTGAGGCCCCTCAGTTCCGTCGAGTGAGAGCGGCAGCCCCACGACGATACAGCCCGCCTCATAGTCCTCGACCAAGCGCAGCAGTTCCCGCGCGTCACCCCGAACGCGTGCGGCATCCAAGACCACAAGAGGCGATGCGACGGTCTGCGACGGGTCGGACACCGCCACACCGATTCGCTTCTCACCGATATCGAGACCGATAACCCTCACCGGGTGCAGCGCTATCCGACGCCGAGAGCCGTGCGAGCGGCGTCAACCGCTTGATCGATTCGTGAACCATCGTCGGCTCCGCCTTGCGCCATCGCCGGCTTTCCCCCACCACGACCACCGACCGCCTCGGCCATCGCACGAACGACAGCGCCCGCATTGAAGCCTGCGCCCACTGCTGAATCACATCCAGCTGCAAGGAATACAGCTTTCGCGGTCTGTGGATCAGTCGCAATCAGAACCGCTGCGTCGGCTCCCCGCTCTCGAAGAATGTCCCATACGCCCCGCAGGCCTTGCGCTTGAACCTCTGCAACGCGCGCCACGACAACGCGATACCCGCCGACATCGATCGATGTGGCCATCATTGACTCGAGCACGTCATCCGAAACGGCGGCCTTGATCTTGGATGCTCCGGCCTCGAGTTCCTTGGCGCGCTTGACCAAGGCCGCAGCCTTCTCGGCCACATCGCGCGCGGAGACCTTGAGCGCGGCTGCTGCCTGTGACAATTCGTCCTCTTCACCGCGAACGTATGCATACGCATCACCGCTGGTGACAGCCTCGATGCGTCGCAGGCTCGCACCCACAGAGCTTTCTGACGTGATCTTGATGAACCCGATCTCCGTTGTCGATGAGATGTGCGTGCCACCACACAGTTCCTTGCTGAAGTTTCCGACCTCAAGCACCCGAACGAAGTCGTGGTACTTCTCACCAAAGAGTGCGGTGACCCCCGCTTCTCGCGCCGAAGCCAGCGACGTCTCGTAGGCGCGAACGGGATGATTCTCAAACACCTTCGCGTTGACCAGACGCTCAACCTTGTCGATCTGGGCCTGGCTCATGCCCTCGAAATGGGTGAAGTCGAACCTCAGCCTATCGGGTGACACCATCGAGCCCGCCTGTGTCGCATGCTCACCCAAGACCAGCCGAAGCGCCCAGTGCAACAGGTGGGTCGCCGTGTGGTTGCGCCTTATCCTTTCGCGCCGCATCACGTCGATGGCGCCGTGCACAGCCTCGCCGGCGCCAAGGGTACCTTCCTCGATCTCTCCCGTGTGAGCGTAGAGCCCGGCCTCGGGAATCAGCGTGTTGTCGATTCGGATTCGAGCGCCGGAATCGGTATAGAGGAATCCCGTGTCGCCCACCTGGCCGCCCTGTTCGCCGTAGAACGGGGTGCGGTCCAAGACGACCTCAACCTTCATGCCCTTGGTGCCCAATTCAATCGGTCGACCGTCGGCAACAAGACCGAGTACCGTGGCGTCCGCCTCGTCAAACTCGTACCCGACAAAGTCGGTGGGCGGGACACGCTTCGCCATCTCCGAGTAGGTGCCACCGTAGGTCTTCCACGAATCGTCCTTCACGTGCGAGCGCGCACGCTTCCGCTGGAGTTCCATCTCTGCTTTGAAGGACGCTTCGTCGACGGTCAGCCCCTTCTCGGCCGCGATCTCTGCGGTCAGTTCGAATGGGAATCCATAGGTATCATGGAGTGTGAATGCAATCTGTCCATCGAGCTGGGAGGAGCCGCTCGCAGCCAAAGCGGCAAGCTCGGCGTCCAGGAACGAGACGCCCGTCTTCAAGGTGGCGCCGAAACGATCTTCCTCACTGCGTACGATCCGGTCGATCAGGTCCCTGTGACTGACGATCTCGGGGTACGCGGCGCCCATGCGCTCGATGACATCGGCCACTAGACGGATGAAGAAGACGTCATCGACGCCAAGCAGTCTGCCGTGACGAACAGCACGTCGCAACAAGCGGCGCAGGACGTATCCGCGGCCTTCATTCGAGGGCAGAATGCCGTCCGCGATCATGAACGTCACTGCACGCGCGTGATCGGCGATGATGCGAAGTGACGTGTCATCTCGCCCACCGTGCCCGTATTCGACGCCCGTGATTTGCTCGGCCAAGGCCATGAGTCCACGCAAGACATCGGTCTCATAGTTCGAGTGCACACCCTGCAGAATAGCCGCGATACGTTCGAGACCCATCCCTGTGTCGATGTTCTGCTTCGGTAGAGGCATCAGCGTGCCATCCTCCTGGCGGTCGTACTGCATAAAGACCAGGTTCCAGTACTCGAGGAACCTGTCGCAGTCACAACCGGGGGCGCAGTCGGCAGAACCGCAACCGACTTCGGCACCTTGATCGTAGTAGAGCTCCGAACACGGACCGCACGGCCCTGTGGGGCCGGCAGACCAGAAGTTGTCCTTCGCGCCCATCCGCACGATCCGCTCCAGCGGCACGCCGGACTCCTCAAGCCAGAGCGTCTCCGACTCGTCGTCGTCCTCGTAGATCGATGCCCACACTCGATTCATATCGAGACCGAGCACATCAGCTGAATACTCCCATGACCAACGGATCGCTTCGCGCTTGAAATAGTCACCAAAACTGAAATTGCCCAGCATCTCGAAGAAGCTGTGATGACGGCCGGTCGTGCCGATGATGTCGATGTCGGTCGTCCTGACGCACTTCTGCACGGTCGTGGCGCGTGTGAATCCGAGATCCTGAAAACCGAGGAACACCGGCTTGAACTGCACCATGCCAGCGGTCGTCAACAGCAGCGATGGATCGTCAGGTATCAGCGACGAGCTCGGCCACCGACGACATCCCTTGCTTTCAAAGAATGTCAGGAAACTCTCACGGATCTCAGCGGAGTTCACTTACTCGCTCACCTTCCCAGTGGGTTCATCCGACTCCGAAACCGTATCGGCTTTCGCTTCAGCGTGAACATGCTCCGTGCCCACCTCGGGGCACACACGAAAGAGCGCGCCATCGTGCGAACCCAGCGTGCGCTGCGTGCGCCTCTCCCAGTAGTACACGAACAGACCTTTACCGGTAGCAGCCACTGGAATGGCGAATATCATGCCCCAGAACCCGAACAGCGTGCCGCCAACGAGGAGCGAGAATATCACGAGGGTCGGATGCAGGTCGACCTGCTCGGCCATGACCCGCGGAGTCACGAACAGGTCAGTGAGCTGCTGGGCTGCAACTACGATGACGATTGCCAGAAGCGCGGCAAGTGGACTTACCATAAGCCCGGCCACCACTGCAGCGATCAGCCCGGAGACAAGCGGGCCCACATAGGGCACGTAGTTCAAGACGAGCGTGATGATTCCAAGAACAAGTGCGAAGGGCACGTGCAGAATGGCCAGCCCGATGCCCGCAAGCGTCCCTGTGACCACAGAAGCCACGGTCTGCCCGTTGAGGTAACCCCCTACGACACGGACGACCGTGGACACCAGGTTCTCAAGATCCGCCTCGTACTTCTCGCCAGCGAGAGTGATCAGTTCCTCACGGATCTTGGGCAAGTCCTTGAGCACCCAGAATGCGATGACCGATCCGAGAAACAGGTCGAACACCACGGCAGCAATGCCGGATCCCGCACCGACAATCCCCGAAGCGATGCCGTTTCCGAGCCGCACCAAGACCTGCGAGAACGACTGCGCAACCGAAGTCGCAACTTCCCTGACCCAGTCGGGAATCACCACGTTGTTGTACTGCGTCTGCATCTGCTGAATGACCGCTTCGCCTTTGGTCAGGTATCCCGGAACCGCCGAAGCGAACTCTGCAAGCTGACGACCGACGATCGGCACGAGCACTACGCCCACAATCGTCAGCACCACAAAGCCCAGCAGGAAGCACGCTGCTACGGCTTGCGTACGTGGCATGTGTCGCTTCTCAAGCCACGCCACCGCACCCTGCATGAGAAAGACCACGACGAACGCCAACACGAAAGGGGCCAGCGCACTGGATATCCGCCCGATCAGCAGGCCGGCTGCGCTCACAAGCAGCAGCACGCCAATGATCGCCCACGCTGCGTTGGCCGTCGTGCGCCAACGCATGAGCCGCGATTCGGGAGTGTTCATCATCTAGTCCCTCACGATATTCTCGCGCAGGATTCTCAGAGTCCTTCGCAGCAGTCGGGACACCTGCATCTGGGAAATATCGAGCTGCCGCGCGATCTCGGTCTGCGTGAGCCCTCGGAAGAAGCGAAGGTACATGACCCGCTGTTCTTGCGGACTCAGTTCTTTGAAAGCCGCCTGGAGTGTGGTTCTGTCGTCGACCGCGAGCATCAACACATCGTCTTTACCCACGTACTCCAAGATGCTGAATGTCTCAGCGCCATCCCCGCTGCGATCGTTCTCGAGCGATACGAAGTTGTATGCTTCGCTGGTTTCCATCGCCTCAAGAACTTCTTCCGTTGTCACTTCAAGATACTCAGCGATCTCGGCGATTGACGGAGAACGCTGAAGCCGCTGGGTGAGTGCGTCCACCGCTTGGTTCACCTTGAACGACAGCTCCTGCAGGCGACGAGGAACCTTGATCGCCCACCCCTTGTCTCGGAAGTACCGCTTGAGCTCACCGACAATCGTGGGTGTGGCGTACGTGGTGAACTCCACTTGGCGCTCGATGTCGAACCGATCGATAGCCTTAATGAGACCGATGGTGCCGACCTGGATCAGGTCATCGATGGGTTCGCCGCGATTCCTGAACCGGCTCGCAAGGTACTTCACCAAGTTGAGGTACATCGTGATCAGCTCGTCGCGCGCGTCCTCGTCGGCCTCAAGACGATACCGGCGAAAGAGCTCCTTGGTGTGGGGCTTGTCCCAGGTCAATCTGCGCGTCTGCTTGGCAGGGCGACGACTATAGACCATCGACGCACTCCGAGCGCTTGGAGAGCCGCAAAGAACCAACGCCGAACTCGTCACTCACGAGTTCAAAGGTGTCGCACACAGACTCGAGAATGAAGGTCGCATATGAAGCGCGGCGTTCGACCTCTTCGTCGGTGAGTCGCTCTGATCCCAGTCCCACAGCGAGGCCGAGTTCATCGCTGCCTACGGTAAAGACAAACGAAAGTGGCTCACCCTCCGCCACCGTGTCAGCCGCGTAGACGAATGCCTCTTCTGCAGCGAGTCGTACATCCTCGACTTCGTCGTAGCTCATGCCCAATCGGGCCGCCAATACCGCCGCAGTCATCCTCAGGGTCTTGGCATACGCCCCCATGGCCGGAACGGTCACGATCACCTGATCACTAGACATAGTACCTCCGGTCGCGCTCACGAAATCTGGTCGCCTTCTTCATCACGGTTGTGGTGCGGCTCGGACGATCCGCCGGCTGACTGAGTGCGTTTGCGATCCTTCCACGCCTGCCTCATTCGCAACGCCGCCTCACTCACCAGCCCCGCGGGCGCATTTACGATATCGGTGATGGTCGCCGAGGCGTGGCTCACGCGAGATGAAGTGTCCTCAAACTGCGTGATGATGCCGTCAAGACGAAGCAGCTCGACGTTGACAGCGTCCACCGTGACATCGGCCTTGTCGAGCAATGGAACGAGACGAGAACGAACCTGCTCGGACGTCAGGCGAAGGGACCGGGAAGTCACGACCAGATCACGCAGGGCCCACACCGCCACGCCACAAAGCGCGCCGGCCAGGACAAGTACCGCAACGAGCACGATCTGAAGCACGTCCACAGGGCCTCCTGAATGGCAACATGACCACAATCAGTCTATCAGAGCCACACGAACTTCTGGCTGTCGGCCCGAGGTGGGAATCGCCAAATACACCGCTGGGGAGCCATTCACTCCGGCCCGGTGGCTCCGCCTTCCAAATGTCGTGGTCTGTAGAAGTCTCCCCTGCTCAGACCTTCAGGCAGGTATTCCTGAACAGCTGCCTCGGCAGGATGGTCATGTGGATACACATAGCTGGCGTAATTGTCGGAACCGGGTCGATGACGATCCCTGAGATGGTTGGGGACACGGCGCGCGGGTCCGTTGTTGACCTCAGCGAGTGCAGCATCGATCGCCACGTACTCCGCATTGCATTTGGGAGCCAAAGCCAGGTAGATCGCGGCCTGTGAGAGAGCGATTCGGCACTCGGGCAACCCGATTGTCTCAACGGCGCGAAAAGCAGCATCCGCGATGAGCAGCGCCTGGGAATCTGCATTTCCGATGTCTTCGGACGCCAGGATGACCATCCGGCGAGCGATGAACTTCGGGTCCTCACCCCCATGGAGCATGCGGGCAAGCCAGTACACCGCCGCATCGGGATCGCTGCCTCGCATGGACTTGATGAAAGCGCTCACCACATCGTAGTGAACATCACCGTTCTTGTCGTACGGGAGTATCCGCGACGGGCTTGCCTCGGCGACCTGCTCCAGAGTGATGCGCGGCGCTTGCCCAGCAGCGGAGGTCACGCACTCCGCGGCGAGTTCGAGCGTCGTCAGGGCGACTCTGGCATCTCCGCCAGCACTTCTAACTATCGCCTCGCGCGCAGCGTCAGCGAGTTCCATCGCTCCGGACAGACCGCGCTCATCACTCAAGGCGCGATCAAGCAGCTTGGAAACATCTTCATCGGAAAGTGACTCAAGCTCAATCACACGCGAGCGGCTGACCAGGGGCGCATTCACTTCGAACAACGGGTTCTCGGTGGTTGCACCTATGAGAACCACGATCCTGTCCTCCACGGCGTGCAACAACGCGTCCTGCTGGGACTTGCTGAAGCGATGAATCTCGTCGATGAACAGAATCGTCCGGCGTCCGTTCATAGCCAGACGCTCGGTGGCGGCCTCGATAGCCCGCCTCAGATCCGCAACGCCGGATGTGACCGCAGAGACCTCTTCGAAGTGAGCGTTCGTTGCGTCGGCGACGATTCGCGCGAGGCTCGTCTTTCCCGTCCCGGCCGGACCGAACAGCACAACAGACGAGAGAGCGTCGTTTTGGATTGCCCTGCGCAGCCACGTGCCCTCGCCGACCGCCTTGCCCTGACCAACGAATTCGTCGAGTGTTCTGGGCCTCATACGAGCAGCGAGCGGCGCAACGGCAGCACGCGCCTTCTTCTCATCTTCGTCAAAGAGGGACTGCACGTGAACCGTCACTCAGTCACACGCTGCACCTGGCGCTCGAGGAGGCCCGAATCAACGTAGCCACTGTGCCGGTAGATGATGTATCCCTGGTCATCCACGATGATGACGTATGGCGAGAAATTCACACCGAGCGCCCGAGCAAGCACTACCGATTCCTGTGCCTTCGGGTCTTCATTGAGTTGCTGTTCATCAATTGTGATCCGCCCGTCTTTGTCCACGCCGGAGTACTTGCCGACATCGTAGACAAGAAGATCGATGAGTCCCTTGTTCTCCTCAACAACGGCTTTGACCTCGGCCGTCAAGTCATCGCTGTCCTTCTGGGCGGAGTCCACGAACAGAAGTGCCATCGGCTGCTTCTCGGCGAGCCTGTCCGAGACGGTCTTCGGGACGTCTTCGCCCATCGGAAACAGCTCGAAGGTCGCCGTCTCCTCGGCGGAGTAGTCGGGGACAGGCTCTGCAGGAGCGCCGGATGGTGCGAATGCATCGGGAACAACGGCCGGGGTCTCAGCCGCGGGTGCATCGCCCCCTCCACCACATCCGACAAGCGAGAACGCCAGCCCTGCTACGACAAATGCTACGACTAGTCTGCGCATGCTCCTGCCTCCAACTGCGACGTTTACGCCCCGCCCTGCCATAGCCCGACGGGTGAACCTGCCTCAGCAGGTGGGTGCCCGCACCGCGACTTCCAGCTTCCCCCTGAATCAGGGATCCCTGTCTGCCACGAAATGTGAGGCTCCCGAAAGAGAGATGTTGGTTCGACCGTATGAGCCGGGCCGCTGGCAAGGCGAAGCCTATCGCAAGTGTAGCGCTCGCAGGGTGCCCAAAACAACAGCGACCGCTCAGTCCACTCGCAGGTGTACGTCTTTGAGCTGCCGCGCTGAAACCACATCCGGAGCCTGCGTCATGGGGTCCGCGCCCGATGATGTCTTTGGGAACGCGATGACATCGCGAATCGACTGTGAACCGGCCAACAGCATCACGAGCCTGTCGAGACCAAGTGCGATACCACCGTGAGGGGGGGCACCGAACGACAGAGCCTCGATGAGGAACCCGAACTTCTCGGTGATCTCGTCTTGTTCGAGTCCCAGCCGGCGAAGCACTCGGGACTGCAGCTCGGGATTGTGGATACGCAAGGTCCCGCCACCGATTTCCAGACCGTTCATGACGAGGTCGTAGGCGTAGCTGAGCACGGCACCGGGATCGGTCTCGACGAGCTCTTCGTGCTCTGCAAACGGCAAGGTGAACGGGTGGTGGTTCGCCGCCCAGCGATCCTCCCCCGCGTCGTACTTGAACATGGGGAAGTCGACGACCCAGAGAGTATCGAAACCGGTACGCTCGATGCCCAGCTCATCGGCCAGGCGCAAACGCAGCACTCCGAGGACCTCGTTGGCGGTTGCGCGCGCATCGGCGACCATGCAGACCAGGTCGCCGGCCTTCGCTCCGGTCGCGAGCCTGAGCGCCTCCATCTCCTCTGCCGAGAAGAACTTGGAGACCGGGCTCTTCACCTCGCCGTCACCCGTGAATGCGACCCATGCAAGGCCCTTGGCGCCCGAATCGATAGCCAGCTGGTTGAGGGCATCGATACGGCTGCGGCTCCAGTCGCCCGCGCCGGTGGCGGTTATGGCCTTGATGACTCCGCCGGAGGACAGCGCACCTGCGAAGACCTTGAACTCGCTCGACGCGAACACTCCCGAGAGGTCCACAAGCTCGAGTCCGAAACGGGTGTCGGGCCTGTCAGAACCGAAACGATCCATGGCGTCGTGCCACGTCATGCGCGGCAGCGGAACCGGGAGATCATGGCCGACCTCGTGCATGATCTCCCTCATCACGTCTTCCATCATCTGCAGAATGTCGTTCACCTCGACGAAGCTCATCTCGATGTCGATCTGCGTGAACTCGGGCTGACGATCGGCCCTCAGGTCCTCATCGCGGAAGCATCTCGCGATCTGGTAGTAGCGCTCGATGCCCCCCACCATCAGAAGCTGCTTGAACAACTGCGGAGACTGTGGGAGCGCATAGAACTTGCCCGGGCTCATTCTGCTGGGCACGATGAAGTCGCGCGCACCCTCAGGGGTCGATCGTCCCAAGATGGGCGTCTCGACCTCTATGAAGCCGCGTGTCTCCAGAGACTTGCGGAAGCGCTGCGAGACCCGGTCGCGCAGCACCAGTGCCGCAGCCACCTCGGGACGGCGGATATCGAGATACCGCCACTTCATCCGAGTGAGCTCATCAGTGTCAATACCGGCCTCGATCTCGAACGGCGGCGTCTCTGAGCGGTTCAATACGGTCGCGGCGGTGATGATCACTTCGATCTCACCCGTCGGCATCGCGGGGTTCAGGGTGCCCTCCGGGCGTTCACGGACAACGCCATCGAGCATGACAACCCACTCGGGCCGAACCTGCTCGGCCACCACGAACGCCGCGCCGGAAGCATCAGGGTCGAACGTGCACTGGACTATGCCGGACCGGTCTCTCAGATCGAGGAAGATCAGCCCGCCGTGATCGCGCCGCTTGCCGACCCATCCGGTGAGTCGAACCGTCTCGCCGACGGTCGCCTTGTTCAAAGAACCTGCAGTATGCGATCGCATCGAATATCGTGCGTCAAGCATGAGTGGCGCCTTCCGGTTTCAGGGTGCCATCCGGCACCGCGTGCTATTCAGCTATTGATAGGGCATCGCGCACTGCGGCCGTGATGGCCCCAAGCGCAACACGTGTCTCTTCTTTGCTACCCATGTCACGCAAAGTCACTTGCCCCGAGCTGAGTTCGTCGGGTCCCACGACAACGACCATCCGAGCACCTAGCCGGTCGGCCTGCTTGAACTGGGACTTGAGGCTGCGGGACTGGTGGTCCATCTCCGTGGCGACCCCCGAATCACGCAAGGCGGCGGCGACTCCGAATGCCGCCCCCGAGACGCTCTCGTCGACTCGAGCCACGTACACCTGTGTGACCGTGGCGGCGGGCACAAACGCGCCGGTCGCCTGCATCGCCATCAGCGTGCGCTCGAATCCCAGCGCAAAACCCAGTCCCGGCGTAGGCGGTCCACCGTACTGCTCCATGAGCCTGTCGTAGCGCCCTCCACCGCCGATGGCGTTCTGTGACCCGAGCCCGGCGTCGACCTGAACTTCGAAGACGGTTCGGGTGTAGTAGTCGAGGCCTCTGACCAATCGCGGATCCTCCACATACGGAACGCCAAGCGCATCCAGTGAGTCCTTCACCGCAGAATAGTGAGCGGCGCACCCCTCACACAGCTCGTCTCGCAGGAGTGGAGCCCCCGCCATGACTTCTCTGCACTGAGGGTTCTTGCAGTCGAAAGCACGCAGAGGATTGGTCGCCTCTCGTCGGTTGCACTCCTCGCACAGTTCTGCCGAGTGCTCACGGATGAAGCCGGCAACCTTCTCGCGATAGGCCGGACGACATTGCTCATCGCCCATCGTGTTGAGTAGCAACCGCATGTGAGACGTCGGGATACCCAGAGTCTCGAAGAACCGCCACAGCATGACGATGACCTCGGCGTCCACACTTGGATCGGGCATGTTCAGTGCTTCCGCACCAATCTGCCAGAACTGGCGCATCCTGCCCTTCTGGGGGCGTTCGTACCGAAACATCGGGCCCGCGTAGTACAACTTGGTTCCCTGGCCATTGGCTGTGAGGTTGTGTTCAAGCGCCGCGCGCACGACGCTCGCTGTGCCCTCTGGGCGTAGCGTTATCGACCGGCCACCCTTGTCCTCAAAGGTGTACATCTCCTTTGAGACGATATCGGTCGCTTCACCGATTCCGCGCGTGAAGACCTCCGTGTGCTCAAACAGAGGGGTGTACACAGGTGCATAGCCGTAGCGCGCGAAGAGCGCGGCGGCTGTTCGTTGCAGGTATTCCCACGCTGCCCCAACATCCGGCAGCATGTCTGATGTGCCCTTTGGGGCTCGTGCGTTCATCGATCACTCCACGCTCAGGGTCAGGAATGCGGCTCTCTACTCTAACGCAAGCGCCCACGGGGCGTCAGGGGCAGTTCGCCCAGGGACAACACCGCCGAGAAACGAGCGCACCACTCGGCGCATATCCCTCAGGCGCGAGGCCAGAACGGGTTGATGCGCTGCTCGCGCTCGATGGTAGTGTCCGGCCCATGACCGGGATGCACCACTGTCGAAGGAGGCAACAAGCTCAACTTCGCTGAAATCGATTCTGCCAACTCGCGGCTACTGCCGCGCGGAAAGTCCGTGCGTCCCACACTTCCGGCAAAGAGCGTGTCACCGGAAAAGAGGTGTAAGGGGCCATCCTCTTGGCTGGCTTCGAGGCAGATGCCCCCAGGCGTGTGTCCGGGCGTGTGGAGCACCTTCAGCCGGATCTCGCCTGCGGTGACGACGTCGTCCTGCACAAGGACAACGTCGGCCGGCGGAGCCACGCACTGTTCGAAGCCGAAAAGTGCGCCACCGGTCCCCTCAGGTGTGGTGATGAATTCGGCGTCATCCACGTGCACCATGAGTGGTGCTCCGGTAGCCTGCATCAGCTCGTGTACGGCGCCGAGGTGATCGAAGTGACAGTGCGTGAGAATGATTGCCGAGACATCCATCCCTCGGATCCGTTCGAGGATGGCGTCTGCGTCATCGCCTGGATCGATAACCAGCGCGGGGCCGCCGTTGCCGTCATCAACGATCCAGCAGTTGGCTTCCAGTGGCCCCACGATCACTCGCTGAACCTGCACGTCAGCTCATGCCGCCCTTCTTGGTGGTCACTTCTCCTGCAAGCATGCGGCGCGCCTCGAACACACCCTCGACGTGGCGCACGTCGCGCAGCAGGGCGTCGAGCCGGGCCATCTCCCCAATCTCGAACAGGAACCTCATGTCCACGATTCCATCTCGATGTGTGGTGGTGGCAGACGAGAGAATGTTGACCCCCGACTCACCGATGGCCATGGTCACATCCTGGAGGAGTCGTAGTCGGTCCATCGCTTCGATCAGTATCTCGACTTGGTAGGTGGCTCTGCTACCGGCATCCCACTCGACATCTATGATCCGCTCAGGCGAAGACAGCAGCTCGGTGGCGTTGGGGCAGCTCGTTCGGTGGACCGATACGCCCCGGCCACGCGTCACGAAGCCGATGATCTCGTCACCGGGAACCGGATTGCAGCACCGCGCCAGTCTCACAAGCACGTCGTCGATGCCTTTGACCACCACGCCCCCGCCCGTCTTGCGACGCGCCCTTCTTGGCGGAGTCATGGGTTGATTGAGAGCAAGCGGTTCGTCTGCGGGTTTCGCCGGCTCAGACGGTGACGTGTCCTTGCTCATCAGCTTGAGAAGGCGCGTGCCGACCAGCTTGGCGGAAAGCTTCCCGGCGCCGATCTGGGCGAGCAGGTCCTCGCCCTTGGCATAGTTCATCTCACTCGCAACCGCATCAAGCGCCTTCTCGGCGGACTTGCTACCGATTCCCATGCCGTGCTTGCGCATCACCTTGGCGAGCTCATCTCGACCACGGCCCAAGTCATCAACGCGAGTGGCCTTCGCAAAGTAGTTGCGTATCTTCGAACGCGCCGAGGAAGTCTTGACGATGTTGAGCCAGTCTCGGCTGGGGTTGGAGTTCTTGTTCGTCAGAACGTCGACTCGGTCGCCGTTCTGTAGCTCATAGGCAAGCGGAACAATCGAGCCGTTGACCTTCGCGCCAACGCAGTGGTTGCCCACCTCGGTGTGAATCATGTAGGCGAAGTCGATGGGGGTGGAACCGCGCTTGAGCGAGACCACATCACCTTTGGGCGTGAAGACGAAGACCTCCTCTTCGAAGAGGTCGATCTTCAGAGCCTCCATGAACTCACGGGGGTCCTTTAGTTCGGTCTGCCATTCCAGCATCTGCCGGAGCCAAGCGAGCCGCTCGTCGAAGCTCTCGTCGCCGCGACCGCCCTCCTTGTAGCGCCAGTGGGCAGCCACGCCGTACTCGGCGGTCCGATGCATGTCCTCGGTGCGCATCTGGATCTCGAGAGGTCGTCCCGACGGCCCGATGACGGTCGTATGCAGCGACTGGTACATGTTGAACTTGGGCATGGCCACGTAGTCCTTGAACCGTCCCGGCATCGGCTTCCAGATGCTGTGAACGGTTCCGAGTGCCCCGTAGACGTCCTTCACAGAGTCGACAACGACACGCAGTGCGATCAGATCGTGGATCTCGCTGAAGTCCTTGCTCTGGCCCGACATCTTCTGATAGATGCTGTACAGATGTTTGGGTCGCCCCGCAATCTCCGCCTCGATTCCGACCTTGGCAAGCTCCTCGCGCAACTGCTCGATGACCTGATTCGCGTATTCCTCACGCTTCTGCCTGCTCTCCGCCACCATCCTCGAAACCTGATGGAACTTCGCAGGCTCCAGATAGAAGAAGGCCAAGTCCTCGAGCTCCCATTTGACCTGGGAGATCCCCAAACGGTGCGCGAGAGGCGCGTAGATCTCGATAGTCTCGCGCGCCTTGTCCAACCGCCGCTCCTCCGGAAGCGCTGAGAGCGTACGCATGTTGTGCAGTCGGTCGGCGAGCTTGATCAAGATGACGCGAATGTCCTTGGCCATGGCGATGAGCATCTTGCGCAGGTTGTTGCTCTGCTGCTCTGACAACGACTCGAACTCGATTCGGCCAAGCTTGGTGACGCCATCGACCAGCTCCGCGACCTCGTTGCCGAACTTCTCGCGGACCTCCTCAAGCGTCACATCCGAGTCCTCGACTACGTCATGTAGAAGCGCCGCCTTCAGGGTGGCGGTGTCGAGATGCAGCTCGGCCAGAATGAGCGCGACTTCGAGCGGGTGATTGACGAACGGCTCGCCGCTCTTTCGCATCTGGCCCTGGTGTGCGGCGAAAGCGAACTCGTACGTCGCACTCAGGTCACTGAGGTCGGCTTCAGGATTGTAGGCACGAACCTGAGCTTCGATCTGTTCGAGTGTAGCCGGCACGTCAGCCCTTCATCTTGCATCTCACGAGTGTGTGGGAAGGATAGGACGGTTGAAGCGCACGAGCAACTCCTCTGCGGTCGCACTCAGCACCCACTCGCGGAAGAAGCCGAACTCCTCGATCTCATCTAGGCCCTCCGCATATCGCACGCTGTCAGTCAGTTCGAGTTTGTCTGAGCTGGGAACGAACGTCAGGCGACGATAGGCTCCATGGCCCTCGCCAACCACAAGACCGAGATCACGGAAGATCCCAAGTGCCGAGGAGACACCTCGGTCGTCGAGCCGGGTACTACGGGAGAGCGCCGAGCATTTCTCGGCGAGTTCAGCGTTGGTGATCTCGAAGCCCTCGCCTTCTCGCTCCGAGATCTCCCTGAGCACGCGATACAGGACGGCCAGGTCGTCTCTGGTGGGGGCCAGCGTCGAGAGGATGTTCTCGTTGATGCGGGCGTCCTTCTCACCGAACAGCAGGTGGATTCGCGCCACCGCTCCGTCGCGCCCCGCCCGACCGGCCATCTGGTTGAACTCGACGGCGTTGAACGGCAGATGGTACAGACTCACGTGGCGAATGTCGGGGATGTTGACGCCCTCACCGAACGCGCTGGTGGCGATCACTACCTGAACCTCCCCTGACCTGAAGGCCGCTTCGACCGCCTGGCGTACCGATCGAGAGAGCCCGCCATTGTAGAATGCCGTCTTCCAGGCAAGCTCGGGCACCTTCTTGCGCAGCATGCGAGCCAAGCGCACGGAAGCATCGCGAGAGTTCACATACACGACCATCTTCTCGTGCCGGGCGGCGAGCGCCACCAGATAGCCGTCCCTGTCCGTACCTGCGCGACGGTCCTCGATCAAGAGATTGTCGCGGACCGTCGGGTCAAGCACCATCTTCGATATGCCGAGGGTGGCGCGGATCTGATCGGCAATCTCATCCGACGCCGTCGCCGTGACCGCCAAGACGGTGGGGTTTCCCAGTGCTGTGACAGCCTCACCGATTCTCGCGTACGCAGGACGGTTGCCGGCGCGCGACAAGCCCACATGGTGCGCCTCATCGATGACGACGAAACCCACACGCCCTGTGTCCACGAATCGCCTGACGTGAAAGTGCAGGAACTCTGGCGTGGTCAGAACCACATCAAGCGCTCCTTGGGCCAACTCGGCAAAAGCCTCGTCGCGCTCTGTCTGCGAGGTCTCACCGGTCACCGTGCGGACGGTCACACCAACCTTCGAGAACGACTCCTGGAGATGGAATGCCTGGTCTGCAACAAGGGCCCGCAACGGGAAGACGAACACGCTCGCCGCCGAGTCGCGAAGTGCAATGCGCGCAGCGTGCAAGTGAAAGATCAGGGACTTCCCACGCCCGGTCGCCATGACCACGAGCGTGTTCTCCCTCTGCGCAAGCGCCGCGAGCGCCTCAGACTGCGCGTCGTGCAGGGAGCGATCGCCTATGAAGCTCGCGACCAGTTCGGCATCCAACTCCTCTGGTTCGAGCAACGTAAGCGCTGTCCGTCGAGCTGCCATATCCTCGGGCCCCTCGGCCCGTGCACCCGCGGCGTCTCGGCGAGAGACCAGTACGTTCACCCCTCGCGACTGCCCCGGTTCGCCGCCAGTGATGTCACTGATCTCAATGTCGTACTCCACCCCAGCGTCAATAGCCGGGGCCAGAACCGACGCGAGTCGCCGATTGAGGTATCCCACCTGTCTGCCATGCGGATCGAACACCGCACACGCTTGCGGGTCGTAGGGGTTCTCAGGCTCGCGCTCGATGCGCAGAGGCAGACCGACCTCAAGGCGGGCCAGAACGTCCTGCCTGCCCTCGAAGGTGACCCCGGCCAGTTTCGTGTGGAAAGACGGCGCGTCCTCGATTCCCGCGTATTCTTCACGAGCCAGAAGCTCGTCCGCGCGCGCAAACAGATCCTCGAGTAGCTCCGCAGTGTCACCACCGGGTCGCTCAAGGTCGTGGATCACGATGTCCCTAACGATCAACTGGGCCCGCTTGCGACCTCTCCACTCATCCACATCGAGTTCGAAAGCCAAGTCGACCGCGCCATCGCGGGCGCTCAGCCGTTCGATGTCGGCACAGCGAAACGAGATCGCTGGCACGGAGAACGCCCCATCGTACGCGGTGAACTTGAGGTGGACTCCCCCACGGCCAACTCGGTCACGACCGTTCATGAAGACAGACCGTAGTGCGAGCAGGGGGCGAGGATTGCTGTGGCCAAACGGTGCGAGCAACGAGAGCTCGGTTCCCAGCTCGACGCTCAACTCGTCGAGCGTGACTTCCGCGTCGATTCTAAGCCCTGACTCGAAGGCGACCTCGGGAAGCTCGTCGAGATGCGCAAGGAGATCCGACTCGAACCGGCCAAGGTCCGCTGCGGGCAGAGTGAGTCCGACGGCTGCCGCATGGCCCCCGAATCGTTCGACCGTTCCCGAGCTCTCCTCGGTGGCTTTGAACAGATCGACGGTGCCAACGCTTCGCGCTGAACCTTTGGCCACACCGTTCTCGATTGCGAACAGAAAGACCGGAACGCCGTACGTGCGAGCGATCCGAGAGGCGACGATACCCTTGACGCCCTCGTGCCATCCCTCGCCTGCCAGTACCAGTGCCCGCTGGCCGTGGTAGCTGCGCTCAGCGAGCGCCGTGGCCGCCTCCGAGAGGTCCGCCTCAGTGGTCTGACGAAGCTTGTTGTGTTCATCGAGTGCCTGCGAATGGGCTTCGGCTTCCTGCGGGTCATCAGTCAACAGCAGATCCAGTGCGATCCGTGGATCCGCCATGCGGCCAGCGGCGTTGAGCCGAGGGGCGAGCGCGAACGCCACGTTGTCAGCCGTGAGCATCTCGACCGAGACCCCCGAGACTGCGCACAGGGCCGCAAGCGGTGTCCTGGGCCCTTGACGCGTCGCAGAGATGCCGTGAGCGACGAGTGCGCGGTTCTCTCCGCGCAATGGCACGATGTCAGCAATCGTCCCGAGCATCGCGAGGTCGGTCAGGCCCTCCCACACGCCCTCATATCCGAGCAGATGGCCCACCGCATGAACCAGCTTGAGCGCAACGCCGGCCCCCGCCAAATCCCGAGAGGGACATCCACGCTCAAGTTTGGGATTCACCACGGGTACCAGTTCCGGGACGCTTCCGGCCGGCTCATGATGATCGGTCACCACGACGTCGACTCCGCGGTCCAGCAAGAGCGCGACTTCTGCCTGCGAGGAGATGCCGCAGTCTACGGTGACCACCAACTTCGGCTCATGAGTCATGAGCCGCTCGATGGCAGTCGCCGACAACCCATACCCCTCCCGGAAGCGATGGGGCACAATCGCATCGACCACGGCGCCCATCTCCCGAAGCCCGCGGGTTGCTAGGGCAGCTGCGCTGATCCCGTCGAGGTCGAAATCACCGAACACCACGATCTTCTCACCAGAACGCACACTCTCGGCCACGCGCGCGGCGCCATGCTCCATCCCAGGGATGAGCAAAGGGTCCGACCAGTCCCGCCGAAGCGATGGCTCAAGGAACTCACGGATCTTCACAGGGTCGGTCAGACCCCGAACGGCAAGGATCCGTGCCACCACCCGAGAGAGGCCCGTCGCGCCAACAACAGCGGTTACCGTGTCTTCATCGACCGATTCCGAATACCACGGTGTATGTGGGCATTCCGTCACCATATCCTCATCCTAGCGGACGGGGCCGACACCGGAAGGTGCCGACCCCGTCGGGTTCTCTCCGTTTGATCGCTAGACGCTCGCGTACTTCTTGCGAAGAGCTGCGTACTTCGGCTCGGTCTCTTTCCACAGCGCATAGATCGGCGAGGCGACTCCGATCGAGGAGTACGCGCCGACCGTCAGGCCGATGGTGAGCGCGAGAGCGAAGTCGCGCAGTGTGTCGCCACCGAAGAAGAGCATCACGACCACGGGGGCAAGCGATGTCAGCGAGGTGTTGAGCGAACGCACGATCACCTCGTTGATCGACTCGTTGGCCATACTCATGAACGACTGCTTCACAAGGTGCTGCGAATTCTCTTTGACACGGTGGAACACGACAATCGTGTCGTAGAGCGAGTAACCCAGAATCGTCAGGAGCGCGGCGATCGTGTTCGGTGTCACCTCGGCGCCCAGAAGCGCATAGATGCCCAATGTGATCAGAATGTCGTGAACCAACGCGAGAACCGCAGTCAGCGACATCTTGTATTCGAACCTAACCGAGATGTAGAGGAGAATCGCGGCGATCGAAAGGATGAGCGCCATCATCGCGCGGTCCGTGATGTTCTTGCCCCACCCGCCACCGATGGTCGTCACTTGGAACGAATCCGCCGAGAGCTTCAGCGCCTTCGCCACCTCACCAGCCTGCTGGTTGGCGACTTCCGGGCTTGCGACCTCGGTGCGGACGATGAACCCTTTGACGCCCTGAGCCTCAGTCGTCTGAACGTTGGGTGCGCTCACGCCGACAGCCTTGAATGCGTCGCCCACTTGGGAAGAGGTGATGCCCCCGGTGTTCGCGATCGTGACCGAAGTACCGCCCAGAAACTCCACGCCGAACGTCAGACCGCGTACAGCGAGCGCGCCGATCGACACGACAACCAACACGATCGAGATCCCGAACATGATGTTGCGATGGCCCATGAAGTCGATGTTGAGCTTAGCCACGTGCAACACCCCCCTTCCCAGCGCCACCAGGTGTCATGACGCGCTCCTTGGGTACTCCCCAGAATCCAGGAGCCTTGGGGATCACCGACTCTGCGAGCATCATCAGCGCAGGTCGCTTGAACAGCAGCATCATCACGATGTCGCAGGCGATACCAATCATCAGCGTGAGCGCGAAACCTCTCACCGGTCCGATAGCGACCAAGAACAGTACTGCGGCCGAAACAAGCGTGACGAGGTCCGCATCGACGCTGGTCAGGATTCCGTGACGCGAACCCGAGTTGGCCGCCGAACGGATGGTCTTGCCGAGTCGGACCTCCTCCTTGAAACGCTCAAGAATCAGAATCGACGAGTCGGCCGCCAGACCGATCGTCAGCACGATTCCTGCGATTCCCGGGAGCGTGAGAGAGAAGATACCGAATTGAGACATCGTGGCGATGATGCCCATGAAGAACGACGCGAAGGTAACCAGCGCGCCAACCGTGAGCATTCCCAGCCCCCGGTAGAAGAACAAGACATAGAGCGCGACCAGACCCAGCCCTATCAGTGCCGCCAGTACGCCCTGACGCAGCGAGTCCTGGCCAAGCGTCGGACCAACCACCCTGGACTCCGAGAACGCCAGAGTGACGGGCAACGCGCCCGTCTCCAGAACGGTCTTCAGCTGCTTGGCGCTCTCGGCGGTAAAGCTGCCCGAGATCGCGGTCTTCCCATCTGTTATGGGCTCGTTGACGCGAGGGGCAGACTGTACGGTCCCGTCCAGCACGATGGCGATGAGCTTGCCGACACTCTGAGTCGTGTAGTCACCCCACGTCTTGGTGCCCTTGGTGTCCATCGTCAGGTTGACCTCGATCTGACCGGTCGTCGGGTTCTGCGTAACAGCAGCCGTTCGGACGACCTCACCAGTCATGAATGGCTGGTAGGTCCCCGCCTTGAGCTTCACGTTATCCTCGCCGCTATTGATCGCGGTGACGGTGGCCGAGTCAGTGATCGAAGCAACGTCCACAAACTCGAGCTGGCCGGTGCTACCCAGGACCTGAATCGCTTCCTGTGCGTTCTTGATGCCCGGTATCTGGACGAGCAGCGAATCGTTGCCTTGCTTGGCAATCGATGCCTCGCGCACTCCGAGACGGTCGACTCTGTTGCGCACGATGAGTTCCGCACGGTCCATGACCGACGCGGTGATTGGCGTCTTCGTGGTTTCCTGGGCCGTCAGAATCACCGAGAGTCCACCCTGCAGGTCGAGACCCTGGGTGATCTTGGTGGCGGGGGGCCATAGAATCACCCACGACGATATCGTGAGCACCACCGCTAGCGCGAACAACAGTATGTTCTTCTGTTTCTGGTCCATGCCCCTACCTTCCGTACCCTGCGTTGTCAGCTCTTGCGAGAGCCTGATTCCATTGTTGAGGAATGAGCGGACCGCTGACGATGTCTGTTGGCCCGTCTCTCACTCCAACGCTCACCCCACGAGTGCGAGTTACGCTCGTGGGCGATTATGCACGCTCCGAGGCCCGCTGTCGCGGGCCGAGAGCATTCAAATCAAACTCAACTCATTCGTCGCTCTCGGGCACGGCCTCATCCGCGGCTTCCGCGACCACGTCTAGTTCTTCGCCCGCGGGATCGACGACGTTGCTGATCGCGTTCTTAGCGATCTCCAACACTGAGCCATCGAACACGCGCACGCGAACACGAGCGCCGACTTCGACAACGGTGGCGAAGATGCCGCCCACCGTTACGATGGAAGTGCCCGGGGTAAGCTCGGAAAGCATCTTCTGCTGCTGCTTCGCGCGACGCTGCTGTGGTCGAATCAGCAAGAAGTAGAAGATGGCGACCATGGCACCGATGAAGACCAGGTTCGTGAATTGTGAACTCATCAACACTCTCCTCTGAACTCACGTGCCTGCCGACTCACAGCCGACGGATTATCTTACCTGTACGCCGCCCTCTACGGAAGCGCTGTTTGTGTAAGCTGGTCCCGGCTAGAAGTCATCGGCTGCCGGCGAATCGCGCCACCGCGCCAAGAACACCCCGTAGGTATCCGTTTCAACCGCCTCGCGCGCCCGACGCGCCAAGTCGATCAGGAAGTGCAGGTTGTGCACGCTGAGCAGGGTCGACGCCAGCATCTCCTTGGCGTTGACGAGGTGTCGGAGATACGCCCTCGAGTATGACGTGCACGTCGGGCAGCTGCACGTTGGGTCGAGCGGGCCGAAATCATCGATGAACCGCGCGTTTCTCAGGTTCAGCCGTCCCTCACTCGAAAACGCCGTGCCCATGCGGGCCGTGCGGGTCGGCAGGACGCAATCGAACAGGTCGACACCGGCCCCTATGGCCTCGAGCATGGTCGTCGGGTTACCCACACCCATCAGGTAACGAGGCTTGTTCGCAGGCAATGCGTCGCACACGGCACCGAGGGTCTCCAGCATAAGTTCGTGCGGCTCGCCAACCGAGTAGCCGCCGATCCCGTAGCCGGGAAACCCGATCTCGACCAAACGCTCGACACTCTGAAGTCGGAGATCCAAATGAACCCCGCCCTGAACGATGCCGAAAAGTGCTTGGTCGTCTCTGGTATGCGAGTCCTTGCAGCGGCGAGCCCAATCAGCACTGCGCTTGACCGCCGTGGCGACCAGCTCTCGTTCCGCTGGATATGGAGGGCACTGGTCCAGCTGCATCACGATGTCAGCACCCAGTTCCTGCTGGATACGCATGTTGTCCTCGGGAGTCCAGAAGTGCCACGCGCCATCGATGATGGAGCGGAAGCGTACGCCCTCATCTGAAAGCTTCAGCGTGTCCGCAAGGCTGAATATCTGGAAGCCGCCGGAATCCGTGAGAATCGCCCGGTCCCAGTTCATGAAGCGGTGCAGGCCGCCTGCCCGAGCGATGAGCTCGGAACCTGGCCGCAGAAACAGGTGGTACGTGTTGGCAAGAACGACCTGTGCGCCGATGCCGTGAAGCTGATCCACGGTGACGCCCTTCACCGTGGCGCGCGTCCCAACCGGCATGAAGAGTGGTGTATCGATCACCCCGTGCGGGGTGTGGAACCGCCCACGCCGGGCCGAAGTCGCCGAGTCGGTCGCAATGAGTTCGAAGTCGAAAGGATTCATGCGGGCGATTCTACCCGAGGCGGATGAAGCGCGCTGGAGGCGCTAGACTGATGTCGTATGAACCGCTGGGCACCGGATGCCGTCTAACGGAGCAGAATGAACTACGAGACAGCCGACGACCCCGCACTGGTCACCGTGGCACGTGCGGGGGATATCGCAGGGTTTGAGGCACTCGTGCGTCGGCACACACGTGTCGTATACGCGCATGCCCTGCGGTTCTTCGGCGATTCTCAGATGGCCGAGGACGTGACGCAGGAGGTGTTCATCAAGGTGTTCCGCTCGCTGAGCTCCTTTGATGAGCGCGCACGCTTCACAACGTGGCTGTATCGCATCACGCGCAACACCTGCCTCGACGAAGTCCGTGCCGGGCGCAGACGGCCCGTCCCGGTGGACCCGCTCGACCATGACTTCGCCGGAGAGGACCTGGCCGACAGCGCCGCGCTCTCGGCGACCGTCGAGCTGGCGATGCGTGCGCTACCACCCGAGGACCGCGACGCCCTCTCCGCCGTGTCGGTCTTCGGACTGACATACATAGAAGCGGCCGCAGCGCTGGGTGTACCGGCCGGTACGGTCAAGTCGCGTGTCTTTCGCGCACGGCGCACGCTCGCGTCTGCCTTGGGCATGTCGGGACGAGGTGCATGATGGACTGCCTGGAGACGCAGAGACTGATTTCCGAGAAGCTCGACCACGTCGATGTGGACGCAGCGCTCTTGGAGCGCGCTAAGGAACACTCTCGCACCTGTCCCGAGTGCTCTGCATACGTTCGCGCGTTGCTGAGCGTAAGCAGAGCCCCGCTTCCGCAACCGTCTGACGAGCTACATAGCCGAATCATGGCCGCGGTTCGCCGGGAGGCCGCCGCCGCTGAAGCTGCCGCCCCGGAGCCGGTCGCTTCCGGTGTGACGGTTCGCCCGGCCGAGACATCCCCAGACGAGCCCCCGAAGCGGCTGGGTTCCATCCTGCGCGACCCCGTCCACCGGCAGGCGGTCATCGCGTGGGGGCTGGCAGCGGCCGTGGTCTTCGTCGCGGCAGGTATCGGCGCAGTCACGGGCGTGCGGCAGATGTTCACCCCGCAACCGAACACGGCCCAGACGCTCGCCTCCCGTTCGTCGGCTCCAGGAGCTCAGATGGAGTTCGATGCATCCGGGGCCGGTAGCGCACAGTCCGACGGTACCAATGCGCCTGCCGTGCAGGCTGCGCCATCGACCGCCGCCTCGCCACCGCGCTTCATTTCGGTCGGAACGACGGTCTACCGATCCACCGGTGCCACGTCCGCCCTTGACGCGACCGCACTCAAACGGGTCGGCACGTCGCTGACCGCGCTCGATGGGCAGTCTCCGCCCACCAGCCGGGAAGTCCTCGCCTTGGATGACAGAAGCTATGTCTACCTCTCAGACGGCACCGGAGGCTACCTTGGGTTCGAGCGAGTGACGCGCATCTACCAGGACCGCGTTTACGCTCTCCAAAGCGGTGGGATTCCGTCCTATGGCCAATGGCCTTCCTTGCCGAGCGTCGTAGAACGCCCGAAGTCGGACGACGGTTCACCGACCTACGCGTTGGTGGGCAACGACAGCCGCGGAGTCGCCATCTTCGGACCAGGAGGCTCCACTGCGCAGGGCATTCTCGTGGCGCCCGGAACAAACAGCACCGATCCTGCTGCAGGCAATCCCGACTGGACGTGGTGGGCGCCGGCCGAGTGAGCCCCCTAGAGGATGAGCATCGCGTCCCCGAAGCTCAGGAAGCGGTAGTGGCGCTCGAGGGCGTCTTCGTAGGCCCGCATGATGGATTCTCGGCCAGCGAACGCACTGATCATCATGAGTAGCGTCGAGCACGGGACATGGAAGTTGGTGATGATCGCGTCCGTTGCGCGGAACCGGTACCCGGGCAAGATGAACAGGCTCGTGGATCCCTCAACAGCGCTCACAACTCCAGCCTCCACGTCGTATGCGCTCTCAAGCGCACGAACCGACGTCGTCCCCACGGCGATCACGCGCCCGCCTCGTTCCCGCGTCAGGTTGACCGCATCGGCGGCGTAGCTGGGAACTCGAAAGTGCTCGGTGTGGATACGATGGGCGTTGGGGTGAATGTATCAAGCCCCACGTCGAGTTCGACGGTCTCGACGCGGGCTCCCGCCTCTCGACAGCGGTCGAGCAGCTCAGGGGTGAAGTGCAGACCAGCCGTGGGCGCAGCGGCACTGCGTTCGTCGCGCGAGAACACAGTCTGGTACGAATCGGGATCGGCCAACGGCTCCGTGATGTAGGGAGGAAGCGGCATCTCGCCTATCCGATGAACGATATCCAGGAAACGTCCCTCTTTGGGCGAGAACTGGATCAGGCGGCCCCCGCCCTCGTCGAGCGTGTCCACGATCAACCCGGTCATCGCGCCGTCACCGAAGATCAGACGTGTGCCGGGCTTGAGCCGCCGCCCAGGCTTGACCAGACACTCCCATGCGTTCTCGTAGCGCTCCCGGAGCAGCAGTATCTCCGCAGCGCCACCCGTCTCGTCCTTGACGCCGTTGAGCCGTGCCGGCAGCACACGGGTCTCATTGACCACAAGCAGGTCACCGTCGCGCAGATACTCAGGGAGATCGGAGAACGTGCGATGGTCGGCCTGGCCGCTGGCGCGGTCAAGCACGAGCAACCTGCAGCTGTCTCGCGGCTCAGCAGGCCGTTGTGCGATCCGGCCACTGGGGAGGTCGTAGTCGAAGTCGGCGGTGCGCATCTATCGGGAGTCCTCTCGTACGGTTTACGAGCGAAGTGTACCTCAGCACACCGCGACACAGCGGCTCGGTGCTACCATACGCAAGTCATGAGACACGGATACTCAGCAGCAGATCTACACGTACATACCACCGCGTCCGACGGGACCGCTAATCCCGAGGAGTTGTTGGAGTGGGCCTCTGAGGCCACGGACCTGTCCGTGGTCGCCATTTGCGACCACAACACCAACGAAGGTGCACTCGAAGCGGCGGCCCTCGCACACCGCTTCCGAGTCGACGTCATCGTCGGACAGGAAGTCGAGAGTAGCGACGGCCATATTCTGGGACTCTGGACCCCCGAACTGATCCCGGCGGAGCTGGACGCGCATGAAACGGTAGCTCGGATCCATGCTCAGGGGGGCTTGGCGATCGCCGCCCACCCCTTTGCACCGCGCTGGTGGCACAAGCACGGCCTCTGCCGAGGAGAACGTTCGGTCTACGACTGCGTGGACTACGACGGCGTGGAAGTGGCCAACTCGACACCGCTGCTCTTCCTCGCCAACTTCCGTGCACGCGGCTACCACCGCGCCAATGCGGATAGGCTTGCCGCGACCGGCGGAAGCGACGCGCACATGCTCTCAGTGGTCGGCACCAGCCGTACTATCTTCCCGGGCACGACGCAAGACGATCTGCGAAGGGCCATAGAGATGCGCACCACGCGAGGTTGGGGACCCAGCTTCCAGCCACTGCGCGCCTACCGGTACGCTCGCAGAGTGCCCGAGATTCGGATGCGGGACGCCGAGAGGAAGCAGCGGGAGGCCGACCGCGACAATGCGGACGCGGGCGCCTAGGCCTGACGGCGCGCCTGTCGCTCGGCCTTGCGAGCGGTCCTCTCTTCAGCAGCCTCGGTCGCACTCAGCACGCAACCACAGTAGTTCTGCCGATACATTCCCAAATCGCGCGAGCGCCGCGTTGCGTCGGGGTAGCGGTCTCGGTAGTCTCGCTGGAGGTACTCCAGCCCGACCGCTTCGCACGCGAGACGACCCTCCTCAGTGATGGTGTCGGCATCCTGATACGGACTGACCGTCAGCGTGCTGGCAACGGCTTCGAAGCCATTCTCGGCAGCCCATCGGGCTACCTCCGTGAGCCTCAGCCGATAGCAGGCCCGACACCGTTCTGAGCGAGAGCTCCCGTGCGGTGCAACAGTCTCAAACCAGACGACCGGATCATAGGGTCGGACTTCGACCTCAATGCCGGCGGCGAGAGCGTGCCCGAGCAGGGTGTCTCGGCGCCGTTGATACTCGCCCTCAGGGTGGATATTGGGGTTGTAGTACACGACAACGACCTCGGCGCCCTCATCCACCAATGCGTCGTAGGGCTCAAGCAGGCAGGGGCCGCAACATGCATGCAGCGCTACTCGCTTTCCACTGGGCGCAGATGTCATGGATGCACTCATGGCCGAAGCATACTCGCTAGGAGCCCAATACGGCCGACAACACCGTGACCAGTCCAAAGATGATGAACAGAGCGCCTGAGATCCGACGAACCAGCAGCTCCGGCAGATGCTTCCCCAGAAGCACACCGACGCCGATTGCGAGTGCATCCGCGATCACCATGCCCACGGTCGAGCCGAGCGTCACCGCCCAGAACTGCGCTACCTGCCCCAAGCCGTTCGCGCTCGCGCCGGCGGCAGTCACCCATCCGGGCAATGTGACGCCCAGACGCTCGGCAAACGCGAGGAGCGCATGGCCCGGGTCAGCCGCAATGGTCATCGTCATAATCTGCGTCTTATCGCCTAGCTCGGCGAAGAAGAAGGCGATACCGGTTGCGACAATCGGCCCGAATCTACCCGCTCCGCGCTCAGCGTCCGAATCATCCACGGTGTCTCCACGCAGAGTCCAGATTCCGAAACCGACGAAGAGCACGCCTGTCACCCGGGGCAACACGCCCTGGGGGATGAACGCGCCCAGAGTCTGACCTACCAATGTCGAGAAGAAGTGGACGATGAATGTCGCGATGAAGATGCCGACGAGAACCTGCCATGCCCTGTAGCGAGTCGCCAAACACAGCGCGAGGAGTTGGGACTTGTCAGCCAGCTCGCCGATCATTATGAGCAGGGCAGCAACACCGAATACGTAGGTCACAAGTCGAGTCCTCGAGTGGCGTCAGTCACGGGCGCGACTTCGGCGCAGCGCCACGACTAGAGCCACAACCGCGAGCAGCAGCCCGAACACGAGCACAGCCACCACGGTGCCCGTCGCGCCCGAACCCCCACCAGACGACGTTGCCGCTCCGACCTTGTAGGCGACCTCGATGGTGGTCGTGTCGCCAAGCTTCAGCTGCTTGCCTGCGAGTGTGTAGAGCGACTCACCCGCTTGATTCGTCTCAGGATTCCCGACCGGCTTCGGAGTGATCTTGACGTTGCTGGCCCCGGCGGGAACGCGCACCGAGAACCCTGCTTGATCCGAGGGGACGGCCTGGACGAAGCCGAACGACGCCTTCACTTCGCCTACTCCAACCGGAATGGTCTTGCCGGAGACGTCGATCTGCGCCTGCCTGAACTGCTGGATCTCGAACTCAGCGTACTGGCCGCCGCTTCCTTCCCCAACAGTGTAAGGCCGCTCAATGTCGCTGGACGCATCGCCGCCGCCCAGCTCCCCCGCCCATTCAACCGTCATCCCCGCAGGAATCGGGATTCGAACGGTAGCAGGCAACTCCACCGTCTGAGGGATAGTCGACGAAACCAGCACTATCGCCTTGCCCGGCTCGGGCGCCATCCATATCTGATAATCAAGGGCGCCCGTTGCCTGGGGCGAAGCGGCAAAGCAGGTGCTCGGCACCACGATCGAAACGCACAGAAGGAAGCCGACGATGGACGAGCGAAAGGACATGGATGTCATAGGTCCACCTTTCCGGTGGTCAGAGCAGCGTTGAACGCACAGGCATTATCGCAGAATCGAGGGCCACTGGCTGGCTCAGCCGCGCTTCACGGCAGCCAATAGCCTCTTGAATTCCGGGGAGCCCGCTTGCCCGACCAGCTCGTACGCGACCGACTCCGCCGTAGTGACCACCGCTCCTGCTCGCGCCATCCGGGAAAACGCAGAATCACTCGAACGCTCGTCGCGCGAACAACATGCGTCTTGAACCACATGGACATCATGGCTTCGCCGCAACGCCGCGAGTGCAGTCTGGCAGACGCAGATATGCGACTCCATGCCGGCTATCACCAGCTGCGCGCGACCGGTCAGCTCCAGAGCACGAACGAATTCGGGCTCGCCAAAACAATCGAAAGCGAGCTTGTCCACGCGGTGGATGCTCGCCGAGTCGGTTTGCGCGCTCGCGAGCACAAGCTCGAGCTCGGGGCACAGATCCCCCAGTCCTTTGGGGTACTGTCGAGTGATGAGAACAGGGACACCGACAATTGCGGCCGACTCAACCAGCAGAGCGGTCTGCCGCAACAACCGCTCGCGGTGTTGCATGACCGTCGCCAGTCCCTCTTGCACGTCAATGATCACCAAGACCGCATCGTCGCGGTTGGCTACTGAGTCGACGACGGCCAAAGCGTACCTCCGAACCACAGGGAAGCGTTGTCGTGGGCGAACTGCCCTCGAAGACGATTCTAGCTGCACGTTGCGAGGGTATATACCTGCTTACCGGCGAACGGCCGGAGCCCAGCCGCCAATGACATGGAGGTACAGATGAACGACGCGCCGATTCTGTCAGGAATCAACACCGTAGCCGATGTCGATTCTGCAAGTGATTTCGAGAAGAAGCATCTGCCCCACATAGCGTGCGTTCGTGACGGCGACAGGGTTGCTGTCACTGTCATCGTGGGCCACCTCGTCTCACACCCCAATCAGCCCGACCACTTCATCCAGTGGATAGAGGTCCACGCAGCAGGCACGCCAGTCGCGCGATTCGATGCTTCAGCGGTGGCCGTGGACCCCATTCTGACGTGCGTTCTCAACATCGATGCAGGCACCGAGATAGCGGCAATGGAGAACTGCAACCTCCACGGAGCATGGCTCGCAACAGCTGTTGCGCCCTAGTTGCGCGGCAACAGCGAGGGTCAGTTCGCGTGCATCGGCCCCAGCAGCGAACGAACCGCGTTGGCCTGATCGCGCCTCACATCTGCCGCTATGAGTTCGCCGCCCGATTGGAGTACGTCGGCTTCGAGCTCGATAGCCTGCGCCACCAGCTCGACCACGCGGTCATCTAGGTTGCCCAGTTCCAGTAGCGACGCCAGACTCTGGGGCGAGAGTCGCGAGGCAATCGAGGGGTCCATGTCGAGCGCCAGGCCGATGGCTTGGTCAGCGAGTTCGTAGGGCTCCTCGGCGCCTCCGGTTCGCATCTTCTCCGTGGCACGGCGTATCAGTCCGCCCATCTGCTCGATAAGACGCAGTATGTAGTCGGATTGGTACTGCAACGGGTCAGCTCCTCTTGATCTCGGCCGCTTCTCGGGCTAGCGCTGAGCGCTCCCACTCCCCCGGCAACGGGCAGGTGTTCGGTCCAGCGACCAGAGCGCTGCACTCACGACGGATTCCCTCGAGTGTGCCGTTGAAGACGAAGTGATGCAGCGGCAGTACAGCGTACCAGTAGAGTCGACCAAGGATGCCTTTGGCGTCAAAAATGGCTGTCTGACGCACCAGTGTTCCGTCCTTCACAGGAGTCAGTTCGTACTGCAGCCACCCCTCGCCGGGAACCTTCATCTCGGCGTGGAGCCTGAGAAGCTCCGGCGCAATGACCCTCTCGACCCGCCACCACTCCAGATAATCGCCTTCAATCAGTGCGTACTGGTCGCGGCGACCACGGCGATGCCCGGGTCCGCCCAGAAGGATGTCGATGAACCCCCGAATGTCCCACAGTGTGTCGAATGCGTACCACCCGCGCTCCGCGCCGATACATGCGATGGGGTCAAAGGCTGCTTCAGGCGGGCAACCCGTGGCGATGAGCCGCGAGTCGATATAGCGCCCCTCTCGCTGAAGATGCACCGGTGTGGCGTACGTTCCCAGCTCGTCGCTCCAGCGGGTCGCCGAGAACGCCGTGTTCTCGTCAGCGAATGCGCGGTCCATTGCGTCGCGCGCTCCCGCAGGGGCTATGTCCGGGAAATCACGTGCCGCATCCTGGGTAGTGACCACCGTTGGGAACCTGAGTGACTCGGCGAGCTGGCGGCCGACCGTCGCCTCCCTTGGTGTGAAGAGGTAGAGCCACCAGCCAGAAAGTCCCGGGGAAAGCACCGGTACCGGGATAACCAGACGCTTCAACTGTCGGGACTCCGCGTACAAACGGAGCAGATCCCCGTAGCTGACCACATCGGCGCCCCCAATCTCATAGATCCGATGCGACGGCCCGTCTGGCAACTCAATCGACGCTGCAGCCACGAGATAAGCGACGACATCGTGGACGCCGATGGGCTGAGCGCTCATGCGAACCCACCGAGGCGTCGTCATCACGGGAATCTTCTCGGTCAGGTTTCGAATCATCTCGAAGCTCGTTGAACCGCTCCCGAGGACGATTGATGCTCGAAACTCGATGACCGCACTACCTTGGCCCGCGAGCGTGACGCCGACCTCATGCCGGCTCGCGAGATGCTCCGACAGACGCTCGGTGTCGTGCCCCAGCCCGCCCAGATATACGATCCGTGCCACGCCCGACTCTTTGGCCGCTTTGGCGAATATCTCAGCCGCGGTTCGGTCGCGGTCGGCGTAATCTGCGCCCTGGCCAAGTGTGTGCACCAAGTAATACGCGATGTCCACGCCACGAAGCGACGCTGCCACCGCTTGCGGATCCAAAGCGTCGGCTTCGACCAGCTCGAACGCATGCTTGCGCACCGACGCAGTGACGCCGGCGGTGTTTCGCGCTGACACCCTGACTGAGTAGCCCGCCTCTGAGAGCGGCACCACAATGTGCGAACCTACGTACCCAGTGGCACCAGTGACCAGCACGACTTTGGTACGCGGTGCACTCGATTCTGGAACTGCCACGTGGCCCTCTCTCGGTATAGGTTCCTGCGGAGTAGATACCCCAAGCGCATCTCCGCACCCGACGTGCGAACCGAGAGGTGCTACCGCTCGACCATTGGCGCTGCGGCCAGACCATCGATGCCAAGGACCTCGCGCAGCCGGTCATACCGTCGCCGCTCGATTCGCTCCACTTTTGCGGTCCCACTTGTCGCGGCATAGAAGATTCCGTCGTAGCTCTCGTCGCCGTCGCCAACGACATTCGAGCTGGTCGCCGTCTTTCTGAGCGCGGAGAGCATCGCAGCGGGGTCCTTCAGCAGCAACATGCCTTCCGCATCGGCCTTCTCGTACGCTGTTCGATGCAGTGCGCGACCCCACAAGGTCACGATCCATGCCGCCGTGACAACCGCCGCATACGTGAGCGCTATGACGACTGCCACGAAGACAATCATGACTATGGCGCCTGCACATCCATCCGAGTCGCCCAGACCATCGATACATCCATCGCCGCACCCGGAGCTACATCCTGGATCCGAGCATCCGGCATCCGCCACCGCACCAGCCGCATTGCCCGTCGCCTTGCGCGATTCGCGTATCAACTTCAGCGGTCCCATCAGCGCTGCCAACGCCGTGCCGAACATGATGTCTCCAGCGAGGATGCGCGCAGTGAGTGTCGCAATGATCGCACGCTGTTCGTCAACATCAAGTGCCGTGAGAAAGCCCGGGGTCACCCCGATAAGCGGACTTGTGCGTGTCGTTCCCAGCGCAAGCGCGTTGACGCTGTCGCCTGGTGCCTCAAGAATGATGATGCGCAGCGGTGCAGCAAGCCCTGAGGCCAATCTCATGTCCTCGACGGCCAACTTGAGCTCGAGCGCCTCACCCTCGCGGGGGTCTCTGCCAGCAAAACGATTCCGTACCCAGTCCTCGGCATTCGATAGCTGGACTGCTGCTGCCAGCCCACCAACCAGAAGCAGAACAGCCAGTGCGACCACCCACACCACGAACAGCCCACGGAACCACGACCGGTTCTGATCGGCGAACACCAGACTCAGGAGGCTCCCCGGCACCGCTACCAGTGCGAGATCCAGTAGGACTGCCGAACCAGCGACGAACAGAACAACGAACGTCGTGATCTTGGCGCGATTCTGGTCAACGCGGACCCACAGCGCCGAGACCCTTAGCCTGCTGGCAACCACGGATTCGGTGGGCACGGGCTCTCCTTCTGGGACCATCGTCGATCGCAAGAGCAGTATAGCCAGAGGCGACGCTCCCGTTCGGGCCCGCCGCCTCTGCGTACTCAGTTCGTCCTATGTTCAGGCTAAAGCTTGCGAACGTTGCTCGCCTGCTCCTTGCCGTTGCGACCGGTAGTTACATCGAAATCCACGGCCTGCCCCTCGTCGAGGGTCTTGAAGCCGTCGCCCTGGATCTCGCTGAAGTGAACGAAGAGGTCCTCGCCGCCCTCCTGCTCGATGAAGCCGTAGCCCTTGTCGGGGTTGAACCACTTGACGGTACCAGTAGCCATGCAAACCCTACTTTCCGCCCCTGCGTGGGGCAAAACAAAGCGGCGCGCGCATCGCGTCAGGTTGCCACGCGTACGCCACGCCGCAAACCATGGAGCCGCTTTCGACTCCAGCCCAGATTATGCAAGAACCGAACTGCGGCCGTCTAGTGTTTCTGCATCAGCGCGAATACGCGGCCACGGCCACGGCGACGACGCCGATTGCGCCGATGACGCTCGTGATGATCTTGGAACGACGGCTAAAGAGCCGAGAACGCCAGAGCAGCCAGTACGCCAGCGGGAAGAAGACGATGTAGGCAAGCAGGATTCCCAGCCACACAACCGGCAAATCGTTCTCCTGCGAAATACCTGAGTTCAGGTCAGGAGTGAACGACTCCTCCTTGTAGAGGTTGAGACCCTTCTCTCCAAGCATGCCCTTGGGCTGGTTAGGGGGCAGCGATGGCAGCTCGCCGCGCGTGAGTTCCGCCTCGAGTCGCTGTGTATCGGCCGGCCGAGTGTCGGAGTCCCGCTCATCAGTCACTTGCGTATCTCCTCATTGATCCTACCTGTGTGCGGTAACAGTCTAGCGCTCCATCTCTCAGAAGAGCCCCTTCTGGTCGGGAGCACTCGAAGGCGGCGCGATACCCAAGTGCTCATAGGCACGCTGTGTAGCCTGACGCCCTTTCGGAGTTCTGACTATCAGTCCCAGCTGAAGCAGGTACGGCTCGTAGACATCCTCAAGCGTCTCAGCCTCCTCGCCCGTGGCACTGGCTAAGGTGTTCAGACCGACAGGCCTCCCTTGGAAGGTGTCGGCGAGAGTCGCCAGAATCCGCACATCCATAGTGTCGAGCCCCAGATGGTCGACCTCGAAGAACGCCAGCGCCTCGGCGGCGATATCCTCATCGATGCTTCCCGAGTGACGAACCTGCGCGTAGTCACGAACACGCTTCAACAAACGGTTCGCGAGCCGAGGAGTTCCACGGCCGCGTCGAGCGATCTCGGCTGCTCCCTCGTCATCGATCGAGACACCGAGGATAGTCGCACTTCTCAACACGATGTCGGAGAGCTCGACAGGCGTGTAGTAGTCAAGTCGAAAAGCCATGCCAAACCGGTCTCTGAGTGGCCCTGTAAGCATCCCCGTGCGCGTTGTGGCACCAACAAGGGTGAATCGCGGAATCTCCAACCGCAACGAGCGCGCGGCAGGGCCCTTGCCGATGACGATATCGAGGTTGAAGTCCTCCATCGCCGGATAGAGCACTTCCTCAACGGCCCTGTTGAGACGATGGATCTCATCGATGAACAACACGTCGCGCTCTTCAAGGTTGGTCAGAATGGCCGCAAGATCGCCTGCTCGCTCGATTGCCGGACCACTCGTTGTCTTGAGCTTCACACCGAGTTCATTTGCGATGACGCCGGCCAGGGTGGTCTTCCCCAGCCCGGGCGGTCCTGAGAGAAGCGCGTGGTCGAGCGCTTCATCACGTGCCCGTGCCGCCTGTATCAACACCGACAGGTTCTCTTTGACCCGCTCCTGCCCCAGGTAGTCATCCAGAGTCTTGGGCCTGAGGCTGCGGTCGATCTCGAGGTCGTCCTCTGTGAACTCGGCGGCGACCAACCGGTCGATATCTCGGTCTTCAGGCCCCGCACCGTTGTCTGCTTCCCACACAGTCCCCACGCTCACCGGCCCCCGCCCAGGCGCTTCAGCGCCCATTGAAGCACGTACTGCGTCTCAGCACCGTCCGGCACGCCCTTCATCGCCGCAACAATCTCCGCTGCCGAGAAGCCCATGACTTGAAGCGCATCGCGTGCTTCGGAGGCGGCGCTCCCCGAAGCCCCGGATCCGCGACCGCCAATACCACCGCGCAGCACCTCCACGTCGAACTTCTCCGACAGGTCCAAGATGATGCGCTGAGCCGTCTTCTTGCCGATACCTGGCACGCTGGATATCAAAGCCACGTCATCAGCCGCGATCGCGGCGGCTAGCGCATCGGGCGAGAGGGCCGACAGGGTCGCAAGGGCTACCTTGGGGCCGACGCCGCTCACCGTGATCAGAAGCTCGAAGGCCGACTTCTCAGTGTCATCTGCGAACCCGAACAACGACAACTCGTCCTCACGAACATGCAGGTGGGTGTGAATCGTCGCGCGGCCGCCCTCGGGGGGAAGCGAAGCCAGCGAGCCGGTCGGCATGTTCAACTGATATCCGACTCCCGCGACATCGAGCACCACGAACCCGGTCCCCTTGGCCGCGACGATCCCCGTGAGAAACGCGATCATGCGCTCGCCTCTTCCAGAATGCGACGATCTCGCAGAGTTGCGTGTGTGAGCGCGACAGCAAGGGCATCGGCGGCGTGGTCGGGGCGCGGATCATGATCCATGCCGAGCCGCGCCCGGACCATGTACGTGACCTGCTTCTTGTCAGCCGTGCCCGAACCTGCGATCACGCTCTTGATCTGCACAGGGCTGTACTCGGCGAGCACCAACCGTGCGCCGGACGTAGCGAGCAGCGCCACTCCCCGGGCTTGACCCGTGGCGAAAGCACTCTTGGCATTCGTTCCGAAGAAGATGCTTTCCACCGCGCATTCGACGGGCCGGTACCGTGCGGTCACGTCACGTATCTCGTCATGGATCAACGCGAGCCGTTGGGCAAGCGGATCGCCTGCCTTCGTGGTCACACACCCGTACGCAAGCGCCCGGCAGGTGGAGCCTTCTCGGCTGACAACACCCCAACCGGTATTGGCGAGGCCGGGATCGATTCCAAGGATGATCACGCCGCCTCCCCTCCGAAGCCTAATCGAACATATGTTCAGGGTATCAGGGGGCAAGTCGCTCGACAAGGCACACAACGGGTAGATGAACTCTAGCGGCGGGAACGCAACGCCACGAGAACACCCAAACGGAGGCAAGAGCCGTGACACGTAGTTCAGCTGCCCAGCGAACGACGAACATCCTCAGCAGCATCGTCACAACTGTTGTGATTCTCGTCCTGCTCAACGAGGCAGCGCAATACTCGATCGCGTGGTCACGAATAGTCCTCGCGTCGAGGGATTCACGAGACGCCGTCTCTCTGGCCGTACAGAAGGCTCCTGCGGATCGCGACGCGGCGTCGCGCGCTGCCCAAGCGGCAGCGGCCGGCCACCACGTCGTACTGGTAACCTACGGACACGAGATGCAGAATGCGACGCTCGGACCCCGAGTGGACGCCAGCATGCAGTTCGCCACCCCGGCCCGCTGGGCCATGATCTCGGGTATCGCCGAAGCCATCCGCCTCGACGGCCCGCCGAGTACGTGGCGCTCGCACACGCCCACGATCACCTACACCTACGATGCCCAGTTCAGCACGTACCAGTAGCGCTATTCCAGCGCAGCAAGGATCTCGTCGGTGAGTTCCATCGTGTGATAGACGTTCTGGATGTCGTCGCTCTCCTCGAGCTTGTCCACAAGCCGAAAGACCTTCTTTGCATCCACCACCGAGACGACCGCGGGATTGACGGGCTCCATCGCAAGCTCCGCGCCCCTGACCGTGAGACCTGCAGCCTCGAGCCCGGCTTTGACCGCCATCAGATCGGCCGGAACCGTGTAGACCAGAACCTCGTCCTCGCTCACTTCCAGGTCCTCGCCGCCCGCATCGGCGACCAACATGAACAGCTCGTCCTCATCGGGCGCACCTGCCTTGTCGACGACGATCTCGCCCTTGCGCTCGAACATGAACGCGACCGAACCGGTCGTGCCCAGATTGCCCCCGGCCCGCGTGAAGGCGGCGCGCACATCGGCAGCGGTGCGATTACGATTGTCAGTCAGTGCCTCGACGTAGAGAGCGACGCCTGCCGGCCCGTATCCTTCGTAGATCACCTCTTCGAAGTTGGCAGCATCGGCGCCCGCGCCGAAAGCCTTGTCGATGGCCACCTGGATCTTCTCTCTCGGCAGAGAGTAGCCCTTCGCCTTGTCGATGGCAGCCGCGAGTGAGGCGTTGTTCTCAGGATTCGGGTCGCCGCCCGTCTTGGCGGCAACGGTGATGATGCGTGTCAGCTTCGAGAACAGCGCCGAACGCTTGGCATCCTGTGCGCCTTTGCGGTGTTTCGTCGTTGCCCACTTCGAGTGTCCCGACATGCCTTCGCCTTACCCTTCGGTCCTTGGAAACTGTCTGCCGCCCGCGATTCTACCGTCCTTGCGGCCCACGGAGCTGCGAACCAATAACGTTCTCGATGAAGTAGCGGTGCACACGAGGGTCACCGGTCAATTCGGGGTGGAATGTCGTCGACAGGCAGTTCCCCTGTCTGGCGGCCACTATGTGCCCCTCGTGACGCGCAAGCACTTCGACCCCTTCTCCTACCGATTCGATCCACGGCGCACGGATGAAGATACCCCGGTACGCCTCCGAGAGGCCGGCGAACTCCAGATCGGCCTCGAATGAATCCGCCTGTCGTCCGTACGCATTCCGTCGAACCGCGACGTCCATGAGTTCGAGCGACTTCTGCCCCTCTATGCCATCGACCACGACACGCGCGGTCAGTATCGATCCGGCGCATGTACCCCAGACAGCCATTCCCTCGCCGTGGCGTGCCTGAATGGGCGCGTAGAAACCATATGAAGCCATGAGCTTCGAGATAGCCGTCGACTCACCGCCAGGGATGATCAGCCCGACACAGGCATCCAGTTGCTCCGGCTTGCGCACGGCAACGGCGCCCACGTCGAGCGCCTCAAGTGAGTAGATATGCTCCCTGAACGCGCCTTGTAGTGCGAGAACTCCGACCTTCACCTACCAGCCACGCTCCTGCATGCGCTCGGCATCGGGGATATCGGAGATGTTGATACCCACCATCGCCTCTCCGAGGTTGCGCGACACTCGTGCTATGACCTCGGCGTCTTCGAAATGAGTGGTCGCCTCGACGATGGCCTTGGCACGCTTCGCAGGGTCTCCCGATTTGAAGATGCCCGAGCCGACGAACACGCCGTCGCAGCCCAGCTGCATCATCAGAGCGGCATCCGCGGGAGTGGCGATTCCGCCCGCCGAGAAGTTCACTACAGGCAGCTTGCCATTCTCGGCCACCCACTTCACAAGATTGTAGGGAGCCTGGAGATCCTTCGCCGCCGAGAACAGCTGCTCCGAGCGAAGTCCCGTGAGCCACGCGATCTCGTCGTTCACGGTACGGATATGCCGAACCGCCTCGACAACGTTGCCCGTACCCGGCTCGCCCTTCGTACGCACCATCGCCGCACCCTCGGATATGCGCCGAAGCGCCTCGCCCAGGTTGCGGCAACCGCACACGAACGGAACACCGAAATCCAACTTGTTGACGTGGTATTCCTCGTCCGCAGGGGTAAGCACCTCGGATTCGTCGATGTAGTCCACGCCCAGCGACTCGAGGATCTGCGCCTCGACGAAGTGGCCGATGCGGCACTTCGCCATGACAGGAATCGATACCGAGCCGACGATTGACTCGACGATGGTCGGATCCGCCATGCGTGCTACACCCCCGGCCGCACGGATGTCGGCCGGAACCCGCTCGAGCGCCATGACGGCCACTGCCCCCGCGTCTTCCGCGATCTTCGCCTGCTCTACCGTGACGACGTCCATGATGACGCCACCCTTGAGCATCTCGGCCAGGCCGGTCTTGACCCTGAGGGTCCCTATTTCGCGCTGCGTCTCTGACACTGGTGCTGCGACTCCTTCCACAGGCACCGCCGAGAAGGGCGGGGCCACCGACTGTAGGGGGTTAGTGCGGTTCGTGCATTGTACCCACGCGCACGAACAGCGAACAACCGTAGGCGACGGAACTGCCGGAAACTACTTCATCGTGATCTTCCCATCAAGCGGAATGACCTGGACCCAGGTCCTGCCCACAGCAAGCCGGATGGGGCGACCGTCCTTGTCGGTGAACTGCGGTGGAGCGTCTCGATTGGCTTTCCATGTCCCATCGTAGCGTTGCCCGTTGTGAAACACGCTCACGCGACCTTCACCACCGAGCCGGATATCCCACGTCACAGACCCGACCATGTCGTGAGTCGCCTGTGTGTACTTGGCCCACATGACCACGACGTTGTCAGCCGTCACCTGCTTGCCCGTGGCCTGATCGTGGTGCTCGGCCCCATTGTTCCACCGCCGGTAGAGACCGGACGTCTCGTTGTAGCGCCACTCAACTCGGTTGGCAGTCGAGAACGGAATCTGGATCTGGGTGATTGTGGATGTGGCGACCACGACCCTGCGGTCGAACTGCAAAGGCGTCACCTCCGCAGTCACTCGATACTTTCGATTGCGCGCGGCCGCGTACGTCTTGGACGTATCGAGCAGCAGGTTATGCGGCGCAGCGCGGTCATGAACCCTGTAGTAGGCTGCCGACGCATGGTCCTGCGAGAGATCCGGCAGCCCGTACTTCTGGAGGATGCCCGCCACTGAGCTGCTGCGACCCGAGTAGAAGAAGAGCCCGTCGTACTGCGGAACGATCCACTGGTCCGAGAGACGCGCACTCCGCACGGGTCCCACGACCTTCGGAATCCTGCTATGGAATATGCAGTTGAACCTCGTGATCCCACCCTCGACCATCGTCTCGTAGACGAGATCGGCCGAGTTCAAGCCAATCTGTGGTCTTGATGGGTTCGAGTTCTCGATCTTGATTGAAAGCGGACGACGAGTGAGCTTGGCCGGGTCCACAGCCACAGCACCCGTATACGGCCATCGCGGCTTGACCGCGGGCTGGGGTACGGCGCGCTCCGCCGTAGCGGTGGGCCACGACGAAGTGACCTCGGTCACCGGCTTCTGGCATCCGGACAGGAGCACCACCACAACAAGGGTGCCCGCAAGGGCGGTGACGACACGCGGCATACCGAGTTCCTCCTTGGTCGACCTGCTGGCAGTCTAGCCCAATCGCGGAGTCATCATCTACACAAGATGGGTCTGTGGCCGAATCGCAACCGGAAAGTGGCGTGCGAACGCTCTCTGGACGTACGATGGGTTCGCCAACGAAAGGCCAACTATGTCCTGCTATCTTCTCCACATGATCGAGATGCCCGAACCAGACCCCTACAAGGACACTGAACTCAAGGATCTAGTGGGTGAGTTTCCCCGCCTCTTCTGCGCCCAATGTGCGCCGCCAGCACCGCTCACACCCAGTGAGAGTGCGCGGTGTCTCGACAGGGACGCTCCCTGCTGGAAGACCGACGCGCCACAAGGCTAGGTGCCTGAGGGCTAGACGCCGCCGGTCCGGACGGCCTGCGGCAGGTTGCGATGACGGGCCATCACGATCAGCCACACCCCTGCCAGTACCATGGGCACGCTGAGGAGCATTCCCATCGTAAGCCAGCCTCCCGCCAAGAACCCGAGCTGCCCATCCGGCTCCCTGAAGAACTCCACCACGATGCGGGCGGTGCCATAGACCGTCAGCAGCCAGCCGAGCAGCTCGCCACGCGGCCTCGGGGGGGTCTTCCGAGCCAACCACAACATCACGCAGAAGAGCACAGCTCCTTCGAGCAGGGCCTCATAGAGCTGGGAAGGGTGCCGGGGTAGTGGTCCTGCCCCGGGGAAGACCATCCCCCAAGGTGCGGTGGTAACGCGACCCCACAGTTCGCCGTTCACGAAGTTCGCAAGCCGCCCTAGGCCGATGCCGATAGGGGCACCGACTGCACCGAGGTCACACAACGTCAGCCAAGGGATTCCCATAGTCCGCGAGACGACCACTCCCGCCAGAAGAATCCCGATGAGTCCTCCATGGAACGACATCCCGCCGTCCCACAATGCAAGAATCCGCGCCGGGCTCTCCAGATAGTAGCTGCCGCCGTAGAACAACACGTAGCCCAAACGCCCACCAGCGATGACGCCGATAACAGCTGCGAGCAGGACATTCAGAACGTCATCATCGGTCAGCCCGAGCGCCCAGCGGCGCGCGAGTCCTCGAAGAATCCAAGCAGCGGCAACGAACCCTGTGACGTATGCGAGCCCGTACCAGTGCACTGAAATCGGACCAAGGCTCAGGGCAATCGGATTGATCCGGGGATAGGCTACGGTCGCCAATACCACAACTAGAACTGCACTTTCGGCGCTTCGTCCGCGGCCGGCTCGGCCTCGAAGTAATCGCGCGCCGTGAATCCGAAGATGCCTGCGAGAATGTTGGCTGGGAACGTCTGGATCCCCGTATTGAAGCTCATGACCGAATCGTTGTAGAACTGGCGCGCATAGGCAATCTTCTGCTCAACCTCACTGAGCTTCTGCTGCAGATCGAGGAAGTTCGTGTTCGCCTTGAGATCCGGATAGGCCTCAGCAACAGCGAACAGACTCTTCAAGGCTCCCGTGAGCATATTGTCGGCCTGGGCCTGTGCGCCGACGCCCGAGGCACTCGTGGCCATATTGCGCGCTTGGACGACACGCTCGAGCGTGTCCTTCTCGTGCGAAGCGTAGCCCTTCACAACCTCGACAAGATTGGGGATCAAATCGTAGCGCTGCTTGAGCTGCACCTCAATCTGCGCCCACGCGTTGTCGACGCGGTTGCGAAGCACCACAAGGCGATTGAACAGCGCGACCACTGCGAGCGCTATGACAACAAGTACGGCACCCACGCTGAGACAGGCAAACATGGTCATGTGACCCCTCCTTGACCGGAATCACGATC
The DNA here is from genome assembly GCA_002841275.1 of Actinobacteria bacterium HGW-Actinobacteria-7. Lineage (GTDB taxonomy): Bacteria > Actinomycetota > Coriobacteriia > Anaerosomatales > PHET01 > PHET01. The sequence continues at coordinate 9,617 of PHET01000009.1, read as the reverse complement.
CGGTACGTTAGACTCGCATCAGTTGAATCGTAACACTCACTGCGCCGCACGCTAAGGGCACCGACCCGCCGAGGACCTCAGTTTGATTCCATTGCGTTCCGAGAAGCGCTTCGCCGGACCTCCACTCGCCGTATGGCTCGTAGCGATTCTGTGTCTCGCAGCTATGATCCGGCTTGCACTGCTACCGGACGTTCATGCGCTCGCGATTCTCAACGCCCTGGCTGTCGTGCCACGCCGGCTGCTCGCTGCTCCTCTGAGCCCGGGCCAGCTGCTCACCTTGGTGACCGCCACGTTCCTACATGCGGGCTGGCTCCATCTGGGGTCGAATCTGCTCTATCTTCTGGTGTTCGGCCCCACGGTGCAGGCCAGATTGGGCTGGCGGGGGTTTCTGGCCCTGTATCTCGCATCGGGCGCTGTAGCGGCCGTGGCATTCTCGCTTGTGCACCCGGCGTCCTCAGCCCCACTCGTAGGGGCGAGCGGCGCGATCGCGGGGGTACTCGGCGCCCACCTCATTCTTGAACCGCGCGCCCGGATCACCACTCTCGTGCCGGTCCTCGTGGTCATCGAAGTAGCGTCCCTGCCCGCGGCCTTCGTGATCGCACTTTGGTTCGCGCTCCAGGTGGTCTCGACGCTGGCACCGGTGGTTCCTGGCGCGACAGCGCCGACTGTCGCCTGGACGGCTCACATCGGGGGCTTCTTGGCGGGACTGGCACTCGCCACTCCAAGTGCGCTGAAAAGGGCCATTGCCCAGCATGGGTCGAAGAACCGTACGACCTCACGACGCGCACAAGGGCGAAGGACATGACTCCTAGCGACTACGAGCGGGCTGGCGAGTCCATCTCTGCTACCGCGTCATCAACACAGTCGATCTGGCTGAGCTGCCTGCGGAAGTACTCGCAATAGGCGTCGACGCGCGTATCGTCGACTCGAGGAGCCCCGCTTTCCACCGCAGCCACCACCTCATCACTTGGAATCACCACAAACCCGTCGGTCTGTGAACCATCCGGATCATCTGCGAGCGCTTCGATAGCCGCAAGAAGGAACGCCGGCACTATCGCGGTTACGGTCACGGGTGTCCCGCAGTGCGGGCAGATGAACGCGATGTCAGCACGATCCGAATCGCGAAGAACGACCGTCTCGATGTCCTCAAGACCGACCTCTACGGGCCCGTCGATGGGGCAGGTTATCGTGAATTCCATGATCGCTGCCTCCGCTCACCTAGCGGTCACCATTATTGTACCGCTCGCCTACCTGCGCGAGTCCTTTCGCACACATTCGTGTCCGCAAGAACCACGCCAGCGTGCTACCATGCCCCGCATGCCGCAAACCCCTTACACCTCGCCACCAGCGTCGGCTATTCATCCTGGCCGCCATAGTGCACTGCACGGACCGCGATGGATCCGGTTTCTCCGAGGAGCTCGGCTGGGGCTGCCCATCTTCCTTGGCTATGTGCCGGTTGGTGTGGCGTTCGGGGTGCTGGCCCGAACCATCGGCTTCTCCGTCTTTCAGGCGCTGCTCTGCTCGGCCACCGCAATCGCCGGCGCAGGGCAGTTCATCGCCCTATCTCTTCTATCGGGTGGCACAGGCGCATTGATGACTGTTTTCGCAACCGCCGTGGTGAACTCGCGCTACGTGCTCTTCGGGACCACACTCTCGCCCCACCTTCGCGGCGTCCGCCCCACGGTCATGTCGTGGCTGGCATTCACGCTCACTGACGAGACCTTCGCGGTCAACATCGCTGACAGAAGAGATGGGCTCTCGACGCCTGCCTCGATGGCTGGCGCCGGAGCCATAGCGTGGTGCGGATGGGTCCTCGGTACCGGCATCGGTGCCGCAGGCGCTGGGTGGATCGGCGATCCCACCCGCTGGGGCATGGACTTCGCGATGCCCGCGATGTTCGCCGCCCTGTTTGTCGCACTGGCCGAGAACCGCCGACACGTGCTTGTCGGCTTGCTGGCCGGAGCGGTTGCCCTCGCACTTCCCGCTCTGTCCGCGGCGGGACTCACCGTCTCCCCCAGCTGGTTCGTTGTGATAGCGTCGATTGTCTCGGCGAGCATCGCGGCGGTGGCATTCAGTGAGTAGCGTAGCCGCACAGTCGACGATCTGGGCGGTCATCGTTGGGATGGCGGTTGTGAACTTTGCATTGCGATTCGCGCCCATCGCGGTGTTCTCCCGGATTGAGCTGCATCCCCGCTTTCTCAGATGGCTGGAGTACGTGCCCATCAGCGTCATGGGGGCGCTTGTGGCCACCGAGGTCCTTCGACCCGGCTCTCACTGGCAGCCGCCACTCACCAATCCCGGACTGTATGCCGCCGTGCTCACCGCCATTGTCTTCCGCTATTCCCGAAGTTTCCTCGGTGCGACCGTCGCAGGAATGGTCTCGTTCGTGCTGCTTCGTGCAATCATCTTCTAGGCCAAATGTACTTCCCGCCTCTTCGGGTTTCGCGCTAGACTACCCGCACCGCGCGACCAGACTCAGCGAAGTCGGAACGTCACCCTCCAGAGGAGCCCCATCCAGATGGCACGTATTCGTCCCTTTGCCGCTTGGCGCTACCAGAGCACTCAGACCGACATCTCCTCACTCAGTGCCCCGCCATACGACGTCATCTCCGAGAAGGCCCGGGAAGAGCTTCTTGCGCGCGACCCACACAACGTCGTTGCACTCGAACTCCCTGCCGGTTCGACGGACCCTTCAGATCCGTCGAACCGCTACGATGCCGGGAAACGCCTGTGGGATGACTGGCGGGAAAGCGGAGTGCTGGTTCGCGACACCATCCCCGCGGTCTACGTGCTGGAACAGCGCTACATGTCGGGTCTCTCCCCAGTCCGTCGCAGGGCATTCATCGTCGAGGTGGGCCTCGAGCCGTTCTCGGCCGGAGTCGTGCTACCGCACGAACGTACGCTGCCCAAAGCTCTAGGCGATCGATTCAATCTCACCGTTGCAACGGGCGCGAACCTGAGCCAGGTGTTCGGGCTGTTCGACGACCCCGCATGTCTGACGGATGCTTTCTTCGAGGCGGCGATGACTACCTCTCCTGTCGCCACCGCAGTCGATGCCGACGGAGTCGAGAGTATCCTGTGGGCGGCCGACTCTCCTGATCTCGCGCAAGCGCTCTCCGGGTTCATGTCGGATCGCAAGATCTTCATCGCGGACGGCCACCACCGCTATACCACAGCGCTGGCCTATCGGGATCTACGCCGTGAGCGGGCAGCTGATGCGACCCCTCTCAACCCGGAGTATGACTTCGTTCAAATGGCACTGGTGAACATGGACGACCCTGATTTGGTGGTTCTTCCGACCCACCGCGTGGCGGACGCAGCCGGGGAGTTCGACCCTCAGTATTTCATCTCCTCTCTGTCCACCCATTTCGAGGTTTCCGAACTCCCGTCGGGACAGTTCAGCGACGTGGTCGGTAGCCTCGATGCGCCGGCCTTCATCTTCACGACGCGTGGTCATGGGACGCCACTACTCGCGCGAGTCCGCTCCGACGTCGATCTCGACTCTGTGATGCCATCCGGCCGCTCAGCGGCCTGGAAGTCGCTCGACGTCGCGGTTTTGCAGGAGTTGGTACTCAACCCGCTTCTTGACATCCATCCGGACCGGCCGGAGACCCTCGAGCGTCTCCGGTTCGTCAAGGATGCCAGCGAGGCGCTCTCCTCAACTCCCGAGCACGACGTCGCCTTCGTACTGCGTCCGACGCGAATGGAGCAGCTCAGGGCAGTTGCTCTCGCCGGCGAGACGATGCCTCAGAAGAGCACCTACTTCTACCCGAAGCTGCTGTCGGGTCTCGTCTTCAGGTCTGCCGAGTAGAGTCGGACCCGTTCGAGCGCGCTCCACGACTACCGACGCCCACCACATCCAGCCACACGTGACGAGGGCATACGGCACCCAGACGGCAGCTATCACACAACGGCTTGCGCGGTCGACAGCTCTGCCGACCAATCAGCCATGCGGGAAGGTCCAACGTGCCTGGCGAGCTCGGGTATGCGGCGGATGCCGCCGCCTCTATCGCCACGCTTGAGTCCTCATCCACCAGCCCAGAGCGCAGGAACACACGACGTACCTGCACGTCGTATGCGACTTGGCTGCATTCGCGCCCAGCGAGCTCAACTCCGAAGTGGCGTGTGAGAATCTCAACGGCCATGACCGCCTTCTTGCGGCCGATTCCTTGAAATTCACCCAAACGAGCAATCACATCTACGACGCGGTCGCCCGCAGGCCAGATAGCCGACGCGTCGGAGTCGTAGTTCTCGATCAACCGTACGGCGGCCGCGATGATCCATTGTGGCAGCGTCTCTTTGAACCGATGCAGCATCGGGGGCGTCTGCACCGCGTGGCGGACGGCCTCCGGATGCGCCGCAAGGTAGCCAAGGTCGAGTGTCCCCAACCGCTGCGCAAGCAGATGGGGTCCGGCCCATGCGCGCTCCGCCGCTATGCCCTGAGTGAACAGAACCCCGATCAGGAACGCGTTGGGGTTCTCCAGGACCGCATCAGCATCCTGGTCGCCCGTAAATGAGTCGCCGACCTGTGCCGCGCCTTGGGCTTCGAGCTCTCTCCCGTATGCCAGCAGCTCGCCAGCGACATCATGAACGATCATCTACCCGCGCAGCGAGTCCTGCTTGATTCGATGAATCAACACCTCGCGCTCTTCCACGGTATAGGCATCCGCGAGTTCATCATAGGCCCGAACCCGCCCAGACAGCACAAGGCCGTGGGCGACTCGGTGCAGCGCATACAACAGGCAGGTAATCGCGCCAGCGAAGAATAGATCCCGAACCAGACCGTAGACGGTGATCTCATCGTCGTAGTAGTCCATCGGTACTCCCCTCGAAGATGTCTGGCGCTCTGCTCGACCGCCAAAAGAGATGATTCCCAAGGAGAAGGCTCCACAAGTGGTATCAGCCTCTTCTGGGGCCATTCTTCAGGAAGAACGCGCAGTACATGCAGTTCTCCTTGATTGCGGCGTCGCGATCCACCTCGACCGAGAAGATGAGTTCCGGGTCGATCGTCAGCTCATAGGTAGGCCTGTCGCAGCCGGCGAATGCGCACTTGCTGGGGCAGCGGTCATGGAGCTGGCTCGAGTGCGGACACTCGGCCTGCATCTCGTCATCGCAGCCACGTTGTTCCCAGCACTTCGCCATATAGCGATCGCTCCTCCGGTAGTCCGGTTGCAGGTCGAGTGATTCTACTATGCGTGGTGCTCGCACGCCACCACGCCAGATGTCCCACGAGGTCACTCGAAGCTGTTATGGCGCTCGTCGGAGTCCTTCGACTCAGCCGCAGTTATCGCTCTTTGGGCCAGTTGAGATGCATCTTGCTGGGAGTGGCAACGGTCTGCCCGAGATACTTGCTTCCCAGCTCCACATGTCCATACGGCCGGTCTACAGGCGTGGTCATCAGCGAGAAGGAGATCTGCCCGATCGCCATACCCGGCACCAACAGGATGGGAAGGTTCGCGACGTTGGACAGTTCGAGAGTGAGGTTTCCGTCCCAACCCGGGTCGACATAGCCCGCGGTCGAATGGATCAACAGGCCCAGACGGCCCAACGAACTCTTCCCCTCAAGTCTGCCAACAATGTCCGAAGGCAGTCCAATGCGCTCCACCGTTGTACCCAGAACGAACTCGCCGGGGTGAAGCACGAATGGCTCCTCGACGGACGTGGTGACCGACTCGGTCAGTCCGGGCTGCTCAGTGGCAGGATTGATATAGGGATAGCGGGAATTACGGAACACCTGGAAGTCGGCCCCCAGATGCAGATCCACACTCGAGGGCTGGATGTCGTCCGAATCTAGCGGGGCGATGACTATGCGTCCCTTGGCGACTTCGAGCTTGATCGTACGGTCCGAGAGAACCATCACAGCCCCCTGTCAATAGAGGTCGCCGACCTAGTGCAGGGCACGTGGTCCACCACCACCCTGAATCCGGATGTCCATCGGCGCCCTAGGCGCATTTGCTGTATCCGCAACTCCGACACACCGAACAGCCACTCTCATGTTCGAGTGAGCCGCCGCACTCGGGGCATGCCCCTGACAGATTATCCAGCATGTCAGTATGTTTGCTGACAGCGCTGCCCGCCGCTCCCGTCTCGCGGTACTCGACCGCATGCTCCATGACTATGCCCACCGCATCGGCACACGAAAGAACTTTGCCACCCTCTGCCCAGCAGGGTGAGGGGCAACGAATCCCGCGAAGGTGCTTCATGATCGGCTCTGGGTCAACGCCAGCACGCAACGCAACAGAGATCATGCGGGAGAGCGCCTCAGACTGCGAAGCGGCGCAACCGCCTGATTTGCCCATCTGAGTGAAGACCTCACACATGCCCTGTTCGTCCCAGTTGACTGTCACATAGAGGTTGCCGCATCCGGTCTGGATCTTCTCCGTGCGTCCGACGGTTATCGAGGGACGTGGTCTCGGCTCGATCTCGCCAACACGGCCCTGGCCAGTGGCATCCAAGCCTTCACCGCTGGCCTTCGCCGTCTTGCCGGTGGAGAGCACCTGGTTATCCTTGCTGCCATCTCGGTAGATGGTGACACCTTTGACGCCGAGCGTGTAGGCGAGGTCATACACGTGTCGCACGTCATCAGGTGTCGCCTCGTGACCGAAATTCACCGTCTTTGATACCGCATTGTCGCAGTACTTCTGGAAAGCGGCCTGCATACGGATGTGCCAGTCGGGTTCGATGTCATGTGCTGTCACGAATGCCGTCTGAACATCTGAGGGCACCTCGTCGATTCCACGGACCGACCCGTGGTCTGCGATGAGCGCCATGAGTTCTCTGCTGTAGAACCCTCGCTTGACGGCTATCTCCTCGAAGAGTGGATTGACCTCCACGAGACGATCATTGTCCATGACCGTACGAACGTAGCTGACCGCAAACAGGGGCTCAACGCCTGACGAGCAGTTAGCGATGATTGAAAGCGTCCCGGTGGGCGCGATCGTGGTTACCGTGGCGTTGCGCATCGCCGAACCGTCAACGCCGTCGTAGATCGAACCTTCGAAATTCGGAAAACGACCGCGTTCTTCGGCCAGTTTGCGCGACGCGGACTTGGCCTCCGCATCGATGAAGCCCATGATCTTCTCGCCAAGCGCGACGGCCGGATCGGAGTCGTATCCCAGACCGAGCTTGATCAGAAGATCGGCCCAGCCCATGACGCCAAGGCCGATCTTCCTGTTGCCGCGCGCCAGCTCGTCAATCTGCGGAAGCGGATAGTTGTTGACCTCGATCACGTTATCGAGAAAACGAACCGCTCTGTGGACGATGTCAGCCAGCCGATCCCAATCCACGTCGGGACCCGCCTCGGTGGGCCTCACCATGCGGCTGAGGTTGATCGAGCCAAGGTTGCATGCCTCATAGGGAAGCAGCGGCTGCTCGCCACACGGATTGGTCGACTCGATCTCGCCTAGATGAGGCGTGGGATTATCTCGATTGATACGGTCGATGAAGATGATTCCGGGATCACCCGTCGCCCAGGCCATCTCAACGATGAGGTCGTATACCTGACGAGCGTCCAGTTCGCCGGCGGGCTCCTTCGCGCGCGGGTTATACAGGGTGTATGAAGTGCCGTCCTTGACCGCCTCCATGAACTCCTCTGTGACCGCGACCGAGATGTTGAAGTTGGCGAAGTCTCCGTCGGCCTTGCACTTGATGAACGTCAGGATGTCCGGGTGGTCGATTCTCAGCACGCCCATGTTCGCCCCGCGGCGCGTGCCCCCCTGCTTGACCGCCTCTGTCGCCTGGTTGAACACCCGCATGAACGAGACCGGCCCGCTCGATACGCCCTGCGTAGACTTCACTTGGTCGCCTGCCGGCCGGAGCCGCGAGAACGAAAAACCTGTGCCACCGCCTGATTTGTGTATGAGCGCGGTATCTCGCACGGCTCCGAAGATCGACTCCATCGAGTCTTCTACGGGCAAAACGAAGCACGCCGACAGTTGTTGAAGATCCCTGCCAGCATTCATCAGAGTCGGGGAGTTGGGCAGGAACTCGAGCGACGTCATCAGCTCATAGAAGTCCCGTGAGACCTCTGCGACCCGTGTGTCATCGGCACCCCACGTGCGCTCCGCAGCCGCGATGTTCTCGGCCACGCGGATGAACATGTCGCTGGGTTGTTCAGCCGCTTCGCCGGACTCGTCCTTGTTCAGGTAGCGTCGCTGAAGCACCTTGAGGGAGTTGGGACTAAGAATCTCATCGATGGTTCTCGAGTACTCCGTCGCGCCGGTGGTCTCAGTCATCGCAACCTCTCCCTGATCACAAGCCGTCATCCCCCCAAACAGGCGAAGCAGCCTTGAGTACAACATATAGCGGCCTTGTCATCCTAGTTCCGCCATATATTGTGCGTCAACGCACAAACGACGAGCGGCATGCCCTATCCGCTATGCGGCGCGAGCCGACAATCACGCACAATGCCAGGGGGTCCGGATGCGAACAAGGGCGTCACCCATGACCCGGGTGACGCCCTTGTTGACAGTACGCTGATGCAGAACGAACTAGACAGCCTCGACGCGAACGACCTCAGGCAACTGCTCCTTGAGAACGCGCTCAACGCCGTTCGCCAGCGTCAGTTGCGACATCGGGCAGCCCCTACATGCGCCCTGAAGCGCCACCTGGACGACGCCCTCTTCAGTGACATCTACGAGCTGAACATCCCCGCCATCAGCCTGCAGGGCCGGACGGATAAGGTCGAGCGCCTCTTGGACGCTTTCCTTGCTGATCATTGCGCCTCCTCACGATGTTTTGCAGCGCCGGGGAACGATCCGCGTTCACACCGACGATTCATAACAGCGAGAACTGTACCACAATCCTTACCTCACGGGTGCACATTAGGAATGTGCACATCGTGTGCCTACGAACGACAAAGAACCGTCGGATGCACTTAGCGGCGTCCTACTCTCCCAGGCCACTACAGCCCAGTACCATCGGCGCTGGAGGGCTTAACTACCGAGTTCGGAATGGGATCGGGTGTACCCCCTCCGCCATAGCCACTAAGCGCATCCGACGGTTCTCACGTCGGAAGCATTCTATATGCTGCTGTCAAGAGCGACCGGCACGGTGCACCGGCTACCCTGAATGCTGCATAGCGCTTGAAAATCACACGAATGAGATCAAGACCTCGGCCTATTAGTACCGCTCGGCTGAATGCATTGCTGCACTTACACCTGCGGCCTATCAACGTCGTAGTCTACGACGGGCCTTACCTGGTTAACCCAGTGAGAGACCTCATCTTGGAATGGGCTTCCCGCTTAGATGCTTTCAGCGGTTATCCCGACCGAACGTAGCTAACCAGCGGTGCCGTTGGTCGACAACTGGTACACCAGAGGTTCGTCCGCTCCGGTCCTCTCGTACTAGGAGCAGCCTTCCTCAAGTCTCTTACGCCCACGGAGGATAGGGACCGAACTGTCTCACGACGTTCTAAACCCAGCTCGCGTACCGCTTTAAATGGCGAACAGCCATACCCTTGGGACCTACTCCAGCCCCAGGATGCGATGAGCCGACATCGAGGTGCCAAACCCTCCCGTCGATGTGGACTCTTGGGGAGGATCAGCCTGTTATCCCCGGAGTACCTTTTATCCGTTGAGCGACGGCCATTCCACTCTGAGCCGCCGGATCACTAGAGC
>PHET01000036.1 GCA_002841275.1 Actinobacteria bacterium HGW-Actinobacteria-7 | reverse complement strand
TGGCTGGCACTACGTTTCAGCCAACGTGGACTCCTGGAAGCTCGACGGGGATACGCTGGGAACCTGCACTGACTGCCATATCAGCAGCGGCCACCTGCATCCTTCGGGACTGAGCGCAGATTGCGAGAGCTGCCATAGCGCAGACCTGGTGACGGAGCACGGCAAGCACACGGGGGATGATCGCAAGGCGTTGTCGTGCGCATCTTGTCATGAATCGACCGATTTGGACGTGCAGGCTGCGATCGCGAGCAACGACATGAGCTGCAACGCGTGTCACAAGCTGGTGGAGGCTGGTGGGCACCTGCCAATGCATGACACGGCGTTTGACGAGTCCAGCTGTGACAACTGCCACGACGCCAACCTGATGACCGAACACGTCGCAGTGCGGCAGAAGGAATGTGGCAACTGCCATATCGAGTCGGCGACGGCGAGCGCCTCGCCTGATCCAGCAACGTACCAAGCGGTTGCGTTCGGAATGAAGACCTGCTCGGACTGCCATCAGACCGCCCACGACCAGGCGCTGGTGCCATCGGTGCCGGCCTCGATCCCGCTCAATCCGGCATTCGAGTGGTCGCTGACGCTTCCGACATCCACCTTCGGGACCGAGTACTGGATGCCGGCAGAGTATGTCGTCCCCGGTGCGCGCATGGTGCTCTCAAGCCGCGTGCAGACCAGTGCTCCAACTGTGTGGAGCTGGTACTCGGCGCAGATGTCTGCGCAGGGATGGCTGATCGACTCAGGGGCGCCATCTGGCACCTATGACAGCTTCACGACCACGTGGGCCAAGCCAGGGCAGCACGCAATCATCTGGTGCTATGGAGGAGAAGACCATATGGTCACGCCAGTTTCTGCTGCAGGCCTGCGAATCGAGATCGCGTACTACGCGGACTAGGGCGTTCATTGGAACGTTCGGGTGACCTAGGGGCTCTCCTGGGCCTCCCGCATCTTTGGTAAGAGCTGCTTCCCCGTGTCCACGGGTGATACAATTCTGAAGTTGGCGTGGCCTTCTCGGCGATTGATTTCGCTGCCGAGGATGGCATGACGTATTCGGTGAGAGGAACTGTGGTGGGTAAACGTATTCTGGTCGTCGAGGACGACCCCCAGAACCTCTACCTCGTCACGTATCTGCTCGAGCATGCGGGCTTCGAAGTGATTCCCGCGACCGATGGTGAGCAGGCGGTCGAACTCGCCGTTCAACCCTTCGACCTGGTGCTGCTCGACATGCTACTCCCTCGGATGTCAGGACATGAGGCGGCGCCCCTGATTCGCGCGGCGCTTCCCGAGCCGTGTAGGATCATCGCGCTCACTGCCTACTCCATGAAGGGCGACAGGGAGCAGATCCTTGCAGTGTGCGACGGCTACATCGCCAAGCCGATCGACCCAGAGAGCTTCATCGGCTCGGTGGAAGAGCAGATCTCCTAGCGGATCTCAGCACTCGCTGGTCTCGGCAGGCAGCAAGAGCGTGAAGGTCGATCCATGTCCCACCGTGCTTACCACGCTGATCCGGCCACCTAGAAGACCCGCGTACTCCTGTGACAACGCGAGCCCAAGTCCTGTGCCCTTCGGCTTTCCGACCTGTGGCGCATGGAGCTGCGTGAACGTCTCGAAGACGCGATCCAAGTCCTTCTGCTGGATTCCGATTCCTGTGTCCGTGATGGCAAAGATGGCGTTTCCATCAGCAGTTCTGCCATAACGCGCGTCGACGTGGCCGGAATCGGTGAACTTGATCGCGTTGCCGATCATGTTGAAGAGTATCTGGCTCACCTTCCCGCAGTCCGAGTAGAGCGAGGTCTCGCCTTCAAAGGAGACGTTGAGCACGAGACCCTTCTCGGCCGCAGCCGGGCGCATCGCGTCCACGACAAGGGTGAGCGCTTCGTGCGCATCGAAACACTCGATCTGCAGGTCGACTTTCCCTGACTCGACTTTGGTCAAGTCGAGCACGTCGTTGATGAGCGCGAGTAGGTGGTTCCCGGACCGGTTGACCATCTCGATCTGAGTGAGTTGCTCGTCATTCAGCGGCCCGGCAAGACCCTGGGCGAGTATTCCCGAGAACCCGATGATCGAGTTGAGTGGGGTGCGGAGTTCGTGGCTCATGCACGCAAGGAATGCGCTCTTTGTAGCGTTGGCGTCCTCGAGATCGGCCACCGTTGCCTCGAGTGTGACGTTTGCCCGCTGCAGATCCTCATTGGTCTTGTCGAGTTCTGTATTTGCGTCCGAAAGCGCTTTCGTACGGAGGGCGACCATCTCTTCGAGGTGGTCCTGGTACCGAAGGATCTCGTCTTCCGCCTCGCGGCGTTCGGTGATGTCGTCGATGACCGCGAGGTAGACGGGGCCGAAATCGCTGTCGACCTGCTGCAGGTGTACCTCAACCGGGTATCGCGTTCCATCCTTGCGAGTGTGAACCGTCTCGAAATGGAGTCGCTGAAGTTCGTCTGAGGCGAGGGGAGCGATCGCGCTTCGGTAGCTCTGTTCGGTATAGGTGGACTCTATGTCGACGGGTGTCATCATCTCGAGCTCGTGCAGGTCGTAGCCGAGGTTGCGAATGGCGCCGGCGTTCACGAAGAGGAAGCGCAGGGACTCTCGGTCGAAGACGTAGATCTCATTCATCGCGCGCTCAATGATGTTCCGCAACCAGGAACGCTCCCGCTCGGCCTTCAGTTGGGCGGCGAACTGCTTGAGCCGCTGGTCGCGCCAGAGCAGCATCGTTATCCCGCCCACACCGCTGATCAATAGGGCGACCACTGCCGCCACCAGCCAGAGTCTGGTGGTCAGCCGTGCGGTCGCCTCAGCGCGCGATATCTGGGAGATGAGATACCAGGGCGTGTCAGGAACCTTGGCTACATAGGCAATCTCACGGATTCCTCCGACGCCGAAGCCCTCAACGATGCCCCTTTCTCCCAATACTGCCTTCGTAGGGATGAGGGCGGTACGTACGAGAGGGATTCTCCGATTCAGCGCTGAGTCCCGTGCGAATCGTGCTTCGTTGAGAACGAGCGCATCCGTGCCGTCTCGCCTCACGAGAAGTGTTTCACCGGTTTCGCTGGGAACCGGCCACTCGTTGAGGTACGGAAACAGATAGGCCTGTGGATCTATTGCGACCACGAGTGCCCCAACGGGTCGGGAATCTTGGCTGATGCCGGGCAGGGGCGCTACGACCGCTAGGCGCACGGTACCGTCCTCGTGGCGATGCAGGTCGACGAATCCTATCTGATTGGTCCGAACGAAGTTGGCCGCGATGTCCGAGATGTGTGCGTCATCGCTTCGTAGCGACGAGACCGAGTAGTCGACTATCACGCCCGACTCATCAAGCAGATAGGCGCCGTTGTATCCAGGCTTCGAGCGAATGACCTTCAGCCAAGCGGCGACTCGCGCTCGTGCCTCCTCAGAATCAGCCGACTCTGGGGAGGCAAGGGACAACTTGAAATCTGAAACGAACTCAGGGTTGTTGCGGAACACTTCCGCATCGGCTGCAATACCATCACGCCAGCTGACAAGTGCAGCGGTCTTGAGCTGAGCGATGGACGTGAGCTGCTGAGAGAGGTCGTGCGTGTAGTAGCGTTGTTGGTCTCGGTAGAAGAACACGCCGGCCGCGGCCGTGATCGATGTGATGGCCAGAAAGGCCGCGAGAAAAGCCCGCCTCGGCAGGGTAGGATTCAACTGAGGACGGGACAGGGCCACAGACACCTCTCGCCAAGTCATGTTGTTGCAGCAGGTGGTGCCGCACCGGGCCCCCCACGAGCCCGACCCCAGAGTACCAAATCGAGAAGCCTACCGAGGACCGAATATGGCAGAAATCGAAACACCGCCGAAACATTGAAAGGGCTAATGTTGGCTGTGTGGTACGTTGCCATTCGAGGTAAGAGCGGCGAGCGCCGTGTCAGTGAGAGAGGAAGGTCCGAGATGTCACCTAGGTTTGATAAGGACTACGTACTCAAGACGGTGGAGGAGCGCGACGTCAAGTTCATCCGCTTCTGGTTCACCGACGTGCTTGGCGTGCTCAAGTCGTTCGCCGTGACCGACTCAGAGCTCGAAGGCGCCTTCGAAGAGGGCATGGGCTTCGACGGTTCCTCGATCGACGGCTTCACTCGCATCCAGGAATCCGACATGGTCGCCTATCCTGATGCCTCGACGTTCCAGACGCTGCCGTGGCGTCCTGAAGAGCAGGGCGTCGGCCGCATGTTCACCGATATCCAGCGGCCCAATGGTGAGCCGTTCGAGGGCGATCCCCGCTATGCACTCAAGCGCATGCTGAAGAAGGCGGCCGACATGGGCTACACCATGTATGTCGGTCCCGAGCTCGAGTTCTTCTACTTTGCCGATGATGAGAGCACCGAGATCATCGACAAGGGCGGCTACTTCGACCTTACTCCGCTCGATATCGCCAGCGACCTTCGTCGCGACACTGTGCTGACCCTCGAGAAGATGGGCATCCCGGTCGAGTACTCGCACCACGAGGTCGCTCCATCACAGCACGAGATCGACCTTCGTTACCAGGAGGCGCTCACGATGGCCGACGCCGTCATGACCTACCGCCTCGTCGTCAAAGAGGTCGCGATGGCCAACGGCGTTTACGCGACGTTCATGCCCAAGCCGATCGCGGGCATCAACGGCTCGGGCATGCACGTGCACCAGTCGTTGTTCAACAAGGACGGCAATGCGTTCTTCGACGCCAGCATGCCCGGCAACCTGAGCCAGATCTGCCGCTGGTACATCGCCGGCCTGCTCAAGTACGCGCCCGAGTTCTGCGCGGTCACCAACCCGCTCGTGAACTCCTACAAGCGCCTGATCCCCGGCTACGAGGCTCCTGTGTACGTCTCGTGGGCGCAGGCCAACCGCTCCGCGATGGTGCGCGTGCCGCTGTACAAGCCCGGTAAGGAAGCAGCAACTCGCATCGAGCTGCGCAACCCCGACCCGTCCTGCAACCCGTATCTTGCGTTCGCTGTCATGCTCGGCGCCGGTCTCAAGGGCATCGAGGAGCAGCTTGAGCTCATGCCCGAAGCGACCAACGACATCTTCGAGATGACCGAGGCCGAGCTGCAGGAAGCTGGAATCAGGACGCTTCCCAAGAACTTGGGCGATGCTATCGATCTCTTCCAGCAGTCAGAGACGATGAAGGAGATCTTGGGCGAGCACATCCACACGTTCTACTCGGAGAACAAGAAGGCCGAGTGGATGGACTACATCAAGTACGTTTCGCAGTGGGAGATCGACCGCTACCTGAGCGTGATCTAGTAGTTCAGGTCCGCAAAGCGCATTTGCATCAAGAGGCGCCGACAGGGGAGACCCGGTCGGCGCCTCTTTGCGTTGATGAGATTCGCACCGTAATGGGCGCGGGCGTGCGTCGAGTGGGCCCGTCAGCCGCGTGCCAATGCCTCCGCCAGCGAGAGGGGAAGGCCGACCTGTGCCATGTGAGCCTGGACAGAGGCGATGTCGTAGGCGACGTGGTGCAGAGTGAATCCCACCCAGGTATCCGTGGTACCCGCCAACGCGCAGGCCGAGTCTTCAGCCGCTGCCTCGCGTACCGCAGGCTCACTTCCGATCAACAGCTCCACCCAGCACGCACGCGGATCGCCGTCTTTGGGTTTGCCCACCGAGCCGCTGCTCACGTAGTGCAACTGCCCGCGACTGCCCGCGAGCGTCCGGTGATACGGGACGTGGACGTGGCCTATGCACACGACGTCGGACTCGGCCGACTCTGCAAGCCGCCGGAGCTGGTCGTCCGACCTGTCCGGCAGCAGGTACTCGTTGTTCTTGCGCGGGCTACCGTGCGCCAGCAACAATCGCACGCCGGCGTGCTCGAGCCGGATCTCCTGCGGGAGTCTGGCAAGCCACTCATGATCCACGTCGTTGAGTACGGCTTCCGTGAACTCGTAGGACGCGGCTCCATCGAGCCTCGCCTGCTCGGTGGCGTAGTAGCAGCCGCATTCTCCTCGACGTTGTCCGATGCCCTCGTCGTAGTTGCCTTGGATCGTCGGAATCGCACGCTCGCGAATGCACTCAATCACCCCGGCGGGGTCGGGCCCGTAGCCCACAAGGTCACCCAAGCAGAAGATGGAATCAGTCGCACTCGCGTCGATGTCCGCGAGCACGGCGTCCAGCGCCGGTAGGTTGCCATGTACGTCCGAGAAGAGCGCGATTCGCCGCACGCGGCTCACCGGTCCTTGATCGCGCAGGCGGCGTCAGCTTGGCCGAGGAGCTCTGCATCGTGGGGGTTGGCGCCTGGGAACCACCGCTTTCCCATCCAGAACGCGGCGTTGACCAGAAGAATCAGTGCGGGCACCTCGACCAGCGGGCCAATCACCGCAGCGAACGCCTCCCCGGAGTTCAGACCGAACACCGCCACAGCCACAGCGATGGCGAGTTCGAAGTTGTTACCGGTGGCGGTGAACGCAACCGAGGTGTTCTTGGCGTAGCCAGTACCGAGTCTGCGACCCAGCCAGAAGCTCGAGAAGAACATGATTCCAAAGTAGAGCAGCAGCGGGATCGCGATACGTACCACGTCTAGCGGTATCCGCAGGATCAGATCGCCCTTGAGCGAGAACATCACGACGATTGTGAACAGCAGCGCGACAAGCGTGATAGGCGAGACCCTCGGCACGAAGACCGTCTCGTACCAACTCCTGCCCTTGGCGCGAAGCAGCACCAACCGCGTGAGCGCGCCGGCTGCGAACGGGATTCCCAGGTAGATGAGCACACTCTGGGCGATCTGCCAGGGGGAGATGTCGACCGCCACGCCCTGGAGTCCAAAGAGCGGGGGCAGCACCGTGATGAACAACCATGCCATCGGGGCGAAGAAGATGACCTGGAAGATCGCGTTGAGCGCCACGAGCCCCGCCGCGTACTCGCAGTCGCCACGCGCCAGGTCGTTCCACACGATAACCATCGCGATGCATCGCGCGAGCCCGATCAGAATCAGGCCGGTCATGTACGCGGGCATGTCCCTGAGCAGCGTGATCGCCAGCAGGAACATGAGTATCGGTCCGACGACCCAGTTGAGCAGCAACGAGAGCCCCAGCACACGCTTGTCCGCGAAGACATCGCGAAGGTCCTCGTACTTCACCTTGGCCAGTGGCGGATACATCATCAGGATCAGTCCGATTGCGATGGGCATGTTCGTCGTTCCGATGGACAGCGAGTTCACCAGGGCCGGCACACCAGGAGCCAGCGCGCCGATGCCCACGCCCAGCGCCATGGCCGAGAAGATCCAGAGCGTCAGGTACCGATCGAGAAAACTCAGCTGTTTGGTCAGCTTCTCAGCCACGGGCCATTCCCTTCTCAGGTGCCATGCATGATGGTGCGGTGCTTCTCAGCTCGTCCAAGAATCCGGCCAGTGGTTCGAGCGTGCTGATGGTTATGCAGTAGACCATGCCCGCTCCTGCCGCGTGAGCGCTCACGAGACCGGCATCCTTGAGTACTCTCAGGTGTTCAGAGACGGTCGACTGAGCGAGGTGGATCTCCGAGAAGATCTCATGTCCGCGACACTCAGATTGCGTGGCCAGTAGCGTCAGTATTCGGAGCCTCACCGGGTGGGCGAGTGCTTTGGCCACTACGCTGATCGAGTCTTCGGTATTCACGCCTTGATCCTGTCAATCGGTAATCGACGATTTACGATAGGACATCGCTGTTGGCAGGGTCAACCGTTGGCGCGCACCCGGCGCCGTAGATACCGTGGGTAACTGGCGGTAGAATCCACACGGACGCCCTATGGGCCGGACGCTCAGCACAGGATGAGGTGTACCGCGCGACGTGAAACCTACTGGCAACACTCATGACCTACTCTCGAAGCGCGGTCCTGTGAGGCGGTTCGTTGTGCGTGTGCGCGCAATCCGCAAGCCGGACCGGATAGGCGCAGTGCGGACGAGCGAGCGGGAGGGTAGGTCAACCTCTCGCGCGTGATGTGACGAGGTGGACCGACATGCACATGAAACATGCGCTGATAGTCTCGGATGACACGCATACGCGCGCTTGGGTGACCCAAGCGTTGGACGGGCTCGACCTCCACACTACTGAATGCTCTCTTGGAGAGATGCAGAAGCTGCTTCTGGGTACCGGAGCAGATCTCGTGGTCCTGGACGGCGGGCGGAATCCTGAGGCGCCTGCGCAAGTCGTCGAACACGCGGCTGCTGGTGGAATCGACCTGTGCCTACTCGTGCTGGTTGAGGCTGAAGGGCTTCAGGGACTCAGGCTGCCGGTTCGTATCCCCAGCGATTTCATGGTGCGCGGAGGTTCCTCCGACGAACTCGTTGCGCGCACGCGCGCAGTGCTGTGGCCGGGCGAAGAGGTGACGCAGCAGGAGCTGGTGCGCATCGACAACCTGACACTCAACCTGGCCACCTACCAAGCGTATGTCGATGGCACCCCGGTTGACTTCACCTACCTCGAGTACGCGTTGTTCTCCTTCTTGGTTACACACCCCGGGCGGACGTATTCCCGAGAAGTGCTCCTGCGTCGAGTGTGGGGCAGTGACTACTACGGTGGATCTCGCACCGTTGATGTGCACGTGAGGCGTATCCGAGCGAAGGTCGGACACGAGCTGTCACGCCGGCTCGAGACTGTCCGCAACGTCGGCTACCTCTGGAGCAGCTAGCACCGGCTCGCTCACGTGACCGGTGAAACGGTAGCTCGACCCACGCATCTTCTGGCAGGTGCCTTCGATACCCCGCTCGCCCATGAACGCGCACATCTGCGATGGGCGGAAGAACGCTCCGGGTTCGCCAAGGAGCTTCTCGGCGGACACGATGATCTGCATCAGGCCTCGAGGATCCAACTCCACGACCACGACGATGCCGCCGGTCTTGACCACTCGCGAGAACTCGCTGACCGCACCCGCTTGGTCGCGGAAGTGGTGGAACGCATCGGTGACTATCAGGGCGTCGAATGAGTCATCCGGAAACGGCATCGCGTCGGCGGTCCCCACCACGGCATCGACCGGCGCCCTGTCGGGGATATAGCGCAGCATGCGGGGTGACGGGTCGAGCACGGTGATGCGGGTGCCCAGCTCGGCCGCCAGCTTCGTGGCCAAGGCACCGGTGCCTCCGCCAACGTCCAGTACCCGGCATCCCGCAGGGCATGGAGGGGAGAGTGAGGGTCGAAGCCAGCCGGCTATCTCGCTGATGGACTTGGGCGACCAGCGGTCCCCGAAACGGCCGAACAGCGGAGCAGCCCAGTTGAACAACGCCATCGTGCCTCCGACCTCTCATCGCTCGGGTACACTCGCTATGAGTACCGAGGAGTTCATTCCCGAAAGGCCCCAGACGACATGCCCCAGCGCACTATAGCCGTAATCGATGGCAACAGCCTTATGCACCGTGCGTTCCACGCGCTGCCAGAGACGATGACCGCGCCGGACGGACGTCCCACCAATGCTGCCTTCGGCTTCCTGCAGATGTTGATCAAGCTGGTCCAGGACCTGAAACCCTATGGCGTGGTGGTCGCATTCGACCGAGGAAAGCCGGCGTTTCGGATCGAGGCGCTCGCGCAGTACAAGATCCATCGTCCCCCCACCGCAGATGCGCTCAGGTCGCAGTTCCCCATGATGAAGGAGCTACTGGGCGCGCTCGACGTGCCCGTGGTCGAGCTCGATGGGTGGGAAGGCGATGACATTCTCGGCACGCTTGCCCGTCGCGGTGAGGCGGCGGGGCTCGAGGTGTTGTTGGTGACGGGGGACAGGGACGCATTCCAGCTGGTGAGTGATCACGTGAAGGTGGTCACCACGCGCAAGGGGATCACCGACATCACGGTGTACGGCCCGCTCGAGGTCGAGGAGCGGTACGGCATTACCCCCGCCCAGGTACCCGACTATCTGGGGCTGAAGGGCGACACCAGCGACAACATCCCGGGCGTGCCCGGCGTCGGGGAGAAGACGGCGGCGAAACTGCTCCAGCAATACGGGACTTTGGAAGCAGTGCTTACTGCGGCGAAAGCCGGAGAGGTGCCGGGCAAGGTGGGGGCCAATCTGGTGGAGCACGAGGGCGCGGCATTGGCGAGTCGTACCGTCGCCACGATCGTCTGCGATGTGCCGGTCGCCATCGAACTGGACACCGTTCGGTTCGGTGTGTTCGAGCTTGCCATGGTGGCTGAGGCGTTCGCGACGCCGCGCTGCGCGCCAGCGGCGAGCAGGCATCCTCGACGGGGCCGGCCGAGCCGTCTCCAGTGGATGAGCGAGCTGTCTGCGACCTGCATTCCTGCCTGCGTGGGCGTGATGCGGAGACCGCCGTCCAGGAGTGGCTGTCCGGCGATCAGGATCAGTGGCTGGGAGTGGCCGTGGGCGTGCCTGCGGAGACGCTGTTCGCTGACACAAGGGACTTGGCGGTGGCGGGTCCCGAAGGAGTCGCTCTGGTTCCGGGCGATGGCTTCGACGCGACCTTCTCTTTGCTGTTCGAGCATGCCAAGCTCGCCGCGGGAGACATGAAGTCGCTACTCCAGGAGGTCTGCCCACCCGATGAGGCGCTGCTGTGCAACGAGTCCGCGCTCCTGGTAGATCCGGTACGGCTCTTTGACTGCGGCATCGCGGCCTACCTGCTTGAGAGCAACCGTTCGAGCTACGAGCTTTCAAGCCTGCATGCGGATTACCTGAGCGCGCCGTTGCCCGCCTCAGATGAGAACCGCCCCGATGCGGCCGTCTTGGCGCAGGCCGCGGCCGACCTCGCGCCTGAGCTCGAGCGGAGACTGGACAGCGACGGGTCGCTTCAGGTTATGCAGGACATTGAGATGCCGCTGGTGCCGGTCCTAGCCCGGATGGAGCGCGCGGGCGTCGGGCTGGATACCAGCGTGCTCGCTGGTCTGTCCGAAGAGACGCGGACCGGTATCGACACGCTGCGAGGCGAGATCTACGAGCTGGCAGGGTGCGAGTTCATCGTCGATTCACCCAAGCAGCTCTCGGAAGTCCTGTTCGACAAGCTGGGGTTGCCCACCGGGAAGCGCACCAAGACGGGGTTCTCGACCGACGCGAGCGTGCTCTCATCGCTCGCCCCGATCCACCCCATCGCCGAGAAGATCGTCGCATACCGGGAACTGACCAAGCTCACGAGCACCTACATCGACGCCCTCCCTCGGATGTTAGGCGAGGACGGGCGGCTACACACGAGCTTCAACCAGACGGTGGCGGCAACGGGTCGGCTCTCGAGCTCGAACCCTAACCTGCAGAACATCCCGGTCCGTACCGGCTTCGGTCGTCGCATACGCGCCGCCTTCGTGCCGGCGGACCGCAACGACGTCATGGTTTCGGCGGACTACAGCCAGATCGAATTGAGAATCCTCGCGCACCTCTCCCAAGACGCGGGGCTGGTCGAAGCCTTTACGAGCGGTATGGACTTCCACCAGGCAACGGCAGCGCGCGTGTTCGGTGTTTCGGTTGATGAGGTCGAACCGGGGATGCGAGCTAAGGCCAAAGCGGTCAACTTCGGCATCGTCTACGGTCAGACCGCACACGGCCTGGGGGACTCGCTCAAGATCGGCTATGGCGAGGCGCAGGCGATGATCGATCGCTACTACGAGGCGTACCCGGGCGTGCGACGCTACCTCGACGACACGGTCGCCGCTGCCCATCGGGACGGCTACGCGATCACGATGTTCGGGAGGAAGCGCCGTATTCCCGAACTTATGAGCAGCAACTTCAATCTGCGTTCGTTCGGGGAGCGCACGGCGATGAACCACCCCATGCAGGGCACCGCCGCCGACATCATGAAGCTCGCGATGATCGAGGTGGACCGCCGACTCTTGGCTGAGGGGTTCGCGAGCAGGATGGTGCTGCAGGTTCACGACGAACTGGTCTTCGAAGTCCCTGTAGACGAGGTCGAATCGCTCACGGCGCTCGCGCGCGAGGCGATGAGCGGCGTCGCCAAACTGAGCGTGCCACTGGATGTCAGCGTGGCGACCGGCCCGAACTGGGCGAGTGCGAAGTAGGTCTGCGCCGTGCACTCCGTCACTGCAGAGACGGCCGTCATAGCTTATCCTGTCATGCGCCACCGCTAATCCGTGTAGCCAAGAGAGTTGTCATGAATTCATCCGTGTTGACAGAGACCGAACCTCAATTGATAGCCGAGACCCGGCATTTCATCGATCTGCCTTCCACCACCCTGCACTACGCGCAGTGTGGTGAAGGGGAGCCACTCGTAATGGTCCCCGCGACGATCTCGCGCATCGATGACTGGCTGCCGTTCATACATTTCATGGGGCAGCGGTACCGTTCGCACTTCTTCGAACTCCCAGGGCAGGGAGGAAGCACACCTTTCAAGGAGCCCTTCTCGAGCGATCTCGTGGCTGAGGCGATCGAGCAGTTCGCCGACGCAATGGGATTCGAACGCATCGCGCTGATGGGCTTCTCGTTCGGCGGGATACTGACGCTCAAGACGCTCCAGCGCCTTGGCGACCGCGTGAGTCACGTCATCATGCTGTCACCGTTTGTGTCACAGACGGGTCTGCGACACAACGCGATCAAGCTGCGTGCGGTCAAGGCCGCCGCCGCTTCCGCCGGGCATCCGCTTGGCAGGGGGGCGTGGCTGCGGATCATGCGCGATCCTCGTGCCGTGGATGCATTCGTGTGGTTCGCGACCGTCATTGGGAAGTACGAGACGACGGCAGATCTTCGCTCGCGGCTTCTGGGCTTCTCGGACTCGGCGTTCGACACGTTGCGCAGCCAGGTGCGAGAGCTACTTTCAATCACGGACGAAGACCTTGCCGGGCCGTACACACAGCCCTGCTTCTTCGGAATGTCGGTCAACGACCCCTTGCTCGACTACGAGACCTCGTACCGATTTGTCTCGGAACAGTTCTCGAATGCCATCGTGGAGCAGTTCGACTTCCCGTATCACTGCCCGTCTGAGCCGTTCACACTCGAGCAGTTGAATCGGGACTACCACCAGCTCCTCGACATCTTCTCGGAGTAGGAGTGGCCCGCTGGGCGGCGCAACTAGCTACGCCCGGGTGCGTGTGTGCTGGTAATCACACGCGCGAGAGGGTATAGTTCCCAACTGGTGCGTCAGAATCCGCTGGCGACCGGATAGTGTTGGCCCCGAGACATGTACGACCCTGTGGGCGATTTCGACTCTCGTTGGAACGACTGACCTGTAGGCGACCGACATGACAATGGGGCCCCAGTGTTCGAAAGGGGTCCACATGAGCGAGCAGGAGCTTGAAGGCACGATCATCGAGCAGACGAACTATACCGACGAGGAGATGAACGCTCTCATCGACGGTACGATGACTGACTTTGATGATGGTGACCTGGTCAAAGGTACGATCGTCCGCGTTGAGCGCGACGAAGTGCTTCTCGACATAGGTTACAAGTCTGAAGGTGTCATTCCCGCACGCGAGCTGTCGATTCGCAAGGATGCGAATCCCGCCGAGATAGTCAGCGTAGGTGATGAGGTCGAAGCGTTGGTTCTCCAGAAGGAGGACAAGGACGGTCGCCTCATCCTTTCCAAGAAGCGTGCGGAGTACGAGCGCGCCTGGTCCAAGATCGAAGAGAAGTTCGAGTCCGGCGAGAACGTCGAAGGCGAGATCATCGAGGTCGTCAAGGGCGGCCTCATTCTGGACATCGGCCTGCGCGGCTTCCTGCCCGCATCGCTTGTGGACCTTCGTCGCGTCAAGGACCTCACGAGCTTCCTCGGCCAGCGTCTCGAGGCGAGAGTCATCGAGATGGATCGCAACCGCAACAACGTCGTCCTTTCGCGCCGCGTGGTGCTCGAGGAAGGCCGCAAGCACGAGCGTGCCGAGATTCTGGGCAAGCTGCAGAAGGGCATGATCCTCCCGGGTCACGTCTCCTCGATCGTCGACTTCGGTGCCTTCGTGGACCTTGGTGGCATCGACGGACTGGTTCACATCTCCGAGCTCTCCTGGAGCCACGTCAACCATCCTTCCGAGGTCGTCAAGGTCGGCGATCCGGTCAACGTTCAGGTGCTGGATGTCGACCTCAACCGCGAGCGCATCAGCCTCGGCCTCAAGCAGACCACCGAGGATCCGTGGAAGATGCTCGTCAAGAACTACCCGATCGGTTCGATCATCGAGGGTGCTGTGACCAAGCTCGTGCCGTTCGGCGTGTTCGTCGAGCTTGGTGACGGCGTCGAGGGTCTGGTGCACATCTCCGAGATGGCCAAGGGCCACGTAGAGACTCCCGACCAGGTCGCGACTGTTGGCCAGAAGGTCCACGTCAAGGTCATGGACGTCGACGAGGAGCGTCGCCGCATCTCGCTGTCGATGCGCTCTGCCGCCGAGACCCTCGGCTTCGAGATCGAGATCGCTGGCCTGCCCGAGGGCGAGGGTGGCGAGGACGAGACCGCAGAGGGCGAGGACGTCGTAGAGACCGAGGCCGTCGAGGGCGATGCTGTTGTCGAGGCGACAGAAGAGGTCGTCGACGCGGAGGCGACCGAAGAGGTTGCCGCCGACGTTGCTGTTGAGGAAGTTGCTGCCGATGAGGTAGTCCCTGAGGCTGCCGACGAGGAGCCCGCTGCTGACGAGGCTGTTGTCGAGGAGGCCGCTGAGGTCGAGGTCGAGGACGCAGAGACCACTGACGACACCGACGAGAAGGCCGCCGAGTAGGTAGCCCGAACCACATCGAACGACCGCGAGGCCGGGACTTCACTGTCCCGGCCTCGCTGTATCTTCGGGCGATAGTCTTCGCACAAGGCGGCGCCGGCTCTGCCGAGTTGACGTTGATCGCAGGAAGCGCGCCGGGCTCGGACTACTTGTTGACGAACTTCTCTCGGTAGATCTTCACGGCCTTGAGGAAGTCGTCGTAGTTGGTCGCGAACGTCTGAGAACCGTCTTCCCCGGTTAGTACGTAGTAGAGGTACTTTGTCTTCTTGGGGTGCGCAGCCGCCTCGATGGCTTTGAGGCCCGGGTTGCCCAGTGGTCCGGGGGGCAGACCATAGTGAGTGTAGGTGTTGTAAGGATTCGTGCTCTGAAGGTCCTTCTTGGTGAGTATCTTGGTTCCATCCGGCAGTGTGTAGAAGACGGTGGAGTCGAGCTGAAGCCGCATGCGGATCTTCAGCCGGTTGTAGATCACCGACGAGACGAGCGGGTACTCATCGGCAAGCCTGACTTCGCGCTCCAGAATGGATGCGATGATGACGACGTCGGTCAGGGTGAGGTTCTTTGACTTCGCGGCTGACAGGTCGAGATCGGCTGTTTGGGCATCGAAGGCGTCGAGCATCAACTCAACGATCTTCTCGGCTGAGGTGCCCTTCTTGATGCGATAGGTGGCCGGGAAGAGGAATCCCTCGAGCGAGTCGCCATAGGCGCCCTTGAGATAGGCGTGATCGGGGGCGAAGCGGGGAGCTCCGTTCGAGATGAGGTCGAGGAGTTCATCCTCGTCAACGCCGGTGCGGCTTGCGAAGCGTGCGGCGATCTTCTTGCCCGTGAAGCCCTCGGGGATGGGGACATCGAAGAACACGATGTTGGGGCCCTTCTTGAGTAACGCAAACGCCTTCTCGTAGCCTACCCCCGTCGTCATTTGATAAGTGCCTGCCCTCAGCGATCCGTCCACGCTGGTGTTGCGGGCCTTGAGGCGGAACATGAGCGCGTTGTCCACTACTCCAGCCCGCGTGAGCGTCTGAGCGATGTCCGCGGTGCTCGATCCCTTGGGGATGGCGATCTCGACAGTCTTGCCTGGCGCGATGGCATGCTGGGGTCGGTAAAGCTCATACCATCCCACTCCTGCGACAGCGGCGACCAGCGCAGCGAGTATCAGGAGCGCAACAAACGCCCCGAGTCCGCGACGTCGCCGTCGGGTGCGGGGTTCTGTGACGCTGTGAGCGCCTCGTCGCGCCATCTGCGGTCTCCACTCTCAAGGTCTTCGGTGTCTGTCGTCGCGCCGCGCGGGCGACAGTCACCCACGCGGACAGTGATGCCGTACGGACTGTAGTCTAACCGAGGCTTTTCGGCGGTGGCTACGTGACCAGTTCGTGCATTCTTGGGCTGCCTGTGGTAACCACTAGATATGCGTGTACTGGTTCTCACAGGCGGCCTTGGTGCCGGCAAGTCGACTGCGTCGGAATTCCTCCGCGAACGCGGTGCCACAATCGTCGATCTCGACGATGTCGCACGCCACGCGTTGGGGCCCGACTCGTCGCTGCTCCCGATGCTCGCTGAGGAGTTCGGCCCTGAGGTGCTGTCGGAAGACGGTTCGCTGGACCGTGCTGCGCTTGCGCGGTTCGCGTTCGAATCGCCTGCATCGGCGGCCCGCCTCAACGCGCTCACCCACCCGGTGGTGGCTCGGGAGGTAGGTCCGGCCCTTGCTGACTTGCGGCTCCTGGCCACACAGCCCCGCATGGTCGTTCTCGAGGTGCCGCTGCTTGCCGAGGCTCCCGTGTTCGCCGAGCTGGCTGACGAGGTGTTGGCCATCTCGGCTCCGGTCGAGGTCCGCATCAGGAGGGCCGTGGCAAAGGGTATGGACGAGGACGATGTGCGCCGCCGCATCGCCGCCCAAGCGACCGATGCTGAGAGGGAGGCACTCGCAGACATCGTCATCAGCAACGACGACGGGATCGAAGCGTTTCTCGGTAAGCTGGATGCGTTCTGGGAACAGCGCTTCGACGGCGGAGGAGCCCCGCGGTGAACCGGCGCAGCCCGTGGGCCGCGTACCGGATGGTCATTCTGGGCGTGGTGATCGTGCTGGCGGGTGTGGCTTTCCTGTTCCTGAGGGGACCCGGCTTCTGGCAGCGTCAGTACTATCAGCTCGAGCACCGCGATGAGATAGCGACCTCCGCTGCGCGGCACCGAATGAGTCCGTACCTCATCGCGTCTGTCATCGAGGCCGAATCTGACTGGGACGCAGGGGCGCGCTCCTCGGCGGGCGCGTTGGGACTGATGCAGGTGTTGCCTTCCACCGCAGACGAACTCGCTCGCCGAGGGCTCGTGGATGCCGAGAAGTACCCGCCGTCGGATCTCGCGCAGCCAGCGGTGAGCATCGAGTACGGTTCGGCGTATTTGCGCTATCTGGTAGAGCGGTATCACGAGGTGGAGAAGGCCCTGGCTGCGTACAATGCGGGCCTCGCGAATGCAGACCTGTGGTCGGCGAAGGGCGGAGACATCCGCGAGCAGATCGAGTTCCCTGCGACCAAACACTTCGTGTTGAAGGTCTCGCGAGGCAAAGACCGCTATCAGGCGCTGTATCCGGATGCGTTCGAAGGGCAGAGTGGCAAGTGAGCGAATCCAAGCATCTGCAGATACCCGAGACAGGTGGTACCTCTCGGCCGCTCAGGGTGGTTTCCCCGTTCGAGCCGGCAGGGGACCAGCCCAAGGCGATAGCCGAACTGATCGACGGCCTGAACAAGGGGCTGCGCTATCAGACACTCCTAGGTGTGACCGGGTCCGGCAAGACCTTCACCATGGCCAAGGTCATCGAGGATCAGCAACGCCCCACGCTGGTGATGGCACCCAACAAGACGCTCGCTGCGCAGCTGGCCAGTGAACTCAGGGACTTCCTTCCGGACAACGCGGTCGTCTACTTCGTGAGCTATTACGACTACTACCAGCCGGAAGCCTACGTCCCCACGACGGACACCTTCATCGAGAAGGACGCGAGCATCAACGAAGAGGTCGAGAAGCTTCGACATGCCGCGACCGCGGCGCTTCTATCGCGCCGGGACGTGGTCGTGGTCGCCAGCGTGAGCTGCATATACGGAATCGGCTCACCGGAGGACTACGCGGGCATGGCGGCGTTCCTGGACAAGGGCAAACCCTACGATCGTGACCAGCTCATGCGGGATCTGATCGAGATCCAGTACGACCGCAACGATTTCGACCTCACGCGCGGGACGTTCCGTGTTCGTGGCGACGTGGTCGACATCTTTCCGCCGTATGCAGACCACCCGGTGCGTGTCGAGTTCTTTGGGGATGACATCGAATCGATCGCCGAGGTCGATCAGACGACAGGCGAGGTGATCAACCGTTTCGAGTCGCTCCCGGTGTGGCCGGCGACCCACTACGTCACCGAGCGGCGCAAGCTCCAAAAGGCTCTGCTGACCATTCAGGCCGAGCTGCAGCAGCGCCTTGTCGAGCTGAAGTCGGCGGGCAAGCTTCTTGAGGCGCAGCGTCTCGAGATGCGCACCAACTATGATCTCGAGATGCTTGAAACGATGGGGTTCTGCAGCGGGATCGAGAACTACTCGCGTCACCTCGACGGGCGCGAGCCCGGAGAGCCTGCCAGCACTCTGCTCGACTACTTCCCCGACGATTTCCTGTGCATCATCGACGAGAGCCACGTCACGATCCCGCAGATACGCGGGATGCATGAGGGCGACCGCAGCCGCAAGGTCACGTTGGTGGAGCACGGATTCCGGCTGCCCAGCGCTCTCGACAACCGCCCTCTGCGCTTTGACGAGTTCGAGCAGCGCGTGAAGCAGTTCGTCTATGTCTCGGCGACCCCGGGTGACTACGAAGGCAGGGTCTCCGAGCAGGTCGTGGAGCAGATCATCAGACCCACCGGTCTGGTTGACCCCCAGATCGTCGTGCGGCCGGTGAAGGGCCAGGTCGACGATCTTCTCGGCGAGATCAAGGGGCGTACCGCGAAGGGCGAGCGGGTGCTTGTCACCACGCTGACCAAGAAGATGGCAGAGGACCTCACCGACTACCTGTTCGAGCAGGGGGTCAAGGTGCGTTATCTGCATAGCGACATCGGAACGCTGGAACGGGTTGAGATACTCCGGGACCTGCGCATGGGAGTCAACGACGTCGTAGTAGGTATCAACCTTCTGCGCGAAGGACTCGACCTGCCCGAGGTCTCACTTGTCGCGATCCTGGATGCCGACAAGGAAGGGTTCCTGCGCAACTTCCGTTCGCTCATCCAGACGGTGGGACGCGCCGCTCGCAACGTCAGTGGCGAGGTCATCATGTATGCGGACAAGACAACCGACTCGATGGCGCTCGCCATAAGTGAGACTGCGCGACGCCGCGAGATCCAAGTCGCGTATAACACCGAGCACGGAATCGAGCCTCAATCGATCCGCAAAGCGATTGCGGACATCGTGCAGTACGTGCGTGAGGGTGAGCTTGAACTCACGAGCGCCGAGGAGGCGGCACGCGAGCTGGCCAAGCTGCCTCGGTCGGAGGCTCTACGGCTCATCTCGAGCATGGAAGAGGAGATGGTCGCCGCTTCGGAGGCGCTCGATTTCGAACAGGCCGCAAGGCTGCGCGATCAGGTCGTCAAGCTGCGGACGGAGATCGAGGGTCTGGGCGCTGACGACGTGTTGGGGCGCCTCAAACAAGGCGCGCGCAAGGGAAGCGCTCACGGCGTGAAGAAGCGCCGCCGATAACAGAGGTAGTAGCATTACGATAAGACTCACAGAAGATGGCTGCGACCATGCGGATTAGGGACGGGGAGAATGATGGACCAGAACGAGCTTTCACGCGAATGGTCACGGCTGCGCACGGAACACACTCACGACCGTGACGGCGCCAACAACTACGGGTGCTTCAACGTCGAGGCGTGCCGTAACTGCAACTACGTCTACAACTCACGCAACTGTATCAACTGCCACAACGCAGACGGCATCATCGAATGCGTCCAGTGCGTCGACTGCCGCGACTGTGCGTACTGCGTGGGTCTCAACGGATCGCGCTTCTACATCCTGAACAAGGAGTACACCGAGGAAGAGTATTACGAGACGCTCAGAACGCTGGGCATCAACTGGGAAGTCCAAACATTCGATCCTCTCATGCAGGAGTTCGGTCTCGGGATGTAGGTCTTCGGCTCGTGTCGTCACTCAAGGCAGCCGTTAGGGTGTCCACTGTTCTTCGCCGCCGGTCACCACGTTGTTTGTGATAGTGAACCAGTAGGGGGCGTCCGCTGCGCCGTCGGTGTTGTTTACTATCGCGTCGAGGAACTGCCCCGCCGAAAGAACTGTCGTGTCACCGGGCCCCCCTGCGGCGATGGTGAACTTGGCCT
Organism: Actinobacteria bacterium HGW-Actinobacteria-7; assembly: GCA_002841275.1. Classification (GTDB taxonomy): domain Bacteria; phylum Actinomycetota; class Coriobacteriia; order Anaerosomatales; family PHET01; genus PHET01. Next base: position 7,456 of record PHET01000036.1, on the reverse strand, counting down.
TCGCCGAGACACTCAGCACCCTCAGCTTTGGGTTCGTGTTGGCGATGTAGTAGTCGTTGGGGGGAGGGGATTCCCCACCGGCGTCGGCCGCAGCCTTCGCTGCCGCGGCACCGGTCAGGAACTGGGCGTAGTCGAGGGTGAGCTTGATGGCACCGGCGCTTTCGGTCGCCTTGGTCACGAAAGCGAACTGCTTGGTCGCTTTGGGCGCCGTTGCGGCGTCCGTCTGCGCGCTCACGGCGGCGGAATCCTCTTGGGCGACCGCAGCTGCGTCCGCCGACGCTTGGGCCGCTAGCGCCTCTGTCCGGGCCTGCAGTGCGGTGGCAGATGCCTGCACGCTCGCGAGCTCGGCGTCCTTCTGGGCGAGATCCGTCTCCATCCGCGTGAGGCGGCGTTCCTGGAGATAGTACGTGACGCCCGTAGCTGCTGCCGCGACTGACACGATCAGCAGTACCGTGGTGATGAGCGAGACTCGCTTGGGTGCCATGAATCCTCCGATAGTCGACTTCTTGCTCAGCTAGTACCCATCTCGGGCGTTGCATCGGCGAAAGACCCGGGTTGTGCATGGGATTCGTCAGCAGTAATATGAACATATGAACAGATACTCAGATAAGCCGACAATCACTACGCTTGCGCAGGACGGTTCGCTGCGGTCTGCCGAGTGCGAGGTGAGCATCGTCGATCCTGATGCCGTGCGCAGGGCCGTGTCAGGGCTTGCGAGTAGCGCGCGTGTCGCACGTACCACCGCTCGCCCGCGAGGAATTGTGCGTCTGCGATCTCGCCGAGGTCGCCGGCATCAGCCAGTCGGGCGCCAGCCACCAGCTTCGCCTCCTGCGAGACCGCGGTCTGGTGGCGTACCGCCGAGACGGGCAGCGTGCGGTGTACCGCCTCGCAGACGATCACGTGTGGATGCTCATCGCCGCAGGGCTCGAACATGCTGATGAGGACCGAGCGTGAGCGGGCACGACGAGGCAGCTCGCGGGGTGGTGACGCCGGCACGCGCTGCCTGGCGGATAGACGGACTCGATTGACCGGACTGTGCACGCGCCGTGGGCGCGTCGGTCGCACGGATAGACGGCGTGCTCTCGGCGGATCTGAACTTCGCCTCGGCTACGCTGCTGGTTGAGTATGACCCCGGCGCCGACCCTCTGCAGCGGGTGGTAGCAGCGGTCGAAGCGTCCGGACACGGTCTGCGCTCGCTGGATGAGTCCGGTGCAGACGAGGTGGTTTCCGAGCGTCGATGGCTCGACCGGCACCTCACCGAGATCGCCACGGCGGGGTCGGGCGGGTTTGCGGCGGTGGGAGCGGTTGCGGCCGCAACCGGTGTCGCCACGGTAGTCACTGACGTCGTGTTCGCGGTGGCAATCATCTTCGGAGGCTTGCTGGTGTGGCGACGTGCGCTCAACTCGCTGCGCGCGCGGATGCTCGACATGAACGTGCTGATGTCGATTGCGGTGCTGGGTGCGGCTGCGTTGGGGCAGTGGGGTGAGGCCGCAACGGTGTTCTTCCTGTTTGCGCTGGGCGGGTTACTGGAGTCCCGTTCACTTGAGCGAACGAGGCGATCGATTCGCGATCTGATGGACCTCTCCCCGCAGATGGCGCGGGTTCGTCTGAACGGCGAGCTGGCCATGCTTGACGTGTCGAGCGTGATGCCGGGCACGACGATAGTCGTGCGCCCCGGTGAGCGAGTTGCGCTGGACGGAATCGTCGTGCGGGGCAGCAGCGCGGTTGACGAGTCTCCCATCACCGGCGAGTCCGTCCCTGCCGACAAGAGCGAAGGGGACCGCGTCTTCGCGGGTACTCTCAACGCCAGCGGGCTTCTCGAGGTACAGACGACCACGCTAGCGGCTGATTCGACGTTGTCGCGAATAGTGTATCTGGTTGAGGAGGCGCAAGGCTCGCGAGCGCCGTCCCAGACGTTCGTAGAGCGATTCAGCCGTTGGTATACGCCGCTGGTGATCTGGTTGGCGCTTGGCGTCGCAGTTGTCCCTCCACTGGTTGCAGCGTTTCTGGGCGTGCAGTGGGGCCCGTGGTCCGAGTGGGTGAGGCGCGCACTCGTGATGCTCGTGGTCTCCTGCCCGTGCGCGTTGGTGATCTCGACGCCGGTGTCCATCGTCAGCGCCATCACGAGAGCGAGTCGTGACGGCGTGCTGGTGAAGGGCGGAGCGTTCTTGGAGGCGGCCGCTGAGGTGCAGGCGATCGCATTCGACAAGACGGGCACGCTCACGCTGGGAAAGGCACGTGTGGTTGGCGTCGAACCGTTTGGCGACCGGAGTGAGGCAGGAGTGCTGGCGGTGGCCGCTGCGCTGGAGGGCCACTCCAACCACCCGATTGCGCGCGCCGTTGTCAGCGCGCTCGAGGAGGTGGGGTCGAGACCTGCCGGTGTCGTGGTCGAGGAGTATCAAGAGGAGCCGGGGGTTGGCGTATCCGGTCTCATCTCAGGCGTACGATGGGAGATCTGCAGTCCTGCGTGCGCTCACGAGCGCGGTACGGGGAACACTGCCGAGCCGCTTCGTCGCGCTGGTGAGGCGGAACAGCAGGGGCGGACAGTGCTCGCCTTGCTCGAAGCGGGGGAGATTGCCGGGCTACTCAGCATCGTGGACGGGATCCGCCCACAGAGCGCTGCCGCGATCGCTGCACTCAAGCGGGGCGGCATCGAACACCTCATCATGCTCACCGGTGACAACGAGCGTGTGGCGGAGGCCGTTGCGGGCGAGACGGGGCTCACGGGGATCCTTTCGCGGCTTCTTCCTGAGGCCAAGGTCGATGCCGTGCGAACCCTCAGAAAGCGCTACGGAATGGTTGCGATGGTGGGAGACGGCGTGAATGACGCGCCCGCGCTGGCTGCGGCTGATATCGGCATCGCAATGGGCGCTGCCGGAACGGACACTGCGCTGGAGACGGCCGATGTCGCGCTCATGCGCGATGACCTGGGAGCGCTCGCGGGCTTCTTCGCTCTGGGTCGCAGAACGCGGAGTACCATCCGCGTCAACGTGGCTTTCTCGATCGTGGTGAAGATCGTGTTTCTCGTATTGGCCCTCACAGGGACAGCGACGCTGTGGATGGCGGTCTTCGCCGATACGGGCGTCTCGCTTCTGGTGATACTCAATGGGATGCGCCTGCTGGGGCGCCGGAACGCGTAAGGAGCTCGCATGCCCTCCAACGACCAGTTCATCCGCCTTCTCGCGGCATGGGCGCTTGTTCACGAGACCGCAGACGAAGGGTGGAAGGCAGCTATCGAACGCGGCGTGGTACAGGCGCCCGGAGAGATGGGAGCGGGTCCCGAGGCATTCGTGAATGGGCTCTCAGCGCTTGTGGCTGACGAGAAGGAGCGTCTGAAGGCCTCACTCTCTGCGGCCGGTTCCGGACCCGCGCAAGACGGCTCGGACCTTGGCGTCCATCTTGACGAGCTGCGATTCGAAGTGGCTGAGTTGCGTGGGCAGATCGAATCGATGCAGGCGTCACTCGACGCACTGTTGCGCCGCTCCGAGGGCTAGAGCCGGTGTCCCGGCGCAGCCGCCAGATACTCCTTACTCTCGCTTGGCATGCGCTGCGCGGCCTCGTGCATTTCTCGGCGTCTCGTCGGAGGGCGGCTTTCGCGCGGGAGATGCGACTCGCACTGCAGGTGTTGGGCCCGGCGTTCGTGAAGCTGGGGCAGGTCGTCTCGGTCAGGCCCGATGTCTTCGGCCCCGAGCTCGTGTTTGAGTTCGAGAAGTTGCAAGACCAGGTTGCCTCGCTTCCCGCGTCCGAGATCCGCTCGGTGATCGAGGCGGAGTTCGGGATGGCACCCGAGGTGTTGTTCGCGAGCTTCGAGGATACGCCGCTCGCCAGCGCATCGATAGCTCAGGTCCACCGAGCCACACTCGCGCGCTCGTATCGTCCTGTCGTGGGCGCCGTGCTGCCCGCTGGAACGAACCTCGCCGTGAAGGTGGTGCGGCCGGGGGGTGAGGAAGCGATTCTCGCCGACATCGCAACCGCGCGTCCAATCGCAGCGCGGCTTGCACGCATCAAGAGATTCGCACGCTACAACCTGGAAGGACTGCTTGACGAGTTCGCCTCGACGCTGTGCTCAGAGTGCGATCTCCGCCGAGAGGCTCGCGTCGCCGACCGCTTCGCGTTCGACTTTCGCGATGACGCGCTCATGGTCGTGCCCCGTGTTGTGTGGCCGTGCACTTCTCGGCGGGTGCTGACCACGGAGTTCGTGGAGGGATGGAGGCTCTCGGAGTTGGGGGAGCCATTGGCGCGCGGCATCGACGCACGGCGACTGGCCGAGCATGGAGCGCAGGTCTTCTTGCGCCAAGTTCTTGAGATCGGGCGGTTTCACGCCGACCTGCATCCAGCGAACATCTTCGTCACGCCGGAGGGCCGCATCTGCTATCTGGACTTTGGCATCACTGGCACCACCTCACCGTCGCAGCGAATCGCGATCGCGCAGGTCTTGGCGGCAACGGTGTACGGTGACGCAGATCGCGCGTTGCGCTACTCGGCTGAGCTCGGGCTTGTCGTGCCCGCTGCTCGCGAGGCCGTGGTCCGCATGAAAGTCGGCGCGCTGATGGCTCAAACGCTCGCGACGGCCCCGCGCGATATCCGTGGCTTCGCCGTCGGTTTCTTGCGCGTTCTGGACGACGAGCGAGTTGAGGTTCCTGTGGGATACGGTCTCCTGGTCAAGGCGCTCGTGACCGTCGAGGGTGTTGCGCGGGCGCTCTATCCGGAGATCGACATCACCGAGGTGGCGGGTCCCTACGCGACTCGTATGGTGGCGCAGTGGACGTTCCAGCCAGCGGTCATAGCAAAGCGTCTTCCGCAGGCATTCTCTGCGGCTCTGCGCGAACTCGCCGGGTGAGGAAGTACGGGCTAGCTTCGCCGTGCGAACCACTGTGCGATGAGCCGCAGTAGAGATGCTGCGCTCACGGCGATTCTGAGTTGGCCGCTGCGGGTCGGTACGACGCGCATGTTCGCTTTGTGTGCGCCTCGAATCCACTTGATCGCTGGCATCTCGGCCGTGCAGGGTACCGGTGCGCGGAGTCTGAGTTCGCTTGTGTAGAGCTCCAGCCAGACCTCCCAGGCGCCATCGGGGAGCGGCCCCCCGTTTGCGGCCTTGCGTGCGTCGATCAAGGCGCGAAACGGTCCGGCCTTGTCCGGCGTGGTATCGACAGATAGCGAGACAGGCTTCGACTTCTTGCCTTCGAGTCTGAGCCACAAAGCATCCGTCGGCACGTTGTTGAGCGCAAGCTTGCCGCCCACAGCGACGACGCCGGGCTCAGGCATAGGGGTCACCGTTGGGTCGAGCACTACGTAGGGTGCCAGAGTCCGGGCCGGCGGGGTGACGTTGAGCGCGAGTGCTCCCGCATCCCTGGTGAGGTAGGGCGTCATCACGAATGCGCTGCCGCTCGCCGGGCAGCACAGACCAGCTTCGAGGTGACTACGTACCGACGATACGCTTGCGCCCATCGGTCGGAACTGTCTGATGGCTTCGCCCGCGCCTATCTGGAGCCATACGTCCCAGCGACCGTGCTCGAGCGCAGCGCCATCGGCTAGGCGAGCGGGATCCAAGTGAGCGCGAAGATGTGCCGTCTCCGCAGACACTCCGGCGGCCTGCCCGAGAGCCGCAGGGTTGGTGTCGAGTGCCGCTTCGGCCGGCACAGACAGCTCATGTTCGCCGCTGCGATGTCGCAGTACGATGCGCGCCGAGACATCCTCGGCGGCGAAGCCCTCAACCGAAACCGAGAACGCGATCGCCAACTGGCCACCGGGCTGCCAGCTGACGGCACCGATGCTCCGGCGCAGAAGCAGCCTGTCGGTCACGTCAAAGGCCTCATCGGGCACAGAGACGCGTGAGTCGCCGAAGAACGGCAGAGCAACGTAGGCGCGTCCGGTACGGGTGATAATCGGCTTTCCGCGGTCGCTTCGAGGAATGGCCAGTAGTGTGAGGGCTTCGTTGGAGAGGCCTCGCGCAATCAGGTGGTAGCACACACGGTGGAAGGGTGGAACCAAGAGTGCCACTCCCTCGTTGTAGTACTGCCGAAGCCATAGGAGACACGTTTCGAAACCGCGCTCGCGCCGTGCGGGATCCACTTCCTCGGCGACTCTGGCCAGAAACGTGTTCATGGTCTCGACCTCGAACAGCCGTGCTGCGAGCCGGTCACGACCGGGGCCTGGTTCAACGTGCGAAGCAAGAATAGAGAACATCGCCTCAAGCGACGGATACGCGGATTCGAGGTCAAGCACGGTCTTGGTCATGTTCTGACCATCGTCGCGATTCACCCAGTAGACGTAGTCGTAGTCGGCGAGAATCGAGATCGCAGAGGCGTTGAAGTACGCCATAGCCACAAATGGCTGGTCTTCTCCCAGTACGATGCTCGGGTCAAACCGCAGTCCCAGTCTCTCGATCAGCTCTCGCCGATAGAGTTTGGTCGGGTTCATGGCCCAGAATGCGTCTGAGTTGAAGACGTCGGTCCGGTACTGGTTCCTTCGAAACATGCGCTGGGGCACCCCGCGTCCACCCACACCGACCATCTTGCCGAGCACAACGTCGGTACGGTGCTCGTCGGCAACGGCGACCATCCGTGCCAGCGCCTCATCGCCAAGATAATCATCGGCGTCGAGAACGAACACATAGCGACCACGGGCGAGATCCAGGGCTACATTGCGTGGCGCTGCCGCGCCTCCTGAGTTTGGCTGATGGAGGACACGCATCGAGGGGCAGTGCGCGGCCAGCCGGTCAAGCTCTTCGCCTGTGCCGTCTGTGGAGCCGTCGTCTACCGCGATGATCTCCAGTAAGTCCAGCCCCAGGGTCTGCCGGAGAAGGGACTCGACCGTCTTCGTGACATAGGGCATCGCGTTGTACGCTGCGATGATGACGCTGACATCTGGAGTCACTGATCAGAGCCCGGCGACTCAGACGCCGAGCCATCTGCGGATGCGAGATGATCCGGCGGTGTGGGGAGCGCCTCGTTGAGGGCGCCCATCCGGTATCCGTCGAGGTCCTGCGCGACCCACGTGAACCCTGCGGCGCGGAGGCTTGAGGAGATGCTCTCGCGCATGCGCCACGCCTGCTCCTGCTCGTGAGGTGCGACTTCAAGACGCGCGACATCGCCATGTGCGCGAACTCGGAATTGATTCAACCCTAGGCCGAGAAGTGCGGATTCCGCGTGTGCCACCCGCGCCAGTGACTCCTCGGTTATCGCCTCGCCGTAGGGGAAGCGGGATGCAAGGCAGGCCATGGCAGGTTTGTTCCAGTTCGGAAGGCCCAGTTCTCGCGCTACCGTTCGAATGTCATCCTTTGTCATTCCTGCGTCTTGGAGCGGGCTCACCACCCCGTACTCGGACTTGGCACGGGAACCGGGGCGAAAATCCGCTGTGTCGTCGACGTTGCTTCCGTCTGCCACGACACTGAGCCCGTTCACATCAGCTACGCGTGCGAGCAGGCTGAAGAGCTCGCCTTTGCAGTAGTAGCACC
>PHET01000008.1:79102-87832 GCA_002841275.1 Actinobacteria bacterium HGW-Actinobacteria-7 | reverse complement strand
TCCGCTTCATGGGCTGGCAGTTCTCGCTTGTGCGTTCAGTTCTCACCGTCATAGCAGCGGTGGGGATGGGTCTGTTGTTCGATCGAATCATGCCTGACGAGAGGAGTTCACATGAGTGAAAGCATGCGTATCGCAGTGCCGGTTGAGAGCGGGGAGGGCCTCGAAGCTGTGCGCTCGGAGCACTTCGGCCACTCGGCCGCGTTCGCGATAGTCGATGTTGAAGATGGCGCTCCGGTCGCCACCGGCATCCTTCCCAATCCGCCGCATTCGCAGGGTGGATGTATGACGACGGTCAATCTGCTCGCCGCCAATGGCGTGCAGGCGGTCAGCGCTGTCGGAATGGGAAGAGGGCCGCTCAACGGCCTCATGCAGGTCGGAATCGCCATCCATCACGATGCCGCATCGGCCACGGTAGGCGAGGCGATTGCCGCGATCATCGAGGGCCGCACGACGCCGTTCGGTTCAGACCATGCATGCCAAGGCCACCACTAGGCAGTGAGGTCATGGTCGGCTGGGGAACGTTCTCCGCAGCCATACGCAGGCTGAGAAGACTTGACAGGCGGGGTTCTCGGAGTATGTTAGTGAGCGTTCACTTACATCCTGAGAACTCCGCCTGACGCTACCTCAGGTCAGGGCTGGCGCGGGCTCGCAGCGACGCTGTGCGAAAGGACCAGACGTGGCAGGCAACACCGGCACAACCGGCCATCGCGGGCTCGTGCTCGCGGGTGTGCTGCTGGCGCTGGTGGCCGCGGGCATCGTCTGGTGGACGGGGACGCAGTCTCGCACCACGCCGGGCACGCTAGAGGTTGCCGGAGATGTTCGGGCCGAGTCGTACACGGTGATGACACCAGCGATCACGGTGCCCGCGGCCGACTACACGGTGGGCATCCCGAAGCCCGTATCCACCGCAGGTGCGCCTTTGTCGGCCGGACGCCCGGCCTCCTCCAGTTCGATGGCGCGCAACCCGATTCCCGTTGTGGCCGGCGTGTTGGTACGTGTGGATGTCGAACAGGGCGACCACGTGGTCGCGGGGCAGGTCATCGCGAAACTCGACACGGCACTGCTCGATCTGGGTGTCGAGCAGGCCAAAGCCACGGCGGCCAGGGCCCGCACGGACGTCGACGTGATCAAAGGGAATCTCGACACCGTCGCAGACAACCAGTCGTCACTTTCGAGTGCGCGCACCAAGCTCTCGAGCGGTGAGGCCCAACTGGTGAAGGCGCGAAGCGACCTGCTCAAGGCGCGCAAGCAGCTTGTGACGGCGAGGTCCAAGGCGATTGCGGGACGCACCGCCATCAAGAAGCAGATCACCGCGCTGGAGAAGCTCATCGCCGGGTCTCCGACCCCGCCCTCGCCCAGCCCCACGCCAACGCCGGGACCGACCCCCGCTCAGCTACTTGCGGCTCTCAAGGCGAAGCTCGCCGAGGTCAACAAGGGTATCGCCAAAGCCGATGCCGGGTTGAAGAAGATCGATGCGGGTCTCGCGAAGGTGAAGGCCGGCTTCAGCCAGCTGGTGTCCGCCCGCACCAAACTCGCCACGGGCGCGTCAGCGCTGAGCGATGCAAAGACCCAGCTGACCAACGCAAAGGATCTCCTTGGCGTGGTGGCGGAAGGGCGCGAAATCGGGGTGGCGGTTGCCGAGGCCGCACGCGATGCGGCAGAGATCACCGCTCCAGTCAGTGGAGTGATCACCTACGTGCGCACGCAGGACACGGTCGCGATCGTCGGCTCGCCGGTTGCGCGGATCACGCCCGACGGTGCATCCAAGGTCGATACCTACCTCGTTGCCGAACAACTCGCCGGAGTGGGGTTGGGAGATGCGGCGCGGGTGGGCTTGGACTCGTTTCCGGGCCGGAGCTTCTCAGGAACCGTCACTCAGATCGGGACGTCGTTCGGGTTCGCTCCTACCAGATTCCCCACTGAACTGGTCCACATGGCGCGTGCCGTGATGGTCACGGTCACGTTGGACGATAGCGCCACCTTGCCTGCCGGAACCCCGGTTGATTTGACCATCACAACGCGGTAGAGCCGCTGAGAGTGACCGACGGGACGACTGTGAGAAGGAGCGTCAAGCAGATGAACATCGCCGAAGTCAGGAAACGCGTGCTGCCGCTGGTGATCGTGATAGCGCTCGCCGCCGGAGGTTGGTATTGGTGGACGACGCGCGGTTCCGGCACTACGGGCGCCTCAGACGTGCTGGGCGGCAACGGCACGATCGAGGCCGAGCAGGTCGCGGTGACGCCTCAGACGACGGGTCGCATCGTAGAGATGACCGGCGACGAGGGCACATCGGTCAAGAGGGGCGATGTACTCTACCGTCTGGATGACACCCTGCTCAAACTCCAGATCGAGACGGCCAACGCAGGCGTCAACGCCGCCCAGGCGAACTATGACCACGTGAAGAAGGACAGTGGTTCGAACTCGGCTGAGCGGGCGGCAGCGAGAGCCCAGCTCGACCAAGCTAAAATCGCTCTCAAGATGGCAAAGGTGCAGCTGGGCTATGCGACCGTGAAATCGCCGCTCGATGGCGTCATCTCGAGCGTGGCTGCCCAGCCGGGAGAGAACGCTGTGCCGGGCACCACTCTGGTCACGGTGAGTGCGGTCTCGAGTCTCACCGTCACCATCTTCGTGCCGGAAAGCATGATAGGTCAGGTCAAGCTGGGCCAGACAGGTGTTCTCACCACCGACTCCGTCGACCGAGACTACGCGGCCAAGGTCGTCTTCGTGGCGACCCAGGCCGAGTTCGCACCATCCACGCTCGAAACCAAGGACCAGCGCGTGAAGCTCGTCTACCAGGTGAAGCTCAGGATCACCGACGCGGACGAGTCGCTCAAGCCGGGGATGCCAGCTGACGTGGTGCTCAGGTGACGACCGGTCACGACATCGAACCAGCGCTCGATATCCGCGATCTGCACAAGGAATTCGCCTCAGCAGTTGCGGTCGACGGCGTAACCATGACCATCCCACGCGGTGAGGTCTTTGGGCTTGTCGGTCCGGACGGAGCTGGAAAGTCCACGCTCATCCGGCTGCTCACGACGGTCATGGTGCCGACCTCGGGCGATGCACTGGTCTTTGGCAACTCGGTGCGGACACAGAGCGATGCCATCAAGCCGCGGATCGGCTACATGTCGCAGGCCTTCTCGCTTTACGGTGACTTGACGGTCCGTGAGAACCTCAACTTCTTCGCCGAGCTACGCGGGGTGTCTCGAGCCGACGCTGCCAAGCGGGCCACGAAGCTCCTCGAGTTCTCGACCCTCACCGAGTTCGCGGGGCGTCAGGCGCAGTTCCTCTCGGGAGGCATGAAGCAGAAGCTTGCGCTTGCGGTAACGCTGATCTCCGAGCCCGACCTGCTCTTCCTCGATGAGCCGACCACTGGCGTGGATCCGGTCTCGCGCCGTGAGTTCTGGCGCATCATCTCGGACCTGAACCGGCAGGGAATCACGGTGTTCGTCGCCACGCCCTACATGGACGAGGCCGAGCGCTGCACGGAGATCGCGTTCATGAATCACGGTCGCATCATCCTTCGCGACACACCTGAGGGTGTGAAGTCCCGGGTCCGGGGCGACGTGCTCGAAATAGGGGTCGCCGACTACCGGGCCGCGATGCTCGTCTTGCGCGCCCTGCCCTTCGTGCGCAGTGTCGATGCGGCAGGCGAGATCCTGCGCGTACTCGTGGATGCCACCGACAGGAAGTCCGAGTTCGAGGACCGAATCCGGGCTGCGCTCACAGACGCCGGATTCCCGGTCACCATGATGCGGGACGGCGTAGCGGACCTCGAGATGGCGTTTGCCACACTCATACCCACCGGTGAGAGTGCGGGATCTTCTGCCGAGGAGCTCGCGGCGGTGACCGGATGAACCGTATCCTGGCGATCATCCGCAAAGAGTTCATCCATATCGCGCGCGATCGTCGCGTGCTGGCACTGGTCATTCTGGTACCGCTGATCCAGTTGTTCCTGTTCGCCTATGCGGTGAGTTTCGACGTCAAGCACGTTCCCACTGCGGTGTTCGATCAAGACCATTCTGTGGCGAGCCGCGCCTACCTCACAACACTCGAGCGTTCCGGCTATTTCACCATGGCGCAGTACGTCGATACGTACGCACAGGCCGACAAGGCATTGACCTCTAACGAGGTACGCGTGGTGGTAGTGGTGGCACGCGGGTTCGGCGACTCGCTCGCGGCCCGACGCGCCGGGCGCGTGCAGGTGCTCGTTGACGGATCTGAGCCCAACTCGGCGCAGGTGGCCCAGAACTTCGCTACGGTCCTGAGCCGCATGCACGGTCGTACGATCGCAATCGAACAGGCCGAGCAGCGCGGTGTCGACCCGGCGGCGATGGGTGGGCTCAGCGTCGTGACGCGCACGTGGTACAACCCGGAAGGCCGCTCGGCCAACTACTTCATTCCTGGGCTCATGGTCATTCTTCTCACCACCGTCACCATTCAGCAGACGGCGAACACCCTTGTGAAGGAGAAGGAGCAAGGGACCTACGAGCAGCTGCTGGTATCGCCACTGTCACGCATCGAACTCATGGTGGGCAAGATCACGCCATGGGCGATCATCGGTGCGCTCGAGGTGATCTTGGTCTCGGCCGCAGGGATGGTGGCCTTCGCCATACCGTTCCGGGGCTCAGTCGTGGTGTTCGCGGTTGCGAGCGCGCTTTACGTGCTGTGCACGCTTGGCCTCGGCCTGTTCATCTCGGCGTTGGCCCCCTCGGTGGATGTGGCCAACCTGCTGTCCATGCTCATCGCGATCCTGCCGGGCTTCATACTCTCAGGTTTCGTGTTCCCACTCGATAGCATCCCGTGGGTGCTTCAGGTGGTAAGCCGAATCTTCCCGGCCCAGTATTTCATGACCATCACACGCACGTGCTTCCTCAAGGGAGGCGATTTCGCCATCCTCGCTCCACAGTTCATCGCGCTCGCCATCTTCGCCGTGGTCATCGTCTCCGCCTCCGCGCTCGTCTATCGCGAGAGGGCGTGAGGACCATGTCATTGCGTCGCATACGCTTGCTCATCTGGAAGGAGTTCCTGCAGCTGTCGCGGGACCGGATGATCCTGCCCATTCTCATCATCATGCCGCTGCTGCAACTCGTGCTGTTCGGCTATGTGGTGGGTGCGGACATCAAGGACCTTCGTCTTGCGGTGCTCGACCGCGACGGCACGACGGTGTCCCGCAGCGTGACGGAGGCCTTTACCGCCGCCGAGTACTTCAAGCTGACGGTGCGCGCGCACAATGATGCTGATGTGCAGCGCGCGTTGGATGGCAACCGGGCCTCGGTGGCCATTGAGATTCCGAAGGGCTTCGCAGACCAGGTTGAGCGGGGAGAATCGGCGCAGCTTCAGCTGATCGTCGACGGCTCGGATGGTCGCGTCTCCCAGATGGCAGGCGCCTATGCCGCCGGTATCGTCAACCGTCTGAACACGGAGCTCTATCCCAGACAGGCCGCCCTGGCGAAGGGCAACGTGGGAATCGATGCCCGTACGCGTGTGCTCTTCAACCCTGCGGTTCGCGCGATCAACACGATGGTGCCGGGTCTGCTCGCCTTCATTCTGCTCATCTCCACGAGCGCCATCATGAGCCAGGCAGTGGTCAAGGAGCGCGAGCGGGGCACACTCGAGCAGCTGTTCGTGACACCTGTGGGCCGTACCGAGTATCTCACCGGCAAGCTCGTTCCCTATGCACTGGTGAGCGTCGTGCAGGCAAGCGTGGTCTTCACGGTGGGCACCCTGTGGTTCAAAGTGCCGTTCCGCGGGTCAGGCTTCGTCCTCGCTTTAGGGCTGGCGCTGTTCCTGTTCACGTCGTTGGGCATGGGGCTGCTCATCTCGCTCGTGTCGCGCACTCGGCAGCAGGCGCAGCAGATGATCATCTTCTTGCAGATGCCGCAGATGATCCTGTCCGGCTTCATGTTCCCGCTCGAGGTCCTGCCCAAGTGGTTGTACGCCGTCACCTTCGTGGTGCCACTGCGCTACATCCTCGTCGTCGTGCGGTCGGTCTTCCTCAAAGGATCGGGTTTGGCTGAGCTGTGGCCGCAGTTCGCGGCGCTCACCGTGTTCGCCGTGGGGATCTTTGCTCTCGGCCTGTCCCGCTTCCACAAACAGCTCTCCGACTGAGGAACCAAGGAGTGAAGGACCCGATGCGCCTGTTCAGAACAACGAGCCGCCAGACGTCTGCAGCCCCCGACTCACCCGAGGCGGTCGTTGCGGACGGGCTTACCAAGCGCTTTGGTGACTTCACGGCGGTCGATGCAATCGACCTGTCCGTTCCCCGAGGCGAGATCTTCGGATTCCTCGGCCCCAACGGCTCGGGCAAGACGACCACAATCAGGATGTTGTGCGGTACCATCGCGCCCAGCGGCGGAAGTGCGACGGTCATGGGCTATGACATCGCGACGCAGCCGGAGAAGGTGCGCGACAACATCGGCTACATGTCGCAGAAGTTCTCACTCTTCCAGGACCTGACGGTCGACGAGAACCTGCGGTTCTACTCGGGCATCTACGGTCTCTCCGCCGAGGGGTTCGCCGAGAGGCGCTCCCACATCCTGCAGATGGCTGGCCTCGTGGGGCGCGAGAACGAGATGACCGCGAACCTCTCGGTAGGGTGGAAACAGCGGCTTGCGCTGGGTTGCGCGACGATGCACCGCCCCCAGCTGCTCTTCCTCGATGAGCCGACCTCGGGAGTCGACCCCACCGCACGTCGCCAGTTCTGGGACCTGCTCTATGAGCTGGCACGCGAAGGCGTGACGCTGTTCGTGACGACCCATTACATGGATGAGGCGAGCCACTGCAATCGGCTGGGCTTCATGTACCGCGGTCGCATGATTGCTGCCGGCACGCCCAGCGAGATCCGCGGGATGTGTTCGGATCAGACGATTCTCGCGATCACCGACGACGACCGCGAGCGCCTGCTCGACCACCTGGAGAAGCAAGCGGTCGTGCACGAGGCCTACCTTTCGGGAGCGTCTGTCCATGCCGTCGTGGACTCCGAGGAAGTGTGTGCGGGCTCGACGTTGTCAATCGACTCCGGCGACCTGCGGGTACGTGCGGCGGCCTGCGTCGAGGCCGACCTTGTCGCCGCGGGCTTCGCCGGTGCACGGGCCGTTGTGGTCCAGCCGACCATCGAGGACGTCTTCGTGCACCTCGTGTCGCAGGAACGTGAGAGGCAGGGGTGATGGCAAAACAGACACAGCCTGCCGACTCCGGTCTTGGCGTCGCCGCTTTGGGCAGGAAGGGTCAGATACTCGCGGCTGCCCTCGAGGTCTTTGGCGAGTGCGGCTACGAAGGCGGGTCGATGCGCGATATCGCCTCGCGCGTGGGAGTCAGTGAGGCCGCGCTGTATCGGCACTTCTCGGGGAAAGAGGCGATCTTCCTCGCGCTGATCGGTGCGGTGGGGACCAGGGTGCGTGAGGACGGAATCGCGTTGCTCAAGGCGGTCCGCGCCGAGACGCTGACCCGGGACCTCGCGACGCTGGTGAGTGATCGGCGGCAGACCGCTCGGCTCTACGCGCCCACGATCGTGGTGATTCTGCCCGTGGCCGTGCGCAATGCCGCATGGCTCGCCGAGGCGAGAGTGCTGATCTTCGATCCCATTCGCGAGGCGCTGATCGAGAAGGTGACTCAGATCGACGTCGAGCTGGGCGTCCCGGACGCAGAGGAGACCCGTTCTTCCCGCGTCCGAGCGCTGATGTCTCTGTTCTTCGGTTACATCGCGAGCACGATTGTTCTGGCAGACGAACAGGACCAGGCGATAGTCGAGACCGTCCTTCGGGTGATGCGGTGGGACTCGGGGGGAACACTCAAGTCATGAGCACAGAACCGGTCACCGTCCGCGTCTTTGGGAGCCTCCAGCCGTTTCGCAAGCAGCGGGGGCTTCCGTGCACCTTCGAATACGAGGTGCCAGCCGAGGGCCTCTCAGCCCACGACCTCGCGGTCTCCCTCGATCTGCCTCCCGAGAAGATCGAGGGGGCGTTTGTGAACCACACCGTGCACGGAATCGGCGTGTGGGTGAATCCGGGCGACCGGGTGGCCTTCGTCCCGTTCGACACACCGGGGCCGCATCGGGTCTTCCTGGGGCTCTACAAGGCGGGCAAAGAGAGCGACGGCAGCGCCCTGCAGTAGCGGCCTTACGGCTCCTCGTGGCCCAGAAGGATTCTGATCGCGGCGTGCGCTTCGTGAGCGGCAGCCGCGGTGACACGGCTCGCGAGCAGCGGCAAGTCATCACCCACGTCGCTTTCCATGTCGCCCGCCAGATACAACCCGTAGGCGATTCGCTCGGTGACGATCGCGTTTGCCGAGCCGAATCCGGCAATACCGGAAGCGGCGACGAGCGGGGTATCGGGCCGCGCGCTCAGCAGGACGTTGGCGATCATCGCCTTGGTCTCGGCGCAATCGACCGCCTCGACCACCACATCCGGCTCGCCTACCAGCTCCAGGATGTTTTCTGGCGTGGCGCAAGTCTGGCGAAGGTTCAGAGTCACATCGGGGTGGATGCGCCGCAGAGTCTGGGCGAGCGCATCGGTCTTGGGCTGGCCCAGCTGGTCGCGGAAGAAGAGCTGGCGGTTGAGGTTGGACTCGACCACCACATCGAAGTCGATGAGTGTGAGTGCTCCCACCCCCGAGCGCACCAGCATGTTGGCGACGTTGCTGCCCAGCCCTCCGCATCCGATGATCGCGATGTGGCTTGAGGCTAGCCGTCGCCGGACGCCAGCATCGTCGTCGCCTGCGACCGGCTCG
>PHET01000008.1:0-79026 GCA_002841275.1 Actinobacteria bacterium HGW-Actinobacteria-7 | reverse complement strand
AACCGCCTGCAACCGGCGGGAAGATAGCGAGACGGTCTCCTGAGACGAAGATGTAGTCGTCTGCGGCATGGCGCCCGTTCACGAACACGACGCGTGGCTGGTCGGGCAGTCCCAGCAGGTCGATGACATCGGACACGGCTGTGCCGTCATCGACCTCAAGAGGACGTGAATGACGACCGCCCTGACCGTCAGGCTGGTAGGCGGACAGGTATGCGAAGAGTGCGACGTCGATAGTCATGAGATGAACCTAGCGACCCCCGTGCCCAAGCGTGCGCCCGGACACGGGGGTCTGCTCGGCAGTGTTACTGCAAGCCCATCTCGGCAGCGGTCTCGTCGACGAAGTCCCATACCGCATCGAGCTCTTCGTCGGTGACGGTGAACACCACGTTGTGCGGCGGCAGCTTGTCCTCGTAGAAGAACGCGGGCAGACGGTCGTCAGCAGCGGTGAAGCCTGCACGCTTGTTGTACAGACGCTCCATGGTCAGCGTTTCGCGACCGAGCTGCATGAGCTTGGCGACGTCCCACTTGACGCCCGTGTGCGCTTCAACCATGTCGTGGATCGCGACCAGCGCATCGGGGATGTCGAGTACGGGGAAGGCCACGAAGATGCACAGTCCCAGCGAGTCGAGCATCGCTGTGGCGATCTGCAGGTTCTTCGAGAGTGCGGCCTGGCCCTCCGGCTTGAGCGGGTCGGTGGTGCCGCCCACGCCCAGGATGTTGGAGGTGATGGTGTAGCCGGCCGTGTGGTCCGCGCCCTGCGGGGTCGTGGCGTAAGTGACGCCGATGCCCTGGACGGGGCGCGGGTCGTACGCCGGCAGCGCCTGGTGCTTGACCACGGGGATGCGCGTGACACCGTACTTGATGCCGGTCGCCTCGGCGCCGTCCCAGATGACCCGCAGCTCGTTGTTGGGGTCGATCCCGGCATTCAGAGCAGCCAGCGCACCGGCGGCGTCGCCGAACGCGAGGGCCCCAGAGTCCATGTAGACCGCCAACGTGGCGCCCATCTCGATGGTGTCGAGTCCCAGGTCGCCGCATGCGCGGTCGAGCTCGGCGATCTCATCGAGGTCCCCGATTCCGCAGTCTGCGCCGAACGACCAGGCGGTCTCGTACTCCGGACCCTTGGTCTTGTAGTGTCCGTCCTTGTCCATCCAGTATCGCGAACACTTGATGACGCAGCCGGTCTGGCACCCGTGGTTCGATTCTCCGCCACGAGCCAGAATCGTCTCGCGCTGCGTCTCGCCACCAATGGCGTCCGCAGACTCGAACGTCCCCGCCGAGAAGTTCCTGGTAGGAAGTCCGCCGGCCTCGTTGAGGATGTTCGTGAGAACGTTGGTTCCGTACATCGGCAGACCGGTGCCCGATACGGCGTGCTCGGTCAGGGCCTTTGAGAACCGCCGTGCATACGAGATCACGATGCCCTTGAGGCCCTTGCTGCCCATCACGGCACCCAGACCGCCGCGGCCGGCGAACCGGTTGGGGAGGCCCTTAGGGTCGGTGACGGCGATGCCCGCAGCCTTGGCGAGCGCTTCGCCTGCGGGGCCAAGCGTGACCGAGGCGAACTTGTCGCCCTCGGGGCGCATAGCCGCGATCTTCTCGGCGACTTCGTAGTTGCCCAACCCGGCCCAGTCATCCACACGCTGGAGGCTGGCGGCCCGATCGTTCTCGACCACGAGCACGTAGCGTGCGCTGGAATCAGCGGGGACGCCCTCGACCACGATGCCGGCGAGCCCGATGCGTGCGAGCGCGTGCGCTGCCTGACCGCCGGAGTTGGATTCCTTGATGCCACCGGTGAGTGGGCTCTTTGCGCCTACGGACAGACGCCCGCCGTTGGGGGCGGTTGTACCGCCCAAGGTGCCGGGCGCGAACACCAGCTTGTTGCCGGGGCCCAGCGGGTCGGTATCCGCTGGCACCTCGTGGTACACGATCGCGTCGGTGAAGGCGCGGCCGCCGTAGTTTCCTACGGGCTCCGGTACGGGTTCCACCCGCGCGGAGAGGTCTGTCATGTTCACACGCAGTAACTCTCTCATGCGTCCTCCTCAGGGAATGTGTGATTGCGGCACGTAGGTTCTGTATTCCCAACTGGGAGCTGAAGCGTTGTTCTCCAGACATCGAGTTTGTGACCCGCCGAGGCAATAGCTATGCTGCAATCAATGGGATATACGTTTCACTGCGTTTTGAGTGTTGACTGAAACGGGAAGGAGGACTGCATCGCACGCCACCGGCAAGTCGTATGGTGCACTGTCTGTCCGAATCAATGAATCGAGGCGAATCACGTGAAGAGAATCGCACTGCTTCTATCGATCGCACTTGTTGGCGCTTTGGCGCTGACCGGATGTGCCGCGAAGACCGACAAGCCCGCCGCCTCCACGTCCGGCGACAAGATCAAGATTGGTGCCGCGCTGTGTCAGACCGGGATCCAGGCGCCGCTCGATGAGCCGGCTCTGCGCGGTGCGCAACTGGCCGTCGATGTCCTCAACGCCAAGGGCGGGATCCTGGGCAAGCAGGTTGAGCTTATCAACATGGATGGCAAGAGCGACCCGGTCACGGTGGGTAACGTGGCCAAGCAGGAGATTCAGCAGGGTGCCGTCGCGATCATCGCACCCAGCGACTTCGACTTTGGTGGCCCCGCGAGCCGCGAGGCTCAGACCGCTGGACTCGTAGGCATCTCGCCGTGCGCCTCCTCGCCTCTGTACGGCTCGGCTGCCTTGGGCGACAAGCAGTTCACGATGTCGATGTGGAACACCACGATGGGTGCCGCCACTGCTGAGTACGCATACAAGCAGGGCTGGAAGTCCACCTACGTGATCACAGACGACTTCATCGACTACACCAAGAGCCTGAGCAAGTACTTCATCATCCGCTTCAAGGAACTCGGTGGAAACGTCCTGTTCGAGGACACCTACACCCAAGGTCAGGGCGATGTGTCCGCGCAGGTTGCACGCATCAAGGCTCTCAAGACCAAGCCCGATTTCATCTACATCTCGTCGTACATGCCTGACCTCGCGCTCATGATTCGCACGCTTCGCGAGAGCGGTATCGACGTTCCGGTAGTGGGCGGCGACTCCTACGACGATCCGGGCCTGTTCGAGGCGCTGGGGACCAAGTACGGCAACAACATCATCTTCGACACCCACGGCTTCCTCTCTGACGCAGCGAACCCTGCTTACGGCGAGTTCGCGGCAGCATATGAGAAGAAGTTCGGCACGCCTCCCGACGCAGTCTGGGTCATGCCTGGCTATGACGCCGTCATGGTTCTTGCGCAGGCAATGGAGAAGGCAGGGTCCACGGACGGTGCAGCGATGGCGAAAGCCATGGAGACAACGACCTTCGATCTGCTCACGGGTACCTTGAAGTGGTCCGATGCTGCATCCGGGCACGAGCCCAACAAGGCCGCGGCGATGGTCCAGCTCAAGGACGGCAAGCCGGAGTTCATCGGCTGGGTCACCCCGGACAAGATTCCCGCTCCGTAGATAGCGCACGTTACAGACGACCGATTCGAGGGAGGTCAGGAGAGTGCCCCCGGGTTCTCTCCTGACCCTCTCGCTTGGGTCTTGAAGAAGCCATATCTCGGACAGTGTTGGAGACCTGTATGGAAGAGCAACCCAAAGACGTCAGCACTCTCGAAATCCGTGATCTGAGTAAGTCGTTCGCAGGGCTGCGCGCCGTCGACGGCGTGAGCTTCAGCCTGAAGACCGGCGAGATACTTGGGCTTATCGGCCCCAACGGATCCGGCAAGACGACGCTCATCAACGTCGTAACGGGCCTGCTTCCCGCTACCAGCGGAAGCGTGAGCGTCGACGGACAGCGAACGTCAGACCGTCCGCCGCATCGGGTGGCGCGAGCGGGAATCGCTCGCACGTTCCAGACCATTCGCCTGTTCGGCGAACTCACGGTGGCCGAGAACGTCGAAGTAGCCGCTGTGAGCATGGGCAAGTCCCGCAGGGAGGCCGTCCACATCGCTGCCGCGTTGCTCGATGAGATGGAACTCAGCGCGTTCGCCGATCGCTTGGCCAGTGCGGTCCCGTTCGGTCATCAGCGCAAGCTCGAAATCGCGCGGGCGCTTGCCACCGCCCCCAAGTTCCTACTGCTCGATGAGCCCGCAGCGGGACTCAACGAAGAAGAGAGTGACCTGCTACTCGAGCTGCTGAAGACGATTCCTGAGCGTAAGCAGGTGGGACTCCTCATTGTCGACCACGATATGCGGTTGATGATGAACCTCTGCGACACGCTGCACGTGCTCAACTACGGCAAGACGATCGCGCACGGAACGCCCGCGGAGGTCAAGAGTAATCCCGAGGTCGTGAGCGCGTATCTCGGAAGCACGGCGTAAGGAAGGAACCCATGCTCACGGTCAAGGATCTATACGCGTCCTATGGCGCGATCAACGCGCTACATGGAATCTCGCTTGAGGTTAACGAAGGCGAGCTGGTTGCGCTGTTGGGCACCAACGGCGCAGGCAAGTCCACCACTCTGAAATCAATCTGCGGAGTCCTGCGCCCCCAAGGCGGTTCCGTGGAATTCCTGGGTGAGGATCTCATCGGCAAGAAGCCCGAGGCGATTCTGAAGAAGGGCATATCACTCGTACCCGAGGGACGTGAGATCTTCACGAGCCTGTCGGTCGCCGAGAACCTTCGAATCGGTGCGTTCTCGTGCTACGAGCGGGACCGGTATCGCTACGATCTCGAAGAGATGTTTGCACTGTTCCCGATTCTCGAGGAGCGCCTCCAGCAGCCCGGCGGGCTGCTTTCCGGCGGGGAGCAGCAGATGCTCGCGATCGCGCGTGCGCTTATGAGCCACCCCAAGCTGCTCATGCTCGACGAGCCGTCCTTGGGGCTTTCGCCCACGATGGTCGACCAGATCTTCGATCTCATCGCGACGCTTCGCGATCGAGGCACCACGATTCTGTTGGTGGAGCAGAACGCCGAGCGGGCCCTGCGCGTTGCGGATCGGGCGTACGTCCTCAAGACAGGTTCGATGGAGTTCAGCGGCACACCTGCTGAGCTTGAGAGCGAACTCGACATCGCTTCGGTGTACTTCGGTGGAACCAAAGATGGATCCGGGGAGGTGACGGTATGATCGGCAGCGAGTTCATCATCAACACCCTGAGCCTTGGGAGCCTCTACGCGCTCATCGCCCTGGGTCTCGTATTCGTCTACGGCATTCTGAAGCTCGTGAACTTCGCCTACGGCGAGTACCTGATGGTCGCGGGCTATACGTTGTATGTCCTCGGGACGTTCACGCCGATCCCTTGGTGGCTCACGATGATTCTGGCTGTGGCGCTGGCGGCGTTCGTCAGTTATCTGACGGAGCTGATCGCGTTTCGTCCCGTGCGCACCAAGTCGCTCGACGCGATGCTGGTCACGTCGTTCGCGGTGAGCGTGCTGTTGCAGAATGCCGCGCTTCTCTTCGTGTCTCCGCGGTCGCGCGCCGTGCCGTTCCCGCCGGCTTTCAGCGAGTCGGTCACTGTGTTTGGAGCCACGACCCCGGTGCGCAACATACTCACCATCGTCACAACGGTGATTCTACTTGTCGCACTGACCCTGCTGATGAAGTACACGGTGCTTGGAATCGCGATGCGCGCCGCTGCCGACAAGTTCACGACCACCCGGTTGATGGGCGTACCTGCCAACCTGGTCATCTCGGTCGCGTTCATTCTCAGCGGTCTGCTGGCCGGTGTGGTGTCGATCTTCTGGGTCGGGCGCTCGGCGTCCGTTGACCCCTTGATCGGGTTCGCGCCTCTGTTGATCGCGTTCATCGCCACCGTCATCGGAGGCATGCACTCGCTGCAAGGGGCGGTTGTGGGCGGCTACGTCTACGGACTGTTGTTCAACGCACTGAGCATCATGCTGCCCGCATCGCTGATCAACTACCGCGACGCGTTCATGTTCGCGATAGTGATCCTGTTCTTGCTGCTGCGCCCTGAGGGCCTGATACGCGGCGGCTACACCGAGGAGCGTGTCGGATGAGTACTCCCAAGATGGCACGCATCGGTTCGCCCGGGCGCCCGGCGGCGTTCGCGCTGGCAGCTCTGCTTATCGTTGGCGCGTTTGCGGTCAACGCGTTCGCGCCGTTCGTCGTCGTGGGCATCTACACGTACTTCTGTGTGACGCTCATGATGGTCCTGGGCCTGCAGATGTTCATGGGCAACTCAGGCATTTTGAACTGGACCTACATCGGCTTTGTGGGCATCGGCGCGTACGCGGCTTCGATTCTGTCGACTGCACCGGCACTGAAATCCATGGGAGTGCCCAACATGTATCCGGCGCTCGTTGCCCTGCAGATTCCCGTCGTGCCAGCGCTATTGATAGGAGGGGTCGTTGCGGCGGTCATCGCCGCCATCCTTGCCTGGCCGCTGATGCGTCTTTCAGATGCGGTGGGAGTCATCACTCTGTTCGCCATGCTGATCGTGTTCCACGTGATCATGACCCAGTGGGACAACGTGACCAACGGACCGCGTACGTTCTTCGGAGTCCAGGCGTTCACCACTATCTGGATGGCGACAGGCGCTGCGGTCATCACACTTCTGGGCGCGTACTTCTTCCGGGAGTCATCCCTGGGTTTGCGACTGCGGGCGTCGCGCGATGACCGTCATGCAGCGAAAGCGATGGGGATCAACGTCGTTGGAGTTCGCTACCTGACCTTCGTCCTCAGCTCGTTTGTTGCGGGGGTCGCCGGAGGCCTGTGGGCGCACTACATCACCTCTTTCTCGCCGAAGTCCTTCTACGTGGGCGAGATGTTCGTCTTGCTCACCATGTTGGTCATCGGTGGCGCCGGGAGCATCTCCGGTGCAACGCTGGGCGCCCTTCTCGTCACGGTCATGCGCGAAGGGTTGCGTCAGCTCGAGGGGTACCTCAACAACTCCGGGGTCATCAACTTCGAGGTGTACGGCCTGACCGAACTCACCATGGCGGTGTTGCTGGTGACCATCTTGATTGTGCGACCGGCAGGAATCGTGGGCGGGCAGGAGTTCAGATTCCCGCGCATCGGTGGGAAACGTAAGCCTGCCGAGGCAGCCGACAGTGACGAATCGTAGCGTTGCCGAGGCGGACATCATGACTGCACTCAAGGAGGTTCGACATGGCATCTGATCTGACCCGAGACAAGGCATTCTTCGCGTTCTCACCGGACGTTGCACCAGTGTTGCGCGTGAACCAGGGCGAAGAGGTGCGGCTTGAGACTCACGACTGCTTCAGCGGTCAGCTGAAGACGTCCGCTGACACGCTTGAAACGCTGGACTGGAGCATCACCAATCCAGCGACCGGGCCCGTCTACATCGAGGGAACGAAGCCCGGCGATCTTCTGCGGGTGGACCTGCTCGAGGTCAAGGCCACCGGCCCCTCGGTCATGGTGGCGGTGCCCGGAGTGGGCACGATGGGTGAGCAGATCACCGAGATGGAGACCACGATCCTCAAGCACACCGTGGATTCGGTCATCTTCAAGGATCGGATCGAGGTCAAGCAGAAGCCCATGCTTGGAGTGATCGGCGTAGCGCCGGCGCAGGGCGAGATTCCCAATAGCACGCCCGGCGGCCACGGCGGCAACATGGACTGCACGCTGGTCACCACGGGTGCCAGCCTGTACTTCACCGTCGGCGTCGAGGGAGCGTTGTTCGGCTGCGGCGACATGCACGCTGCGATGGGCGATGGCGAAGTCGTCATATGCGGTGCCGAGACGCCCGGCGAGGTACGCCTGAGAGCCTCAGTCGTCCCGCTCGCGGGACTGCCCACACCGTTTCTCGAGAACGGCGAGCTGGTTGCGGTCATCACTTCTGCCGAGACGGTCGATGAGGCCTACAAGTTGGCCATCGCCAGGATGCTGGAGTTCCTGACGGATGTGGCCGGTATGCCCACCAACGATGCCGCTCTTCTCATGAGCCTCGTGGGTAGCCTGAAGTTCTGCCAGGTCGTCGACCCATTGCTGACGGTGCGGTTTGAATTCCCCAAGTCCGTGCTCAAGGAGTACGGGTTCGAACTGCCTCGCTAGCTGCAAGCCCATTGACTCTGCGATGGCCGGGCCTGGTGCTCGGCCATCGCTGTCTCTGGCTCAGGTCAGTCCGCCCGGCAGCTCGATGATCTGCTCCCAGTGCAACTCCTCGGCGGGAACAGATGGTCTCGTCTGACGCGCGTAGCCCAGTGATATCACGGCGTCGACACGCAGCTCATCATCAAGTCCGAGCGTTTCGCGCACGCGTTGTTCCGCCGATTGCCCGCTGGCGTCGGAGCGACCGCGAATCTGCACCCAGCACGATCCGAGGCCCAGGCTGGTGGCTGCCAGCTGGAGAATGATTCCCGCAATCGCACAGTCCTCGATCCAGACATCGCTAATGTTCTCGTCAGCACAGATTGCGACCGCGAGTCGCGCACCAGCGACGAAACCGGCGTAGTTGGCCTTTGAATGAGACAGCGCCTCCAAGAGAGCGCGATCGGTCACGAACACGAAGCGCCACGGGTGCAGCCCCCTCGAAGATGGTGCTCGGAGGACCGCCTCCTTGAGCTGCTCGATGATCTCGGGTTCGATGTCGCGGTCTTCGTAATGCCGGACGCTGTGCCGCTCTCTGAGGACGTTGAGCATTTTCCCTCCAAGTTCCTGCTGATCATCTTGGCGCAGATGAGTGCCAAGAGGTGTCCCTTGGCCCCACTCTACGGGTGCCCATTGTTGTGCGCCCAGAAACAAGCACGGCCGCCGGGATACCCGACGACCGTTGCTTGCTTCTGGGCTGCGCCTGCCTGATCGCGAGGCTAGGGCTTCCTCAGACCTCGCTCTGGACGCGAGAAGTCGTGGCACCACGAGCAGTCGTATTTCTTCTCGGTGACATGCACCTTGTGACCCTCGGCATAGCCCTCCCACGTTTCGCTTCCGTGGCACTGCGTGCAGACGGTTCCCGAGGATCCTTTGAGCGAATAGCCCAACTGGCCTTTGAGGTCGATGCGTGTGGTGCTGCCGTGGCAGTCCGCACACTTGAGCACGCCGCCGGCCGACTGAGCATCGGCGATAGTGTGATTGAGCAGTTGGTAGGTATCGGTCTTCACGGTGGTATAGGGATCGTTCTGGCCAAATCCCATGTTGAACAGGCCGTTCTGGACAGAGGTCCCGTAGTTTCCGTTGATATTGAGGTACTGATTGGTATCGAGAGCGACCAAGATGCTCCCGGCAGTGCGCATTGGCTGGTAGGCCACCTTGTACTTGAACGGGTAGATCTTGTTTGTTGTATCGCCGCTGACTCCGCCCTGCAGCACCTCCATGTGGTAGGTACCGGTTGCAGGATCATAGGCGGCCGCATCGCCCTTGAGGTAGTTGGCGGTCTTGCGGTTCCACCATTTGTAGGTAGGCGTGACGTTGGACTGCTTAACCTGTGATGGGTGACTTGGGACGTCACCGGGGATACCGGGCACTCGCCAGTCGCGGCTCATCTCAGTGGCAACCTTGCCGTACACCGGTATGTGACAGGTTTGGCACGCCACGTGGGCGATGTGGCTGTTCACGGCAGCAGTCGCGTGGCCGCCGTTTACGCGTGTCGGGTGGCACTCCGTGGTGGCGCACTTGATTTCGGCGGCATAGTCGGTCGATTCGAGATCCGAACCCTTACCAGTGACCTTGTGGTCCACGAATTTGTGGCAACTCTGGCATGCGAGGTTGCCGCGACTCGTGGCCATGTGGACATCGTGGTTACCGTCGGCGGTGTTCATCTGTACGCTGGATATGTCACCGCGCTTCACGGCGTCGCCGCCGCCCGCATAGGCATGGCACTTCAGACAGTTGGTACGCGTAGGCTTCGCAATGTTGCGGACGTAGCTGTCCAGCGTCGACTGAGCCGTGCCCGAGGCAGGGCCCATCGAGCCGTCCGCCAGACGAACGCGAGCCAGTGCATACGCTTCGTTATGGCAGACAAGGCAGTCTATGTTGTCCAACTGCGCTGCTGTCGGGCTGCTTGTGTTAACTGGTTGCGCACCGCGCCCCGTGTGGCACTTGCCGCATGTGGTCCAGTTGCCCAGAACACTGATGCAGTAGGCGTTCATCGCGTTGGTCAGCTTGCCTTGGAGCGTACCGGTCTTGATGGTGTTGTCGGGAGCAGCACTCTGCCACTGGTAGTGCAGGCTCTGGTGAACGGCGTTGAACTCAGATGCATGACAACCGCGGCAGGTCGTCGGATAGCCGCTCCACTGCAGGGTGGCATGCGGACCTGCCCCGGGCGGAACAGGAGTGGGCGCGGGCGTGGATGTCGGCGAGGGAGCCGGAGGGGGGCTAGGCACGGGTCGAGGCGGCTTGGGATCTCGCACTCTGAACCTGCGGATAGTGATGGTCCGGTTGCCATACCGGTCACGGATCTCGCTACGCGCTGTCCAGATGCCCTGACGGCCACGCGAGGGGACTTTGAAGGTATAGGCGTACGTCCCATTCCCTCGGTAAGCCATGCCTGCGCGGTTGATCATGAGGGCCCCGCCGGGTGCATAGAGTGACACACTTCGGACCCGCGCAAGGGTCAACGCCCGGCCGGAGGCGTACCTCGCGACAGCTGTGATCCT
The DNA here is from genome assembly GCA_002841275.1 of Actinobacteria bacterium HGW-Actinobacteria-7. Classification (GTDB taxonomy): domain Bacteria; phylum Actinomycetota; class Coriobacteriia; order Anaerosomatales; family PHET01; genus PHET01. Next base: position 68,503 of record PHET01000008.1, on the reverse strand, counting down.
GACGGTCTGTCCTGGGTAGTAGACCAGATGGTCGGTCTTGAGCGTCACGTTGATTGACGAGGCGAAAGCCGGAGCCGCCAGCAGCAGGAGAACGAGTGCGGATGCTGCGGCCAATGCGATGGAGCCCCTTCGTGCTTGCATGCCATCCCTCCTTGCAGGAATGCGCTCCGCGCCCTGCCGGGGGTCGGAGCTGAGTGCGGCCGTGCTGGATAGAGGTCTCCCTGTCGGAGCGCCGAGCACTTGGGGCCACGTGCAAGCGACCGGGCGTCGTGAAATGAATCACTAGCAGTCTTATCGTGGACAATCCACATGAGGGGACAATGAGAGGGGGATGAGAGTCCTCTAATGGTGGCGCATGAGGGCCCTGCCACCTGTTGGAAAGCCGACATGCCACACGGGGATGAGCTGCACCTGTCGGTCCCGTCGCTCTCGTCCCGCGCCCACTGGACGAATGCCCAGAGTGCTACACTAATTGGGTGTGAATAGGCTCCTGATGATCCGGCAAAGAGCGGGAGTTCAAACACAGGAGTTTTCGAAGGAGTACGGCGACGTGGCAATCAATTGGCGCACGGACTACGCGATACGTCTCATGGTTGAGATTGCCCGCCTGGGTCCCGGCGTTCGCGACACGGTGAAGAGGACCGCCGAGTCTGCGGGCGTGCCGTACGACTACGCACGCACCATCGCACGCGACTTGGCCGCTGCTGGTCTCCTTCGCTCTCGACGCGGCGTTGGCGGAGGCGTCGAGCTTGGGCGTTCGCCCGAGGACATCTCGATGCTCGACATCTTCAACGCGATGCACGAGCCGGCCTCGATGAGCCTATGTACCCACGGACAGGTGTGCGACCGGACCGCATTCTGCCCGGTGCACTCCGGCGTGTGGGACGGACTAGACGTCGCCATCGAGGAGTACCTGACGCGCGCGACACTGGCGCAGTCGGTGGCTCTCGGCTTTGAACTGCGCGCCCGGGCCTGAGCTCGTCGCTCACAATCCACCTCTTGTCGCCATGGGTGTGACGGTCGTCACACGCTGATGCCCATTTGGGTTGAGCACTGTCATAGTGGGAACCATACTGTGCTGTAAGCAGATTGGTTTGGCTGATCCCGTCAGGGGGTGCCTTGTGAGCAAGAGAGTCAGTATTGCAATCATCGGTGTGCTGGTCGGCGCGCTACTTGTGCCGACGGTTGCTGTGGCCAAGAACGGAAACGGTAACGGAGGCGGTCGGTCGGCAGCAGGCCACAGTTCGAAGAACCTGGGCGGAACCGATTCCGGCGCACGCGGACTGAAGAGCGCTGGAGAGAAGAGCAACAAGCGCGCTGGAGTTCAGGCGGGTGGCAAGAGCGGCGCGGCCAAGGCAGTGCGCAAGCAGGAGAAGAGCATCTCGAAATCCGAGCGCAAGCTCGCTCGTCGTGCCCGCAACGGTGCGCACAACGACGCTACAGGCTCGGTCGAGCCTTCAGCATCCGTCGACACGACCGCAACCTCGGGGACCGGTCTCGCGAACGCCTTCAGCCATATAACTCGCAATATCGAGAAGTCACTCGACAAGATCGCGGCTGGCAAGAAGACGCAAGTGCCGCCAGGACTCATGCGGGTCTGGTTGAAGTTCGCGATGTGGCTGGGCGTTGATCCGTCTACGATGCCTGGTTCGGGTGGCGGCTCGGTGGAGCCCACGGATACCGTGGAGCCGACCAGCACGGTTGAGCCTACGGCGACCGTGGAGCCCACGGGTACGATCGAGCCCACTGGCACGATCGAGCCAGTGGCGGAGGTCGTGACTCCCTAGCTTTCCATCTCGATCCGTCGCCAGGTGATCGGCGACGAGAGAACAATCGACGTGGTTGTCTGGCCATAGGGCAGCAGCAGTACGATGACACGCTCAAGGTGCTCGATTGAGCGGGCTGCCACCTTGAGCACGAACCCCTCGGTGCCGGTCACGTGGTGGAACTCGAGCACCTCGGGGGTCTCTCCGGCTATGCGCCCGAGCTGTTTGGCGAGTTCGGGCGCCGAGTTCAGTCGAATGAAGGCCACGAGGCCATAGCCTGCCTTCTTCAGATCGATGTGCGCGTGGTACCCGGCTATGACGCCGGAGTCCTCTAGCCGCCGCATCCGCACCGCCACGGCGGGAGCGGTGAGGCCCACGAGCCGTCCCAACTCAGCGTAGCTCTGGCGGGCGTCGTCTTGTAGCGCGCACACCAGTGCGCGGTCAATGGCATCCATGACACTCCAAATCGAAAGTGAGAATACGACAACTACATCGTATCGAAATCACAAGGCGGAACAAGCCTATGATTCGCACTTCTTTCGCCCGCCCCTGGGTCCTAGACTGCTTGCACCGTGCATCCGCGCGCGTATTTGCACAACTCAGGAGGCCAACGTGGTCAAGCGCTATGGAGCGGGAACGATGCTCGCAGTGGTGGCGACGGTTCTGATCTGGAGCACGACGTTCGCGGCGCTGGTAGCTGCGCTACGCCACTTCAGTCCCCAGCATCTGTTGTTCTTGCGATGGACGCTGACGGCCGTGTTGTTCGCTGGCTACGCAGTGTTCACCCGGATGCGCATGCCCGAGCGGGCAGACCTCCCCAAGATTGCGCTGGCGGGCCTCTTGGGGTTCGCGGCATATCAGATGTTGCTGGTCAACGGGCAGACCGGGGTCAGCGCAACCATGGCCGGCTTTCTAATCAACATCAGCCCCGTGTTCACCACGGTCATCGCGGCCGCCATCGGTGGAGAGCCTGCGCGCTGGAACACGTGGGCCGGCTTGGGGATATGCACTGGCGGGCTGATGGTCATGGCTCAAGGCAAGGGTGGCTTGGGCGGTCTAGGGCCGAGCGCCGGGCTGGTCGTGCTGGCGGCTCTCTCATTCGCTCTCTACACGTTGGTGTCAAAGCCACTGCTCTCCAAGTACAGCCCGCTTGAGGTCACCACCTATGCACTTGTGGCTGGAGCGGTTCCGTTTGTCGTGTTCGCGCCCGGATCTCTGGGGGCTCTCTCGACGGCATCGACGGTCGATCTGGGCACCCTCGTCTTCCTCGCGCTGTTCCCCGGTGGGATTGCCTACGTTCTGTGGGCTCGAGCCCTCAGAGGGCTCAACCCGGGGCTGGCATCACGCTTCCTCTACCTCATCCCAGTGCTCGGTGTGCCGGTCGCCTGGGTCTGGGTGGGCGAGGTCCCTCAGATGCTCACGGTTGCAGGTGGGCTGGTCACGCTGGCCGGTGTGGCGCTCTCCAGCCTTCGCCTGGCGATGCCCAGAGCGGCTCGGCAGGTCATCGTGATCGACCCGGTGCCGTTGTCGACCGAGGCGGCCTGAGGCGCGACTCTTGCTAGACTGGCGGCACGGTCCTTTCGGCATTCGGAGTGTGCACATGGCAGCGGTCACCGGTCTTCGCAGATTCATGCCCCCTGCGCTTATCGCGTTGGGTCTCGCCGCGGCAGCAGGCTTCACGCTGTCATTCCCGGCCATCAAGGGGCTGGGCAACAAGGTGCGACTACCCGTGTTCCACGGAGCGCTCACGTGGGTCAACCTCGCTGCCTTCACCGTGCTGGCGTTGGTCGCTCTTGCGTACCTCGTGACTCGGCGCGACGGCGTGTACCGCTGGGCCGAGGGATTCCGCTGGACGGCTGTTCCTCTCTGGATCGTCGGAAGTGGGCTGGGGCTGATCGCTGCGCTGCAGACGTGGGACTTCACCGGCTCGAAGTCCTCGCCGATGTCGGTTGCGGCTGCCGATCCGCGTCTCATGGCGCAGGCCTGGATCATGCTCGCGGGAATGGCGCTTATCGCGTTGGGGTTCCTTGTCGAAGAGCGGCTTTGGCTCGCCGTTGGCGACGTCGTGTTCGTAGCCGTCGCGTGGACCGTACTCATGAAAGCGGTCCTGGGCCCTGGCCGAGCGCTTCATCCTGACTCTCCGGTGCTGAACTCCGACGAACCAATCATCAAGCTGTTGTTCTTCGGGATCGTCGCATCGCTTGGTGTGGCGGCGATCTCGACCGCTTGGTGGATCAAGGTAGTGCGCGAAGGCGCCCCTGGCGGTGTCGTGGACAGCGCCAACGAGCCGCCCACGGCCTGAGTCGCGCGGCGCTCCTGAAGGCGCGACTGGTGGCGCTCCGTATCGTGCGCTAGACTGCACTCACGTTATCAACTGAATAGGTGTCACTCGGTGCCCGTGGCGTAGGAGCCACGGGAGAATAGGGAACCCGGTGCAAACCCGGGACGGACCCGCCACTGTGATGCGGGCGCGATGCGCCCGCTAAGTCAGGAGACCTGCCGAGTGATGCGCGACGCGGCCTTCGAGGAAATGAGGCCGGCTCGCGGTCTCCCGCACGGGAGCCCCCGAACCGCTCCGGTATCCAAGACCCGCACCGCCTTACACAGGCATTGCGGGTCGTTGTGTTTCCGGGTCCGCGCGTCGAAACGCCCCCGAAAGGAGCACGCATGACCCGCACCTCCCGCACCATCGCAACGCTGCTCGTGCTCGCGACCGCCGCGTTCACGGCCGGTTGCGCCAAGGCCGCGACGCCCGCACCTGCAGAGAAGCCTGTAGCCGCAGCACCCGCGTTCCCCGTCACGATCACCGATGACGCCAGCCGCACCGTTGAGATCGCCGCGCAGCCTCAGCGGATCGTCTCACTCGCCCCTGCAAACACGGAGATTCTCTTCGCGCTGGGCGCCGGTGACCGAGTCGTTGGAGTGACGAGCTACGACGATTATCCCGCCGAAGTGGCTGACATCGCCAAGGTCGGAGACTTCGCGGGCCCCAACATCGAGGCAGTGGCCGCTGCCAAGCCGGATCTGGTTCTCGCCACCACCGGAGTGCAGGCCGACGTCATCGCCAAGCTCGAGGCGTTGGGTGCCACGGTCATCGCTGTGGATCCGCAGAACCTCGACGCGCTCTATGCCGACATCGCCGAGATCGGACAGGCTACCGGCACGACCGACAAGGCCAGCAAGACCGTGTCGGACATGAAGGCCCAGGCCGACCAGATTCGCGCAGACGTCGCCTCCGCCGAGAAGACCACGGTCTTCGTCGAGATTGCCCAGAGCCCGCTTTACACCGTGGGATCCGGCACGATAATCGACGAGCTCGTCACCATTGCGGGTGGCACGAACGTGGTCACCGAGTCCGGCTACGTCCCGTACTCGACCGAGCAGGTCGTCAAGTCGAATCCCGCCGTCTATATGGCGACCAAGGGCTCGATGAGCGACCCGAAGCAGCTCGCCAAGCGTGCCGGATTCAAGTCGCTGGATGCCGTGAAGAACGGTCGCGTGATCATCCTTGATGACAACCTGGTCTCCCGCCCCGGTCCCCGCATCATGGAGGGCCTCAAGCAAATCGCCCAGGGACTTCACCCGGACCTGTACAGCAACTAGGTTGACGATCCGGCGCGACATCCGGCCCGGCACCGTTATCGCAGCCCTTGGGCTGGCGCTTCTCGGAGCGCTGCTCGCGGGAATCGCCTTCGGTGCCGTGCCGGTCGCGCCCGGTGACATCGTCGGCGCGCTGAGCAGGGCGCTTGCGGGCCGCTCGACGGGCATGATCGACACGCTCGTGACCCAGGTGAGACTGCCCCGCGTCGTGCTCGCGGCCATCGTTGGCGCGGCGCTCGCCGGCGCTGGAGCCATCTATCAGGCGCTGTTCCGCAACCCACTGGCCGACCCCTACATCCTGGGCGTGTCGAGTGGCGCGGGGCTTGGTGCGATGATCGCCCTCACGCTGACGGCGCAGACCACCGCTGTGCGCTATGGTGCGGTGCCCGCGGCGGCATTCGCGGGGGCACTGCTCACCATGCTGTTGGTCACGCGGCTGGCGGCGTGGAGAGGGCGGTTGGATACCGCGTCGTTGCTGCTCGCAGGCGTTGCGATTTCCTACACACTCGCCGCGCTCACCTCGTTTCTCATGGTGTTCGCCCGCGAGCAGATGGCCGCCGTCGTCTTCTGGATGATGGGAGGGCTTAGTGCCGCTTCGTGGCCCTATGTGGCGATGATCGCCCCTATGTTCGCGGTGGGCGCGGTACTGGCCATGGCGTTTCCGCGGGAGCTGAACCTGATGCTCTTGGGAGATGAGCGTGCAGGCCATCTGGGTGTGGACGTCAAACGCTTCAAGCTCTACGCACTCGCCGTGGCTTCACTGCTCACTGCGGCTGCCGTGGCTGTCGCCGGTCTTATCGGCTTCGTGGGGCTTATGGTTCCGCACGGGGTGCGACTGCTTCTGGGACCTGACCACCGGGCGCTGCTGCCCGCATCGCTTCTGGGCGGCGCGACCGTGTTGGTTCTCGCCGATCTGATCGCGCGCGTTGTGCTCGCCCCGGTCGAGATCCCCGTGGGAATCGTGACTGCGCTTATCGGCGGCCCCTTCTTCGTCTGGCTTCTGGTGAGTGGGGGGCGGTCGAGGTGACTGGGGCCACGCTCCTGCGATACCGCGCCGCCGCCGTGGGCTATGGCAGCGAGAACGTCGTGCGTCAGGCAGAGCTTTCCGTGCACGCGGGAGAGGTCGTGGGACTGATCGGGCCAAACGGCGCCGGCAAGTCGACGCTGCTACGCGCGGTCACGGGCGATTCGGTGTTGTTCTCTGGTTCGATCGAACTGGGCGGGCGCTCGCTGAGCACGATCTCGACGCTCGAGCGCGCGGCGCTGGTGGGCGTGGTGCCGCAGCAGGTCATCGCAGAGTTCTCGTTTCCGGCGCGCGAGTTCGTCGAGATGGGCCGTCACCCGCACCTGCCACGATTCAGCCGTCCGGGACCCGCGGATGCGGCTGCCGTCGAACGGGCGATGGCGCTCACCGATACGACGCACCTGGCCGAGAAGCCCGTCGATGCACTCTCGGGCGGCGACCTCCAGCGGCTCGCATTCGCCCAGGCCCTCGCCACCGAGCCGAGTGTCCTCTTGCTCGACGAACCGGTAAGCCATCTCGACCTCAACCACCGCATGCAGGTCCTCGATCTCACGCGCCAACTCGCCGATGAGGGCATGGCGGTGCTGGCAGTGTTCCACGACTTGGACCTGGCCGCGCGCTACGCAGACCGCATCGCGGTGGTGGCTGGTGGCGCCTTGAGTGCGGCCGAACCGCCGATCCGGATCATCACCACGGATACCCTTCGCACGGTGTTCGGCGTGCGCGCTGTCGTAGGCACCGACCCGGTTACCGGGTCGGTCTCGGTCACGCCGGTGCTGCGGGATGGTGCCGTCGCCGTCCGAGACAGGGGGCGCGTTCACGTCGTCGGCGGTTCGGGTGTGGCCGCACCGCTCATGCGGAGGCTGGTACTGGCCGGATGGACGGTGAGCGCCGGGGCCTTGAACGCAGGCGATGCCGACGCGATGCTCGCTGATGCGCTTGGCGTGGAGTATCCGCGGATACCGCCGTTCGCGCCCATGGACTCAGCCTCGGCGATCCATGCTGCACAGCTTGCCGACAAGGCGAGTGCCATTGTCGTGTGCGAAGTGCCGTTCGGGCATGGCAATGTGGACAACCTGCTGGTGGCGGTTCGTGCTGGCCGGCCCCTGGTGCTGGTGGGAGATATCGCGGGTCGCGACTTCGCTGGTGGCGCGGCCCAGTCGTACTGGACCGAGGCGCTTGCCGCCGGTGCGAGACAGGTCGCTGACACCGATGAGGTTCTCGACGCTCTCGCGCAGTGGGACAACGCGGTCGTCTAGGTCGATCTACTCGGCGCCTCGGTCATGAACGTGGCGCACGAGTCGCATGCCGTTGTCTGCGAAGCTACCGTCACGGGCACCGTGAGTCCCAGTCGTTGTGCCCGGTCGCGCAGGAGCGCCCCCGCCAGTGTGGCGGTGTTGTTGGTCGACGAACGGTGCAGGGCGAAGACCTGCTCCAGCCGCTCTGTGGCCAGACGCTCGAGTGCATCGGCGGCATCACTGTTGGACAGGTGACCGCGGGCCGAGCGGATCCTGTGCTTCAGGAACGCTGGATAGGGACCTCGCTCCAGCATGTGCAGGTCGTGGTTGCTCTCGATTCCCAACACGCGCACTCCGCTCAGGGCCTCGGCGGCCTCCTCGGTGAGTACGCCTGTGTCGGTTGTGACGCCCACGGAGTCTCCGTCGATATCGACGCGGTAGCCCACCGGCTGGACCGCATCATGTGAGGTTCGAAATGCCACCACGTTGAGCGTGCCGACACGCATGGTCTGACCCGACCGAATCTCACGCCGGTCAGCGGTCAGGGCCGCGAACTCGGGGGCGCGCAGCGTACCGGCCGTGGCCACTACGACGCAGCCGGGTGCATGTCGTCGCGTGAAGACGTCGATGCCGCGAACGTGATCGCTGTGCTCGTGCGTCACCAGAATGGCGCTCACACTCTCAGGGGAGATACCCGAACCCGTCAGCCGCTTGGAAATCTCACGGGCCGAGAACCCGCAGTCCAGGAGGAGTGTTGTTTCGCCGTCGGTGATCGCGGCTGAGTTGCCTGACGAGCCGGAGCCAAGGAAGACGATGCGAAGAGTGGGGGAGGGGTTCATTGCGGCAGTGTACACCTCGTCCAAGACATGAAAGAAGACGGATATGCATCCGTCCTCTTTCACTTCCCTCCCCACGTCGCACCATCCATTGCGTTCAGGTGCGCGGGCGGGTAACCAACCAGACTATAGCCCAATCCGAGCTACTTGTGTTGCTCGCCGCGCTAGTGGTTCGGCGGAGAGGGATTATCGAGCTTCAGACGCGAACGCCAATGCTAGCTCCGGATGCAGGGTCAATGCGAGATCCAGCGCTTCCTGGTCGCGGCGTGCGAGCCAGAACAGTACACCTGCGGTCAACATCGGGCCGATGAGCACGAAGGTCATAATCGCCCAGACTCCGAACTCGAAGTTGTAGATGACTCCGTAGGCGACTACGGCGAACGAGGCGATTGTCAGCAGTGCGGCGGTGACTCGCTCGAAGTACCAGCCGATGATGAGCGTGACGGCGCATGCGACAAGTGGGTAGAGAGCTGCGAGCAGTGCGTTACCAACGCCGGTCTGCTTGAAGCTGGTCACGCCCGCGAAGATCGCGGCCGACCAGAACGCGCCGCCGGCGATCACGAATGCTCGGGCCACTCCACGTTCAGCGGCGATGCGGAGTCGTGTGTCCTTGGACGGGGGCACTGCACCCTTGCGAGACTCCATCACGTCGCGGGCGATGAGACCCACGAAGAGGGGAACGCCTACAAGAAGCGCAGCCGCACTGACGAAGACGCCTACCAGGAGTACGGCCGCTATGATGAGTGACATCGTATTTCCCTCCCACACCGAATCAGGATGGCCTACAAGACCCTAAGGAGAGTTTCGCCGCTTTGGGCGCACGCCAGGTTCAGGCGCAGTTGATGTCTTGTTAGGGTTCTGTGAGCGAGGTCACTGGGCGTCCGAGGGCGCCGTTTCGGTCTGTTCGGCGCGAAATGTCGGTTCTGCCAGGGGCAGCCCGAACGCGAACGTCGTTCCTGAACCGGGCTCGGACCGGACATCGATGCTCGAGCCGTGCGCCTCGATGATCTCCTTGGCGATGGCCAGCCCGAGGCCGGTGCCGCCACCGCCGGACCGCGCTGCATCGGCACGGTAGAAGCGCTCGAACACGCGGGGTAGCTTCTCGTGCTCGATGCCTGAACCCTCATCGGAGACCTCGAGCATCACGGTATCCCCGCTCCTACTCGCTTTGAGCAGCACCTGCGAACCGCTGGGTGAGTGTTTCAGTGCGTTGTCCGTGAAGCTGAGGAGCACTTGGACGATCTTGTCCCGGTCGGCAAGGACCTGCAGGCCCTCATCTTCGAGCACCACGACGAGTTCGACGCCTGCGGGCTCGGCGAGAGTTTGCATGAGGCTGGCGACATTGCCCAAGAGCTCGGAGGCGCGTTCGGGCCTGATGCCGAGCTGAAGGCTCCCTGCCTCAAGCTGCGCCAGTGTAAGCAGGTCGGCCACCAGCCGTCCCAGTCGCTCGGTCTCGATCTGCATGGTGCGGATGAAGTCGCTGCCCACCTCGGGGTCCTCGATCGCCCCGTCAGCCAAGAGCTCCAGCATTCCCTTGAGCGCGGCTATCGGTGTGCGCATCTCATGGCTCGCGTCTGCCACGAAGCGGCGCTGTGCATCGTGAATGCGGCGTTGTTCGGTTACATCCGACAACAGCAACACGGCCCCGTTGACGATGCCGTCTGGGTCGAGCACCGGAGTGCAGTGAAGAAGTACGGTGCAGGAGCCCAGGGTGACCGTGTCGACGGCGTGATCGCCGGCCAGACCGGCCGTCACGACGTCCAGTACCGCGCGTTCGTCTGTGATCTCTGTGGCGGCGGCCCCCACCAGCTCCCGGTCCGCCGGGCCAAGAAGCCGCAGCGCCTCAGGGTTGATCACGTGGATCGCCCCTGTCGCATCGAAGGCGACGACCCCCTCGGCCATGGATTCGACGACTGCTGCGATCTGTCGCTGGCTCTCTCGTATCTCGCCGAAGGCCTCGCCAAGCTTGATCGCCATGGAGTTGTAGGACTCTGCGAGGTCGTAGACCTCGTCTGGGATGAAACCGGTGGGAAGGCGCTGTTCGAAGTCGCCCGCGGCGATGGCCACTGCGGCTTGGGACATCGCCCGTATGCGCCGGCCTATGAACTCGGAGAAGGCGAACCCCAGAAGGCCCGCTACTATCAGCGATGCCCAGAAGGCAATCCACAGCCGGTACTGGACGGCATCGAGGATCGCCAGCGAGTCCTTCACCGGGCTGGCGGTGACGACCACACCTTCGGGAACCGCGTTGTCGCCGTGAAGCGGCTCCGCAGCAACGACCCACCCGCCGGAGCGGAAGTCCACCTGTGTGTGAACACCATTGTCGGATAGTCCTCCCAGTCGCGCCGCCTCCAACACCGCATCCGCGGGGCCGTCGACATTGGAGGACTCGAGCAGTGTGCCGTCTGCGTCATATACCCAGATGCTTGAGCCGTAGATGCCGCGGTACTCGTCGGCGATCGTACGGATCCGATGAAGGCTCTCAAGGGTGATTGGGAACTCGGGCTCGAACCTGCGAGCGAGCGCGGACGCGTTACGCAGTTCGTTGGTGGCGGCCATCTCGGCAAGAGTGGACTTGAGCCCTGCAGAGATCGAGCCGGACAGGATGAGAATCGCGACAACGATGACAGCGATGAACAACTCGGTCTGCCACAGTCGGATGGACGCTCTCCTTCGGGGCGCCATCGCGGCTAGGGCTCCCTCAGCCGATAGCCGAACCCGCGCACCGTCAGAATGTAGGTCGGGCTCTTGGGGTCGGTTTCGATCTTTTCCCGGATATTGTGGATGTGCACGTCGATCGCGCGCTCGTCACCCACGGGAGACTCGTCCCACAATGCCGTGAGTATGGCGTAGCGCGAGTAGGCGGTTCCCGGGTGCTTCGCCAGGTGCAACAGGATGCTGAATTCGGAACTCGTGAGGTGTATGGGCTGTCCCGAGAGGCGCACTTGCCTCGACCGGCTGTCGACCTCGAGATCGCCTACGGTGACGCACGACTTGTCGTCGGCTCCAGAATCCACACGCCTCAGAATGGCCTTCACGCGGCTGACCAGCTCGCGCGGTGAGAACGGCTTGGTCACGTAGTCATCGGCGCCGAATTCGAGTCCCAGTATCCGATCAACCTCATCACCGCGCGCTGAAAGCATGATGATGGGGATATTCGACTCAGCGCGAAGATCACGTGCGACGTCGAGGCCGGACTTGCCGGGGAGCATCAGATCCAAGATGACGATGTCAGGGTGGACCTCGGCGAACATGAACTCAGCGCCGATGCCGTCGGAGGCGGTGTGGACCTCGTAGCCCGCTTGGGACAGCGCGTAGCCAACGATCTTGAGAATCGACTCCTCGTCGTCCACGACCAGAACACGCTTCATCGGCGGGCGCTCCCTAACAACAGTGACACATCCTGCAGTGAGCATAACTGACGAGCTGACGAATACCGCTAACAGAACCTTAACATTGCGGCAATACAGCCCGAATCACTACGCCCACCTCCACTGATAGCGTTTCCATCAGCGATGCCTTCCGTCACCAGACTACCAAGGTGGTGTCAGTGCCATAGACGAGACTCTTTCATGGAGCGTGGCCCAGCAGCGGACCTCGGCCCGGTTCATGCCGCATTGGATGACTATCTCCATCTTGCTGTTCGTCATGACGCTTCTGCTTTCCCTTTCGCTCTCTCCGCCCGCGGCGTACGCGGGGCAGGCATCGACCGGGGAACTGCTGTTCTACCCCTGTACCAGTTGCCATCCGGTGACACTGGGCTCCGACGGGAAGCCTTCGCGGCCCCTCCCCAACGGCTTTGAGGGCCATCGCATTGTGCTGACTTCGCATGATCGTCTGGGCAAGGGTGACGCTGCTTGTCTCGTGTGTCACGACGACGCGAGCAAGAACCCTGGGAAGCTCAAGCTGATAGACGGCACGCTCATCGACATCAAAGACGGTGACATATCGGCCGTCTGCTACCGATGCCACTCTGCGAAATATCAGGAGTGGAAGGACGGGACACACGGGCGTCACCAGCCCAAGTGCACCGCAGCCGGCTGCCATGACCCACACACTCCGTCGTGGATCTACGTCGCGCCGCTGCGACCCTTCACCGGAAGCGGATTCCAGGCCCGCGCGGTCTCCAAACGAGTCGCATTCTCGCCGCTCGCTTCTCCGCCGTCTCCACCTCCCGTGGAGACGCCCTGGTGGCTTCGGTTCTTGGACACGATAGGCGTGCTGACAGTTGTCGGCATCGCAGGAGTCTTGATACTGGGAAGGCAGCAACGATGAGTAAGAACAAGAAGCCGGCCCGGGGTTCGACCCCACCAGCTCCCGAGAAGGGCTACACCCTCTCGAGGCGACGGTTCCTGGAGGGTCTGGGCGGTGCGGCTGGCGTACTCGCTGCCGGCACTATCCCCGCGTTCGCATCCACGCTTCCCAACACCACCGAATCCGGCACTGAGTCCTCGGTAGCGCCCGGCGGCGAGAACGTCCTAGAGCGGATCATCGAAGAAGACGGGGCCATCAACTACCCCGGAAAGCCTGTGTACTACGCCGATCCCGCCGGCAAAGAGAAGTGGGCGATGGTCATCGATGTGAAGGCGTGCATCGGCTGTCGACGGTGTGTCTACGCGTGCGTCAAAGAGAACAACATCGGGCGCGACTCCGGTTTCACCTACATCCAGGTGCTGGAGATGGAGCCCGGATCGGTGGACGTTGAGAGCTCTGTTCTGGACTACGGCGAAGGTGGCGATCCGGACAAGTGGTACATGCCGGTGCAGTGCATGCAGTGCGCGAAGCCGACGTGCGTGTACGGCTGTCCCGTGAAGGCCACATGGAAAGAGCCCGACGGCATTGTAGTCATCGACTATGACAAGTGCATCGCATGCCGTAACTGCATGGTGACCTGTCCCTACTTCGCACGGCACTTCAACTGGACCGAGCCATCGATACCGGCCAACGAAGTGAACCCGAAAGTCCCGTACAAAGAGAAGGCGGGCGTGGTGGAGAAGTGCACGTTCTGCATTCAGCGCACGAGAAACGGTGCCACCACCGCGTGTACCGAGGCCTGCCCCGTGGGCGCGAGGAAGTTCGGCGACCTCAACGATCCCGAAAGCGACGTCTCGATCCTGCTCAAGACACGCCGAGTCTTCCGTTTCAAAGAAGAGCTGGGTAATGAACCGATGATCTGGTACGTGGGGTGATGACGGTGACTGATGTTTCGGCCCCTCGCCCCGGAGTGAAACGGTTCATTGGTGTCGACTTCGACTTCGGCGCGCTCAAGAACGCCAGCCCACGCTATTGGGCGTTCGTGTCTCTCCTTGGTGTGCTCCTGATGTTGGGCGGCACTGCATGGGCCAATGCATTGGCTCATGGTGGAGTCGTCATGGCGATGCGCGACAACTACCCATGGGGACTGTGGTTCACCAACTACATGTACTACGTGGGGCTGGCTGCAGGCGGACTCGTGGTCTACGCGAGTGTGCACTTGTTCGGAGCCGAGCAGTTCCGTCCGCTTGCTCGAATCGCTGTACTGCAGGCCGGCGTCCTGGTGATGATGGCGCTTCTGGGCATCGTGACCGACATGGAGCGTCCGTGGCGTGCAGTGTGGATGCTGCTGACGCCGAACCCGACGTCCCCGTTCATTTACACGGGAAGCGCGGCCAATCTCTACATGATCATCTGTTTCGTGGACCTGTGGATCCTGATAACCGGTAAAGGGGGAGAGAAGCTCGCGCACAGAATGACGCTTATCGCGCTTCCCCTCGCCATCTACCTGCACACGACGACGGCATTCGTGTTGTCGATGAACAAGTCGCGTGAGATGTGGCACTCGGCGGTCATGGTGCCGATCTTCCTTACCTCGGCGACGGCATCGGGTGTGGCACTACTGCTCATCTCCGCCTACATTCTCAGGCGACTCGGCGTGGTCGAGTTGACCGCAAGCATGTTCCGGAGTCTCTCGACACTATTGGCCACAGTCATGATCATCGATCTGTTCTTGCTGCTGGTCGAGATTCTCAGCGTGTTCTGGCCTACATCCGCTATGCCCGGCCACACGGTGAGGCTGGCGCTGTTCTTCAACAGCCCGTACGCGTGGGCGTTCATCCCGGTGCTGGTGCTGGGAATCGGGGCGTTCAGCCTCCTGGCCCCGCGGGGAACGCGACATCTGCCAGCCATACAGATCACCGCTTCATCCATGTACGTCGTGGCGGTGTTCCTCAAGCGCTACTCGTTGATGGCCATGGGATTCGCGATAAACCCGCTGGGTCAGTACACACCCCCGTACCTGCCGAGCGCAGTCGAGATCTTCCTCGCACTGGGGATCCTCGCTCTCGGACTTCTCATCATGACGGTTGCCTCCAAGGTCCTGCCGCTTAGAATGCCCGCCCACGATCCTCATGAGGGCCACTCTCATGGCGTCGCCGAGCCCGCCGCAGAACCCGCGTTGGCGAGCGGGGTGGTGGCACCGTGACAACCGGATCCACCGAGCGCAAGCGTTGGGCGGGCATGACACGCACAGTGGGGTTGAACGTTGTCGGCGTGGTCACAATTGTTGTCGTGTTGATCGTGCTGCCGATGGTCATCGGGTCGCTCAGGCCGTCGTTCTTCTCCGGCTATCACGACCTCACCCGGAGCTACGACAGCCTCCAAGCGTCCGCTCACACGGGTATCGCCTGCGGTGAGTGCCATGTCGACCCGCGTGGTTCTCTTGTCGGGGGCCTCGCGCTGGCTGCCGACTTCTACGCGAACCTGCCCAAGAAGGAGAAGGCGCCCGTCTTCGTCAAGTTCAGCAAGCCCGGCAAGGAAGCTTGTCTTGCCTGCCACCGGACCGACTGGAGTATGGACAGCACGAAGACGGCGACGGTTCCGCACCCCGCGCACCTGCGTGTCGCAAGCGAGACCCGAGAGTGTGTGACGTGCCACAAGTGGGCTGCACACGAGGAGGTCTACCAAGAGAAGCACAAGGACATGCCCTTCAGCGGCGTGTGTGTTGCCTTTGGCTGCCACGTTGGCACCAAGACCACCGCGGAGTGTTCGACGTGTCACCACTCGCTGCGCAAGGGCGGTCCTGTGTGGACGGTCGAGCATCGGACCGTCGTGCAGAAGATAGGGGCCAATGCCTGCTTCGAGTCGTGTCACGAAGCTGCACAGTGCAGGCTCTGTCACACGACCGGAAAGCGGCCTGTGTTCACTGGGCTCGCGACCAAGACCGGACTTGAGGCCATCGAGGTCCTGCACGTCAAGCCGACGTGGATTCAGCAGCACGGCACCGAGGCGCTCAAGGATCCATCCAAGTGCCTGAAGTGTCACGTCTCGGAAGGGGAGTGTCGGGACTGCCATGCTCGCCGCCCCGCCTTCCATGGATCGAAGAAGACCTGGACCGGCGTGCACAAGAAGGTCGCGAAGGACGAGCGGCGCTGTCTCACCTGCCACAAGAAGCCGTGGTGCACCGAGTGCCACGACGCGTTCAAGGAGATGCGCTAGGTGAACGCGCATGACGAGATGCTTCCTCCTGACGACGCTGTCACTGACGCGCCGAGAAGAAGGCGTGGCTCGCTGATCGTGAGCGCGATTGCGATCGTGGTGATCGGACTGCTCGTCCTGCCGATGTTCTCGACATTGCAGCCCGGGTACTACGCCCGCTACCCCGACCTGCGCGTGCGCGTGGACCACTGGCGTACGTCGACACATGCGCGCATGAGCTGTGTGGACTGCCACGTGGAACCAGGCTTCAAGGGATTCGCCTCATTCGCGATCCAGTCGGTTCCGGCCTTCTACTCCCAGCTGCTGGGCGGACCCAAACGAACCAATCTGTTCAAGCCCCCCAGCAGGCGCGCGTGTCAGAAATGCCACACGAACTACCGCTTGGTGTCGCCCGATGGCGACCTGCTCATACCCCATCGCGCACACGTCGTGGTCCTGCACATCAACTGCGTCGTCTGTCACAAGAACCTCGTACATTCGGAGAACGCCAAAGGCTTCAACCGTCCCGAGATGGCGACGTGCTTCAAGACATGCCATGACGGCGTCACGGCCACCAACCAGTGCACCAAGTGCCACACACGCAAAGAGGCTCCCGACAATCACCTGCAGCCCAACTGGCTGGCGATCCACAGCCAGAAGAGCCAGACCATCGATTGCGGGAAGTGCCACGGCTGGACACCCGACTACTGCAACGACTGTCATAAGCGGCGTCCGAAGTCGCACACGGCTGGCTGGAGAAACGATCACCAGTTCCCCGCGTTGAAGAACGGCAAGGGCTGCCTCGTCTGTCATGGCGGCGAGAAGTTCTGCAAGGCGTGTCACTGATGCCAGAATCCACGCACAGCCCGTCCGGAGGAGGGAAGTTGCCAGAAGACAGCTCACAGAAGACGTCTTGGCGCAGGCCTTGGGGTCGGCAGCGCGAGGGGCACGACGCCTCCCGTCGGAAACGGGTCCTTGCGCGCGTGGGCGTAGTGACGTTGCTCGTCGCACTCTTCGTCATCATCCCTGGCTATATCGCCCTACAGCCCAAGTTCCTTCAGCGCTACGAGAGGCTCGGGGGCGCTTACGATTCGTGGTCGACCTCGGCTCACGCCTCTGTGCCCTGCCGCAGATGCCACGTTTCACCCAAACCGCTCGATCAGGCGAAGTACGCAGCTACGATGCTGGGCGAGTTCTATCTCTCAGCCGTACTGCCGTCCAGGCAGCCGGCGCTGTTCAAGAAGCCGACGAACCAGGCATGCCTCAGTTGCCATATCGACCTGCGCACCGTGTCGCCCTCGGGCGATCTCAATATCCCTCACCGTGCGCACGTCACGGTGCTGAAGATGAGATGCGTCCAGTGCCACAACTTCCTGGTTCATAGGACCAACCCGCAGGGCAAGCACACACCGGCGATGGCTGGCTGTCTGCGGTGCCACAACGGGCGCACCGCCAAGAAGGACTGCTCGGCGTGCCACACGAACAAGGTGAAGCCGCTGAGCCACCGCACCGACGACTGGCTGGTCGTCCATGCGGACCAGAAGGACCTGTCTGAGTGCATCAAGTGCCACAAGTGGTCCACCGATCAGTGGTGCTCGCACTGCCACGCGCAGCGTCCTGCGTCACATGGCAGTGATTGGCGTGCGAAGCACCCGGCGCAGGTCGCGAAGCACCGCAACTGCGAAGCGTGCCATGTGGCGTCGTTCTGCATTCGGTGCCATGGGAAGGTACCTAGCCTGAACTTCAACCCTGCTCTGAGACTCGTACCGTAGGGAGTGACGTGGACCACGAGGCGGCATCGAACGCTGTTCATATGCGCGTGCGCATCGCGCTCGTGGTCACGCTCGCACTTGCGGCACTGGTGGGCGTTACCGGGTATGTCACTTCCTCACCAGCTCTTTGCGGTTCGTGCCACGAGATGGAGCTGAGGGCGTCCGCATGGAAGGTATCGGCCCACGCAGAGACCAAGTGCGTGTCCTGTCACGAGCCGCAGCATGCGTGGTATTCGGCGCCGCAGACCCTCTTCGCCAGAGGCAAGCTTCTGGGTCGGGATGTACAGGCGCATCTTGCCAACAATCAGACGGGTCCTATCGACCGGCGCAAGACCGGTGCAGCTCCGATGTCCAACGCGGTGTGTCTGCAGTGCCACAGCGCTGATCGCAAGGTGACGTCCGGCGACAAGGTGATCATCCGGCACGCGGAGCATGCGAAGGCCAACAAGTACTGCGTCACCTGCCATCTGCGAACGGCGCACCCGGAACCTTTGCGTGGTCGGTCACTCTCGTTCATGGCTCAGTGCTTCGTGTGCCACGGGACGCCGAACTACCCCAAGGCTTCGATCGAGTGTGGTTCATGCCACCCGGCTGATTTCAACATGCGTCCCGAGTCCCACCGGAGCAAGCAGTGGACGTTCAGCCACGGTCGAGTCAGCACGGCGGACCGCCAGCAGTGCACCATGTGCCACAAGCAGAGCTTCTGCACGGACTGTCACGGACTGCAGATGCCGCACCCCGCAGGGTGGGTCAACGGGAAGAACGGGCACTCGAAGGCCGCTGGCAAGGACAGGACGGTGTGCGCACAATGCCACCGAGAGAAGCCTGACCTGTGCAGCATGTGCCATCACAAGAGCTACGACCCGAAGAAGGGCAGCTGGATCAAACAACATTTCCTCGAGGTGAAGGCCCGGGGTGCGGGGTTCTGCTTCCAGTGTCACGGCCCGCTGTATTGCAGTGCGTGCCACGTTGGCAGCTCGTCGAAGTAGCCCTGCTCGGTCCGTTCGCGCCTCGTTCCTGGTTTCAGCGCTGCATGGACAGCATCTCGCGTCCACGGGCGAATGCGAGCTTGAAACCGCCCACCCGCCACCAGTACAGCACGTAGGTCAGCCGCTTCATCAGGATCGCGGCGACGCCCGATAGCCGGACACCTCCTGCCCAGCCCACGCCCCAGCTGGGTCCAATACTCACGAACTCGCCAAGCTGATGGGGCAGCCACGCATGGGTCGGCGTCCCGTCGATCTCGGCCAGGATGTTCTTGGCTGCCTGCGCGCCCTGCTTGATCGCGAACTGGGCGAGCATCGGGACGATTCGCTGGGTCTTGGGGTCATGGAAGCCTGCGACATCGCCCAAGGCGTAGACATCGTCGAACCCAGCGGTCTTGAGGTCCGGGTTCGTGACGATGCGCCCCGTCGGGTCGATCTCGAAGCCCCATCCGGCTGCGTGCGGATCGGCTTTCGCACCGCCCGCCCAGACCAAGACAGAAGCGGGCACGTTCCTGCCGTCGGCCAGCGTGACGTGGTCGTGCGACACCCTGGCGATCATCGAACCGGTGACGACCTCCACACCGAGTTTGCGAAGCCGGCGAAGGGCGATGGTCCTCTGCGCCTCGGGCAGGTCGAAGAGGATCGCGTCGCGTCCCTCCACCAGTGTTATCCGGAGGTCGGATGCGTCCAGGCCGATCTCAGCCGCACGTTTGGGCAGCAGCTGCCCGATGGTGCCCACGATCTCGACACCGGTGGCGCCTCCTCCGCATACCGTGATGGACAGCGCATCCCGGCGCTGATCTGCCGAGGGCATGCGGGCGGCCAGTTTCAGCTGGCCGTTCACGCGACGCTGGAGCTCCTGGGCGTCTTCTACCGACCACATGGTGAGCGCGTGCTCGGAGAGTCCGGGTACAGGGGGGACGCTGGGCACGGCGCCGGTGCAGACGACAAGGCGCCAGTAGTCGGTCACGTGCCCACCCTCGAGCGTGACCGTGCGTTGAAGCGGGTCCATGTGCTTGACTCGGTTGAAGCACGTTCGTACAGGAAGTTTCTTGAGGGCGGCCGGTAGCCATAGCTCGCAGAACTCGGGCGCCTCAGGGCCGACGGCCACGAGATCGAGTTCCGAGAGTGCCTGCTGGCACGGGTTGCGCTCGACGAGTATGACTTCGACACCGTCGCGCGGTCGTCGCTTGAGCGCCTTGCCCAGCGTCACAGCGAGCGTGGTTCCGGCATAGCCGCCACCAACGATCATCACGCGTCGCGTGGCGCCTTGATCGGTCGGACAGGGTGCAATCAGGTCTGACATGGGTCACCCTTTCTGGATTCGTCTCAGTTCTTCATTCCCTCCAGCGCCACAGACGGGTCCATTTCGGGAATACAAGCCAACAGACGCCCACATCAAACCCCGCGACCTCACAAGGAGTCGTCATGAACATCCGCCTCTACGCTCTGTCAACCTGCCCGTACTGCCGCATGACCAAGCGCTATCTCGATGAACACGGAATCACCTACGACCACATCGAGGTCGATACGCTTGAGGGCGAAGAGAAGCAGCAGGCCATCGACACAGTGAAAGAGCTCTCGGGAGGGACTTCTTTTCCGGTGATCGTGGCTGACGGCGAGGTTGTGGTCGGCTTCAACAAGACCAGACTCGCCGAGATTCTGGGCCTGTAGGGCGGCGGTGATGTCGAGCGATCAGCGACCCGTGCGGCGCATGTTCGGTGAGGACACGACGATTCAGGACCTGAAGGACCACATGGGGCCGTTCGTCGCTCATCTGGGATACAAGTTCAATACTGAGACCGAGTTCGTCGACGAGGTGCTCGCCAGCGAGATCGAGATACTCGACCGTGACGGCGATATCTACTGTCCGTGCCGAATCCGTACGGGAGATCCCAAAGAGGACCTGAAGATCGTCTGCCCGTGCATCCCCTTCTTCGCCGATCAGTTCGCTGCGCTGGGCAAGTGCTGGTGCGGCCTGTTCATCCTCGAGGGGATTGAGGACGGCGCGGCGCTGATCGGCGTGATTGAGGAACCTGAGGCGGGTGCGGAGGTAGACGTGCCGGTGTGCCGGCTCGAGGACCTACCCCTAGGAAGCGCGCGGCACGTCAAGATCGGCAAGAGCGACATCGCCGTGGTGCGCGTGGCCGACGAGGTGTTCGCGCTTTCGAACCTGTGTAGGCACGCCTTCGCGCCCTTGTCGGACGGCTTCGTGGACGGGTATGAGCTGGTCTGCCCGTGGCACGGGTGGCGCTACGATGTGCGTTCGGGAACCACCGATCACCCCAACGCCGACGTCCGCACGTATCCCGCGGCCGTTCGCGATGGCGTGGTGTTCGTCTCAGTGGTCCTGGGCCGGGCTCGCTAGCGTCGTCTGCGAGCAGCTAGCACTCGTTGCGAGATCACCAGAACCACGCTGGATACTCCCACGAAGGCGAGCCATTGCCAGCCGTTCGCGCCACCGCGGTATTCGATGATGGCTGCCGTGGCCGCGCCGATTCCGAATGGCAGGAGCAACAGCCCCGGGCGGAGTATCTCGCCCACGGTGAACACGACCGCGAGTGCGATCCATGCCTGCAACACCAGACTCATTCGCGCTCCCTCTCCAACCAACGTCCACATCAGAGTATCCGATAGTGCGCCCGGGGTCAGTGCACCGCCGAGAAGCCCGAAACAACCACTGCGGACGCTGGTGGACACTGGACGCGATATCCAATACGCATCTATCGCACTATAGTAGTGCGGAATACAGTCTGACCCGAGGGGTATAGTCGGCTTGAGGTGCATCTCGGAAAAGGAGATCTCATGTCCGCGTTCGCTCATCGCTTCGACACGGTAACCGACACTATCGGTCACACACCGCTTGTCCCTCTTGACCGGTTGGGCAGTGACCTGCCGGGTCGCGTGTGGGTCAAGCTTGAAGCACGCAACCCTGGCGGTTCGGTGAAAGACCGCATCGGTCGCGGCATGATAGACGATGCCGAGGCACGAGGGGTCATCAAGCCCGGGAAGACCGTGCTCGTAGAGCCCACCTCGGGCAACACGGGTATCGCGATCGCAATGATAGGCGCGGCGCGGGGCTACAAGGTGATTCTGACCATGCCGGAGTCCATGTCGGTCGAGCGCCGCAAGCTGCTCGCCGCGTACGGAGCGGAGTTGGTTCTGACGCCGCGGGGCGAAGGCATGCAAGGCTCCGTGGATCGTGCGCGGGAACTGGCGCAGACGATACCGCACGCGTTCATCCCCGGGCAGTTCGAGAATCCGGCGAACCCCCGGTCCCACTACGAGACGACCGGTCCTGAGGTGCTCATGGCACTCGAGCGGACGAAGATCGGAGCGTTTGTCGCAGGCGTGGGCACGGGAGGCACGATCTCGGGCGTCGGTCGCTATCTCAAGGACCAGGGAGCAGGCGCCCTGATCGTGGCGGTGGAGCCGCAGGAGTCGCCCATAATCGGACAGAAGCTTCGAGGCGAGCGGCTGACGCCGGCAGCTCACGGGATCCAAGGGATTGGTGCGAACTTCATCCCGGACACGCTGGATCTCTCCGTGCTGGACAGTGTGGAGCAGGTCAGCACTCCCGAAGCGATTGCGATGGCTCGCCGGATGGCGTCGGTTGAAGGGCTGCTCGTCGGCATTTCGAGCGGCGGAAACGTGCATGTCGCTCTGCGCCTCGCGTCGCTTCCTGAGATGCAGGGCAAGGCGATCGTGACCGTTGCGCCTTCCACCGGCGAGCGTTACCTGTCCACTCCGCTCTGGGAAGGGGTGGGCGAGCAGTGATGCGAGTTCCGCAGCGGGTGGACTACGCGCTGCGCGTGCTCACGCTGCTGGCTTCAGGGCCCCCCGATACCTACGTTCCTGCCGGCGAACTCGCCAGACGGCTGCTGTTGCCACAGCGGTTCGTCGAACAGCAGGTCACGTCGCTCTCTCGTGCGGGAATCGTCAAGAGTCGCCGAGGTGCATCGGGCGGTTGCGCGCTCGCGCTGCCGGCGGCCCGGTTGACGGTCCGCGATGTCGTGCTGGCTATCCAGGGCGACGTACTCGATGTTCCCCGGCAGCGGGGCCAGGCAACTGCCGAGATCTGGCTCCAGGCGGCGCACGTGCTCGACGAGTACCTGGGAGAGGTCACTCTCGAGCAGATCGCGGCGCGCCAAAGAGCCCTCGACGCGATTCGCGCGCCCATGTACTTCATCTGAATCCGACGGCTCGAAACCCCGCAATCGGCGCCATACATCCTGCCGGGTCTCAACAGGAGTCAGTCACGGCGCGCGACCGCTTCTGGCGTGTAAACACAGTCCGTTGTTGCATACTCGGCGTTTGTGCTACGGTACTTCAATCCTGCGGTGGGATGACCGTAGGATGCCCGCGTGCCCTCCATGGAGCACACGCGAGGCGACAAATGTCAGATTGGTCAAGAGAGAGCAAGGGAGGGCACTATGAAGATGCGCAACAAGCGCGTCCTCGCAGCCCTGGCTGCACTCGTCGCGGTCTCCATGATCGCTACGGGTTGCGGTGGGGCTAAGACGGCCGACACGGGTACCGACGGGGCCGCTGCGGCCACCAAGATCACCATCGGTATCGGTGCACCGCTGACTCAGGGCGCTGTCGCTCTGGGCCAGGGCATGAAGCGTTCGGCAAACCTCGCGGTCAAGCAGGCCAATGAGTCCGCCGCCGCTAAGGATGCCGGTATCACGTTCGCCACCGTTGAGGGCGACGACCAGGGTGACCCCAAGACCGGCGTTACCGTTGCGAACACTTTCGCGTCTGATGCCAGCCTCATCGGTGTCATGGGACACCTGAACTCGGGCGTCACCATTCCGGCGTCCAAGGTCTACAACGACAACAAGATCGTCATGGTTTCCCCGGCCGCCACTAACCCGGCGCTCACCCTGCAGGGCTTCAACAACGTGTTCCGCGTCTGCACCATCGACACGGTTCAGGGCCCCACAGCTGCCGAGGCTGCCTACACGACCTTCGGCTACAAGACCGTCGTCGTCATCGACGACTCCACGCCTTACGGCGAGGGTCTCGCGGCTGAGTTCGCCAAGAAGTTCGCCTCTTTGGGCGGCAAGGTCCTCTTCTCCGAGAAGACCTCCGACAAGGACACCGACTTCAACGCGCTCGTCACCAAGATCAAGGCTGCCAAACCTGACCTGATCTACTACGGCGGCATCTACAACGCCGGCGCGCTGCTCTCCAAGCAGGCCGACGATGCGGGCGTGAAGGCCCCCATGATGTCCGGCGACGGTTGCTACGACGGCGAGTACATCAAGCTGGGTGGCACGCAGGTCGAGGGCGACTATTGCACCTCCATCGGCCTCCCGGTCGACAAGCTTCCCGCAGGCCAGGCGTTCATCGATGCCTACAAGGCCGAGTACCCCACGGACGATATCGCTGCCTACGACGCGTACTCGTATGATGCGGCCAACCTGATCATCCAGGCCGTCCTCAAGGTCGCCGGCGAGCAGGGTGCCGACAAGGTCCTGACCCCCGCTGGTCGCGACGCTGTCATCGCTGCTGTTGCAGCGACCAACACCGAGGGCGTCAGCGGTGCCATTTCGTTCGACGCGAACGGCGACACTACGAACAAGGCCGTCACGACCTACCAGGTCAAGAGCGGCGCATGGACCCCGGTTCTGGTTCCGGGAGAGTAGTCCGCAACTAGCGGTACCACTCTGACGCAACAGTCCGGGTGGGCATCGGTAAAACGGTGCCCACCCGGTCTATGCGTCTGGAGGCGTCAAGCGGGCCGACGCCCGCGGCACAGAAGAGACAGGAACCCTTCAAGTGACTGCAGATGTCATCATTCAGCAGCTTGTCAACGGGGTGACGCTGGGCGGGATGTACGCGCTCATAGCGTTGGGCTACACGCTCGTCTACGGAATCCTGCTCATGATCAACTTCGCACACAGCGAGATGTTCATGGGAGGCGCATACGTAGGCCTCGGCATGCTGCTGCTACTTACAAGCAAGAGTTTCCCCGCACATGCGTTCTTCACGGGGAGCGCCTTTGGCATCCTCGTCCTGTACGTCATCGTTTTTGCGGTCGCGGCAATCGCGATCGGCATACTCGGCATGGTCATCGAGCGCGTCGCGTACCGGCCGCTGAGGCACGCACCTCGCCTTGCGCCGCTGATCTCCGCGATCGGTGTCTCGATCTTCCTGCAGAACGCGGCGTTGCTGTGGATCGATTCCAAAGCGATCCCGTTCCCTCGGGTGTTCCCCGTCACGCCGCTGGTCACCTTCGCAGGAGCTAGCGTGAACTCGCTGCAGATACTCATCGTGGCGACCTCATTGATCCTTCTGTTCGTGCTCGACACGTTCATCTCGCGAACGCGAGTGGGCAAGGCGATGCGCGCTACCTCTCAGGATCGCGAAGCTGCAGGTCTGATGGGCATCGACATCAACTACGTCATCTCACTGGCCTTCTTCATCGGGCCTGCGCTCGGCGCCGTTGCGGGCGTCTTCCATGGCATGTACTACGGCGCGGTGGTCTTCAGCATGGGCTTCATCCCGGGTATCAAGTCGTTCACCGCTGCGGTGCTGGGCGGAATCGGCAACCTGCGCGGGGCGATGCTCGGCGGTTTCCTGCTCGGCATCGTTGAATCGCTCGCGGCAGGATTCCTGTCCACGGGCTACAAGGATGTCGTAGCGTTCATCATCTTGATCCTGGTACTCATATTCCGGCCCGGTGGTCTGCTGGGCGAGTCCGTCGTGGAAAAGGTGTAGACCATGGGCGGAAGCAAAATGGACATCAGAACTAGTGTCGATGCGGCCAAGATGTCGCCGCTTAAGCTTGCTATCTACGCAGGCCTTTGCCTGCTCGTGTTCATAGCCCCGATCTGGTTCCAAGGATTCGGCCAGTTGTTCCTAGTCCGCATCCTTGCGATCGTAGGCATCTACGTCATGCTCGCACTGGGTCTCAACATCGTCGTCGGCTATGCAGGCCTGTTGGATCTGGGGTACATCGCCTTCTACGCCATCGGTGCGTACACCGGGATTCTGGGAGGCCTGCCGCTGTCACACTGGCTCGCCGCCACGTTCCCGCAGTACCCATGGTTGCCGGGGATGTCGTACTTCATCATGATCCCGTTCGCCGCGCTTGCCGGCGCGATCACTGGCATAACGCTGGGTACACCGGTTTTGAGGCTGCGCGGTGACTATCTGGCGATCGTCACACTTGGCTTCGGTGAGATTGTCAGGATCGCGCTCAACAACAACATCTTCGGTATCACCAATGGCGCGGCCGGACTGCCTAAGGCGGGCGAGAGTGTGCCCAAGCCTTTTCCCCTGGAGTGGCTGCAGAACCATCTGTACTTCAGCTGGCCGAACTTCGGATCCACCGGCTTCAACTTCACGTTCACCGCGAATGTGTATTGGTACTACATCATCGTTCTGCTGTGCGTATTCACGATCTTTGTGGTGCGACGACTCGACGACTCGCGCCTTGGTCGCTCTTGGACCGCGATGCGCGAAGATGAGGTCGCTGCCGCTTCGATGGGCATCAACATCACGGGCGCGAAGCTCTATGCGTTCTCGTTGGGTGCACTCTGGGGCGGTATGGCTGGCATCACGTTCGCGAACTTCCAGGGCTTCGTGAGCCCGGAATCGTTCACGTTCATGGAGTCGGTCTTCGTGGTCTCGATCATCGTTCTGGGTGGCATGGGCTCGGTACCCGGTGCGATTGTCGGGGCCCTCGTCATTCAGGGAGTACCCGAACTCATTCGCGGCATGGCTTCGTCGGGTCTTCTTCAGACCCTCACCGGAATTCAGGTGTCGGCAGAGGCCCAGTCGGCCATCTCCAACTACCGTTATCTGGTGTTTGGCGCTCTGATGGTGATTATGATGGCCTGGAAACCGCAAGGAATTCTGCCTTCAAAGCGTCGCGCTCGCGAGCTCGCCCCCGAGTCAGAGGCCGCGCTCGATGAAAGCAACCAGACGCTCTATGACGCGCAGCACGATACCGCCCATCCGGGCGAAGACCGGTAGCCGGGCGCGAGAGAGGTACAACTGACATGACACGCCTGGTAGAAGCGAATAACGTCACGATGCAGTTCGGCGGACTGAAGGCCGTGGGCAACGTGACCATGAACATCGAAGAGGGCGAGATCGTCGCGCTGATCGGTCCCAACGGCGCTGGCAAGACCACGTTCTTCAACCTCATGACTGGCATCTATGCGCCAACCGAGGGGACACTCACGTTCCAAGGCAAGTCCGTGGGCGGCGTCAGGCCTCACAAGATCGCCAAGATGGGCATTTCGCGTACGTTCCAGAACATCCGCCTGTTTCAGAACATGACAGCGCTTGAGAATGTCATGGTGGGGCGCCACACCCTCACGAAGGAGGGCCCCATCGGGGCAGTGCTTCGTACGCCCCGTTTTCGTCGTGAGGAGCAGGCATCAGAGGACAGCGCGCGTGGATGGCTTGAGTTCGTGGGACTGGGCGACATGGCCAACGAACTGGCCAAGAACCTGCCCTACGGTGACCAGCGCCGTTTGGAGATTGGTCGCGCGCTTGCGACCGAGCCCAAGCTGATTCTTCTCGACGAGCCGGCCGCAGGGATGAACCCGCAGGAAAGCCAGCTGCTCAACGCGCTGATCCGCAGGGTCCGCGACCTGGGTGTCACCGTGCTCCTGATCGAGCATGACATGAAGGTCGTAATGGACATTGCGGATCGCATCTACGTTCTCGACTTCGGTCAGCTCATCGCCGAGGGTTTGCCCGCCGAGATCCAGCGCAACCCGCAGGTGATCGAGGCGTACCTCGGCAAGGGTGCTGACGCAATGATGGCCGCTCACGCAGCGGATCGTGCTGACGCTCATGTGGCGGCCGCGGCCGCAGCAGCAGAATCACCCGCCGAGACCATGACCCCGGCTGAATCACCCGAGCCGCAGGCCGCCGAGGGCGGGGAGGAGTAGACCGTGCTGACCGTCACCAATCTCAAGACATGCTACGGCAAGATCGAAGCACTCAAAGGCATCTCTCTCACCGTCAACGAGGGCGAGATCGTCACGCTCATCGGGGCGAATGGTGCAGGCAAGTCCACAACGCTCAAGACGCTTTCGGGGCAGTTGGTTCCCACGGCGGGCTCCATCGAGTTCGAGGGCGTCAAGATCGCAGGTCTCCCGGCGCACAAGGTCACGCAGAAGGGCATCATCCAGGTTCCTGAGGGCCGGCGCATCTTCTCGCGCATGACGGTGCTCGAAAACCTCGACATGGGCGCGTACCTGCGCAGCGACAAAGAAGGCATCAAGGCAGACCTCGAGCACGTGTTCGAGCTGTTTCCCCGTCTCCGGGAGCGTTTGGCTCAGAAGGGCGGAACCCTATCGGGCGGCGAGCAGCAGATGCTTGCCATGGGTCGCGCGTTGATGGCCAATCCGAGACTGTTGATGCTGGACGAGCCTTCGATGGGTCTGGCGCCGGTCGTTGTCGAGACCATCTTCGAGATCATCGAGAAGCTGAACCAAGACGGGATCACGATCCTGTTGGTCGAACAGAACGCCAACCTTGCGCTGTCCATCGCGGACCGTGGGTACGTTCTTGAGACCGGTCAGATGAAGTTGACCGGCACGGGTGAAGAGCTTCTTGCCAACGAAGACGTGCGAAAGGCGTATCTCGGCGAAGGCTGATCCACCTGCTTCAGAGACTCAAGAATCCATTATCTACCAAGGGGCGCTCCGAGAGGGGCGCTCCTTGCGTGTCGCGGGGCGCTCAGGTCGCGTTGAGAACCTCAAGCGAGTGGACACGGGCATCGGCTGCGCGGCGAGCCGCGGCAGAGTCCCTCGTCAACAGGTCACCTGACAGCACTCGCCAGACGCCACCGCTCATGACCGCCTCGGTGGTCGATCGGCCGGCGTGGTCGATCAGCGCCGCCTCTGGCTCGGAGCTTGCAGCAACTCGGTGAATCACCAGATCCGCGAACTTGCCGGGCGCAAGCGACCCATAGTGTCTCTCGACTCCAATGGCGCGAGCGCCTCCCGCAGTGACCATGTTCAGCAACGTCACTGCGGAAAGCGTTCTCTCGCTGTCTCGGACCGCGCGTAGTTCGGCCATCAGATCGAGGTCATGGTTGCTCGCCGAGGAGTCCGTTCCGATGCCCACGGCCAGTCCGGCATCGAGCAACGGTGCTATCGCCGGAGGCGGATTATCCAGGTAGCGGTTGGAACGTGGGCAGGTCACTACCCCGCGTGCCTGCTCGGCCAGCAGAGTGATCTCACGAGCTGTGACGTGGCACAGATGTATTGCCGTGGTTCCCTGAAGCGCCCCAAGTGAGGCGAGGTACTCGACGGGCGTGCTCCCGGGTGGTGTGAACCCGAGCGCGGTGCGGGCCGCAGTGGCGGAAAGCGGACCCGTCCCGTCCATCAAGAGCTGCAGCTCGGCAGCGGACTCGTCCAGATGCACGGCGGTCGGGACACCCAGTGTGCGCGCATGTTCGCTCACCGCGGTCAACAGGCCCGGTCCGGCGGTGTAGGGGGAGTGTGGGGAGAGCCCGCAGACGACTCGCGTGCCATACGTGGCTGGGTCCTCGGGAAAGCGCAGCGCGTCCAGAGCCGACTTGATATCCTCGGCGCGCATGCCCAGTAGTTCCCAGTAGTAGACCCCACCCAGACCCGCTGCACTGGCGCTGGCGACTTCCGCTGCACCGTAGGCGATGTCACCCACAACCGTCACACCGCATGCTAACGACTCCTCGGCGCCCAAGACGCCCGAAGCCTCGTGGTCCGCTATTTCCCAAGGTTTCAGTGCAGCGACCAGCCGAGGAAGCCACTGCACGAAGGGCAGGGGAGGCACGACGCCGGACAGCGCGGTCAGTGTGAGATGGGTGTGTGCGTTGACCAGCCCGGGGGTGATCATGCACCCGGCGAAGTGCTCCCGAGTGTCCTCTGGATATGCGGCTGCAAGCTCGACGAGCGTGCCGACGTCGGCCACAGAATCACCGACGACGCGCACGGCGCCGTTGTGAATCGGGCCCGTGGCTATCGGCAGAATCCAGTCGGCGGAGATGAGCATGCCGCTAGGCGTCCGTCCGGACATCAGGGATCGACAGCAGCGAGGGTTTGCGGTGGTCCATGCATCCGCAATCCTGAGTCAGCGGTGCATCAGCTACCGCATCGAGAACGATTCGCGCGATCGTCTCGGACTCTTCGAAGAACACGGCCTTCAGCTCGTCATGCTCCCACTCACGCACGACGCCCTCGCCGTAGTTCACCACGATGTAGATCCCGGCATAGCAGGCGCCTATGTCGCGTGCGAGAAAGACCTCGGGAGCCAGTGACTGTCCGATCACGTCGCCCCCGAGGCGCTTCATGTAGTCGACCTCGGCCACCGATTCGAACCGCGGTCCGTCGGTCACGAGATACGTGCCGCGTTTGAAGACGCGAGAGAAGTCGGCCGAGGCACCGGCGTAGAGTTGAGAGGAGAGCTCCGGGCAGATGGGGCGGCGCATGATCAGCAGATGGTCGCCACGCACGTAGATGTCCTGCTTGACGGACAGGTCGATGAAGTCGTTGGGAATCACGATATCGCGCGGATCGAGCAGGTGATTCAACGATCCCACGCCGCCATCGGCCAGCACCTTGGTGACCCCTGCTTCCGAGAAGACCCAGAAGACCTGGAGTGAGGCGTCGCCGCGCTTCACGCCGCGGCGCCAGCCGTGCATCTTGACCGCGAGTGCCTCGCGAGGTCCACCGGACCCGGTGACGCGGAAGTGGGTGAACGCAGGGGAACGGCCGAATGGGGTGTCGAACACCAGGTCGGTCGCGAGCACCTCCACACGCTCGTCATCCAGGGCGGCGGGAAAATCGAATGAGAGAGAGCCTGAGCCTCCGCAGATGCCGAACTGAGCTGACGGGACGTTCTGGTCTGTCATGGACGTACCTCCTTGGATTGAGGGTACCCGAGCGGGCGTCGTGGCGCACGTCGCAGAGGGTCAGAAAGCGCGTGGTTATGGTTCATATGAGTAATCTATGCACGGAATGGGAAACATGATATTGTCCGTGTGTGGACCCAGTCGGGGTCCAATTGTTTGCGACGTGGTGGATCCCTTCGTAGACGTAGGGAAAACCGGCACGTCGCTTTGTTTTGCCCGATAGGGGCAGAGAGTGGGTCAAGAATGGCAGAGGGTAAAGTCAAGTGGTTCAACGCTGACAAGGGTTACGGCTTCATCGAGCGCGACGGTGGCGACGACCTGTTCGTTCACTTCAGCGAGATCCAGGGCGACGGCTTCAAGAGCCTCGACGAGGGTCAGGCTGTAGCTTTCGAAGAGGCGACGGGCCAGAACGGCAAGCAGCAGGCCGTTAACGTTCGCAAGCTCTAGTTCAGCAGCTCCACCAAAAACTGAACGCAAAGAAAGGCGGCTCCTCAGGGGGCCGCCTTTCTCGTGCGCGCCAGAACGGTGGATCCGACTCTGACCGTCAACGCAGCCGGAGTCGGACCTCGCGGACTACTGGACCTCGGATGTCTCGTCAGGTACGACCTCGGGCTCCGGAGCGACAGGCTCGCTGCCGGACTTGAATGCTTCGGCCAGACCCGCAACTGCGCCGAGAACCCCGCTGATCTCATAGGGCAGGAACACCTTGGTGGCCTTGCCGTCGGCAATCTTGGGAAGCGCGTCGAGATATCGGATGGCGAGCAGGTCGTTGGTGGGGTTGCCGGCGTGGATGGCGCCGAACACGTTCTCGATTCCACGCGCCTCGCCTTCGGCCAGTGCGATGCGCTGGAACTTCTCGGCGTCGGCGACGTTCTTGATCGCTTGGGCCTTGCCCTCTGCATCAAGGATTGCGGCCTGCTTCGAACCCTCGGCACGGGTGATCGCGGCCTGCTTGTCACCCTCCGCCTCGAGGATCAGCGCGCGCTTGGTGCGCTCTGCCTTCATCTGGCGGTGCATGGCCTCTGTGACGTCCTTGGGAGGCTCGATTCGCTGCAGTTCGACTCGGACCACACGTACGCCCCACTTGTCGGTGGCGTCGTCGAGGATCTGCCTGAGCGCCGCGTTGATCTTCTCGCGGCTGGTGAGTGATTCGTCGAGCTGCATCTCACCGATGACGTTACGAAGGTTGGTCTGTGCAAGCTTGGTGGCGGCGAGGTAGAAGTTGCCCACGTTGTAGATGAGCTTCACGGGGTCGGTCGCCTCGTAGTAGACAACTGCATCCACGGTGACCACGACGTTGTCCTTGGTGATAACCTCCTGCGGCGGCACGTCGACCACGTTCTCGCGCATGTCGGCTTTCGTGACACGGTCAAGAAACGGGATGACGATGTGCAGACCCGGCTCGAGCGTGCGCTGGTACTTGCCCAAGCGCTCGAGCACGCCCTTCTCGTACGGGCGGATGATGCGGATCGCGCTCGCCAGATAGATGAAGGCGAACACGAAGAGCACGAGTCCGATGAAGACGACGCTGAATACGCCTGCCATTCCGGTTCCTTTCTTCTGACTACTCGGCGACCCGAGCGGGTGCCGGTTCGACCATCAGGTGTGCGCCCACGACCGAGACCACCGTGATCGGGGTTCCCTCGGGAATCGCGGCATCGATACTGGCGTCGGCCCGCCACTCCTCGCGATCGACGCGGACGCGCCCCGTGCCCGTGTGCGAGTCGATGGTCTCGATGACGATGCCAGCACGCCCGATCAGGCGGTCGCCCGCGACCTTCTGGGGCGGCTCATGGGTCATCCGGTCCGAGAAGCGCCGCAAGGTGAACAGAAGCAGCGAGGAGAGCCCGACAAAGGCCACCCACTGCCAGGTCAGTGCGACGTTGAAGTAGGCCAGCACCGCAGCGATTGCGGCGCCGATACCAAATGGCAGCATGAAGAATCCAGCGGTGAATATCTCCGCCACCGACAACACAACCGCTGCCACGAGCCACATCCAGAACCAAGGTTCCACAGTCGACCTCCCTCTCCCTACTTGATATTCCCAAATCCTAGCAGTGAGCGGTGGGTCGTGCGGCGCAAACTAGAAGCGTTGCACTTCTCGGTAGAGGGTGTCGCGCTGCACTGGCGTGAATCCGGCGTCGTGGATCAGGCGGACCAACTCGTCGCGCGCCAGCATGAAGTGGGTCCCGGCGGCGGCGACCACGTTCTCCTCGATCATGGTCGAGCCCATGTCGTTGGAGCCGAAGACGAGCGCCACCTGCCCCACCTTGCCGCCTTGGGTGACCCAGCTGGCCTGGATGTTGCGCACGCTGTCGAGATACAGCCGAGAGACGGCGAGTGTCTTGAGGTAGTCCCAACCGCTGGCAGCCACCATGGGCTCGCCCACCGCGGCGCCTTCGTCGCGGGCGAGCTCGGTGTTGCCGGGCTGGAAGCTCCACGGGATGAAGGCGCGAAAGCCCACGTGCCCTGCGGCCACTGCCTCATCCTGGACTTCACGGATCCGGTGCAGATGTTCGACGCGTTCGGCGAGCGTCTCGATGCTGCCGAACATCATCGTGGCGGTCGTGGATATGTCGAGTTGATGCGCAGTACGCATCACATCGAGCCACTGGTCGCTGGTGGCCTTCTTGGGACTCACGTGGCCGCGGACGCGATCGACCAGGATCTCGGCGCCTCCGCCCGGCAGCGAGTCAAGGCCGGCATCGCGCAAGCGCACGAGCACATCGTGGGTCGTGATACCGGACACCTTGGCGATGTGGTGGATCTCAGGTGGTCCAAAGCCGTGGACGTGGATCGAAGGGTGGTCCGACTTGATGTCGGTGAGCATGCCCTCGTACCACTCGATGGTCAGATCGGGGTGCATGCCGCCCTGAAGCAGGATCGCGGTACCGTCGAGCGCGATGGTCTCGGCGACCTTCTCGGCGAGCTCTTCGCGGGTGAGCACATAGGCGTCGGCGGAGTCGGTGCTGCGGTAGAAGGCACAGAACCGGCAGCCACTCACACACACGTTGGTGTAGTTGACGTTGCGATCGACGATGAAGGTGACTTCGTTGTCGGGGACCAGGCGCCGGCGCATCGCGGAGGCGGCGGTGCCCAGGTCCAGCAGGTCGCCGTGCTCGAGCAGGAACAGCGCCTGCTCGGGGTCGAGCCGCAGCGCGCCGGTAGCGGCGGAGTTCGCGAGTGCAGCGGCTGCCTGGCGGGATCCGAGGGGCGTCACCACGGTGAGTCCTCTCCGAAGACATGGATGTCGGGAACGGCGTCGAGCTGACCGATCGAGACCGCTTCGCTCAGGTAGCGCCTCAGCCCTTCTCGGTAGCGGGGGCCGAAACGGAACTGCAGCGCGTCGAAGTAGCTGCGGAACCGCTCGGGGCCGAACTGCTCCCAGCGCGCGGCGTAGTCGCTGATGTCATCGAGGTGATCTCGGCAGTACGCGAGCGAGCCTGACAACGCCTCGGAGACCGCACGGGCGGCGTCCGGCTGCTCGGTGGCCCAGCTGCGGCGGGCGGCCCAGACCGCATAGACCATGGGCAGGCCGGTCCACTCGGTCCACTCGGACCCCAGGTCGTAGGCGTTCACGCCGGCCGGTGGCTCCCAGTAAGCGCGCAGCGCCTCATCGCCGATCAGCAACGCGGCATCGGCATCCCGCAGCATCGCAGGCAGGTCCGGTGGCATCTCCACGTAGTTCGCCAAGACACCCCAGCGCTTCGCGAGCATGATGCGCGCGAGTACCTGCGAGGTTCGCGAAGTGTCAGTGAGCGCCACGGTCTTGTCCGAGAGCTCTGAGGCCGGGACTTCCGAGAGGAGCAGGATCGACTGGACCTCACCATCGCTCGAGATCGCGATCTCGGGGAGCAAGACGAGGTCGTCGGCGTGGCGCGCGTACTCGATGGCGGGAATCGGCGCGACCTCAAGCTCCCCGTCCACGAGCATCCGGGCGAGGTCGGCCGGGTTGGCGCGCACGAGATCCACGTCGAGCAGGACGTCGTTTTTGACCATGCCGTAGTACAGCGGCAGGCAGTTGATGAACTGGATATGGCCAAGACGAGGGCGGGGCACAGCTACTCCGTCGCGGCGGAGTGACCGCCGGTCGCGACCGTACCCTTCGCCACGCCGACCAGCGGGGGAGCGCCTATCTCACCGGCGTGCCATGCGGGCGCGGCGCTCTCCTCGGCGTACATCTTCACGATGCGATACAGCGTGTCGCGCTCGACGGGCACGCGGCCGCCCTCGGTGATCATCGTGACCAGGTCGTCTTTCGACAGCGCCTCGGGCGTCGTCGCGCCAGCCATATGAGTGATGCGCTCCTCGACCACGGTCCCGTCGATGTCGTCGACACCGAACGCCGTGGCGATCTGTGCGATCTTGAGGCCCACCATGATCCAGAACGCCTTGACGTGCGGGATGTTGTCGAGCATCAACCGGGCGATCGCGAGCGTCTTCAGATCGTCGAAGCCGGTGGTGGCCGGCAGGTCCTCGAGTTCGGTGTTGGCGGCGTGGAACGCGAGAGGGATGAACGCCAGGAAGCCGCCGGTCTTGTCCTGCTGCTCGCGCAGGAGGATCAGATGGTCGATGCGCTCGTCGGTCGTCTCGATGTGTCCGTAGAGCATCGTGCAGTTCGTCGCGATGCCCAGCTCGTGGGCCTCGCCGTGGATGCGCAGCCAGACGTCGCCCTTGGTCTTCTTGTCCCACGCGGCGACGCGCGTTCGGTCCGAGAAGATCTCGGCGCCGCCGCCCGGAAGCGCGTCGAGTCCGGCGTCCTTCAGATCCGAGAGCACCTCGCGGGTGGTCTTCTTGCTGATGATCGCCATGTGCTCGATCTCGACCGCGGTGAATGCTTGGACGATCACGTGGTCAGGTACGGCGGCCCGGGTGCGGGCGACCATGTCGATGTAGAACTCGTAGCTCCAGTCGGGGTGCAGGCCGGAGACGATGTGGATCTCGTAGGCGCCGTCAGCCGCACCTTCTGCGGCCGCATTGGCGACCTCGTCGAGCGTCATCTCGTAGGCGCCGGGCTCGTCGGCGTTACGGGCGAACGCACAGAACTTGCATCGATTGCGGCAGATGTTGGTGGGGTTGATGTGGCGGTTGACCATGAAGTAGACGCGGTCGCCGTTGATGCGGCGGCGGGCGAAGTCGGCCATCTGCCCAATGCCCAGCAGGTCGTTGCTGGCATAGAGCGCGATGCCGTCTTCGCGGCTCAGGCGGGTGCCTGCCGCGACCTTCTCGGCGATTGTGGCGAGGGTGGGGTCTATGAGATTGAACACTGGCACGGATGTCTCCCAGAGGGTCGGGGATAGGTACCGACGTAGTCTATGCTCTCGCGCGCGTGGGTGCCACACCCCGGCTTCGGGTACCCTACGTGCATGTCGACTCTCGCCGATAAGGCCCGCGCGGCCGATCTTCGCTACGCCATGCTGCCTACGAGTGCTCCGGTGCTCGCGATGGTGTCGGGCGGTGGCGACTCGGTCGCGCTGCTGCGGCTGCTTGCGGCAGGTGAGCTGGGTGAGCATCCGCTGCGCGTGCTGCACGTGAACCACGGCCTGCGCGAAGATGCCTCGGAGGGCGACGAGTCGTTCGTGCGGGAGCTATGTGATCACCTGGCGGTCGAGTGCCGCGTGATGCGCTACGACGTCGGTGCCTATGCTGTTGCCGAGAAGCTCAACCTCGAGGACGCCGGTCGCAGGATCCGCTACCGTTTCGCTAACGAGGAGCTGGACGCTTGGTGCGGCGAGTTGGGCGTCGAGCCGGAACGCGGCCGTATCGCCGTGGCTCACACCCGCGACGACCGCGTCGAGACGTTTCTGATGCGCGCGATCACCGGTGGAGGCACCGGCTCGCTTGCCGGGATCGCTCCGGTGCGAGGTCGCATAGTCCGTCCGCTCATCGGTTGCGACCGAGCCGAGGTGCGTGCGTGGCTCGACGCGGGTGGCGCGGGCTGGCGCGAGGACGAGTCCAACAGCGATACGGCTCGCATGCGTGCCTACGTGCGCGAGCGGATCGTGCCCCAGGCCGCCGCCCTCAACCCTGCCTTCCGAGAGACCCTTGCGCGCACGATGGACCTTCTTGCCGATGACGACGAAGTACTGTCGTCGACAGCACGGGAGCGCGCCCGGGAGTACTCCACAGTCGAGCCGGGCGAGCGTGTGATGCTGCAGCGTGCACCGCTGCTGGCGCTGGGCCGTCCGATGGCCCGGCGCACCGTGCGCGAGGCCTTGATCGGCTGCTTTCCGGAGGCGTCGAGGCTCGAATCGGCGCACGTGGAGGCGTTGGTGGACGGACTTGCCGACGACGCGTTCGCGCGGGACCTGCCAGAGGGGCTTCGGGCGATGTCGGAGTACGATAGTATGGTCATCTTGCGAAGAGAGGGCAGCCGTATTCGCGTGGCACCCGGCTTGCTCCCGCTGCCCGGTACAACGGACCTCGGTCCGGCGGGCATGCTCGTCGCAGGAATAGCCGAGCGCGATGACCGCTCGGGAGAACCGTGTTCGATCGTGATTGACGTTGCTGCCGTGGGTGGAGAGCTGGTCGTGGACGGTTGGCGTGAAGGAGACCGGATGCAACCGCTGGGGATGATGGGGACGCGCAAGCTCTCCGACATGCTCATCGATGCAAAGGTGCCGGAGCGTCTGCGACAAGCGGTTCCTGTGGTCAGGGACGGCGACAGAATCGTATGGTTGGCAGGCGTGAGGATGGCCGAGCAGTATCGTGTTACCGGATCGACGGCCAGAGCGATGCGGCTGACGTGGAAAAAGGGATTCATGGAACCTGCGTCCTGAGGGGCGCTATGCGAAATGGAGTTGGCTGAGCAGATGACCTCGATGCACCCGGACGTGTCTCATGTGATCATCACCGAGGAGCAGATTCGCGCGCGCGTGGCAGAACTGGGAGCGCAGATCAGCGCAGACTACGGCGACGAGCCGGTCCTGCTGGTTGCCGTGCTACGCGGAGCCGCACTGTTCGTCGCGGACCTCTCCCGCGAGATCTCCTCGCCTGTGGAACTGGACTTCATGGCGGTATCGAGCTACGGGTCATCGACCAAGTCCTCGGGCGTGGTCCGTATCATCAAAGACCTTGATGAGACCATCGAGGATATGAACGTTCTGGTTGTCGAGGACATCCTCGACACAGGGCTGACACTGAAGTACTTGCTCAAGAACCTCGCCTCTCGCAAGCCCCGTTCGCTGGAAGTCGTGACTTTGCTGAGCAAGGAAGGCAAGCAGAGGGTATCTATCGACTGTAAGTACATCGGGTTTGACGTGCCCGACGAGTTCGTCATCGGGTACGGGCTGGACTACGCTGAGCGGTACCGAAATCTGCCCTATATCGGAGTACTCAAGCCCGAGGTTTACGCTGACTAGCCGGTAGCCTGTTGGGCGCCGGGTCGAGGGAGACCTTCCACGTGAACAAGAATTTCCGAACTGTCATCATCTATCTCGCCATCTTGGGCGTGCTGGTCTATTTGGTGATGCAGGGCGTAGGCGGCTCGGCCGTGGCGCCTACCAAGCTCACCACCGGCGAGTTCGTGGCCAAAGTCCAGTCAGGACTCGTGTCCGAGGCGGTCTACGTGCTGCGGGACGGCTCTGTGAAGGGGTCGTACTGGGCCAGTGCGGCCGATAAGGCCAAGGATACGTCCCTGAAGTTCACCTCTGCGTGGGCGGGCACGGACAAGTACAGCGAACTCATGGCAACCGGCGAGAAGGCGAACCCCAAGCTCAAATGGAACGTCGACAACGCCGGCACCCCCGTCTGGATCCAGCTGTTGACCTCAGTGTTGCCGATCCTGTTGCTGGTGTTCGTGATGTTCTTCTTCATGAATCAGATGCAGGGCGGGAACTCCAAGATCATGAGTTTCGGCAAGGCCAAAGCCAAGCGCATGACACGCGATCAACCCAGGATCACGTTCAAGGACGTGGCTGGCGCTGATGAGGCCATCGAGGAGCTCGAGGAGATCAAGGACTTCCTCGCGAATCCGGCGAAGTTCCAGGCACTTGGAGCCAAGATACCCAAGGGTGTTCTGTTGGTGGGCCCTCCAGGCACTGGTAAGACGCTACTGGCACGAGCTGTCGCAGGAGAAGCGGCGGTGCCGTTCTTCTCGATCTCCGGTTCGGACTTCGTCGAGATGTTCGTAGGCGTCGGGGCCAGTCGTGTCCGCGACCTGTTCGAGCAGGCAAAGGCAGCCGCTCCCTGCATCATCTTCATGGACGAGATCGACGCGGTGGGTCGCCAGCGTGGCGCTGGTCTCGGTGGCGGACACGACGAACGCGAGCAGACACTGAATCAGTTGCTCGTTGAGATGGACGGATTCGATCTCAAGGCCAACGTCATTCTGATCGCGGCGACGAACCGCCCCGACATCTTGGACCCGGCACTTCTTCGCCCGGGCCGATTCGACCGGCAGATCACTGTCGACAGGCCGGACCTGCGCGGCAGGCACGGCATCCTGAAGATCCACGCCCGCGGCAAGCCGCTGACCGACGACATCGATCTTGAGGTCATCGCGCGCCGCACTCCCGGATTCACCGGTGCGGACCTAGCGAACCTCGTGAATGAGGCCGCGCTGCTGGCGGCACGTCACGGCAAGAAGAAGATCGACATGCGCGAGCTTGAAGAAGGCATCGACCGGGTCATCGCCGGACCGGAGCGAAAAAGCAGGCTCATCTCGGAAGACGAGAAGCGCGTCATCGCATACCACGAGGCGGGGCATGCGCTGGTGGGACACAGTCTCCCCAACGCCGACCCCGTACACAAGATCACGATCATCCCGCGCGGCCGCTCGCTGGGCAGCACGTGGAGCCTGCCCGAGGAAGACCGTTTCCTCGAGACGAAGCAAGGAATGCTCGACGACATCGCCTCTTTGATGGGCGGACGTGTCTCCGAGGAGATCGCCATCGGCGACATCACCACCGGAGCGTCCAACGATATCGAGCGTGCAACGAAACTCGCCAAGCAGATGGTGACGCGTTTCGGCATGTCCGAGAAGCTGGGCCCGCAGACGTTCGGCGAGGCCAGCCACGAGGTGTTCCTTGGACGCGACTTCTCGGCGAACGCCGATTACAGCCAGGAGATTGCCTTTGAGATCGACAAGGAGGTCTCAAGGCTCATCGACGACGCGTACGCGAAGGCCCGAGCGATCCTCACCGAGAACAGAGCACATCTCGATCTCATGGCGAGCGTGTTGATCGAACGTGAGACAGTTGATCGTGAAGAACTCGCGGCGCTGTTGGACAACCGCTGGGAAGCATTCCTTGTGGAGGAGGCTGCACGAAAGGCCGCCGAGCCGCCGGTCCCGGATGACGCGTCGGATGAGACGCCTCCCAGTGAGGCGACTGGGACAGGAGAAGTGCCGCCCGACGCACCCCCGATGGCGCCGCCCATCTTCAGCGCGTAGGACCAGGGCGTGAATCGCGAGGTCCACTACGAGTTCACTCGGTCGTGGGCGATTGATGCTGGCTTCTCGGAAGAGGAGGCGGTCTCGATTGCCGCGGCCGATTGGGATGTCGATCGGATTCATGATGTTCACGTCTGGCGGAACAAGGGATACCACTTCGCCTGGCTTGGCGCGTACCGCAAGGCGCGCACGCTGTTGGCCCAAGCCGTCGAGCGTGGGGATCTTGTCGCGCTGGGTGAGGCGCTGCACTGCGCGCAGGACGCCATAAGCCACGGGTTCTGGGGCCACGTGTGGCACTGGAAAGGTATAGACCGTTGGGGACAGCGCGGGGCTGGTGTTCAGCGTCGTATCGAACAGCGCTCACGCGAGATGCTCGAGGTGTATCGGAGCAGCTTGGAGCTGTCTGCCAAACAGCGGCACAGTGTTACAATAGGTGCGGAATGTGGCGGCTCGGGGGAGCCGGATACGCACTCCTGAAGGCGTGAACGGGGGACGATCATATGGCGGAGGAGATAGCCGCCGGTATCGAGGAGCCGTCGTCTGCACCGCAGAGGAAGGCTTGGCCGTCTGACGTGCTGTCCGTGTGGGGGCGGGCATTCTTCGCGCGCGATGATGAGCGCCATGCGAGTCAAGCAGAACTTCTCGGCGTGCTCCATGACGTTGCTGACGCCGTTTCAACAATCGTCGATCTTGATCACGCCCTCGACCTGATCGTCCAGAGCGCACGCCGCATAACGGGCACGGACAAGGCGATCATCGTCTTGGTCGATGAAGACAGCGGAGGCATCGACTCGGATAGTGTGGTCGTGCGCGGCCGTAAGGATCAGCACACGCAGGAATGGTGGGAACACCGACTCGGGCAGATCGTCGAACAGCCGGAGTTGTCGGCCGAACCATTGCTCGAAGCGCATCCATCTCAAGGGGCATGGCTCCTGTGTTGCCCTGTCGTTGTGAAGAGTTCGCTGGTGGGGCTTCTGTGCGCGGTCAACGACTCCAGCCGTGCCTTCACTCAAGTGCAGCAGGACTCCATTGCGGTACTCGCGGCGTTTGCGGCATCCAGTATCGAGACGGCGCGACTGGCGGAACAGGCCCGACGGGTGAATCTGGCCAACGAACGCGACCGGATCGCCAGAGAGCTGCATGACGGAGTTATCCAGTCACTCTTCTCCATCTCGTTAGGCATGGAGGTCTGCAAGAAGCAGATACACAGAGACCCGGCTGCTGTGTCGAACAGGCTGGACGAACTTCAGGTGCATCTCAATTCGGCTATGACCGAGCTGCGGCGGTTCATCTACGACCTGCGCCCGGCGAAGCTTGTCGAATTCGGGCTCATCGGGGCGGTGGAGTTCTGGGTGGCCGAAGTAACGATGGGTCGCACGATTTGGGGCCGGGTCGAAGTCGAGGGAGCACTGCCGCGGATGAGTCCCTCCGAGGAAGCCGTGCTCTATGGCGTGGCGAAGGAATCCGTGAGCAATGCAGTCCGACACTCGCGCGGGCAGTGCGTCACGGTGTCGATACATGGGGCACCGGATGCGGTGCGGCTCGCGGTCGTCGATGACGGCGTCGGGTTCGATGTGGGCAGGTCGATCGATGGCGGTGCAACGGGGTTGGGGCTGGACAGCATCCGCAGGCGAGTCGAGCGCGAGGGTGGCCACCTGGGCATCCAGAGTGAACATGGCGCCGGGACCCGAATCGAGATACAACTTCCAATAGGGGGAATCGGCTAGATGGATCAGTTCAGCGTGTTCATCGCAGACGACCACGAGCTGGTGCGTTTGGCCTTGCGTGGCATGATCGAGTCAGAGGATGACATGGTCGTTGTGGGCGAGGCCGCCGACACGGAATCAGCTATCACCGAGTGCCTTCTGGTGTCGCCGGATGTGCTAGTGCTTGATCTCAGGATGCCGGGAAAGGGCGGAGCCCACGTCTGTAGGAAGGTCAAGGAGTCAGCGCCAGCGATGAAGGTCCTCGTGCTGACCAGCTTCGAGGAGGACGAGGAACTGTTTGGGGTTCTCTCGGCGGGGGCCTGCGGCTACCTACTCAAGGACACTCCTCCTGAGCGGATCGTGCACGCTATCAGGGCGGTGGCGGAGGGACAGGCGGTGTTCGATTCGGCGGTTGCCAGCCGAGTGATCACTGGCCGGTCACCGTGCGGGCTCGAACTCGAGGACCCTCTTTCGGACAGGGAGATGGAGGTCCTCTCGCTTATGGCGCGTGGCATGTCCAACAAAGCCATTGGGAAGCAACTGTGGATTGGCGAGACCACCGTGAAGACGCACGTGAGTCACATACTCAGGAAGCTGAATCAGGCGGATCGTACACAGGCGGTCTTGGCTGCAGTGAGGGCAGGGATCGTGGACCTGGGCAACTAGCCCGTCGATCACGGACAGCTGTGGTAGGCCGGTATTCCCTGTCTGCGGAAGAAGCGGATCGCAGCTCGCGTTCGCCGTCGGATCTCTTTGTCGACGATCTTGCCCGGGAGTCTCGATGATGCGGCATCCTGCTTGTCGTCGTACGGGAATACCACAACTGAGTTGAATCGCGCCGCTCGCACGAGTTCCAGCGTTTGAGCCAAGTCATCTTCGGTCTCTGAGGGGAAACCAACGATGATCTGTGTGCTGAGCTCAAGATCGGGATGCTGGTCCCTGAGGTGCTGGATCGCGAGCAACAGGTCCGAAGACGTGTGGTGCCGCTGCATCAGCCCCAAGATGCGGTCGCTCCCGGACTGCACCGGACATAGGATTCCGGCCACACTCGAGAATCTGGGAAGCTGGAGCAGCTGCTCGTGCTGCTTCACAAGGTGACGCGGATGGATCTCACGGATATGGAACCGGATGGACTCGCCAAGAACCGCGCGGTCTTCTGCGGCCGCCGTCCAGGACTCGCTCGTGTCGAACAACGCCCCCATCAGCTCGGGCAACGAACTGGACAGGTCCGCCCCATAGCAGCCCGGGTCGTCTCCGAGGATGCTGAAGGTGCGGTATCCCGAATCCAGCCCCCGGAGGAGTTCCTCGGTCACCTTCTCGACCGGCTTGCTGCGAACTGGGCCGATAGCTCGCCTGATCGCGCAGTAACTGCACGAGCCTTGGCATCCGCGACACACGAACAGGTTGAAGCTCCCAT
The DNA here is from genome assembly GCA_002841275.1 of Actinobacteria bacterium HGW-Actinobacteria-7. GTDB lineage: Bacteria > Actinomycetota > Coriobacteriia > Anaerosomatales > PHET01 > PHET01. The sequence continues at coordinate 25,449 of PHET01000008.1, read as the reverse complement.
CATGCGAGCTGAAGCCAGCTATGGCGCTGCCGGCGAACAGCCGCGCTGCGCGGTCAATTGCCCTTTGGAGGGGCACGGTTCCGGCCTCGACCATTCGCCGCACGCGTGTCACATCGGTTCGGCGCCGTACAAGGACGTTGGCGGCGGGAATGTCCGCGAAAGCGACACCGACGGGCTGGAAGTGCTGTTCGATCACATCGATATTGTGTGGCGATACGGAGGGTAGGTCTCTGAACTCCGTGTAGCGCTCTCCGGCTATGTCGGCGAGGCAACCGTAGACGACGATGTCGCGTCCGTACTTGCGCAGCGACCTGAGCCTGCGAACAGACTCGTTCTCCTCATCCTGCTTGAAGGCACAGGTGACTGCCAGTATCTTGTCGGCCCTAGCGGGATCCCCGACCAGAGCGTAGCCGTTTGCCGTGAGGTAGCTGCGGATGGACTCAGCGTCCAGACGCCGACGGTCGCAGCCTGCCTCTTCGATATAGACCCTGACAACCACTGGAATTGCGCCCCCTGCCCCCCGACCGGGTTGGCCAACGTCCGCTTGGTTCATGGGTATCGCGAGCTAGCACAACCGTCTTAATCAACGCTACCACTCTGCCGCGCGGGATAGAAGTCCGACGCCTGCCATCAGACGGGGGCCTGGCGCGGGCCGTGAGACCAAAGTGCGCAGGCCGGAGGCGCTCCTTCGGTCAAGGTATCCCCCATTGGTATGACACCCACATCATCCCTGCCCCGTCATTTTGGACCCTTCCGGCCGATGCGCGGCCACCCCGTTTGCGTTGACACTGGGTGTGAAGCCACCTAGTGGCCGCAAGCGGCGAGCACGGCTGGACATGCAGCAGACGTCAGGCTTGCGTATCTCGGGGGAGCGAAAGAGGCGACCCCAAGGGGGGAGGTGTCTCGGATGCTGAATTATCTCAAGTGCCGCGTTGCCGAGGAGGAGGGCGCCACCGCCGTCGAATACGGGCTCATGGTTGCTCTGATCGCTGTTGTCATCATCGCAGGGGTCGCGCTGGTAGGTGACAACCTGCTGGCTCTCTTCAACGACGTCGCAGGCAATCTCTAGACAGTACGGAAGCCACTATGCTGGCGCGCGCGAGTACGCTCGCCGCGCCAGCGCCCATATCAGGTGTGCCAGCCAGAGGGTACGGGCGAGCCAGATGAATGCATGCGGGCGACAGCGTGAAGTGCGGGGCCACGACGAGGGGGCAGCGGCAGTCGAGTTCGCCCTGATCGCCGTCATCTTCGTCATGTTGCTGGCTGGCGTTCTCCAGTTCGGCTACACGTTCTTCGAGTACATCGAAGTTGCCCACGCTGCACGAGAAGGTGTGCGATGGGCGGCGCTGGGCGAGACCGCTCAAGTCACCTCTCGGGCGCTGGCCGCCGCCCCGGGCCTCGACCCGTCTCGGCTCAACGTCACTGTCACGCCAGGGGCTTCGTCCGACGCAGTGCGCGTAACGGCCCGCTATGTGAGGACGCAGATCATGCCGTTCCCGAACGTGGGATCGGGCCCGGTGCACGGAGGAGCTGTCGTCATGCCGAACGTCATCACCAGTGTGGCCGAGGCCAGGATGGAGTGAGTGGCGAGGATGCGACGATTGTGGACTGAGGAGGACGGTGCGTTCGCGGTCATGTTCGCGCTGCTGCTCGTCGTGATCATAGGCTTCAGCGCGCTCGCGGTGGATGTCGGCTATTGGTACGCATCCAAGCGCCAATTGCAGACCGCTGCAGATGCAGCGGCGCTTGCCGGGTGTCAGGACTTGGCGCACGAGCAGTCCAACGGGGCCATATGGACCACGGTTGAGGACTATGCGGGTCGCAACTTCGGCCGGCCTCTCAACCTGAGCAACTGTAGCGTGGTCCCACCATCGGCCGACGGGATGAGCGACATCGGCCCGAACTACGTGAAGGTCACCGTGACGAGTGATTCGCCGGCGTTCCTTTCTCGGGTTCTTGGCAGAGAGGACGTGAGGATACGAGCCCAGTCCATTGCCCGTATCGGCTATGTCACGGGTGCGCGTTCGCCCGCGCCGTGGGGGCTGCCCCTCTTGCGTGCGACTGCAGTGGCCGCCTTGGCTGGCGGCGGAGCCGAGCACTGGCTCGACAAGGTCTCTGGTGACACCTGGTCTGGAACTCTGCCTGCGGGGAGCCTGGGTTCGGTGCTGATTCACGCGTACAACGATCAGCGCCTGGACCCCGCCTACCCCAATGGCGTGCCAGAGGACGCACCGGGCACGGGCTATCTCGTTCGAATCCCTGACGGCGTGCCTCTAGCGGGCATTTCGCAGGGAAGGCTTTCGGGCGGGAGCGAGCACTCCGGCTCCGTCATGTTCACGTCCGGTACGGGCCAGAGCGTGGTCGTCTATGTCTCGCTGGGTGCTCCGCTCGCGGAAAAGCAGTCCTTGGTTGTGGCTCACGGCGGCGATACGACGATGAACAAGGTCACCGAGACGTTGTATCGAGCGCAGTTTGCTGCGCCGTCCACTGACGACTTGCAGGAAGCGTTTACCTTTGATGTCGAGATGAAGGACGGCAACAAGGTGATTCACGCGGTCCGTCCGGCCGGGGGCTACGTTGTGCGGCGCTCAACCTTTCCAATCAAGGACGTTAGGGTCTCTCCCTCGTGCTCGACATCAACGAGCGCTGGGCCGGCGCAGGTCACCGTTGTGCTCAACGACTATCAGTACGGCGAAAGATACGAACTGAAGGTCACCGGTGGAGGAGCCGAGGTAGGCAACTTCATGGCGCTGGACTTCCATACGCTGCGACACACTCCGTACTGGCGAAATCCCCAAGACCCCGCAGAGTATCCGGAGATGCCGAACGCCACGGGCACCTACTACGAGTACGTTGCGGGCACGGCTACGTATGATTTCGTGATGCACCTCGGTGACGCGGTGTGGACGCAGCCCGGCGGACTTTCGGGTCCGACTACCAAGAACTCCCTCCTTGTGCGCTTCGCGGGGGAACCCTCCAACTTCGCTGGTTGGGTCGCCGCAGGCAAGCCACCTTCGAACCGCCTGGTGCTCGTACCTATTGTCGAGAAGATCCAGAAGACCACCGGCTCAACCCCGCTCAGAGTCACGAGCTTCGCGACGTTCTACGTCGAGGACGTCGTTTCCAAGGGTGGAGACGTAGCGGTGTCCGGACTGTTCGTCGAGTACACGGCGCCGAGTCTCGATGTCGTCGACAATCCGCCCGGACCGCTTGCGGTGGAAGCCGTGCACTTGACCGCCATAGGACTTGATTTCTAGCCCGCTCGATACGCCGACCATCTGGGGAGTTCACATGCGTAGCAGATTACTCATCGTCCTTGTGGCGCTTGTCTTGGCAGGGGTCGCTGCGACACTGGCCCTGCGCTACGTGTCGAGCGCGCGCACGGAAGTCGCATCAGGCAGCAAGCCGGTGGAGATCCTCGTCGCGCAGGAAGACATCCCACGCGGCCTCTCTTCAGACGAGTTGCTCTCCAAGGAGATGGTCGTGCTGCAGGAAGTGCCGCAACGCTTCGTGGCCGCAGGGGCCATCTCGTCGCCGCGGGCGATTGAAGGCCAAGTGCTCAACACGCCACTGTCTCGTGGCGAGCAGCTCACAACGGCGCGATTCGCCACGCCCAGTGCAGCCGGGCTGGCATATTCGATACCCAAGGAGTACGTGGCGATTGCGATTCCCGTTGACGACGTCAAGGGGATCTCGGGGCTGGTGAAGCCCGGAGATCATATCGCCGTCTATGCCACCTTCGCGCCCGGTCCCAACGGCGAGGAGAACCTGACCAAACTCCTTCTGGCGGATGCGAAAGTGCTGGCCGTTGGTGAGACGCTCTCGGCCGATTCGACGGATGAGCAGCCCGCAGAGAAGGGTTCCGCGGGTATCGGCGGGGCCAGCAGGCAAGAGGACGCCGCGCCTCACACGATGACGCTCTCGGTGAGCCCGAAGGACGCGGCCAAACTGGTGTTTGCCGAGGAGACCGGCAAGGTATGGGTGACACTCCTACCAGCTACCGCCGAGGAGTCGCCCGCTGCGCCTGCGCAAACCATCCGCACGGTCTTCAAGTAGAGGCGGGCCCAATGCCAACAATCCTTGTTTGTGATACCAGCTCGGAGCTGGCGGAAGCAGTGACCGGCGCTGCGGCCGGAATAGACAATACGAGCGTGTTGCACCACGAGGGGCTTCCGGATGCGGTAGCACAGCTCACGCTCGGCAATGCACAAGTACTGTTGGTTGGCCCCTCGGTGCCTCTGGACGGAGCGTTCGAAGCGGCGCGTGCTGTCAGGGACTCGGGCTGCGCAGGCAATGTCCTGCTCATGGTGACGGAACTGGGAAACGCGCTACTGAGAGATGCCATGCGTTCGGGCGTGTCGGATGTGATCAACACGGACGCCACGAAGGAGGAGCTGGAGACGTGTCTGCGCGATGCGATCGCCATTTCTCTTCGTCAGCCGACCGTGGCCGATGCCGATGTAGGCAGCAAGGCTGATGTCATCACTGTCTTCAGCACAAAGGGTGGCGTGGGCAAGACAGTGGTGGCAACGAACATCGCTGTCGCGCTTGCCAAGGAGGGGCGTTCGGTGGCGCTCGTCGATCTCGATCTTCAGTTCGGCGATGTGGGGATCATGTTGGGTCTCGAGCCCACCCAAACAATCATGGGGGCCGTGCAGTCCGCAGAACGGCTCGATGCAGCCATGCTCGACGGCTTCCTCGTCGATCATTCATCGGGGCTCCGAGTTCTTCTGGCACCGGTGCAGCCGGAGGACGCCGAGATGGTCACGGCCAGCCGTATCGATCGCATCCTGCGGCTGCTGAGCACGCAGTACGAGTTCCTGGTGGTGGATACGCCGCCAACACTCGACGAGTCCGTTCTCACGGCGCTTGACCGCAGCACGCGGGTAATCGCGATCACCATGATGGACATTGCAAGCATCAAGAACAGCAGAATATCGCTGCAGAAGCTCAAGCAGTTGGGCTACAACGGCTCACTGGTCGAGGTCATGCTTAATCGCGCGGACAGCAAGGTCTATTTGCGACCAGAGAGTGTCGAGGAGGCAATCGGAGCTCCGATCAAGTACCGGCTGCCGTCCGATGCCCAGATACCTCGAGCTGTGAACAAGGGACTGCCTGTGGTCGTAGAGTCACCGCGGAGTCAGCCGGCGAGGGTGCTGACAGCGACGGCAAAGGCCATCATCGCCGCGCGAGAGGAGGCGAAGACCAGTGTCGCTTAGAGAGAGGCTTGTCACGGCAGACAGCGACATGTCTCCTGCTGCGACCCCAGTTCTCGTAGGCGGCGCTGACGCCCGCGACGAGATAGAGCGCAACATCCACCATCAGCTGATAGAGGAGATGGGTGCAGACCTCGGCGTAGAGGAGTCAGAGGCCGCGACGCGGATGCGCATCGAGCGTAAGCTCAGCAGTCTCCTATCGCGAGAGACCACTCCGCTGTCGACAGAGGACCGTAAGGAAATCATCGCGAACGTTCTCGATAATGTGATGGGATACGGTCCGATACAGACACTGCTCGAGGACCCGACCGTGACAGAGGTCATGGTGAACAACGCCGAGAGCATCTATGTTGAGCGAACGGGCAAGATCGAGCGTACCGAGCGCAGATTCCTTGACGAGGCGCACCTCATGAGGACGATTGACAAGATCGTCTCTCAAGTCGGCAGGCGAATCGATGAGGCCTCCCCAATGGTCGACGCCCGTCTAGCTGACGGCTCACGCGTGAACGCGGTCATTTCGCCGTTGGCCATCAACGGGCCTATGCTAACGATTCGCAAGTTCTCAAGGGAGCCGTTCACTGCCACCGATCTGATCAGCTTCGGCACCATGAATGAGCGGTTGGACCAGTTCCTGAATGCGTGCGTCCGCGGTCGGATGAACATCCTCATAAGCGGAGGCACGGGCACCGGGAAGACGACCTTGCTCAATGTCGTGTCTCAGTACGTGTCCAACGACGAGCGTGTCGTCACCATCGAAGATGCGGCGGAGCTGCAACTGCACCAAGCGCACGTTCTACGGCTTGAATCGCGACCGCCCAACATCGAGGGCAAGGGCCAGGTTGCTATTCGAGATCTCGTTCGCAACTCGCTTCGCATGCGGCCCGACCGCATCATCGTTGGCGAGGTACGAGGCGGCGAGGCGCTCGACATGTTGCAGGCCATGAACACGGGACATGACGGGTCGCTATCGACCGTACACGCGAACTCTCCTCGGGATGCGCTGTCGAGACTTGAGACTATGGTGCTCATGGCCGGATTCGACCTGCCCATTCGGGCGATTCGCGAGCAGGAGGCCGCAGCGCTTGATGTGCTCGTTCACCTGGCCCGTCTGCGCGATGGCACACGACGTGTGGTGAAGGTTGCCGAGGTCGAGGGCATGGAGGGCGACACTCTCGTACTGCAAGACATCTTCTACTTCGACTACTCGATGGGCATCGATGACAGCGGTAGGTTCCTTGGCCACTTGAAGTCGACAGGGTTGCGGCCGAAGTTCTCGCGGCGTCTAGAGGACATGGGCATCGAGCTCCCCGCCGGTCTGTTCGAGTACGAGCCTCCGGCAAGGCGGTGAGAGGCGTGCTCAGGCGATTTCTCGCGATCATTGTCATCGGTGGGGTCTTGTGCAGCGTCGGTGTCGCCGACGCTGCGGTCGATCCCATCGTTGTCAGGGATGTGTCTCTTGCCGAGTATCCGCGCGTCGGCCTACAGCTCTCGCTGCCATCGGCGCTATTGGGGACTTCTGGGTCCCAGCCGGTCTTCTCGGTGCGCGAGAACGGTCGCCCTGTCGAAGTGATCGACACACAGAGTTCCGAGGTTCAGCCTATCGATGTTGTGCTCGTTGTCGACACGAGCGGTTCGATGGAGGGTCGGTCGATGGAGGCCGCAAAGGATGCGGCGGCTGCGTTCACAGGTCAACTACAGCCCAAGTCGCGCGTCGCGGTAGTTTCGTTCGCGGATAGACCTCGCGTGCTCACGCGGCTGACTGACGACAAGACCGTACTGGACGGTGTGATCTCGGGACTCTCGGCAAAAGGCGAGACCGCGCTGTATGACGCACTGTCGATGGCGGCGCGAGAAGCATCGAGGGCGGAGGTCAGTCGACCCGTCGTCGTGCTGCTGTCGGATGGCGGTGACACCGTCAGCAGGGTACAGCTCGACGCAGCGCTCAAGGACCTGAAGGCTGCTGGCGCTCCGGTGCTCGTGGTGGCACTGCCTTCCGCCGAGGCGGACTTCGGGACGCTCAGATCGGTCTCTCGGAGTACCGGCGGCCGTTTTGCCACGGTCTCCGGTGCGGACCAGTTGATGGGATTCTATGAGCAGCTTGCGCGAGAACTTCAGTCAAGTTGGACTCTCACGTATGTAAGTCATCGCCCGTCGACCAATGACCTCGACGTCGCCGTCAGCGCGAAGGTTGATGATCGGGCCGCTTCGGGATCGTCTGTGCTACCGAACCCGCTGTTCGCGCAGCCGCTCCCTCCTGCGAAGATGGCGCTTGTCGCGGTGCCGCCGGCGAGCAATCTCACGCTTGCCGCTGCGGTTGGGCTGGTCTTCATAGCGGTATTCGCGATTGTGGCCGCGGCAGCGCTGATGCTCGTTAGGCCGCGGAACGGGCTGGATCAGATGAAGTACTACGATCAGTTGCGGACCGCGGGGGAGTCCTCCAAGACCGATGAACGCTCGAACGCGGTTACCGAGTGGGTGCTCGGTGCAGTCGACTTCGTTGCAGGCAAACGCGGCATCAAGCGTCTCGCCTACGAGCAACTCGAGCGCGCAGGACTTCCGCTGAGGCCTACGGAATACATCACCGTTCACCTACTGCTCGTGATTGCGGCGGGGATTCTTACCGAGTGGCTGTCCCAGAATCTGCCGCTCAGCATCGTTGCGGTCGTTGGCGCAACGGTGGTTCCAGTCATCTATCTCGATCATCTCGTCACCAAGCGCCGGAATCAGTTCGGCGAGCAGTTGCCCGATGTCCTGAATCTCATTGCTGGTTCACTGCGTTCGGGGTGGGGCTTGCAGCAGTCGCTCGGTCTCGTGGTGGAGCAGATGGCCGCACCAGTGTCGGCGGAGTTCGCGCGGGCACAAACAGAAGTGCGCCTGGGCCGTGAGGTTGAGAGCGCTCTTGCTGGCGTGGCGCGCCGGATGCAAAGCACTGATTTCGCCTGGGCGGTGACGGCGATAGACATACAGCGTGATGTAGGTGGCAACCTTGCGGAGGTTCTCGACATCGTGGCGTCCACCATCCGCGACAAGCGAGCGCTGCAGCGCCAGATTTCGGGTCTGACCGCGGAAGGGCGCCTGTCAGCGTGGATCTTGATTCTGCTACCGGTCGCGCTGATGCTGGCCCTCTCGGTACTGAACCCTCGCTACCTGGCATTGTTGTTCACGACCGCATCGGGCATGGGGCTTCTCGCCGCAGGGGCAGTGCTACTTGTGATCGGGTCCGTCTGGCTGAGCAAGATCGTAGTGATCGAGGTATGAGATGCAGAGCATTCTGATCGCTACCACCGTATTCTCAAGCGTCGCGCTGCTCGCGTGGCTAGGTCTTTCGGCTCTGTTCTCGGACGAACGCGCAGTGAGCCGACGGCTTGTTGGACTCACCGCATATGAGTCGGATCAGGCCGCGATCGCCCACCCGCAACTTCAACCACTGTCCCGGCGCCTCCTCGTGCCCGGCATAGGGCGAGTCAAGTCGGCGCTGGCGAGTCTTGCACCCAAGGACTACCGTCGTCGTACCGCACGTAGACTCGTGTTGGCGGGAAGTCCGAGAGCGATGGATGCCGACCGTCTGATAGCTATCAAGCTGCTACTCGGACTTGCCGCCGCAGCACTTACGGTGGGTTGGTCCGTTCTGGCCGATGGCTCGACGCTCGTGTGGATGATTGCCCTTCTAGTCTCGGTGCTGGCATTCTTCGTGCCAGACCTGTGGGTGGGCCATCGCGTGGACGCTCGCAAGAAGCGGATTCTTCGCGATCTTCCCGACATGCTCGATATGCTTACGATCAGTATTGAGGCTGGTCTTGGTTTCGATCAGGCAATAGCCAAGATCGTCAGGACCTCGGACGGGCCACTGCATCGCGAACTTGCGCGGGCACTCCAAGACATCCAGTCGGGCGCGGATCGGGGAGATGCACTGCACAACCTTGCGAAGCGCACAGATGTGGCCGAACTCAACGCGTTCATCACTGCGATAGTTCAGGCAGAGCAGCTCGGGATTCCGATCGGCAAGGTTCTGCGAACACAGGCAACTGAGATGCGGCTGATGCGCCGTCAACGCGCCGAGGAACAGGCGCAGAAGACGCCGGTGAAGATCGTCTTTCCGCTGATCCTGTGCATCTTGCCGGCGACGATGATCGTCATTCTCGGGCCGGCAGTGATCTCGATCGGCAAGGCGTTCGGGGCATGGTGAGCTCGCCGGGGAGAGGGCATTGCGCGCAAGAACAAAGAGGGCAGCTGGCGGGTGCGCGTCTATCGTAAACACACAGGTCGCGTCGCCATCGGATCGAGATACGACTGGCTGACACTCAGATAGCACAGCCATTCCCAAGACGACCGCGGCCGCAATAGGGGATACTGGGCGCACCTTCACCGCCGTCGTCTGGAGTACCGATGGACCGCGAAAAGATCGAAACAGGCGTTCGTCTGATCCTCGAGGGAGTCGGCGAGGATGTCACGCGCGAGGGATTGTTAGAGACTCCTCGGCGCGTGGCGGACATGTATGCCGAGATCTTCGCAGGTTTGGACCAAGAGCCCGGCGAACATTTCTGTGTGACCTTCAACGAAGGACACCAGGAGATGGTGCTGGTTCGCGACATTCCGCTCTACTCGGTGTGCGAACACCACCTCGTGCCGTTCATGGGGCGCGCGCACGTCGCGTATGTTCCGGGGAAGCACGGTCGGATATGCGGCCTTTCCAAGCTTGCGCGTGTGGTGGATCTCTTCGCTAAACGGCCGCAGGTTCAGGAGCGCCTCACCTCACAGATCGCCGATACCATCGTCGAGCACCTCGATCCGGCTGGCGTCATCGTGGTGATCGAGGCCGAGCACCTCTGCATGTCGATGCGGGGCGTACGTAAGCCGGGGTCCGAGACGGTCACGAGCGCGGTTCGCGGTATCTTCGAGCGCAACGCCGCCACGCGCGCCGAGGCGATGAGCCTCATCACACAGCGGTCGCGCCGATGATGGAGATGCCTGAGAAGCCTGCGGTGTGGAGATGCGGGCCCTCCGAGCTGGCGCTGGAGACTCCGTTGGTCATGGGCATTCTGAACGTCACGCCTGACTCCTTCTCGGATGGTGGCACGCACGAGGACCCGGCCGACGCTGTTGTCGCAGGTCAGCGTATGTGGGAACAGGGAGCCGCAATCGTCGATGTGGGCGGCGAGTCCACCCGACCTGGTGCACAAGAGCTCTCCATAGCGTTTGAGATCGCTCGGGTGCGGCCGGTGATACAGCGCTTGTCCATGGAGAGCAGGCCCGTCTCCATAGACACCAGACATGCTGAGGTCGCCATCGCATGTGTCGAGGCCGGCGCGACGATCATCAACGACGTGTCGGGCTTCCGTGACCCGGCTATGGTGGACGCGGCCGCGTCATGTGACGCGGGTCTCGTGGTCATGCATATGCTGGGCGATCCGGCGACCATGCAGTCGACCCCTCACTATGACGACGTCGTGCGCGAAGTGGGCGGGTTCCTGCTCGCTCAGGCTGCAGTGCTCGAGTCGGCGGGAGTGGCGCGCGAGCGCATCGTGCTCGATCCGGGAATCGGCTTCGGTAAGACGCTCGCGCACAATCTGGCACTGTTGAACGCCCTGCCATTGCTAGCGGATTACGGTTACCCGCTGCTGGTGGGCGCGTCTCGGAAGCGCTTCATCGGTGAACTCACCGGTGCTGACGAGCCGCGCTCGCGGCTGGGCGGCTCGCTTGCCGTGGCTGTCGAGGCTGTTCGGTCAGGCGCCGCAATCATCCGCGTTCATGACGTCAAAGAGACAGTGCAGTGTCTGACGGTGTCGAAGGCTCTTTGGAATAGCGGTGTGGTGCCAAGCTAGGCGCGGTCGTTAACGGGCATATTCCTCTCAAGAACCATTGTGTGAGAGAGGACCATCGCGATGACGACCGCCTACGTCGGACTGGGAAGCAATCTGGGTGATCGCTTGGGCACGCTCGCGAGAGCGGCCGATGCGATCGAGCACCTGTCCGAGACCCATGTCGTGAAGGTGTCGCACGTCTACGAGTCGGCTGCGGCGCTGATCGAAGACCAGCCGAACTTCCTCAACGCCGTTGTCGAGATAACCACGGGTCTTGAGCCCCTTGCGTTGCTCGGCCTTCTGAGGGACATCGAAACCGAATTCGGACGCGAACGCGGTGTCGAAAAAGGACCGCGTACGCTCGATCTGGACCTGCTGCTCTTTGGTGATGAGGAGATAGCGAACGATGAGCTGACCGTGCCTCATCCCGGCATAGCACAGCGCGATTTTGTGCTCACGCCGCTGCTGGAGATAGCACCCAGACTCGTCCTGCCGGACGGCACATACCTCAAGCGCTCTGAGGGCGCAGTGGGTGCCGTACTGCGCGACTTCGGTACCATGCCTCCGCCCGACACCGAGCACAACATGCCGCTTGGCGAGGTCGAATGGGTCGAGGTCGCTCGTAGCGACAGCCTCTCGGACTCCATAGCGGGTTTCGACGCCGGGCTGCAGTTCAAGCGCGATGTGCTCGCCGACCAAGGCATCCCGTACGCCTTCGAGCCGTTCGAGCCGGGCGTGGACATGGACCCGTTCGGGCTTGCCACGATATTCAAGCTTCTGGTGCCTGCCGAGAGGGCTCCGGAGGCCGTCGCGCTCTTCCGCGCGGTCGAGCAGGCTCCGCTGCAGTATCCGGAGGAGCTGTACACCGAGGACTAGTTGACGGAACGGGCACGTCACCGCAGGTGAGGGTGGGTGCCAGTGCTATACTCGCACTCCCTCGTCGGCAGAGCCGCGTGGACCCCGCGTGCCGGGGCTGCGACGGCGGACCGCAAAGGAGTAGACCATGAGTGTTGTCCCTGTTCCAGCTCCCCGTCCCCGCGTCACGGCGTCCTCGCTTACTGCGCTCAAAGCAGCGGGTCGCCCCATCACCGTGATCACCGCCTATGACTACCATGCAGCGCGCATTGCCGAGAAGGCCGGCGTTGAGGTGATTCTGGTGGGTGACTCTCTGGGCATGACCATGCTTGGTCATGCTTCGACCCTTCCAGTGACCATGGATGACATGGTGCGCGCGACGGCGGCGGTTTCCCGCGCCACGAGTCGCACCCTGGTCGTCGCGGACATGCCCTTCATGAGCTACCAGCCCAGCGTCGAGCTCGCACTGACCAACGCAGGTCGGCTGCTTGCAGAGGGCGGCGCACATGCGGTCAAGCTCGAGGGCGCCTCTGAGACCTCGCTGATGGTCACACAGGAACTTACCGACGCCGGCGTCCCCGTGATGGGTCACGTCGGTCTGACTCCACAGTCGGTCAACACGCTGGGTGGCTACCACACGCAGGCCAAGGACGCCGCCCCCGCAGCGAAGCTTCTCGAAGACTGCCGCGCGCTCGAAGACGCGGGTGCCTTCGCGATCGTGCTCGAGTGCATTCCCGCAGAACTCGCGACCCGCGTCAGCGAGTTGCTGACCATCCCGACCATCGGTATCGGCGCGGGTGTGGGCTGCGATGGGCAGGTGCAGGTCTACCACGATCTCTTGGGCCTGGGAGACTTCCTGCCCAAGCACGCCCGGCGCTATGCAGACCTCGACGAGGTCATCGGCAGTGCAATCGAGGCGTATGCCGAGGACGTGCGGAGCCGCGCATTCCCGGGCGAGCCGGAGACCACACACGTCAGCCGAGAAGTCGTCGCCGAGGCCGAGCTGCTCTTTTCTGCCGAGTATGACGACGAGGACCTCCTGTGATAGAACGCATCAGCAACAAGGCCGAGCTTCGGGCCGCCGTGGCCGCTGCACGCAAAGAGGGCAAGCGGGTGGGATTCGTCCCAACGATGGGTGCGCTTCACGAAGGCCACCTGTCGCTTGTCCGGGCGGCGTGTGCGCGTACGGACCTCGTAGTCGCCTCGATATTCGTCAATCCCACCCAGTTCTCACCAGGGGAGGACTTCGAGGCCTATCCGCGGCCCATCGAGGCCGACCTGTCCGCGCTGTCGGCCGAGGGCGTCGAGGTGGCGTTCACCCCCACGCCTGCCACGATGTATGCACCCGACACTCAGGTCACCGTCGATCCCGGCCCGTTGGCAGCCCGGTGGGAAGGTGCTCTTCGCGCCGGCCATTTCGCCGGAGTTGCGACGGTGGTCGCCAAGTTGTTCAGCATCGTGCGCCCGGATCTCGCGTTCTTCGGCGAGAAGGACTACCAGCAGCTCAAGATCATCGAACGGCTGGTGCTCGACTTGGATCTGGGAGTCGGTATCGTCGCCTGCCCGACCGTGCGTGAGCGCGACGGGCTCGCGCTTTCCAGCCGTAACGCCTACCTCTCGGCGCAGGAACGACAGACGGCGATTGCGGTGCCCGAGGCGCTTGAGGCCGCAGCGCGCGCTGTCGCATGGGGCGAGCTGGATGTGCCTGCTATCGAGGCTGCGATGCGCGATGCATTCCAGGTGCGCGTGGCAGCCTCCGATGTGGCAGTTTCGCTCGACTACGCGGCGGTGATCGATCCAGCCACGCTCGAGCCTCTCGAACGCGTTGCCGGCACTGCGCGCGCGATCGTGGCCGCGCATGTGGGAACCACGCACCTGATCGACAACTGCCCGCTGGCGCCACCGGCCGCCTAGCGCCTGCGAAGGAGCGACGTCGTGACCGACAACACCCAGCTCACTGCCCACATCCGCGAACTGGCTCGCGAGCGCGGTGCAGTCATCTTGGCGCACAACTATCAGCGCGCCGAGGTGCAAGACGCCGCCGACTTCGTGGGGGACTCTCTGGGACTCTCACGGCAGGCCGCTGCCACGGACGCGGACACCATCGTGTTCTGCGGGGTGCACTTCATGGCCGAGACCGCGAAGATCCTTGCTCCGCACAAGACCGTCCTGCTGCCCGAGCTGCGTGCCGGGTGCCCCATGGCCGACATGGTCACCGGCGAGGCCCTGCGTGCGTGGAAGGCCGAGCATGCCGGCGTTCCGGTCGTCACCTATGTGAACTCCTCGGCCGAGGTCAAGGCTGAGAGTGATGTGTGCGTCACGAGCGCCAACGCGGTTGCAGTGGTGCAAGCTCTGGGGGCCGAGAAGATCCTGTTCGCTCCCGACCGCAACCTGGGCAGTTGGGTCGCCCGCTCACTTCCCGAAGTCGAGGTCGTGCTCTGGGACGGCTGGTGCCCCACCCATGACCAAGTCACCGCCCAGCAGGTGGCGGCGGCGCGCGATGGCTTCCCGGGGGCGCCTGTCATGGTGCATCCCGAGTGTCGCCCCGACGTAGTCGATCTTGGCGATGCTGTGCTCTCCACGTCCCAGATGCTCGCATTCGCCGCTCAGAATCCCGCCAGCGAGTTCATCGTCATCACTGAGTCCGGGCTGGTCCACGCTCTTCAGAAGGCGGCACCGGGCAAGCTCTTCCACGAGATCGCGCCGCGCATGCTGTGCCCCAACATGAAACTCACCACGCTCTCCAAACTGGCCGATGCGCTCGAACTCGGCCAGTACGCCGTCGAAGTGCCCGACGCGGTCGCCCAGCGCGCCCGTGCCGCCGTCGAACGGATGGTCGCGATTGGCTGACGTCCTCAACCCGCCAAGCCTACTGAGCGCCCGATACCTGCTGGCGTTTGACACTTCACGCCTCACGGTCCATGAGAGTGATGTGCTCGTCGTGGGAAGCGGTATCGCGGGCCTCACCGCCGCGTTGCACGCCTCGCAGGACTTCTCGGTGTCGCTTCTCACCAAAGGTGAGCTTGCCGAGACGAACACGTGGTATGCCCAAGGCGGCATCGCCGGCGCTGTTGGCGAGGCCGACTCTTCTGAGCTGCACCTTGCTGACACGCTTGTGGTCGGCCAAGGGCTGTGCGACGAGCGGGTCGTGCGCGCGGTCGTGACCGAGGCTGCTGCAGCGCTCGACGCGCTTCAAGGCTTCGGCGTGCGGTTCGACCTGGCCGATAGCGGGGGAGTGGCACTCGCACGCGAAGGGGGGCACACCCTGCCGCGGGTGTTGCACTCGGGCGACAAGACCGGCGCTGCGATTCAGCAGGCGCTCACTTCTGCGCTCATCGACCGCGGTCGTATCCCCGTCTTCGAGCACCGGTTCCTCGTCGATGTGCTCACCGGGCCCGACGGCCGCTGCGTGGGCGCGCTTGTACTCGACCAGATCGCCGGGCGGCTGGAAGCGCACCTGGCGCGCGCTGTCGTACTGGCCACGGGTGGTTCGGGACAGGCGTTCAGCGTCACGACGAACCCGCTCATCGCAACCGGCGATGGGGTGGCGGCCGCATGGCGGGCGGGCGCACACGTGACCGACCTCGAGTTCGTCCAGTTCCATCCCACCGCGCTCGATCACGCATCCGCTCCGCGATTCCTCGTCAGCGAGGCGTTGCGCGGGGAGGGTGCGTATCTGCTCGACTGCGACATGCAGCGGTTCATGATCGACATCCATCCGCTCGCCGAGCTGGCCCCGCGCGACGTAGTCAGTCGCGAGATAGAGCGGGTCATGGCGCGGTGCGGCCGGAGCAATGTCTGGCTCGACGCCCGTCACTTGGGCGAGTCGTACCTCCGCTCCCGTTTCCCCGCCATCTGGAAAGGGTGCGCCGAGGCCGGCTACGACCTGTCGCGCGATCTAATCCCTGTAGCTCCCGCCGCGCACTACCAGGTCGGTGGCGTGGTCGTCGACATCGACGGGCGCAGCAGCATCTCCGGCCTCTACGCGTCCGGTGAGGTTGCCGCCACGGGCCTTCACGGCGCCAACCGGCTTGCATCCAATTCGCTGCTCGAGGGTCTCGTCTTCTCTCGGCGGATCGCCCGAGCTCTGGCGCACGAGATCACCCCTGCCCAGAAGCCCGCAGCGCTCGTGGCTGACGCCGACATGGTGGTCGGACCGTCTGACATCACCACAGACCCTGCGACCGCCATCGCGGCGCTGCACGACCTGACCGGCTCGTACGTGGGTATGACGCGCACGGCCGAGGGTCTGGCGCGCGCATCCGATGGAATCGATCAGCTCGCGCGCGGGCTGTCGCCCTCGACGAGTCTGCCCGTGCTCGAGGCGGCCAACCTGATCACCGTGGCCTCGCTTCTGACCCGTGGCGCGCTTGTGCGCGAGGAGTCGCGTGGCTGCCATTCCCGGCTGGACTTCGAGGACCGCGACGACGAGCATTGGCGTGGACACGTCGTCATGTGTCGTGAGCGTGCACCATGGTTCGAACCGCTCACGGCCGCACCGCAGACGCCCGATTCGCAACCGGACATAGGACGGGACTGATGTACGAGCTTCCTTCGATTACCGACACCATAGCCGTCGCGCTGGCCGAAGACTTGGGAGTGGAGGCCTCGCGCTTCCTTGCCGGAGCAGTGCCCTCGCCTGACGTGCTCACTCACGACGTGACCAGCAGTTCGGTGGTCGGGCTCGATGCGCAGTTCTCGGGCGTTGTCGTTGCTCGCGAGGCGTGCACGGTGTGCGGGCTGTCGGTTGCGGCCGAGGTGTTCGAGGCGCTCAGTCGCGCCGCGGGCATCTTCGAGCCGGTCGAGTTCTTCCCGCTCGTACCGGAAGGCGCTCGCGTTGAACCCGGATGTGCGGTCGCCGAGGTCGACGGGCTGGCCGCTGCCGTTCTGTGCGCGGAGCGGACGGCACTCGACTTCATGATGGTCCTCTCCGGCATCGCGACCCAGACGGCCCGGTGGGTGGCCGCGGCAGGGCCCGCGCTGGCGGTGTGCGACACCCGCAAGACGCTGCCCGGCCTGCGCGCGCTCTCGAAGTACGCGGTGCGCGTGGGAGGCGGAACCAATCATCGCGACGGGTTGCACGACATGGTGCTTGTCAAGGACAACCATTTGGCTCGTGCGGGCGGCGTTGCTCAGGCGGTCGCGCAGGCACGGGCGGCACATCCGGATCTGGTCCTCGAAGTCGAGGCGGACTCGCTCGAACAGGCGCGCGAAGCGGTGAGGGCAGGAGCCGACATCGTTTTGCTGGACAACATGGACGACGAGCAGCTGACGCGTGCGGTGGGCGTCTGCCGAGAAGAGGCATCCACCCACGGCCGTACCGTGCTCACCGAAGCATCAGGGACCATCACGCTGGCGCGACTCGCCACGCTCCGACACACTGGGGTCGATCGTGTTTCGGCGAGCGCTCTGACGCTGACCGGCGTCATCGATTTCGGGCTGGACGAACGGTGATGAGTGGGTCACGGTTGTATGGTTCGATTTCATCGGCGTGGCGGATAGGTGTCCAAAGGAGTGGAGAACCCCTTGAACGAACTGCCTGAAGAGCAGAGTCCTCAGGTGCGTACCATGTGGCTGCTGTGGGTCTCTTTCGCCATGGCTCCGATCGCGCTGTTCGCAATCGCGCTGTTGATCGCGCCGTTCTCGCTTGGCGAGTTCTACTTCCTTGGCGGCCTGTCCGCTCGACCTCCCATGATCGGCTGGGTCTTCCTCGGTATCTCAGCGCTGTCGCTTGTCATGGCTCCGGTGCTGCGCTCACTTGTCCTGCGCAGCGGGGCTGCCGCTGCAACCGCTATGTCCCCTGATCAGCCGCCCGCCCCTGCACAGCCGCTGGGAGTCGTCTTCTCGGCGTGGATCATCGCCATGGCGATTACTGAGGCCGGGGTGCTGCTGGGATTCGTCCTGATGATCACCACACAAAACGCCGCGAACGGGATCCCGTTCTATCTCATCTACGTGCTTCTGCTCGTCCAGTCGCTTCCCACCCGGTCGCGACGCGCCGCGTGGTCCGCCGCTGCCGGATCTCCCGCAGGGCTTGTCGGCTAGATGACTCTCCGACGCCTCACACCCAGCGCGGTATCGCTGTGATTCCATCAACCGGCATCGCACTGGTCGACTGGTTCCTGGCCGCTATGACCGGCTGGGGCTATCTGATCGTGCTCGGCTTCACCATCTGCGAGAACATCTTCGTGCTGGGGTCGTTCACGCCGGGTGAGACGGTGGTCATCGTCGCCGGACTCGTCGCCTCACGTGGCGGGCTCAACATCGTGTGGGTGTGGCTCATCTCGGTGGCGGGTACCATCATCGGGAGCAACCTCAGCTACTGGCTGGGCCGCAGAGCGGGCATCGAGTCGGTCCGGGTCTTCGTGGCCCGGGTTGCAGCCAGCCGCATCGGACGTTTCTTCAAGGTGGACGCCGCAGCCCTCGATGACGTGCAGGAACACTTCGATGACCATGGCTCGAAGACGGTTCTGATCTCGCGGTTCGCAGTAGGGGCGAAGAACATGGTTCCCGCCGTCGCCGGCGCCGTGCACATGCCGGTCTTCTGGTACGAGCTGTACACGGTCGTGGGGGCGATGCTCTACACGTCGCTCATGTGCGCGATCGGCTGGTTCCTTGGTGCGAACATGGATCATGCGCTCAAGGTCGCCTCGACGGTGACCTGGATAGGGCTGGGGCTCTTCCTCGCTTTTGTTGCGCTCGCGTGGTTGCTCGCCCGCCGCATCCGCGCACGACGGGTAGCGGCCGCCCTCGAGGCCGAACTCGCCGATGACCAGCCACCGTCACAGCAGGATGCCGAGAAGTGACGACGCGCGACCACGTCTTGAGGGCGCTGCGTGACTCGGGGGCCGGTGGAGTGAGTGGCGAGTCGATCGCCCATGTACTGGGAATCAGTCGTGTGGCCGTGTCCAAACACGTTGCGGCGTTGCGTGCTCTGGGCTACGTGATCGAGGCGGTTCGGGGCTCCGGCTACGTGTTCGTCTCGGCCCCCGATCTCGCACTGCCCGCAGAGGTGGAACCGCTGGTGCGCGACCCTCTGTGGCACGATTTCGCCGGCGGACCCAGCACGGGCTCCACAAACGACGATGCACGGTTGCTTGCGCGAGAAGGTGCGGGCGAGGGCTGCGTTGTGGTCGCCGCGTCGCAGGACGCGGGCCGCGGGCGCATGGGACGTACGTGGACGTCACCAGCTGGTGGAGCGTACTTCTCGGTGGTGCTACGACCGCCAGTCGCGCCGTCACAGGCCGGCCCACTTGCGCTGGTCGTCGCGCTTGGGGTGGCTCGCGGACTTGAGGCGGTAGGTGTCGTTGCGGGGCTGAAATGGCCCAACGATCTCCAGCTTCGAGGGCATAAGCTGGCGGGCGTCCTTCTTGAGATGTCCGCCGAGAGCGACCGGATCGATTGGGTCGTCGCGGGCGTCGGAATCAATGTGTCGCGTCCTGAGCACCCGTTTGAGGGAGCGGCGTATCTGAGCGAATCCCGCCCCGGGATTGGCGCCGCGACGGCGGTGGCCGCCGCGCTTGACGGCATTGCGGAGGTCTATGCCGTGTGGCGCGACGGCGGGTTCGCACCGCTTCGGGCCGCCTACGAGGAGCGTTCCGTGCTCAAGGGCCGGGCTGTAGTGGTGAGCGACCTGACAGGCGCTGTGCGCGCGAACGGCACGGTACTCGGCATAGACGACGAAGGTCGGCTCCTGGTTGGCGGCAGGGCGGGAGTCGAAGCGGTCGTGGCCGGCGAAGTCACGTTGAGACGGTGAGCCGGCGCCCGCATTGACGCGGTGGGCTGCCCCAACTACTGTAAACCATCACAAATTGCTTGGTTAACAATAAGGAGCACAGGTGTCACAGACCAACTCGTTGACGGAAGACGCGGCGCAAGGCGGCCGTGGTGGCACGGGTAGTCGCACGCGCCAGATGGTAACCGCGTCCCTTGTGGCCTCGCTCGTGGCCGCTTCCGCCTGGGTCCAGATTCCAGTGCAGCCGGTGCCCATCACGCTGCAGGTGTTCTTCGTCGTGCTGGCGGCGCTCCTTCTTGCTCCCGAGTGGGCCTTCGGTTCGATGGCTGTGTACCTGGGTCTGGGGGCCATCGGCGTCCCGGTGTTCTCGGGGGGCCACGGAGGCATCGGCGTCCTCGCCGGTCCCACCGGAGGCTACCTGTACGGATTCATCGCAGCGGCGGGGCTAGGCTCATCGGTGCGCGTGCTGTTGTCCGGCACGCGCATGAACGCGCTGATCGTCGATGCGGTGAGCGCGACCGTCGTGATCCTGGTGATCTACACGGTCGGCGCGGCCCATCTGGCCATGGTGCTCGGACTCTCGGCACCCAAGGCCATCGCCGCGGGCGTCGCACCGTTCATCGTGCCTGACGGCCTCAAAGCCGCTGCCGCGGTCATCGTGGCCGCCGCGGTTCGCCGAGCGGTGCGCTAGGCCGACCTCGGACCTACTGGGGGGCAGCGGGAAGCCGCACGGTGAAGCGCGAGCCGCGGCCTTCGAGGTTCTCGGCGTGAATCGTTCCGCCGTGCGCCGAGACGATCGCGCGCACGATCGCAAGCCCCAGACCGGCTCCACCACCGCTCGTGCGAGCGCGGCTCGAATCGGCTCGGTAGAAGCGGTCGAACAGGCGCGGCAGGTCCTCAGCGGGAACGCCCGGGCCGTTGTCGAGGACCGTGAGTAGAGCATCTCCCTCAACAGACGAGAGCTCTACGGTCACGCATCCGCCCTCGCCCACGATCCGGCTGGCGTTGTCGACCAGATTCGCGACCACCTGCTGCAGGCGGTCGACGTCGCCGAGCACTTTGGGGGCCTCTCCGCGCACGGCAAGCGTGACACCGCGGTCTTCGATCAGCGGCTCGAGCATGGCGGCAGCCCGCTCGGCAGCCAGACGCAGGTCCACCTGTCGCAGTGCGAGTTCACCCGTGGCGCCTTCGATGCGTTGCAGCTGGAGCAGGTCGTTGGCTAGGCGGGTGAGCCGCTCGGCCTCGAGTGCGATGGTCGACAGGAATCGTTCCTGGTCGTCGGGCGAGACTCCGCCGTCCAACAGGGTCTCCGCTGCGCCGCGAATCGCCGTGAGCGGCGTGCGCAACTCGTGGCTCACGTCCGAGACGAACTGCGTCTTGCGGTTCTCCTCGGCACGCACTTGAGACAGCGCGGTCGAGACCTCGTCGGCCATCCGGTTGAACGCCTCGGCAATGAGACGCACCTCGCGAGGGCCGCCGGTGTCTGCGCGGCTCGAGCGGTTGCCCGAGGCGAACGAAGCTGCCGAGGACGCCAAGCGCTCGAGGTGGGCGGTCATCCGACGCGCCAGAAGCTGGCCGATGAACCAACCCACGACCGGAGAGAGCATGATCACAGCGATCTCGGCGCCGGGGCGGAAACCGGCGGCGAGCCCCGCCAGAGCTGCGGCGATCAGCGCGGTGAGTCCGATAGCCATGCGAATCTGCTGGCGCAGTGTGCCCCGCATGACCTAGACGGCCTTGAACCGGTATCCGTAGCCGCGCACCGTCTCGACCAGGGTGGGATCGACTCCGGCGGCCTCGAGCTTGTCGCGGAGCCGCTTGACGTGCGTGTCGACGGTCTTGGTCTCGACGAGGTACTCCCACGCCCACGCTTCGCGCAGCAGCTGTTCGCGCGAAAGGACCTTGCCTGCGTGGCGCATGAGGCAAGCCAGCAGCTCGAACTCGCGCGGCGTGAGGTCGATAGGCGTGTCGCCGGCGGTGGCACTGTGGGCGGCCTCATCGAGGAGGATTCCTGCGACCTCTACGCTTTCGCCGAGGTTGCCCGATTCGCGGGTTCCCGGCTGCGCGCGCCGGAGGAGTGCTTTGACTCGTGCGGTCAGCTCGCGGACGCCGAACGGCTTGGCGAGGTAATCATCGCCGCCGATCTCGAGACCCACGACCTTGTCGAGTTCCGTGTCTCGCGCCGAGAGGAACAGCACCGGGACGCTTGACGTCGCACGCAGGCGGCGACACACCTCGTAGCCGTCCATGCCGGGGAGCATCACGTCAAGAACCACCAGGTCGAACTGGGTCTCGGCTGCAAGCGCCAGCGCATCATCGCCATTCTCGGCGACGGAGACGTCCCAGCCTTCCTTTTCAAGGTTGTAGCTCACGAATTCGGTGATCGATGGCTCATCGTCAACCACGAGGATGCGTGCGGGGGTCTCGCTCATAGACGCGCCTCCGTAAGGGATTTGGGCGTATCATGGCTGCTCAGAAAGGTGCGGCTTAGCGCTGATACAAGGCGCTGGCCCTACAAGGATGATAGCATCGGCGTCCCGTGCATCAGGCGGGCGTCACCGTGCCGTCACCGAGAGGGGAATCGCGTGCTTCTGGCTGTCGATGTGGGCAACACTCAAACCGTGCTCGGGTTGTTCGAAGGCAATGAGCTCGATGGACACTGGCGCATCTCGACTCGGGGCTCTCTGGCCGCCGACGAACTGCGCGTGCAGGTAGGCGGGCTTCTGGCACTCGACGGACGTACCTGGGCCGACGTCAGCCAGGTCGTCTTGTGCTCGGTGGTGCCGCCGCTCACGCTGGCGTGGGAAGAGGTAGCACGCGAGGCATGTTCCTGCGAGATTCTGATCGTGGGACCGGGCGTGAAGACGGGGATGGCCATCCGGTACGACAACCCCCACGAAGTGGGAGCTGACAGAATCGTCAACGGCGTCGCTGCGATCGCCACGTACGGCAGCCCGGTGATCGTCGTCGACTTCGGGACGGCGACCACGCTCGATGTGATCTCTCGCGATGGCGCCTACCTGGGTGGCGCGATCGCCCCGGGCGTCGAGACGAGCGCCGAGGCGCTCTTCGCCAAGGCGGCCCGGCTGTCGAAGGTCGATCTCGAACCGCCAGCGCACGTTATAGGCACCAACACACGAGAGAGCGTCCAGGCCGGCCTGCTCCTGGGCGAGGCGGCCATGGTGGACGGACTCGTGAGGCGCATCTGGGTGGAGCTGGGCGAAGAGACGTCCGTCGTCGCTACAGGGGGACTGGCTCCTCGTATGGCGCCGCTCTGCGACACGGTGGACCATGTGGACGTCGATCTCACGCTCAAGGGCCTCAGGATCATCCGGGACCTCAACACCTAGCGAAGCCGCTCGACCGGTTGCGGCTCGCGTATACTCACTCGTTGTGTACAACGGTGTACACACAGAAAGGGGCGCGCGAGCGTGGAGCTCATCCGGATCGGCGACAAGGTGGTCAGCCGCAGCAAGCTCACGGATGCCATCGATGCGATTCTCGAGGATCGCTCTGCAGGTGCCACTCAGGAAGAGGCCGCCCGCACCGCCGGCGTGCAGCGTAGTTTCGTGTCGATTCTGGAGACCGTGGGAGAAGTGCGGCGCGGGCCGCGCGTAGCGCTTGTGGGCTTTCCCATAGCCAACTGCGATGAAGTGCATGCGCTGGCCGCCAAGCACGCGGTGGACTTCGTGTTGGTGCTACGTCAGTCGGAACGGGAGTCCATAGAGAGCGGCTCGTCAGCAGATGTCTTCAACCGGTTGTTGGAGACCCTCTCGGTACTGCGCGACTTCGACACGCTCATCTTCATCGCCAGCGACTGGCGCATCCGCACCATAGAGCGAATCCTGGGCACTGAGGTCGTTGGGATTCCGCTGGGTACGACCCCGATTCGAGAAGACAAGGCAGTTGACCTGGCCCAGCTCGATGAGGTGCTCTCGGCCGTGATGGCCGCGCCAACACGCACGACCGGGCGCAGGAGCCGCATGGGCGGGATGCTGCGCGAGGCAGCCGAGGATCTTGCTGGGAGGTGGACGCAATCAAGGAAATCGTAAGTGTCAGCATCGGCTCGTCGAAACGCGACCATACGGTCGATGTCGATCTGTTCGGCGAGACGTTTCGCATAAGCCGCGTGGGTACCGATGGCGATATGGCGCTGGCCGAGCAGAAGCTGCGCGAGCTCGACGGCAAGGTTGATGCGTTCGGACTGGGTGGAATCGACCTGTTCTTGCACGCGGCGGATCATGACTATTACTTCCGAGAGGCCCGGCGCTTCCGGGCGGCGGTGTCGCAGACCCCGCTTGTCGATGGTTCGGGCCTGAAAGGGGCCGTCGAAGGCGATGTCGTGCGGTTCATGCGCGAAGAACTGGGTCTGGAGCTGACGGGCAAGAAGGTACTGATCACATCAGCAGTGGACCGCTGGGGCATGGCGATGGGGTTCGCGGACGCCGGCTGTGACATGACCTACGGCGACATGCTGTATGCGCTCGACATACCGATCATGATCCATCGCAAGTCCACGCTGGTGCGGTTCGTGCGCGCCATCGCTCCTATTGCGGTTCAACTTCCGTTCGCCTGGCTTTATCCCGCCGAGGCGGACCACGAGAGCGAGGTCGAGCAGGAGTCCAAGCATGCCGACCTGTACCGGGCAGCGGACATCATCGCCGGTGACTACAAGTACGTCCGTAAGTACATGCCTGAAGACATGTCCGGCAAGTGGATCATCACCAACACGACGACGTCCCAGGATGTCGAGTTCCTCAGGAGCCGCGGGGTGGAGCTGCTCATTACCAGCACGCCCCGATTTGAAGGTCGGTCGTTCGGAACGAACGTGATCGAAGCGACCATGGTGGCGCTTGACGGGTCGGACCGCTCGCTTAGGCCGGCGCGCTATTTGGAGCTGCTCGCGAAGAGCGGATTCGCGCCCGACGTTCAGTGGCTCCAGCGTGGCTGATCGGTCAATCACACACTCGGCCCGTGTCGGCACGTGGGTTGCTCAAATCATCTAGAATCAAGTTCCCTGATTCAAGCTGAACCGTTGTCGCGTCAGCAGCGGCGGTGGTAATATCCAAGTGTTCAGGCAGGCGGGTCGGATAGCGGTGTGCAGCAGCACGTATTCGCGTGCGCGCCCACTCTCTTTCCCGAGATGCGCGAGGCGGCCTTGTGGGGTCGCGTTGTCGAAGGAGTGAGCTTACGTGAACAAACGTGCTCAGAATCGGTTGATAGGGGTGACGGCGATCATTCTGATCGCGGTCGCGGCAATCTTCTTTGGTCTTGGCGGCAAGCAGGCCTCCTACTACAAGACCGTCAAGGAGCTTTCGAGCGATACCACGCTTCAGGGCAAGCGCGTGAAGGTAGGCGGCGGTGTGGTCGCTGGCTCGTGGGACAAGAAGAGCAATCCTATGAGCTTCACCATCAAAGACGAGAAGGACTCCGCCGGCACCGGTCCTACCATCAAGGTTGTCTACAACGGCGCGGTTCCCGCCACCTTCGGTGACGGCGTGACAGCGATCGTCACAGGCGAGCTGGGTACGGACGGCACGCTCAATGCCGACGAGATGATCACCAAGTGCCCCTCGAAGTACGAGTCGGCGACCGGTGCGTTGCCCATCAGTGACCTCATGGGTAAGGGTGCCGCCATGGTGGGTAAGACCGTCAAGACAACCGGCTACGTGAAGGCCGGGTCGATCGTCGCCCCGGGTAGCGGGCCGCGCTTCGTGGTCACCGGCGAGAAGCAGGGCGGTCAGGAGATCGGCGTGGTCTACGAGGGTGCGCTGCCGGCTGGGATGGTCGATGCATCGCAGGTGATTCTCACCGGGGCGATCGAAGCGGACGGCACCTTCGT
>PHET01000007.1 GCA_002841275.1 Actinobacteria bacterium HGW-Actinobacteria-7 | reverse complement strand
CCGCCGTGGAAATCGATCGCCGAGAACTAATCCGCCTCACGGTGCTGACCTCACTGGCTGCGGGTGCCGGTGGACTGAGCGGCTGCGCTCGGCTGCTGGAGTGGTCTGAGGCACAACGGCAAGCTCCCGTGCGCCGCGAGTTCGGCGGCGAACCTCCGGCGGCCAGCACGCCGGCGACGGGATCGGCTGACGCGAGCGGAGCTGCCCCCACCCCTGCTGTGGTGCATCCTGACCTCGGGGTCGCGCGTGGCGACGACCCCGCCGCCAACGCGGTGGCAGCCGTCGCGCTTCTCGGCGGTATGGGGCGATTCGTGAAGAAGGGCGACACCGTCGTCATCAAGCCCAACATCCTCACGGCCAGAGCACCCGAGTACGGCGCGACCACCAACCCTGCAGTCGTGGCCGCGGTCGCGAAGATGTGCTGGGAGGCCGGCGCGAAGTCGGTGACAGTGTTCGACCACCCAACGGCGCCCCCTCGGCAGGCCTACGACGTCTCGGGGATCGCGCGTGCCGTCAGCGACGTCGACGCGCGCATGAAGGTGCTCTCGGACCGCGACTACGACCGCATCGAGATCCCAGGCGGCCGCTCGCTGAAGTCCTGGCCGCTGGTCACCGACATCTTCGACGCCGACGTGGTGATCAACATCCCCTGCGCCAAGACCCACGGGCTGGCCGGCCTCACGATGTCGATGAAGAACCTCATGGGCATCATGGGCGGGAGCCGCGGGACCATGCACCAGGGCTTCGACCAGAAGATCGTCGACATCAACAGCCTCGTGCGACCGCACCTGCAGGTACTCGACGGCACCCGGCTGCTCATCCGCAACGGCCCGTCCGGCGGCAGTCTGACCGACGTGCGACCGGGGCGGCTCGTCATCGCGGGCACCAACGCGGTCGCGGTCGACAGCTATGGTGCGTCACTGTTCGGACGCACGCCTGGGAGCCTGAGCTACCTCAAGCTCGCCGAGAAACAGGGGCTGGGCAGCACCGATCTCAAGAAGCTGCGCATCGAGGAGAAGACGTCGTGAGCGGCCGAGCCCGCCCGCGCGGTCTGCACACACGCCGCCGCTGGTTCCAGATCGCGTCGCTTGCCACCTTCATGACGCTGCTCACGCTCACCGTGTGGCCACTGGGCCGCGTCTACCTTGGCGCGTTCCTGGTCACCGACCCCCTGATCGCGCTCAACTCGGCGATCAACGGAGTCGTCGTGGGGCCGCTGGTGATCGGCGAGGTGCTGATGCTTCTCGCGCCGCTCCTAGTGGGCCGCGCGTTCTGCGGCTACCTCTGCCCCACCGGTGCGCTGATCGAGTGGCTCGGGCCCCACAAGGGGCTGGGCACGCACCTGTCGCCACGGGCGCGCGGCGTGCTGCGCAAGGCACCCGCGTTCGTGCTGCTGGCGTGCGCGGGACTCGCGCTGTTCGCCAGCGGTGCGTTCCTGCTATTCGACCCGCTCGCCATTCTCACGCGCACGGCAACGGTGCTTCTCTACCCCATGCTCGACCGAGTTCTGCGGCTTGCAGGCGACGTGCTCTACCTCGCTCCGCCGCTGCGGATTCCAGTGGACTTCCTGAGCAATGCGGCCGCCGGCAGGCTCGTGTTCTCTCGGCCGCTCGCCTTCGACCTGCCGCTGTTCGTGCTGGGCATGGCAGCCGCGATCGTGGGCGTGTCCTGGCTCGAACCCCGACTGTGGTGCCGCCACCTCTGCCCACTGGGAGCCCTGCTGGGGCTGACCGGACGGTTCGCAGTTTTGGGGCGCACCGTCGACCCCGAGAAGTGCATCGCATGCGGTCGCTGCGAGGCCGCCTGCCCGCTAGATTCAATCCGCGACGACTACCTGGCCACCGACACGAGCCGCTGCCAGGTGTGCCTCGAATGCGCGGACGTCTGCCCGGTCGATGCGATTGCCATGGGGTCCCGTCCTGCGCGCTCGGCCTACCGGCCGGACCGGCGCAGCGTGCTTGCCGCAGGCGGGCTGGCGGCGGCCGCCGGGTTCTTCACCTTCACCGGCCTACGCCGAGCCGAGCGCGACGCTCATCTCATCCGGCCGCCCGGAGGTCGCGAGGAGAGCGATCTGGTCGCCTTATGCACACGTTGCGGCCAGTGCCTGAAAGTCTGCCCCACCAACGTGCTGCAGCCTGCCGTGCTCCAAGCCGGCGCTGAAGGGCTCTTCACACCCCGGATGGACTTCCAGTCGGGCCAGTGTGAGTGGTCGTGCAACGAGTGCGGCAAGGTCTGCCCCACCGGAGCGATCCAACCGCTCACACTCGAAGTCAAGCACCACACCGTGATTGGCCGGGCCTACATCGACCAGAACCGCTGCATCCCTTGGGCCGACGGACTGACCTGCCTCGTCTGCCAAGAGCTCTGTCCCGTGGCCGAGAAGGCCATCATCATCGACACTGCCCAGGTCACAACGCCTACAGGCAAGAAGGTCACGCTGGGTCACCCGCGAGTGGTCGCCGAGCGCTGTATCGGCTGCGGAGTCTGCGAGCACGTCTGCCCGGTGCCACACGAATCCGCGATCCGGGTGTACGCCACAGGTACTGAGCGGCGATCCGGGTAGCGGTCTGAACGCGGCCTTGGCCGGAGCGGGCGCCCTTGCGCGTGGAGTTTATTGCTAGTAATTTCTGCATCATCATGTCAGAATTACTAGCATGGTTGCGACTCGTCCTCATATCCCCCGCCACCTGACGGCGGTGGTCGACCGCCTGCTACAGGACTTCCGAGTGGTCGTGATCACCGGCCCTCGGCAGGTGGGCAAATCCACGCTCGCGCAAGCCGTCCTCCGCGGCAGGCCCGGTACCTACCTCACGCTGGATCAGCCCGATATCCGCGAGCGGGCGCTCGCCGATCCGACGGGTCTCGTCAACGCTGGCAACGAGGGCACCACCGTCATCGATGAGGTTCAGCTGGCGCCCGAGCTGCTGCGAGCAGTCAAACTCGCCGTCGATCGCGACGAGCGACCCGGCGCGTTCCTCCTCACCGGCTCGGCCAACCTCCTGCGGATGCGCGACGTCTCCGAGACCCTCGCGGGGCGCGCAGCCTACGTGGAGCTGCCACCGCTCACTCTCTCTGAGCGCGTTGGCCTGCCTGCACCACTCTCCATCGACGCGGCGTTCACTGCCCCGTCTGCCGAGGAGTTCCTGGCGTCGATTCCCTTGCCGTCAGGAGCATCGACCGCTGTTCTTCGCGATCAACTATGCGATGCGGTCATCGAAGGCGGCATGCCCGGGGTTATCGGCATGGGCAGCGAACCACGTCGCAACTGGTACTCGGCGTATCTGTCGACGTTCGTCGAGCGAGACCTCTGGCAACTGGGGCGCGTCGACGACCTGCTGGCGTTCCGCCGCCTGTACTCGCTTGCACTGCTTCGCACCTCGGGGCTCCTGAACCGAGCCGACCTCGCATCCGATGCCGCGCTGGATCAGCGCACGGTCAACCGGTACCTCGACCTGCTGGACCTGGGGTATCAGACGCGAATGCTCGCGCCGTTCTCGGCGAATCTGGGCAAGCGGCTGGTCAAGATGCCCAAGGTGTACGCCCGCGACAGCGGAATGGCGGCTCACGTCATGCGCATCGACGCGTGGGCCGCTGCAGAGAGCGCGGGCCTGTCTGGGCAGCTGTTCGAAACGTGGATGTTGGGCGAGCTGAGCGCCCTCGAGTCGCTGTCCGCATCGGCCTCGACGATGCACTTCTGGCGCACCGCCGCCGGCTCGGAGGTCGACATGCTGCTTGAACGGGGCACGTCGCTGGTGGGCGTGGAGTTCAAGTCCTCGAGCACGGTGCGTTGGAACGATACCCGCGGACTGCGGGCCTTGCGCGACAGCATGGGCGACCATTTCCGCATGGGAGTCATCGCCTACCTAGGCGAAGAGATCCGTGTGCTCGACGACCGCATCTGCGCTGTGCCTGCATGGGCGCTCGTTGGTGGAACCGCCGCAGCGGCGGCTCGCACCGACCTGGGCGGTGCCTCCATCGGCCGGGAAGAGCCTCTGGGGTCGCTCGAAGCCGCGCGGTTGTCGGCAGGCATGCGGATCGCGCAGGTGGCGGAGCTGCTGGGAGTCGACGAGGCGTCAGTCACAGGATGGGAAGCAAGCGGCTACGAGGACGCGCCCTTGCGCGTGGTGCGAACTCTCGCGGAGACGCTCGGCGTGACGGTGCGGCTGGGCTGAGCGGAATACCGCGCCAGACGCGAGCCGCTTACTCGTACGAAATAGCGTCGCGAATGGAAACCTGCGACGCGCGCCACGCCGGCAGCAGGCTCGCGATCGTCGCGATAACCAACACGAGCGCGAGCCATACGCCCACGCCGATCCACGAGAACGAGTACGACAGCGGCAACACCATCGCATCCCCCAGGGCACCCACCAGCCATGCCGAGAAGGGCCACGACAGCACCGCCCCGATCGCCCACGCCATCACGCCCACCACGATGCCTTCAGTGATGTAGATGCCGAAGATCGATGCGTGGCTCGCCCCGATGGAGCGCATCACGCCGATCTCTCGTGTCGACTCGAGCACGTTGATGGTCATAGTGCCGGTAAGCCCGATTACCCCTACGGAGGCGAGGATGACCGCCATGATCACGAGAAACGTCACGAGGATCCCCAGCTGGTTGGCGATGGTCTGCTTCTGCGCATCCTGAGTCTGTGCTCCCGAGATGGGCAGCGACGCGTCGTCGAGCCGCTGTTCGAGATCGCGCGCGAGTCGGTCCTGCTCGGCAGGGCTGTGCCCCGAACCCTGCACCAGAAGCCGGGTGACGCTGCCGCCCGCCGAGATCGCCGAGTCCAGCGCGTCTCGGTCCACGAACGCCACCGACCCCATGAGCTGGCCGGTCACCACACCCACGATCCGCCAGTCCTTCTCCTCGCCGCGCATGTTCAGGCGAATGATGTCGTTCACGCGCAGGTAGGGCTCGTCGCGCAGGACATCGGTGTTGATGACCAGCTCGTCTGTCGCCCCCTTCTTGAACCAGCGCCCTGCGACCAGTTTGGGGGTGATGAAGCGCGTGTCCACCGGCACGCCCAGCGCGTAGAGGTCCTGGTTCTCGGAACCGTCAGGTCGCTTGAGTGACGCCTGTGCCTCGAGCCAGGTCTCGACGGCGGTCACCCCGGGCACACGACCGGCCTCTCGCTCCAGAGATGCGCGCGGCTGCGGGCGGGCCATGAAGACCTGGGCGTCGTAGTTCCACCATGCCCCCATGTCCTCGACGGTCTGCAGCATCGACGAGCGTACCGTCCACACACCCATGACCACGGCCGAAGCGAGCACCAGCGTGGTGAGCGTGAGCGCTAGACGCCCCTTGCGCACGAACGTGTTGCGAAGTGATAGCGCTACCGGGCGCGGGAGACCGCGAATGAGTCCCAAGGCCCTGTCGACAAGCCCGTGACCGAAACGTGCCCCGGCGCCTGCCGCGTCGAGCGCGCGAGCGACCGGCAAGGTGGAGCCGCGGCGCACGGGAACGGCCGCGGCCAGGATCGGCACGATGATGCCCACGACCAGCACAAGGCCGATCACCCACCGCGGAGGGACGTCACTGGCCAGCCGGAAGTTCAGGATGCCCGCCGCGTAGTTCGCGAACCACGCACCGGTCCAGAGGCCTATCGGCAGACCGAACGCGACCGCGATCACGCCGTAGACGAACACCATCGCCAGATACATCCGCGCGATCTGTGTCTGCCTCCCCCCTATGGCTTTCATGATGCCGACCTGGCGCACCTGCTGAGCCATGATCGCCTGCACAGTGGTCACCACGAGGAACGCCGAGAGCGCGAGCGCCATGATGCCCATAGCAAGCAGCAACAGCGAGACCGCTTTGAAGATATCGCCCAGGAAGTGACTGCCCGGTTTGGGAACCTCCATGCGCAGGGTCTGCACTCCGGCAGCCGTGAGGTCGGTGTCGCGCACGTCGGCGGCGATGCGGCTGGCGGCCGAGCGCGAGATCGTGGGGTCCAGCACGATCGCGAGATGGTTCATCTCGGAGGGCTCTTTGAGCAGGGGCAACGTGTCCATCGACACGAATCCGGTCACCGCTCCCTGGAACTGCGCCGGCACCTGGTTGATATCGTGCGCGAACCCCTCGATGCGCATCTCGACGCGCGCGCCGCTGGGCGCCTCGACGGTGATCGTCTCCCCCACCGAGAACCGCTCGACCTGCAGGGCACTGCGCTCGAGGATCACCCCACCCGGCCGAGGAGGCCACGACGCGTACTCCTCGCGCACGAGCTTCTGCACTCCTCCGCGCCCGAACTCGGGCACGGCCCACAGCCTGAGAGTCTCCCACCCGGCGGTCGAAACGTCCTTGGGCGCTCCCTTGTCGGTGTAACGCACCGTCACGCGCCGCCGACCCTCTGCCGCCCGCACGTCCTCGCGATTCGCGACCCGCTTGACCACCGCGTCTCCGAAACCCGTGGTGTCGAACTGCGCCGACGGAGGCACGCTGGCAGCGAAATCGACGTCGAACTCCCGCAACAGGATCGATCGGCCGCCCATCACCACGGCAATCGCGAAGACGCCCACCGCTATCGAGAGCACCACGAGCGCCGTTCGCACGCGATGACTCGTCAGATCGCGCGCGACTTTGCGCCACCGGGGGGCGATCATCTCACGCGCCCTGTTCCTCAATGAGCTCATCGTCGAGCCAGCGCTTTCGGTCCTCCACGATCTCGCCGTCGGCCACGTGAAGCGCGCGGGTCACGCGCTTCGCCAGGTCGTTGTCGTGCGTGACCATCACGATCGTCTTGCCCGCAGCCACCAGTTCCTCGAATGCCGAGAAGACCGCATCGGCTGTCTTGGAGTCCAGGTTCCCCGTGGGTTCATCGGCGGCGATGATGGGCGGGTCGTTGGCCAGCGCACGCGCGATGGCGACCCGCTGCTGCTGCCCGCCCGAGAGCGCCGAGGGCAGCTTGTGGGCCTGGTCGGTCATGTCTATCTGCCTCAGCAGCTCCATAGCGACTTCGGGGCGGTCCTCGACGCGATGGACGTTGCAGAAGTCCATAGGCAACATGACGTTCTCGATCACCGTGAGCGTGGGAAGCAACTGGAAGAACTGGAACACGACGCCGATGGTCTTACCGCGCCAGATCGCAAGCCGGTTCTCGTTGAGCTCGTGGACGGGCGCCCCACCTATGACCACCTGCCCCGAACTGGGCCGATCGATTCCGGTGATCATGTTGATGAGCGTGGTCTTCCCCGAGCCTGACTTGCCGATAAGCCCCACGAACTCTCCCGCGTTCACTTCAAGATTGATGCCTTTGAGCGCGGTGAACGGCACCTCGCCCGAGTCGTAGGTCTTCACGACATCGGTGAGCCGCATCAGTGGCTGGGGGGCTGACTCGAGTTCGGACATATGGGCGACTCCAGGGAGTGAACGGGCAAGACGATCGATCTTAAGAGCCTACAAGGTGAATCTACCACCCAGGACCACGGTGCCAGCGCCTGATCGCGACCCTATCGACCCATGCGCTTCGGCTCGCTCTTGTAGAAGCGCTTGGCCGCCTTGCTTATGGTCTTGTTCGCCTGCTCCTTCTCCCGCCATACCTTCTCGTCCTGGCGCCGGGCAAGCAGGGCAAGTTCATCGGTCAGCTTCCGGTAGCTGTCGAGCCGGCGTTGCGGCAGATCGCCGGCGATTGTCGCCGCGACGACAGCACAACCCGGCTCGTCCTCGTGTTTGCAGTCACGGAATCGGCAGTGCTCGGCCAGCGCCTCTATCTCGGGAAATGCCGCGACCATACCGCTGGCGGCCTCCCACAACGCCACCGCACGCATACCGGGGGTATCGATGATCACACCGCCGCCAGGCACAAGGACCAGCTCACGCGCGACCGTCACGTGACGGCCCTTGTCGTCGCCTTCGCGAACCGAGCCGGTCTCCTGAAGCTCCTCGCCCACCAGCCGGTTCACCAGCGTGGACTTGCCAACGCCGGAGCTTCCCAGCAGGGCCGCGGTCACCCCCAGCGGGACGTGCGCCAACACCTCGTCGATGCCGACCCCGTTGACCGCGCTTTCCACGATGACGTCGGCACCGAACGCGACCTCCTCGGCGATGCGCTGCTGCGCTGACGTATCGTCTGACAGGTCATCCTTCGTCAGAACGACGACCGGCTGAGCGCCACTCTCCCACGCAAGCACGAGTTCGCGCTCTAGACGGGACACGTTGATACCGCTGCCCGAAAGCGACTGCACAACGAAGACGATGTCGACGTTGGCGATGAGCACCTGTTCGCCGCCCTCTTCACTGGGGTCCTTGCGCGCGAACGAGCTGTGGCGCGGCAGAATCGCTTCGATGATCGGCATGTCGTGACCGTCCGGGCGGGCTATCGCAACCCAGTCGCCCACCACAGCACGACTCATCGACTTGCCCGCCGTCTTCACAAGGTGCGTGGCCGGCTCGGCGCGCTCGAGGCCGGCAGCGGTGGCGACCAACGGCATACCCCGGTCCACACGAGCGACCCGGGCCAGCTCGAAGCCTTTCTCGGCAAGTGGGGAGAACAGCGCCCTCTCGCGATCGGTGTAGCCAAGGCGCTCGAAGACGCCCACGGATTCTGGTGTCGGGGAAGCATTCACTTAGGCAAGCATACCCAAAGCGAGAGAGCCGAGAGCAGATATCTCTCCCGGCCCTCGTGACAGCCCTGTTTAACGTGCGGCTCTAGGTCACTTGACCGTCACGTAGTCATATCCCTTCGAGTACGTGGCGGCATGCATCGAATCAGCAGGCACATAGGCGCGCAGCCTCCACGACCCCGTGCTCTTCAAGGCGAACGTGCGCAGGTACTTCGTCTTCGACCCCGAGGTGTAGTTCTTGGCCCAGACATAGCCCTGATACTTGTACGCCCCACCGACCTTGCGATACGTGAGTATCTTCACCGAGTACGTCCCAGCGGCGTGCTTGGGTTCGAGATACCCGTACACCGTGAAGGACGTGCCCTTCTTCACGGTCTTCGGCGCAATCGGGTTGCTCAGCGACTTGACCTGAGGAGCCACCACTGCCGTCCCCATCGTTGCCGATGAAGCCCAGAGGTGACCACCTGCGAATCGCGCCCGATACCATGCCTTGCGCGTGATGTTGCTGAGGCCGAACGCGACCCCGCCAGCGCCCGACGTGCTCGTGCCGATGGTGGTCCACGGCGCAGACCCGGTGTAGGAACGCTCGATGACGAGAGGCTCGTCGACAATCGCCTTGCCGTCAGTATCGCGCAGCCGCACGCTCAGCTGAGCTGCGCCTCCGTAGGTCATAACGGACACGTTCGAGACGCAGGAGGTCACGGTCTTGTTCGCCGACGAGAACACCATCAGTCGGCTGTTGTCCCTGTCGGCCACGAACACCAACCCGCTGGGATCCACTGCCACGCTAGTCGGCCACGTGAACTCATCGGAATCGGTGCCCAGCCCGCCGATCCGGGCACGGAACTGCCCGCGCGGGTTGAACTTCTCCACCGTATTGCGGTAGTCATCAGCCACGTAGACGTTACCGAGGTCATCGAGCGCGGCGCTCACAGGAGAAGAGAGCGAACCCGGCGCGAGAAGGTCCCATCCACCGAAGCGGTCGAGGAACCCATGCGGCGAGTCAATAGCGAACCGCTTGACCGAGTAGTCGTACTTGTCCAAGACGTAGATCGAATCGCCGTTCACCGCGATATCCGAGATGTACTGGAACTGGCGCGGGAGCGCGGGAGCGTCTGCGGGTTCACCGAACTTCTCGATGAATCCCCCATCGAGGTCAAACACCTGAACCCGGTCGTTGCCCGAGTCCGCGACATACACCTTCGAGCCGTACACATCGAGACCTTGGGCGCTGTTGAACTGCCCGTCAGCCGAACCGTACGACCCCCACCTGCCAAGCAGCCCTCCCGATGGTGACAGCTTGATCACTTGATCGTATTCAAGCACGTAGACGTTGCCGTCGGAGTCGCAGTCCACATCGTTGATGTTGTAGAAGTACTCATCGGTTGACTCAAAGTAGCTTGAGAGGGTGAGCTCCCGCGTGAGTTGACCTGCCTCGGTGTACCCGAACTTCACCAGCGCCTCGGAGCCGTCGATCGCAGTGGCGACCCACACCGTGTTCGACGGGGCAATCGCCACGCCCTTGGGAGACCAGAGACGATCCGGTTCTGCTCCCCCTGTCAGATACTGCGTCAGAGGCGCGCCCATCCCTGACCACATGCGCAACCCCACGTTATCAACGACCAGAAGGTGATTGGTGGCCTCGTCCAGTTCCACGACCCGCGGGTACGAGAGCATGCCGAGATCGAACACGGACTCGCCCGAGTCGGCGAAGTCACCGATCTTCGACACGAACGAGTAGGTTCCGCCCCCTGAGTCATAGGTGTACTTCTTGACGTAGCAGTTCCCGCTGTCAGCGACGTAGACGTTGCCGGAGCTGTCGACATGAACGTCGTTCGGGTAACTGAATTGGGTGTCACCCACGCCAAGGGACCCGTATGAACGGATGAACGTCCCTGCGGGTGAGAAGACCTGGAAGCGCTGATTCTGTGTGTCGGCGACGTAGACGTTACCGACACTGTCGCAGTCGATGCCATGAGGCCAGTTGAACTGGCCAGACGCGCTTCCCGCCCCGGTCCCACCGCGCGTGAGCAGGTACTCGCCCTCGGAGTCGAACTTCTGGATGCGGTTGCTGTCACTCTCGACGACCCAGATCGCACCCGTGGGATCGAGGGCGATGTCGACCGGCTGGGCGAACTTGCCCGCTGCCAGTCCGTACTCACCGAACTTGAAGAGGAAGAGACCCTGTCGATCGAACACTTGGATGCGCGCGTTGCTTGAGTCGGCGACATAGATTCGGCCGTCCGCACCGATCTCGATGCCGTGGGGGGACTGGAATCGTCCATTGCCGCTGCCAGGCCCTCCCATATAGCTCAGAACGGAGCCTGCGCTCGACAGATGAACGAGCCGATCGCGCCCTGTGTCCGCAAGCCAGTACGTGCCGTCCGGGGCGACCGCCAGGCCCTCGCCAACCAGATAGTCCTGACTTGTAGGAAACTGCGCAGCCGGTACGTAGCGGTCTCGCGGTTCGGCAACCACCGAAGCTGATGCAGTGGTAACAGCGGCCAACGCGAAGACCAGTCCGCATGCGACCGCAAGCGTGCCTAGACGTCTCACGATGCTTCCTTCCCCCGAAGGTGCGACCCGCCCGGAGTGGGCCTCTGTGTGCACCCTTTCACAACTGGATACCGCACGCCTCTGAATCGGCTCATCATTCTGACCAACGGTCTGTGGCCACGTTTGACCACCACACGAGCAGACGACGAACGGTATGCGGCGCACTCCGGAGGGCCGTCAGACCTTCGAACGGACCACCGCGACCGCCGTGTCCGCGAACAGGTTGGGCACAAAACTCACTCGGCGGACCTCGGCGCGGTGCCAGTTCTCGGTGAGCAGCGGGATCTCCCGCTCGATGATCCCGGCGTTGGCGTCTATGAAGTCGCGGAAGTCCTTGAGCGTGGTGTGGTGGATGTTGGGCGTGTCGTACCAGCTATACGGAATCGATCGCGAGACCGGCATCCGACCGCGCGAGGCCAGATAGCCGCGCACCTTCCAGTAGCCGAAGTTGGGAAACGACACGATGCCCCGCTCGCCCACACGCAGCATCTCGCGCAGCACGAACGCCGGGCGCTTCACCACTTGGAGGGTCTGCGACAGGATCACGAAATCGAACGCGCC
This sequence comes from Actinobacteria bacterium HGW-Actinobacteria-7, assembly GCA_002841275.1. Classification (GTDB taxonomy): domain Bacteria; phylum Actinomycetota; class Coriobacteriia; order Anaerosomatales; family PHET01; genus PHET01. The sequence goes on along the minus strand of PHET01000007.1, from coordinate 67,721 downwards.
GTCCTTGTAGCCGCCAAGTCCCTCATCGAGGTCGTTTTCGACCACCGAGAGACCCTGTGCGACCGCCGCCGCGATGTCTGCATGATTGATCTCGACGCCGCGGACCTGGCAGCCACGCTCATCACGCAGGTGCGCCATGAGCGAACCATCGGCGCATGCCAGGTCGAGAACGCGACTGCCTTCGGGCACCAGACTGGCCACCATCCGCAGATCGGGGCGGAGTTGATCGCGAGCGCTCATCTGACACCGCCTCCCTTCGTACGTTCGTCGACGAGCACGCGCGCCAGGAACGGCTCCACGAACTTGTGCTGCTGCTCGGGCTCGAGCAGGAACGCATCGTGGCCGTACGGCGAGGGTATCTCGGCGAAACTGACCTCGGCGCCCACACAGCGCAGCGCGTCGACGAGTTCGCGGCTCTGGTACGTGGGAAACAACCAGTCACTGGAAAACGACAGCGCGAGGAAGCGCACGGGGATGCCCGCGAGCGCATCAGCGAGTGAGGGCGAGCCCTCGGCCAGATCGAAGTAGTCCATCGACTTGGTCATGTACAGATAGGTATTGGCGTCGAAGCGCTCGGTAAACCGCTTACCCTGGTAGGCGAGGTAGCTCTCGACCTCGAACTCGGTGACGAACCCAAACGCGTGCTCGTCGCGGTTGCGCAGCCGGCGCCCGAACTTCTCGTGCATCGACTCGTCCGAGAGGTACGTGATGTGACCGATCATGCGCGCGACAGCGAGGCCATGGCGGGGGACGCCGTGCTCGTAGTAGTCGCCCGCGCGAAATGACGCATCGCCCAGAATGGCGGTACGTCCCACCTCGTTGAAGGCGATGGCCTGAGCCGCAAGGCGCCAGGTGGTCGCGATCGCGACGCACGACGCGACCCTCGTCGGGTAGCGCCGCGCCCACGAGAGCGCCTGCATGCCGCCCATGGAACCGCCAACGACCGCAAGCAGACGGTCGATGCCCAGGTCCTCCACGAGCGCCGCCTGAACGTCCACCATGTCCTCAACGGTGATGACCGGGAAGCTCAACCCGTAGGGCCTGCCGGTCTCAGGGTTCACACTGCTGGGACCAGTGGTGCCCGAGCACCCGCCCAACACGTTGCTGCAGATCACGAAGTAGCGATTCGTGTCGATGGTCTTGCCCGGTCCTACGAACGGGTCCCACCATCCCGGCTTAGGGGCGGAAGCAGGCGCCGCATCGGGATCACCTGTCGCCGCGTGGTCCGGGCTCCAGTCGGTGCCATCGCCGGGCTGCCAACCAGCTGTACGTGCATCCTCCTCGCGCCAACCCGCGACGTGCGCGTCGCCCGAGAGCGCGTGACAGACCAGGACCGCGTTGTCCTTGCGGTCATTGAGTCGGCCGTAGGTCTCGTACACGACGTGGACTTGCGAGAGCACATCGCCGGAGGTCAGCTTCACATCGCTCAGCACAAGACCCTGCGAAGCCACGACGCCGGCCGAGCCGACCTCGTCCCAAGGATCGGATGTGGTTGACGTCATGCCACTACACCTGGGCCAATGCCTGGTCGAGGTCCGCAAGGATGTCGTCGATGTCCTCGATGCCGATCGATGCTCGGATGAAGTCCGGGCCAATGCCCGCGCGCACGAGTTCCTCGGCCGAGAGCTGCGAGTGCGTCGTCGACGCAGGGTGGATCACGAGTGACTTCGCGTCGCCCACGTTGGCGAGGTGGCTGAAGAGTTCCACGGACTCGATAAACTTCTTCCCTGCCTCAAGCCCGCCCACCACGCCAAAGACGATCACGCCGCCGTACCCGTTAGCGAGGTACTTGTCGGCATTGGCCTTGGTGGGGTGGCTGTCGAGTCCGGGGTAGGTCACCCACGCGACCTTGGGATGCGCCTCAAGATGCTTGGCGACGGCGAGCGCGTTGTCGGCGTGGCGCTGAACGCGCAACGAGAGCGTCTCGATTCCCAGAAGGAACTCGTGCGCGTTGAAGGGCGAGAGCGTGGAGCCGAAGTCGCGCAGCAGGTTCACGCGGGCACGGATCGAGAACGCGACGTTACCCAGACCCGGGAAATCGCCGAACGTCTCCCAGAACTTCAAGCCGTGGTAGCTTGCATCCTCCTCGGTGAAGTGTGGGAAGCGTCCGTTGCCCCAGTCGAAGTTGCCGCCATCGACGATGATGCCGCCGATCGAAGTGCCGTGACCGCCCAACCACTTGGTCGCCGACTCGATCACAACCGCTGCACCGTGCTCGATAGGCCGACACAGATAGGGAGTCGCGAATGTGTTGTCGACCACCAGGGGCACGCCCAGTTCGCGGCCAGCGGCAGCAAGGGCACCCAGATCCGGGACATCGAGGCGAGGGTTACCAATGGTCTCGACGTACCACGCCTTGGTGGTCTCGTCGGTCTCACGCACGAACGCTTCGATGTCGGTTGGCTCGACGAAGCGCACGGTGATACCCAGGCGCTTGAAAGTGTGCAGGAAGATGTTCCACGTGCCGCCGTAGAGCGACGTGCTCGAGACGATGGAGTCGCCCGTGCCCGCGAGGTTGAGCAGCGTGAGTATCTCGGCGGCATGTCCCGAACTCGTTGCGACCGCACCGCTGCCGCCTGAAAGTGCGGCGACACGCTGCTCGAACACGTCGGTGGTGGGGTTCATGATCCGCGTGTAGATGTTCCCGAACGCACGCAAGCCGAAGAGGTCGGCAGCGTGCTCGGTGTCTTTGAAGTTGTAGGCGGCTGTCTGGTAGATGGGCACGGCTCGCGCGCCGGTGGTGGGGTCGGCCTGCTGGCCGCCGTGGATGGCGACCGTATCGAAACGGGGGGCGTCAGATGCGCTCATGTGTGTCTCACTTTCCGAGTCCGTGATACTGATGATGTATTAGATGGCCCAACCGCGCTAGCGGTTAGTCGAAGGCCGCCCGGATCCAGCGCATGCGCCGAAAGACCCGGGCCGGGTCATCATCATGTCCATCATCATCACGAACGCGTACTTGTAGACCATGATCGCTCTGTCGCACCTCCCTTCAATTTCGCGTCACGGGACGCCCTGCGGGCACCGCACCGTGTTGGGAGGGAACGTTAGCCTGTGCCGGCACCGTCCGTCAAGGCGCGCTTCCGCACGAACCAGGTGCGCTGCTCCTCTCGCGCCACCGCTCCCACACGCTACACTAGCCGAGCAGGATCACCCGGAGATGGACGGAGCACCACCCATGAAGAAGCTGATTGGTGCAGTCGAGCGGCTGTTCCCCATGCCTTGCCCGCTTGTCGTTGGCGGCACGATGGAGCAGGCGGACACCCTCGCCGTCGCATGGATCAACGTCGTAGCATCAACTCCCCCAACCATCGCGATGGGGCTTCGCGAGTCACGACACACTTTGGAGCTCATCAGGACCAACCACTCGTTCACGGTCAACATCCCGCGGGCCGACATGGCCGACGTCGTCGACTACTGCGGTTTGGCGACCGGGCGCAAGACCGACAAGTTCGCCGCGACCGGGCTCACGCTGACGCCCTCCTCTCTCATCGACACGCCCATAATCGCGGAGTGCCCGTACAACATCGAGTGCCGCGTGACGAGCGAGACGCAGGTTGGCGCGTACGTGCTGGTTCTAGGAGAGATCGTCGAAGTACATGCCGAGCAGGCCATCCTGCGAGATCCCGATGGCGACGTGATCGACATCGAAGCGCTCGACCCGCTGTGCTACATCGCCGGTTCGCGCGAGTATCGCCGACTGGGCGAGCGTGTGGCCACGGCGTTCGAAGCCGGCAAGCGCTTCATGGACGACACCGACTAGGACCGCCAGCGCATCAGGCTAGAACAGATGCCGGTGCGATCGCAGCCTGCGGTAGAGGAAGAACTGGCCGATACCCAGTGCCAGCGCGATCGGCGCGAGCATGAGCCTCAAACCAAGCGGTTCCGTCTCACGCGCTGTGGGCTGTTCGATGACCGACACGCCGGCGGCATGGACATCGAAGTCGCCGCCGTGCTGTGCGCACGCCACATTGAGCTCCCCCGAGACGCGTACGATGGTGCCGATCTGCTTGTAGCCGCCGTAGCCGATGATTCCCGAGGACTGCTGATCTGTCATGTAGACACCCACGGCAGTGCCATCGTCCAGCACGTTGACGAACACATGTCCGTCCGGCTGCCTGAGCGCCTGGCCGATCGCCTCGCCCTCGAAGACCACGGTCTCGCCGCTGCGGGATGCGGGGTAGGCAATCAGGTCGTTGAGCCGAACGAGATTCTCGGCAGCGAAGGCTGGCTGCACCACAGCGGCCAGAACCACCGCGACGGTCAGAGAGGCAATGACGGACCGGACTCTCATCGCTTCTTCCTGACCACGCGAGGTATCGAAATGATGACCACGGCGACAAGCGCCATCAATGCCAGGAACTCGAGCCTGCCTGCCCACATCTGGATGATGTAGAGCCATTTCATCCCGGTGGGCATGAACGGCGACGTGATGCCGATCGTCAGCCCGACTCCGCCGGCAGCGGACGTGGACTCGAACAGGGCGTCACCGGCCGAGTAGCCGTAGGCCATCCCCACCAGGGCGCCCGTGATGTAGGTGACCATGTAGAGGATGAACACCGTCATCGACGACGAGATGAGCTGGTCTGTGAGGGTCTTGTCGGTGATGTGATGGTACCGGGACTTGACCACCGCGCTGTCCGGCGAGAGCGCCTTACGGATACTCAGAGAGATCGCCTTGACTATGGCGCCGATGCGCAGTGCCTTGATCCCGCCCGCCGTGGACGATACCGCGCCACCCGCCCCCATCGCGAGGATGACCGCAGCTATGCCCGCACTGCCAAGCGTCAGAGACCACTGTGGTGCGTAGATCGTCTGATGGCCCGTGCCGGTGTGCGCTGAGACGATGTGGAACATCACCTTGCGCACGAACTCGCCACCCGTGTCGAGAACCCCGAAAAGAGCAATGCCCACCGAGGCGAACGCCGTCAGAATCAGCATGTTGATGGCCAGGGTCCTGGTCTCGATGTTGGTGATCATCTCCTTCACGTCGCCTCGCCATACGTCGGCCTGGAGAGCGAAGTTCATGGTGCCCGCCAGCATCAGCACCATCGAAACCGCCTCCACGAACCAACTGTGGTAGTACAGCAGGCTTTGCGAGTGTGGAGCGAAGCCACCGGTGTCAAACGCGGCGACACAGATGAAGAACGCGTTCAGAAGCGCCGGGCCCAGAGAGATGCCATCAAGCAACATCGCAATGGCCAAAGCGACCGTTCCGAGCGTCACATACACGGCCGTGACGAACCAGATGAACCGCGCAGTGTGCTGCACGTTGGGCAGAATGCGCTCCTCGCGACCCTCGGCCTGGTACAGGGCGAACGCGCCGCCTCCACGCGCGACGGCGAATGATATTGCCGCCACGACGATTCCCTGTCCGCCAATGAGATGAAGCAGGTGGCGCCACATCGAGTGCGACCACGCCATGTGATCCAGGTCGAAGACCACGGTCAGCCCGGCGGTGGCGAGCCCCGACATCGAGTCGAAAAGTGCGTCTATGAAGTGGATGTAGTTCTGGGAGAACAGCAGCGGTACCGCGGCGGCCGAAGCCCCGACGATCCACACCAGCGCGGTCACGACGAGCGCCTGTCGGCGGTTCAGTGAGTCCGCCCGGACGTCGGCCAGCATCAGCGTGCTCGCGAAGAACAGCGTGACGCCTATGCCGATCACGTAGTCGAGCGCGGGAGCCCATTCGGCAAGCACCAAGGCAAGCACGAGCGGAACCAGCATCGCAGCTGCGATACCCATGAGAAGCATCCCGAGGAAGTGCAGCACGGTCCGCAGGTCGGAGCTTGTCGGTGTCACCCACATCGCTGCTTGGTTCCGCCTATCGCTGCCCGAGTAGCCCGAAGACCGCAGCCGTCAGTGAAAGGACCAGGAGGAATGACACGAACAGCGCAATCTGAGCCGTCAGGCCCTTGGCCCAATGCGGGAACTGCTTGTCGATCGACCTGTTCTTCATCCCGTGACCTCCTGCCACGAAGCGAAGAGTATCATGCGGTCGCTCACACCAAAGCAAACCCGGCCTCGTCGATCAGGCAGCTGCCTGCTTGGTGCCGTCCCGCTCGATTGAGACCGGCAAAGCACGCGGAGCCGGCGGATTGGTCGCGAAAGTCAGTGCCGCTGCCGCAAGACAGAGCCCCGCCGCAATGGCGTATGCGACGCCGTAGCTGCCGGTCCGGTCCACTATCGAACCGGCCGTGAGCGACCCGAACACCCCTCCGAATCCCCACGCGGTGAACACGAGTCCGTAGTTCACGCCCAGGTTCTTCGTCCCGAAGTATCCGGCGGTCGTCGAAGGGAACAACGAGAGGTTGGCGCCATAACAGAAGCCCACCACGGCCGCGACCGGGACCAGTGCGAGCGGTGTGGCCGAGAAGGCCAGAATGCCCATCATGACCGCCTGCAGCACGAACACCCCCAGCATGGTCTTGATGCCGCCCAACCGGTCGGCGACCATGCCGGCCACCACTCGGCCGGTCGCATTGCCAACCGCAAGCACCGCCACGAGCACGAACCCAAGGTCGATACCCGTGAGCTGTACTGCCGCGATCTTGGCCATATGTCCGATGATCATCAGCCCGGCGAACGCCGCGAAAGCGTACATCAACCACATCAAGACAAACTGCCTGGTTCGCACCATCTCATGCCACTCGTAGTCCTCGCCATGGCCCGAATGAGCTTTGCGCTTCGCCGATGAGACCTTCTCGGCCTGAGGGTCGTAGCCCACCGGCGGATTCTGCAGCAGCTGGGCGAGCCCGACGGTCACCACAAGGAATGCGAGACCCAAGATGCGGAACGTGCCTGCCACCTGCTGCGTGCCCAGAAGCCAAGTCGTGACCGGGGCGATATAGACGCTAGCCAGCCCGAAACCCGCCACCACGATGCCGGTCACGAGCCCCTTCTTGCTGGCGGGGAACCACTTGACCGCCGCGGGGGTCGCCGCGGCATAGCCCAAGCCGATACCGATACCGGTGAGCACGCCGAATCCCAGAATGATGGGCAGCGGATTGGTGGGGGTGGCAAGGCTCGAGACGAGCATGCCGGCGCCACACAACCCGCCACCGATGCTAGCGACGATACGCGGCCCAAACCGGTCCTGCGCCCGCCCCGCGAACACCATCGCCACAGCGAAGACGCCGACCGCTATCGCGTAGGGAAGACTCGCCTGTCCCGCGGTCCAGCCCCAACCGTGCTCGGCCAGCGGCTTGGTGAGCGTCTTAGCCACAACGCTCCACGAGTACAGGACACCTAGCGCGAGGTTGATACCCAGGCCTGCGGCCGTGACTATCCACCCGCGCGAAGAAGCAGCGCGTGCCATCTTTGACCTCCGTGTTCGCAACCCACCCGTGCGTACGGAGCGCGCCAGAGGGCCGCCCGCACTTGACTTCAGCGAAGTATGCCGAGCAGAACGCCACGGGGAAACCTACACACCGGCCAGTGGCGCGTGAGCGCCGGGGAACGGCGCGACCGTTCCGCGAACGGCGGGCGGGGGCCAAGAACGGTACGCCCGAAATACGCACAGGGGCGCCGGCACTGCGCCGACGCCCCCAAAGTGACGGCTGGCACGACCTAGTAGTGCCCACTGGTGACTGAAGAGCTGTCAATGCGGCCCGCGTACGTCTTGTAGATCACGAAGAAGTAGAACAGCACGAGCGGCACGCCGATGCCCGCGATGATGAGCATCACCGTCAGCGTCAACGGAGACGACTGGGAGTTGGCGATGGTGAGCGCTTCGCCCGGTCCGATCGAAGGCACGAGCGCCGGGAAGATCGACGCCGCCCAGATGCCCACCATGGAAGCTCCTGCGAGCGACGATCCGTAGAAACTCGTACGGTCCGCGCCACGTGCTGCACCCATAGCCACGAGCACAGTGCCAGCGATGGCGAGCACGACGAACAACCAGCCGGCCGGGCTCGCAACGCCCTTGGCGAACGCCCCGGGTACGAGCAGCGCGGTAGCGGCGGCGGAGACGGCCAACAAGACCCCAAACGCCACCACCATGACCTTGCGGGTCTTCTTCGCGCGCTCGTACAGATCACCAGTGGTCTTCAGAGAGAGCCACGTGGATCCCTGCAGTACAATCCACGCGACACTGAGCAGTCCGATGACAATCGCGTATGGGTTGAGCGCCGTGACCAGATTGGCGAGGAAGATCGGATCACCACCACCGGTGATGAACTCGCCTTCCGCAGTCAGCGGCAAGCCGCGGATGATGTTTCCAACTGCCACACCAAACAGCAGCGAAGGGATTGCGCTGCCCAAGAAGAACGCCCAGTCCCAGAGCTTCGCCCACGCCGGATCGACATGGCGGAACTCCAGGGCGCCCGCCCGGAAGATCAGCGCGAACAGCAGCAGCATGAGCGCGATGTAGAAGCCGGAAAACACCGTGGCGTAGACCGCCGGAAACGCCGCAAAGAGCGCGCCGCCTCCCGTGAGCAGCCACACCTCATTGCCGTCCCAAATGGGCCCGATCGACATGCGCATAGCGGCCTTGTCGGCCTCGGACTTGCCCAAGAAAGGATAGAGCGTTCCCACACCCAGATCGAAGCCGTCGAATATCGCGTAGCCGGCGAGTAGCACGCCGACCAGTACGAACCAGAGCTCACCCAGTCCCATCTACTCCACCCCCTCTGCGAGTTCCGGACCGCGTTTGATGATGCCGATCACGACCCGACCCCACGCCACATAGAGCACCGTGTAGAACAGGACGAACAGGATGAGCGTCGTGAGGATCTCGCCGGCTGGCACCGCCTTCGATATCGCATCGACGGTGCGCAGCTCACCCCACACGATCCAAGGTTGCCTTCCCACCTCGGCTGCCGCCCATCCTAGTTGGATCGAAAGCATCGGCAGCACCGGAGACCACACAAGCATGCCGAGAAGGGCCCTGTTGCGCTCGAGCTTGCCGCCTCGGTTGAGGAGCCACGCGGAGGCGACGAGAACAAGCATCACTCCCCACAACAGGATCATGAAGTGATACGTCTGGAAACTGAGCTGCAAAGGCGGACGATCTGCAGGCGTGAAGCTGTTGAGTCCAGGGTAGGACTTGGTGCGCGAGAAATCGCCAGCAAGCAGGTTGACACCGCCGGGAATCGCCAACCCCACCGTCTTGCCGTTCGTCTCGTCGATATACCCGATGATCCCCAGCGGCACGGCCCCGTCGTCCCAGTGGCCCTCGAAAGCTGCCAACTTGCTGGGCTGGTTGTTGACCACGTTCACGGCCTGCCAGTGACCGATCGGCAGCATCAGGACCGTGGTGATCCCTGCGATTGCTATGCCGGTCGCCATCGTTTTGCGCGCGAAACCAGTGTGCGTGCCGCGCCGCAGGTAGTGTGCCGCCATCGCTACAGCGATGAAGCCGCCCGCCATCAGAATGGCGTCGACCGTATGGAAGTACCGGGGCAACGTGGACGGATTGAACCCGGCCTCGAAGAAGTTGGTGAGCTGCGCCTTGCGAGCCGCACCTTCACCCACGATCTTGTAGCCCGCCGGCGTCTGCATCCACGAGTTCGCGATGATGATCCACAATGCCGAAAGGAGCGACCCGCCCCACACAAGCCAAGTGCTGGTGTAGAAGAATCTCCTCGAGACGCGCGAGCGGCCAAAGAGCAGCACGGCGAGGAAGGTCGATTCGAGGAAGAATGCGAACAGCCCTTCTGCCGCCAGCGGCGCGCCAAAGATGTCACCCACGAACCGCGAATAGGTCGCCCAGTTCGTCCCAAAGGCGAACTCCATCGCAATTCCTGTCGCCACCCCCACCGCGAACGTCGCAGTGAACAATTTGATCCAGAAATCCGATGCTGCTTTGTCCTCTACGCTACCGCTCTTGTTGTACCGGCGCTCAGCCAAGACCAACACGAGGCCGATGCCGATCGAGAGCGGAACAAAGAGGAAGTGGTAGCCAACGGTCACTGCGAACTGCAGTTTCGACAAGGCTACTACGTCCATCCTCCCACCTCACTTCCTTCTGTCGGAAACGAGACCCCCAAGGGTCTTACCGCCCAAGTAGAGGCGCAACATCTCGTCCGCGCCTCGCCATACCGCGTGAACGGTGCATGATCCGGCCCGCCCACACCACTCCGGGTCCTTCGCGCATACCGCCACCGACGGCACACCCTGCGTTGCCGTGACGATGTCGAGGAGCGTGACGTCCTCAGCAGGTCGCCCCAGGCACAGGCCCCCTGCGGCCCCCCGTGTCGTGGTCACAAGCCCGGCTGCAACCAGATCACGCTGGACTGCCCTGGCAAACGCGTATGGAACGCCCTGCGCTTCGGCTAGTGCGCGTACCGACACCGGGCACTCCTCGGCGGTGGCAAGCGCCATCAGCATGCGAATCGCGTAGTCTGTTCGGCGCGCAATCTCCATGAGGACACCATCCGGGTCGAATAACTGATACTGCGCTAGTATCATATCACCGCTTAACAGACCGTCAAGCTCGACGATAGACTCGGATGCGGACTCGGCGGCCATGCGGGCATGAGGCACAGCAGAATAGTCTCGTTGCCGTGCGAGTGGTCGGTCCCGAGAAGCTCTACGTCGCGTTGACGGTCTTGAGCTCCCACTCGGCCAACTCGAGACCCTCGTGGCCCGCCGCTTCAAACAGCCACTTGACCTTGATCCGGTGCGCCTCGATCGAGTTGACGTCCGTCCACTTCGAGTTCAACTCACCCGCGCGCGCGGCGAGGAGTACGACCCGGCTGACGGGGCATTGTGGGGGCATCGCGACAAGCCCTAGACACCAGTAATGCTTGAGAACCAGGGACAGGCTCATCTGCGCATGGGAGACTCGGAAGCCGGGCTCATAGCCGAACTTGGGGTGACGGTCTTGGCGGAAATGGGCACCGAAGTGGCGGTTCATCCCGGCAGTCAGCCGGACTAGGTCCTGCTCGTACTCCTCGGAAGACACGGGCTTCACGTACTTGGCTGCGTAGGACTCGAGCAGCTGCTTCCACCCGGTATCGACTTCGTACCGATCGCTGGTCGTCGCCTTGGGCGCGAAGAGCGCGTTCTTGGTGACGGCCGAACCTACAGCTTCCCGGAGTGCCAAGGCACGAGCGGCCGACATGTCACGCGCGGCGCCGAACCGCTTCAGAAATCGGCTCTTCTGATGTGCGAGATCCTCAAGTGGCATTGGTGCTCCTTGCAACGAGGCCCGGGGCCCTTGGCCTCGGGCTGCTCTGTCTACAACCCGGATGCGCCCAACGTAAGCATGCATGCTCCGAACAGGAGAAGTCCGGCAAGCGCCATCATGGCCACCGACGCCACGCCGCCGAGTCCCCAGCTACGAAGGCGATTGTTGCCGTTGACTCGACCAACGAGCCACGCGATCAGCTGGGCGACGAACACTCCAATGGGCAGGACCGATCCGAGCCAGGCGAGGGGCGGGGCGCCCTCGCCGAATATGTTGATCGGGAGGGTCGTAAGCGCACCCGCTAGCAAAGGGGTAACCAGTCCCAAGGCAAAGAAGCCCCCGTCCAGCTTCCGCTTCGGTGCTTCGACCGCATCTGGGTAGGCCACTGAGGAGGGATGGTGATCAAGCCTCTGAGGCGAGTCCGCAGAAGGCGTGGTAGCCGAGCCACCGACGGAGTAGCTCGGAGGATCCGGCGCCGTTGGCAACGGCGCGACAGGGGAGTCGAGACCCTGTTCGCCCTCTTTCGGCTCCTCGTTCACTTGGTACCCCTTTCTCGAACACCAACTGAAACCCGCCACACGTACAGGAAGATCACGATGACAGCGGCGACTTGATAGTACGTCAGGCCGAGCGCTGACACAGGACTGGCTCTGATGAACTCGACGAAGAACCTCCAGCCGAAGTACACGATCATGAACCGTTTGAACAGCTCACCCGGAGCGTACCTGTCCAACGTCGCCTGCGCGTAGATGAACAGCCCCATAACGAACAACGCCTCGTACAGCTGCGTGGGATGACGCCCGATACCGTCGCCGAAGTCGACCCCCCAGGGCAGCGCGGTGGCACTGCCGTAGCAACAGCCGGTCAGGAAGCAGCCGATTCGCCCGAACAAGATGCCGATGCACAGCGAAGGCACGAGGTAGTTGCCGAGCTTCTCCTTGATACCGAGCCTCTTCTTGGTGAAGTACACCGCAATCACTCCACCGATGATGCCGCCCACGATCGTTCTTCCCGACAGCAGCACAGCCGGGTTGGGACTTGCGACGATCTGCGGGGCATATGCAATCCAGATGGGCAGCTTCGCTCCGATGATTCCACCCACCAGCGCCGCTGCGGCGATGTACAGGCCATTGCTGCCCGCTTTCCGATCGTGCGTGTTGTAGTAGTACAGCCCGATCGCAGCAAGAAGCCCGATCAGCACGAATACACCGTAGGAGGTCACTTGGTATCCGCCGACCACAAGCAAGACCGGTCGGATCCCCCAGCCGACGGGCGAGGTGTGAGTGTCCGGAATCATCGCTTCCCGGTCATCGCGCAGCAGCCGCCCTTGGCGACACAGCCGTACAGCTTGTACGCAGGGCAGAATCCCAGCGCGCTGGTAGTCTTCAGGACCGCAAATACAGCGACGAACGGCCATGCGAAGGGGCTGTCTGCTGCAGCCAGTGCCAAGGCGGCCAGCGCCATCGCTGCCCCCGCAGAATGGGCGAATCGCATCGCCTTCACTCCGAGGATGACCTCATCGGACGGCACATAGCGACCCAGAGTGCCCGTGTATAGCCGCACCATCGGGGAGTTCTGGACCTTGAGCGCGGCAGAAAGCGCGAGAATCGCAAACACCGCTCCCAGCACCCATGCGCTGTGCATCAGCAAAGCGGCCCACACGAAGATGGCCACCGAGTAGCGACAGAACACGAAAGCGTTTCGTTGAACGATAGCTGCGTCCACGGCTACCTCGGCATTCTCGGGAATAGCCTGCCCGTCGAGCACTCGTACGCATCGAACCGAGCACCGAAGGCCTCCCTCAAGAGGGCGTCTTCCTTCTTGGCGCGAACATACATCATCGGGACGAATACGCCGAACGTAAGCACCAGCGCGATAACGTTGGAGTAGATCAACGCCCCACCGAGGAACATCCAGACCAGAGATGCGTAGAGCGGGTGTCTCACAACCGAGAAGGGTCCGGTGGTCACCAGCCAGTGACCCTCGTAGATCTTGATCTGGTTCGCCCAGTTCGACTTCAGATGCAGGCGTCCAACGACATTGAACACCGCGCCCACAATCATGAGTGCGAGCCCGACCACTATCATCGCTGACCTGACGGCGTAGGGCATCGCCACCTCCCCCAGCCGAAACCGGACGACCAGATAGTAGACGACGAAGAACCCCGTCATACTCCCGGTCTCAACCCAGCTCCGATCGCCGTGTACGACTTCGCGATTCTGCCGGTGGTAGTCTCTGAAGTCGATCACAACCGAGGCCACGATCAGAAGAACGGCTACGAAGACCGTCACGTTCACCGCAATCGCCAACGGTGGCTGCGACAGCAACGGCGCGGCCTTCAGCATCTCCCACAGGCTCACTGGCGGCTCCTGTGCACCATGTTGTATGCCGAGAACGGAATGCGTTTGAGATCAGGAGTGATGACGTGAACGCACTCCTTCCTCATCGACTTCGCATCGAAGTTGTAGCGGTCGATGAACGAGGAGATAGTGATCCGAAACGTGTTGGTGTCGATGAACTCGGCACGCTGCTTGGACGACCACGTGAGGTAGCCTTCAGGAAGGATCTCTGAGATCTCGTCACGGAGCTTGAAACAATCGCAGACCATCCCCTTGGTGATCGACGCGGCCAACGCATTCCTGACCAGATCCTCGGCGCGGAAGTCCATGGTGTTGTCAATCAGCTCGAGATAGCCCTCGAGCCTGATCTTGCGCACGACAGGCACGAACACGTCATCTCGCTTGACTGCGTAGGTCACGGCGACTCGGTCAATGTCGCACGGAAGCGGGATGATGTCCTCCCGGAGGAAGAGCCCACCGGTCTGGCGTTCGATCTCGCGCCGAATGCCTGACAGCGTCGTGCGGTTCTTCACGTCCGCGATGTTGGTGCGGCCGAAGAAGGCAATCGGCTGAAAGTTCACGCCGCGGACGTAGTCGGTTGCCAGACCGAACTTCACGATGTCGCCGATCTGGCCGTCATTGACTCCACGCGTGATGGTGGCGACCAGTGTGATTGGGACGCGAGCGTTCCCGAGGTTCTCGATGGCGTGCAGCTTCGTGTCCCACAGCTTGGCACCGCGAAGCTTCTTGTAAGTCCTGTCCGTGACACCATCGAACTGAAGGTATACCTCGAACCCGGGCGTGAGCGAAGCGAGGAGTTCCGCGAAGGGCTTGTCACGTGCAATCCGCAACCCGTTGGTATTGAGCATGACGTACTTGAACTTCTTGTTCTTCGCCATCCGCAGAATCTCGACGATGTCCGGGTGCGTGGTGGGTTCGCCACCACCGATCTGCAGGATCTCAGGTCTGCCACCCTCGCGGGCCTTGTAGAAGTCCATCATCGCTTCAATCTGCTGAAGCGACAGGTGCTCCCCAGCGCCGGAGTCGGCGTAGCAGACCGGGCAACCAAGATCACAGTGGGTCGTGATCTCAATCAGCCCGATGCAGGTGTGCTGCTCATGGTCAGGACACAGCCCGCAATCATACGGGCAGCCCCGCTCGACGACGGTGTCGGAACGAATCCGGTTCCCCGGCTTGTCGTAGCGCTGCCGCTCTAACAGGTAGCTCGCGTCCTCCTCGAAGACCTCGATCTCCTCACCGTGAGTGAGGCAGTTCTTGAGGAGAAAGGCACTCCCGTTCTTGATGATGATCTTCGCGTCGCACAGCTCATGGCACTTGCTGCAGAAGCTTCGAGTGAAGTCATGGAAGACGTAGTCTCTGAGCACGGGACTCCCCGGGAGTCGAGGGGGAAAGCGCGAGCTCAACGATAGGGATTGGAGGGGAAACGGTAAAGGGACGCGGCGTGGCCGACGTTCCGGTTGTCACGTTCGATCTCCCTGTACGCCTGCACTCAGCCTCACAGCGCCCTAGCTCACCACGTATCCCTCGTCGGTGACGTCCACCGTCACCGTGTCGCCCTCGTGTATGCGCCCCTCGATGAGTGCCTTGGCGACGCGATCGACCACCTCGCGCTGGATCATGCGCTTCAGCGGCCGTGCGCCGAACACCGGGTCGAAGCCGTCGAGTGACAGCCGCTCCACAGCGGCGTCGGTGAGCACCAACGCGATCTTCCGGTCGGCGAGTCGTACGCGCACTTCCTCAAGCTGGAGAACAACAATGCTCGCAATCTGGTCCATTGAAAGCGCGTGGAACGTCACCACGTCATCGATGCGGTTCAGGAACTCGGGACGGAACGTCGCACGCAGCGCGTCTTGCAGCATGTGGTCGCGCTCGGTCTCATCGGCTCCACCCTCGGCGAACTGCTGGATGAACTGGGAGCCCACGTTGCTCGTCATGATCACGATCGCGTTCTTGAAGCTGACGATGCGGCCTTGGCCGTCAGTCAGCCGACCGTCATCGAGCACCTGCAACAGGACCCCGAACACGTCCGGGTGCGCCTTCTCGACCTCATCGAGCAGAATCACCGAGTAGGGCCTGCGGCGGACGGCCTCTGTCAGCTGGCCGCCTTCTTCGTAGCCCACATAGCCCGGAGGCGCCCCGATGAGGCGCTGCACGCTGAACTTCTCCATGTACTCGGACATGTCGATGCGCACCATCGCGCGCTCGTCATCAAACAGGAAGTTCGCGAGCGTCTTGGCCAGCTCGGTCTTGCCCACGCCTGTAGGGCCCAGGAACAGGAAGCTGCCGATGGGCCGGTTGGGATCGGACAGGCCTGCCCGGGAGCGACGGATCGCGCCCGAGACCGCGGCTACCGCTTCGTCCTGGCCGATGACCCGCTGGTGCAGCACGTCTTCGAGCAGCATGAGTTTAGCCATCTCTCCCTGCATCATGCGGCTCACCGGCACGCCGGTCCACGCACTCACGACCTCAGCGACCTCTTCTTCGGTCACCTCTTCTTTGAGCATCGCGCCGGATTCCTGCTGTAGGCGCAGCTTCGCATCCGCCTCAGCGATAGAGGCCTCGAGCTGAGGAATACGGCCGTAGCGGATCTCGGCGGCACGGGTCAGATCACCGTCACGGGTAGCGCGCTCTTCCTCACCGCGCGCTTCGTCAAGCTCTGCCTTGCGCTCCTGGACGGTGGTGATCACGTCCTTCTCGTTCTGCCAGGCCGCCCTCATGCCAGCGAGTTTCTCGTTGACCTGAGCCATCTCTTCACGCAACGCCTCAAGGCGCTCCTTGCTCGCGGCGTCCTTCTCCTTGGTCAGCGCCATCTCCTCGATTTGAAGCTGTGTGAGATGACGCGCGATGGTGTCGATCTCAACCGGCATCGAGTCGATCTCGATGCGCAGCCGGCTGGCCGCCTCATCGATCAGGTCGATGGCCTTGTCGGGCAAGAAGCGATCTGCGATGTAGCGGTTCGAGAGTTCGGATGCCGCCACGATCGCGCCGTCGGTGATGCGTACGCCGTGATGGACCTCGTACTTCTCTTTGAGCCCGCGCAGGATTGCAATCGTCTCTTCGACGCTGGGCTCACCCACGAACACCGGCTGGAATCGGCGCTCGAGAGCAGCGTCCTTCTCGATGTGCTTGCGGTACTCGTCGAGCGTCGTCGCGCCGATGGCATGCAGCTCGCCTCGTGCGAGCGCTGGTTTGAGCATGTTGCCCGCATCCATCGCGCCCTCAGCGGCGCCCGCGCCCACGATGGTGTGCAGCTCATCGATGAAGAGCACGATCTGCCCTTGCGCCTCCTCGACCTCGCGCAACACCGCCTTGAGCCGGTCCTCGAACTCACCGCGGTACTTCGCGCCCGCGACCATCGAAGCCAGATCGAGCGTGATCACGTCCTTGTCGCGCAGCGAGCTGGGCACGTCACCTGCGACGATGCGCTGCGCGAGCCCTTCGACGATCGCCGTCTTGCCCGTCCCTGGCTCGCCGATGAGCACCGGGTTGTTCTTGGTACGGCGCGAAAGGACCTGGATCGTCCGCCGGATCTCATCGACTCGGCCTATGACCGGATCGAGCTTGCCATCGCGCGCAGCCTGCGTGAGGTTGCGACCGTAGCGCTCGAGCGCCTGAAACTGCGCTTCGGAGTTCTGATCGGTGACCTTCGAGCCTCGGCGCAGCTCATCGACAGCGGCGGTCAGCCGCGAGGCCGATGCGCCGGCACGCTCGAGCGCTCGACCTGCTTCGCCCTTGTCTGACGCCAGCGCCACCAGTAGGTGTTCACTTGAGACGTAGGCGTCCTTCATCTTCTCGGCGATCTTGAAGGCATCCGAGAGGATGGTGTTCAAGCGCGGGCCCATACCCGTCTGCGCAGTAGCGCCAGACACCTTGGGGGCCTTCGAGAGCGCATCTGCCACGGCCGCGTCGAGCCCGTGGGGGTCGGCGCCCACCTTCGACAGGATGGGGCGCACGATGCCCTCCGCCTGGTCGAGCAGTGCCTTGAGCAGGTGCTCGGGTTCGATCTGACCGGCGCCGAACTCCTCGGCGATGCCGCTGGAGGCCTCCAGCGCTTCCTGCGCCTTGATGGTGAGCTTATCGAGTCTCATGACTGTCTTCCTTACCTATGCGCTCGACCGAGCGCTATCGCTTGGCACTTCAAGCAGGGGCCGTGCGACCCTTGAACAGGCGTGACCACACCCAGGCGACGGCCTGTCATGGTGGTCCGCCCCACACTTCTCCGTTGTGCACGCTCTCCATCCAGCGCACGACCACACCGCGCTTGTCGCCCTCGGGCCTCTCGGTAGGCATCCTGCTCCTCACCCCTGTCGGCGTGCGACGGCGCCGCTACGCACGTGCACGAGCGCGGTGCGCACATGTGCGGCCCGCGCGTAGTCATGGACTGCCCGCTCGGCACGCGCGAGCATGCGGCGAGTGGCCTCGAGCTCCTGGCGAGTGCGCTCCAACTCCCGTTCAAGCTCGATGATCCGCATGACCCCCGCGAGGTTTATGCCCTCGTCCTGGGTCAATTGCTGGATGAGCCGCAGCCGCTCGATGTCGGCCTCCGAGTAGAGCCGTGTGTTGCCTCCCGACCGCTGAGGGCAGATGAGTTCTTTGCGCTCGTAGATGCGAAGCGTCTGAGGGTGAACGCCAGCAAGATCAGCTGCGACGCTGATCATGTACAGCGGCCTGTCTTTGCCCGTTCTCGTCATCGTCTCAGCCCTTCGTGTATCGGGTCGCCCCGCGGTTTCCGACCTACGTTATGTGCGCCCGGATGTCTCCCGTGCTCGCCTCGGCGAGCTGTTCGAACAGTTCGCGCTGTTCGTCGCTGAGCTCCTCGGGCACCACGACCTTCACCTTCACGCGCAGGTCGCCTGAGCCGCTGCCTTTCAGCTTGGGCGCTCCCTTGCCGCGGACGCGGAGCGTCTTGCCGCTCTGAGTCCCTGCAGGCACCTTCATCTTGACCTTCGCGCCGCCGGGCGTCGGTACCGTGATCTGGGCTCCCAATGCGGCCTCACTCACCGTGATGGGCAGGTCCATGGTCACATCGGCGCCGTCGCGGGTGAAGTACGGGTGCTTCTTGATGCGGGTGACCACGTACAGGTCGCCTGCGGGCCCTCCCGCGTCACCGGACTGGCCTTGCCCCTTGAACCGCAACTTGCCACCGTCGGTGGCACCAGCCGGCACGTTGACCGTGACCGGCTTCATGCGCACCACGCGCCCCAGCCCTCTGCATGCCGAGCAGGGCTGCTCGATGACCTTCCCGGTTCCACCGCACCGCGGGCAGGGGCGGGAGAAGCCAAACATCCCTTGGCCCTCGCTCACAGCGCCGCTTCCGCCGCATGTCGCGCAGGTGACCGCCGAAGTGCCCGGTTTCGCACCCGAGCCCTTGCACACCGAGCACTCCTCGGCACGCTCTATCTGCACTTGTGCCGAGGTGCCCGTGAGCGCGGCGTCGAAGCTCAGATCAAGATTGACCTGAACGTCACGGCCGCGATGCGGCTGCGGGCCTCTTGTCCGTCCGCCGAACCCGCCGGTGAAGATGTCTCCAAAGATGTCGCCCAGGTCGACGTTCACGTTGCCGCCGCGACCCGGCCAGCCTGCTCCGCTGGGACCACCCGCACCCTGAGGCGGAGCCTGCCCACCGAAATACTGGCCGTACTGGTCGTACTGCTCACGCTTCTCGGTATCCGAGAGGACCTCATAGGCCTCGTTGATGTCCTTGAACTTCTCCTCGTCGCCACCGGCGTCGGGGTGATGCTTTCGCGCGAGCTTGCGAAACGCCTTCTTGATCTCGTCAGCCGAGGCGTTCTTCTTCACCCCAAGGGTGTCGTAGTAGTTGCCCTTTGGCGCCATGGCGACCTACTCCCTCGAAGGACCCCCGGTGGACACGACCACCATCGCCGGCCGCAGGACGCGACCGTGCATCTCATAGCCCTTCTGGAACACCTCGACGACCGTCTGGTCGGCGACTTCGGTGTCCTCACGCATCTGCACCGCGTTGTGCTTCAGCGGATCGAAGACCGCTCCGAACGGATCGATCGCCGAGCAGCCCTCACGAGCGATCAGGTCGAGCAACTTGCGCCTCACCGCGTCCAACCCATCGGACAGGTCGGCGCCATCAGCTACGGCATGATCGATGGCGCGGTCCAGGTCATCAAGCACCGGCAAGAGGTTCTCCACGATGCGCTCGCCTGCCCGCAGAAGTGCGTCGGCGTGCCGCACTTCGAGACGCTTGCGCGTGTTCTCGAAGTCCGCCTGCGCCCGCATCCCCTTGTCCCGCCACTCCGCCGCTTCGGCCTTGGCCTCAGCCAACTCATCGGCGGCCACATCGCCCCGCAACTCGTACTCAGCTCCCAGATCGGACACAAGTTCCGGATCGACCGCCGAGACGTCGCTGCCGGACGGGGAGCCGGAAGGCTCCTCCCGTAGGCTATGTCTTCCGGAGGGAGGAGCCTTCTGGCTCCCCCCCTCAGAATCGTGCTTTGCTTTGCGGTCGACCATGACTACTTCGCCGCCTCGTCCTCATCGACGACTTCATAGTCAGCTTCGACGACATCGTCCTCGGCGGCCGGTGCCTCGGCACCTTCACCTTCAGCGGCCGCAGCAGCCTGCGCATCGGAGTAGACGATCTCGGCGAGCTTGTAGCTGGCTTCCTGGAGCTTCTCAGTGCCCGACTTCATCGCTTCGACGTCGCCCTCTTCGAGCGACTTCTTGAGATCGGCCATCGCCGTCTCGCACGCTTCCTTGGTCTCGGCCGGAACCTTCTCGGCCAGGTCCTTCAAGGACTTCTCGGTGGCGTAGATCAAGCTGTCGGCGGTATTGCGAACCTCAGCCTCTTCCTTGCGCTTCAGGTCCTCGTCGGCGTGAGCGTCGGCATCTTTGACCATGCGGTCGACTTCCTCGTCAGAGAGGGCCGTCGTGCCGGTGATGGTGATCTTCTGCTCCTGGCCCGTGCCCAAGTCCTTGGCCGAGACGTTCACGATGCCGTTGGCGTCGATGTCGAATGCGACCTCGACCTGCGGGACACCGCGTGGCGCGGACGGAATGTTCATCAGGTGGAAGCGGCCGAGCGTCTTGTTGTCAGACGCCATGTTGCGCTCGCCCTGCAACACGTGTACCTCGACTGAGGTCTGCCCGTCGGCTGCGGTGGTGAAGATCTCGCTCTTGCGGGTCGGGATGGTGGTGTTGCGCTCGATGAGCTTGGTCATCACTCCACCCAGCGTCTCCACGCCCAGAGACAGCGGCGTGACGTCGAGCAGAAGAATCGAGCTCTCGCCCTCACCAGAGAGCACGCCCGCCTGAATCGCAGCGCCCAGCGCGACGACCTCGTCGGGGTTCACTCCCATGTGCGGGTCCTTGCCGGTCATCTTCTTGACGAGCTCCTGAACGGCAGGCATGCGCGTCGAGCCGCCGACCATGACGACCTCACCGATCTCGCCCATCGAGACGCCGGCGTCCTTCATGGCCTGCTCGACAGGCTTGCGGCACCGATCCAGCAGATGCGCGGTGATCTTCTCGAACTCAGCACGCGTCAGCGTCACATCGAGGTGCTTGGGACCCGACGCGTCTGCGGTGATGAACGGCAGGTTGATCTGTGCGGTTGCGGCGGTGGAGACTTCCATCTTGGCCTTCTCGGCAGCCTCCTTGAGGCGCTGCAGGGCCATCTTGTCCGCGCGCAGGTCGATCCCGGTGTCACCCTTGAACTTGTCGGCAAGCCAGTTGATGACTTCCTGATCCCAGTCGTCGCCGCCCAGGTGGTTGTCGCCTGACGTCGAGCGGACCTCGACCACGTTGTCGCCCAGCTCGAGGACGGACACGTCGAACGTGCCGCCGCCCAAGTCGAAGACAAGAACGGTCTCTTCCTTGTGGGCCTTATCCAGACCGTACGCGAGCGCGGCAGCGGTGGGCTCGTTCACGATGCGCAGCACCTCGAGACCGGCGATCTTGCCGGCATCCTTGGTCGCTTGGCGCTGTGTGTCGTTGAAGTACGCAGGCACCGTGACGACGGCCTGCGTGATCGTCTCACCCAGATACTTCTCGGCGTCTGCCTTGAGCTTCTGGAGGACCATCGCCGAAATCTCCTCGGGGGTGTAGTTCTTGCCCTCGATGTCGACCTCCACACGGCCGTCCTTGCCCTTGATCACGTTGTACGAGACCGTCTTCATCTCCGAGGCGACCTCGGAGAACTTGCGGCCCACGAAACGCTTGATCGACTTGATGGTGTTCTCGGGGTTGGTAACCGCCTGGTTCTTGGCGGACTTGCCCACGATCCGATCGCCCTCCTTGCGGAATGCCACAACCGACGGCGTCGTGCGATCGCCCTCGGCGTTTATGACAATGGTCGGCTCGCCGGCTTCGATGATCGCCATAGCCGAGTTGGTGGTACCCAAGTCGATTCCAATGACCTTGCCCATGTCTGTCGCTCCCCTTTCATCCGCGCCGCGGTGTTCGCGACGCGAGCTTTTCTACGCCTGATTCCGGCGGCTGTGACTCGTCGCCAAGGCCCATACTACAATCTAAGTGCATCATTATCAAGTTATGTATCAATCTCCCGATAATCACCAGTTCATTGTACCCGGCGACCCTGCCGACCAAACCCATTTCATCCCTTGAGAAGCGTGCCGATTCAGAGGAGTCGGCACACATTGCGCGAACGCTCTTTACATGGTGCTGGCGGCTCGGTAAGGTACGCACGAAACAGCGGCCATCCGGCCTCCCCACTCACGACATCGTGGAGGATTGAAATGCCCCGACCCATCATCAATGAGGACGAGTGTTCGGCGTGCGGCATCTGTGTCGATACCTGCCCCAACGGCGTGCTTGAAATCGTGGGCGATGCTGCTGAGCCGGTGCACGACGAGAACTGCGACGGCTGCGCCGCGTGCATGGAAGACTGCCCGATGGGCGCCATCACGGAGATCGAAGAGGACTAGGTCCCGGCAATCCGAACCGTGTTGCAAGGCGCCTGCTTTCGGGCGCCTTTCTTCTTGCCCTGTCTAATACGAGGGGCCACCAGGCGCTGCCGCCTTGAACTCGCGCCACACGACCTTCTTGCGCGCCGGGTCGTCCAGTGACTCCTCGAGACCCGATACCGCCACAAGCCGACGGCCGGCTGCCACGACCTCGGCTCCGGGCCGCAATGGAGCCACCTCGAACGCACGGGCGAGATCCTCGGCGGCCTGACCGTCAAGCGCCACCACCACACGCGGGTCGACCGCCTCCACCATGATCCGGACCCGGCGCGCGCAGCGTGTTCGATCGAGCCCGGGTTGCGGACAAGTGAGCGCGCGAAAGGCCTGCGAAGCATCCCATCCCAGCGCCTCGAGGGCCTTGGAAGCTGCTTCCCCGTCTACGCCCGAAAGTGCATCGCCACCAGCCGCCTCTGCTGGTCCGGGTAGGCCTTTGAGCAGCAGGACCTCGGCGAGTACGTCACCTGCACCCGGCACGGCGTCACATCCCGGGCACGCGCGATCCGCCTCGGCAAGCTCGGCTCTCGCCCGCGCCTCATGCACTTCGCGCAGGGCCGCAGCACGAGCCGAGAGTTCCTCGCGCGAATCCACACTCACGACAGCGCCGAGAACCAGCGCCAAGTCGCGGCGATCCCGGTCTCGAGCTCCACTCCCGCTTGCCAGCCGAAAGCATGCTCAGCGCGGCTTGGATCGAGCGCACTGTGGACGATGTCGCCTTCGCGAGCGGCAACGTAGGTCACCGGACCGAAATAGCCGGCGGCGGGACGGAGCGCCATGATCAGGCCGTCCACGGAGATACGCTCGCCGGTCGAGATGTTATACGGAGAACCGGGGATCTCGTCGTAGGCGAGCGCGGCGTCGCTGGTGAGAGCCTGCACGATGGCGCCCACCACGTCACCCACATAGATGAAATCGCGGGTCTGAGACCCGTCTCCAAAGACCACCGGCTTCTCGCCCTTGCCGATGCGGTCGCAGAAGATCGCGACGACACCGCCTTCTCCGGCGGCGTCCTGACGAGGACCGTACACGTTGCTGAAGCGCAGGCTCGCGTAGTCGGTGGCGCTCCCGGCGAGTTCGGCTGCAAGCAGCCCCTCGGCCTCGAGCTTGGACGAGCCGTACGGGTTCATGGGCACGGTGGAAGCCGACTCCTGCAGAGGCAGACTCTCCGGCTCGCCGTACACCGCAGCGGACGAGGCCGAGAGCATCCTGCGCACACCGGCTGCACGCGCCGCCGCAGCGACGCGGCGAGTGCCCTCGGCGTTGACCGCCCGATCGCGCTCGGGATCGCGCAACGATACGGTCACGCTCGCCTGGGCAGCCAGGTGGACCACAAACTCCGGGGCGACCTGGGCGACGAGCTCCACCAGGCCGTCATCGAGGATGTCCATCTTGCGGAATCCAGCGCGCGGGTCGAGGTTCGCCGCAGATCCGGTACTCATATCGTCGACGACGAAGACTTGGTGACCCCCCGACAGGAGGGCCCTGACAAGATTCGAGCCGATGAAACCGGCACCGCCGGTGACCAGGACGTGCATCCATCCTCCTTACGGCGACCCGCGCGATGCGCCGGTACGCCGGGTACGTGACACGTCGCTACTTCCTCTTCGCGGCCGCGCGCGCCTTCGAACCCACCCGCTTGCCGTTGGTCTTCACCTTCACGCACGAATCGACCAGTGCAAGAGCCAGGACCTCGTCCATCGTCGAGACCGGGATGATCTCCATCTCCTCGCGCACGTGTGGCGGCAGAAGATCGAGGTCACGAACGTTGTCCCTGGGCACGAGCGTGGTGGTGATACCGGCGCGATGAGCCGCCAGGAGCTTCTCTTTGAGCCCGCCGATCGGAAGAACCCGTCCGCGCAGAGTGATCTCGCCGGTCATCGCCAGGTCACGGCGCACCGCGCAGCCGGTGAGCACCGAAGCGAGCGCTGTCGCCATGGTGATACCCGCACTCGGTCCGTCCTTGGGAATCGCGGCCGCTGGCACGTGGATATGCAGATCGTTCTTCTCCGAGAAGTCCTCGGGTATGCCCAGAGTCTTCGCGCGAGTGCGGATGTAGGACAGTGCGGCGGTGGCCGATTCGCGCATGACCTCACCCAGCTGCCCTGTGAGGATCACGGCGCCCTTGCCCGGCATTGCGGTGGCCTCGATGAAGATCACGTCGCCGCCCACCTCGGTCCAGACCAGACCGGTGGCGACACCCACCTCGTCTTTCTCCTCGGCCAGGCCATAGCTGAACCGTGGCGGGCCCAGGTACTTGTGCAGAGTCCGGCAGGTCACCGAGGTCTTGCCCTTCTTGCCTTCAACGACCTTGCGTGCGACCTGACGGCAGATCATCGCGATGGTCCGCTCGAGCCCGCGGACGCCAGCCTCGCGCGTGTGGCGGCGGATGATCTCGCGCACGCCACTCTCCTGCAGTTCGAGCTTGCTGGGCGTGAGCCCATGCTCGGCGAGCTGCTTGGGGATCAGATACTGCTGCGCAATGTGGTACTTCTCGTCTTCGGTGTAGCCCGGGAAGTGGATGACCTCCATGCGATCACGCAGCGCGGGAGGGATGGGGTCAAGCAGGTTCGCCGTCGTGATGAACATGACATCCGACAGGTCGAACGGCGCCTCGAGGTAGTGGTCCTGGAACGCGTTGTTCTGCTCAGGATCGAGTACCTCAAGCAGCGCGGAGGTGGGATCTCCTCGGAAGTCCATCCCCACCTTGTCGATCTCATCCATCATGAATACGGGGTTGCGCGTGCCGGCCTGACTGATCGACTGGACGATGCGTCCGGGCATGGCGCCGACGTAAGTGCGCCGATGACCTCTGATCTCGGCCTCGTCGCGCACGCCGCCCAGCGACATGCGGATGAACTCCCGGTTGAGCGATCGTGCGATCGACTTGCCGATGGAGGTCTTGCCGACACCCGGAGGGCCGACGAAGCACAGGATCGGGCCACGCATCTTGTCGGTGAGCTTGTGCACCGCGAGGTACTCCAAGACACGCTCTTTGACCTTCTCCAAACCATAATGATCATGGTCGAGGATGGACTGCGCCTCGACCAGATCGAGCTTCTCCTCGGACTCGGCGCCCCACGGCATGCCGACCAGCCAGTCCAGGTACGTCCGGATGACGCTCGTCTCGGCGCTGGCCTGCGGCATCTTCTCGAGCCGTCCCAGTTCCTTGAGGGCCTTGGTCTCGACCGCCTCGGGCATGGCAGCGGCTTTGATCTTCTCGGTGTATTCGTCGATCTCAGCCTGTATCTCGTCGAAGCTTCCCAGTTCCTGATGGATGGCCTTCAGCTGCTCGCGGAGGAAATACTCGCGCTGCGACTGGGTCATCTGCTCCTTCACGCGGCTCTGGATCTTGCTGCCCAGCTCGAGAAGCTCGATCTCCTTGCGGAGGAAACGTGCGCAGAGTTCAAGCCGCATGGCAGGGTCGAGTGCTTCGAGGATCTCCTGCTTCTGCTCGACTTTGAGGTTGAGGTGAAACGCGACGAAGTCGCCCAGCCGACCCGGCTCCTCTATTGCCGATGCGGCCACGATGACTTCTTGTGGAATCGGCTTGCCCAGTTCAGAGGCCTTCTCGAAGTCGGCGATCAGCGCCCGCATGAGGGCTTCGGTCTCCATATCGACGTCAAGCGACTCGATGATGCGCTCGACGCGCACCATCGTGAACGGCTCGGTCTGGACGAACTCGAGTATCCGGAAGCGCTGCTGGCCCTCGACGAGCGCCTTGGCCGTGCCATCGGGAAGCTTCAGCTCCTGCATCACCGAGGCGACACAGCCGATCTCGTAGAGGTCCTCGGGCGATGGGTCCTGAGTCTCGGCGTGGCGTTGCGTCACGAGAGCGACCGCGTGCTCGCCCCGCATCGCCTCCTCCAGCGCGCGAATCGACCGCTCGCGGCCGACGAACAGCGGCACCACGAGGTCAGGAAACAGAATCAGGTCCCTCAGAGGGATCAAAGGCAGAAGCTGCGAAGTCTGTGTGGGGTTCTCGCGCTGAGACATGCGCGGTACGTCCTTTCCGTGTGCGGCGTGCGATAATCATGTGCCCGTATCTGCATCATGGTACACGTCCGATAGACCACGAATCGAAGTACACCCACGTCAGGAAGCTCCTTTGCCACATCGGCGCAGCACGATATACGCGATCTGGGCGTGCGCTCTGGCACTCGTCGCGATCGGCGCTGTCTCGCTGACAGAGCCCGCCACAGCGCTCCCTGCTGCAGGACAGAGCCAGCAGACGCCCGGCGCGGCGCTTGGTTCGGTCGTGGCAACCATCGGCGTATCGAGCGTCTCTCTCGTGCCTCAGACTCCGGCCATGCCCTCGAACGGGAGCTTCGCCTACTCGGCCCGTATCTCGTTGAGCCGACCGGCCGACTCGGTCATGGCGCGGCTCAAGATCCTCAACCCCTCGGGCAAACTGATGATCCAGCAGACGCGGATCGAGAACAACGCCGATACTGGCACGGTCATCGCCGCCTTCGAGCGCGACATGAGCGATCTACAGCTCAGCCCGGGTGCCTACCCTGTCCAACTCGAAGTACGAATAGCCCAGAAGGGGCAGATAGTCCAAGGGACCGTCGAGGCCGAGCTGCTCGTGTACGACCCCAAGCGCCCTCGCCTTCCTGTGGCGATTTGCGCCCGAGTCAGCGGGCAGCCGCTTGCCGACCCCAAGGGCCGGTTCGTCGCCGACCCCGGCCAGTACACGCAGGTTCGTGATGACGTGCTGGAGATCGCGGCCTGGGTGGTAGCGCAACCCGACGCCCGGATCACTCTGGCAGTCTCGCCGCTGTTGCTCAGCGAGTGGTCGCACATCGCTTCCGGCTACGAGCTGGTGGGGCCCGAAGGCACGGCTCGAATCGCGGCTGACAGCCCGGTACCTCAAGCATACGGGTCGACCCTCGCGCTGCTGGGTGAGGCTCTCGACACGGGACGGCTCGAACTGACCACGCAGGGATTCTCAGATCCCGACCTTTCCGCTCTCGCAACCCACGGCATGGTCCAAGACGTCGACATTCAGTACGCCAAGGGCCTCTCGGCGACCTTCAGTTCGGTTGAAACGACGCCGTCGACCGGGACCATTCCCGCGGGCGGGTGTCTACCACCGGAGGCCGCCTCGACGCTGGCCCGACACGGTGTTGAGTACGTGGTAGTCGGGCAGTCGTGTGCACGGTTCAGGCGGACCAAGGCGGCGCCGGGCATCTACAAACTCGACGGACCGCCGGTCAGGGTGCTGGTGGCCGACGATGCTCTGAGCCAAAAGGTGACCGGAGGCGACACGACCGGGCAGATCAGAGAAGCATTCGATCGAGCCATCGCACCGGGTCTGCGCGGTCCTCTTGTGGTCAGCTGCGATGTCGGCCCGGGCGCAGCCAGTGCGCGTGCCCTCATCGCGGCATACGATACGCTCGCCGATCAAGCCTGGCTGCGAGTCGATCTCACACGCGCGCTGGCTGCGCGAACCCCCAGCTCAGTAGCCAAACTCGTCAACGGAAAGGAAGACTCTCCCGCCCCGAAGGGGTACTGGAGGGACGTGAAGACCGCACGCGACTGGTCCCAGGCGCTGACTGCTGCATTGGCCGACTCCGGCAGCAGGTCCCAGATCGCCGAGGACGACTCGCTGATCGCGCAGTGCTCGGCGTGGGCCGGGCCCGAGGGCAAGTGGGACCTCGCCGACCGGGGACGCACGTATTCTGCCACCGCTCTACGCAGTGCGCGTGATGTCCTCTCGGCGGTGAGCCTGCGTGTCGAGGCGATCACGCTGGCGGGCAGCTCCGGAGAAGTGCCTGTCACCATCACCAACGGTGGCGATGCGCCCCTTAGCATCGACGTGGTCGCGACGACCTCGAAGGGCGTGAGTATCTCAGGCGACCAATTGCGCCGGGTCGAGCTCAGTCCGAAGGACAACTTCGTGGAACTGCCGGTGTCCATGCCGGACGCATTGCGGGGCAAGCTGACCGTGACGGTCGCCTCGGCCGGCGTGGTCCTGGCCCGCAAAACAGTCGATGTCCGCGCGTCGTACCTGGACCGGCTGGCTATCATCGGTGCCGTTGTCACGGCACTTGGCGTGATGCTCGTGTTCATCATCCGTCGCGTCCGCTCGGCCGAGTCAACGGAGGGCACAAACAGGGGATGAACGTTGGGACGGCTGACCTCGTACCCACAATCTCCAGATATCCCCACGTCAGGTTGCAGTAAGATGGCGGCGGCAAACGCTCGATGAAAGGCCCATGCGCATGAGCAGGATCGTCGTACTCGATACCAACGTGTTGCTCGCAGACCCGAACTCGGTGCTGTCGTACCCACGTGATGAGGTCGTGATTCCCGAGACGGTCTTGGGCGAACTCGACAAGCTCAAGACCGCGCGAGTCGATCCCGACCTTCGATTCCGTGGCAGGGAAGTCAGCCGTATGCTCTTCGAGCTGTCCGAAGAGGGCTCGCTGATCGACGGTGTCGACATCCCCGACGGCGGTCGGCTTCGCGTCGTTCCCTTCGACCCCGACATGAAGCTGCCGGACGGGATCACGACGCGCAACTCCGACGACAAGATCATCGCCACTGCGATGCAGGTCTGCAGCCTGGCGGGCCCGGACTGCGATGTCTTACTGGTGACCAACGACCTCAACATGCTGCTGAAGGCCCAGACACTGGGCGTCACGGTCGCTCGCTATGGCGAAGGCGTCGAGGGTGGTTTCGCCAAGCGTTACATCATCCGCCCGTTCCAGCGCTACCGCGTGCCGTTGGGCATCCTTGCGATCGCCTTGGCTGTCTTCGTCGCGGTTATCGTGCTGACGATGACCAACAAGACCGCCTTCGACACCACCCAGCTACCCACCCAGTATCGAGAGCTGCTGACGACGAAGCAGATCGCGGCGTTCGAAGCACTTGGTGCGCTGGACAAGTACCCCAACAACCGAGAAGCCCTGCTCACCATGGGTGACTTCTACTACGACGCCGTAGGTAACGCGCAGGCTTCCGGCGATCAGGCGACCGTCATTCCCCTGAGCAAGGCAGGCATCCGCTACTACGCGGCCTATCTGAAGGAACTGCCTTCCGACAACGATGCGCGCGCCGATATGGCGTCACTGCTGTTCTACTCAGGGCAGACCGATCCCGCGATCCGCGCGGTCGGGCAGGTGCTCGCCAGTGACCCCAACCACGTGAACGCGAACTACAATCTGGGCATCTTCTACCTTCAGGGGCGCCGCGATCTCAAGGCAGCGGCCGATCAGATGCGCAAGGTCAAGACATTGACCGAGAACGACCCCAACGGCCATACCGTCTTCCAGCAGGCATCATTGCTCCTGCAGCAGATCGAGACACAGCTCGGAACGTCGGCCGAGACCACGCAAGGAGTCATCCAATGACACGTGAGCACATAGACATCGCCATCATCGGCGGAGGACCAGCCGGACTGGCCGCAGCACTGTACGCGGCCCGTGGCCGCGCGAAGACCGTCGTGTTCGAGCGCGGGCTGCCCGGCGGCCAGATCGTCACGACCGATTGGGTGGAGAACTACCCCGGATTCCCCAAAGGCATCTCGGGCTCGGATCTGGGCGAGCTCATGACGGCTCAGGCCGAGGAGCACGGCGCGATCATCCGCACCTTCTCTCCGGTCGAAGGCGTTCGGACCGAGGGCGGCAAGTTCGTACTCACGTCCGAAGGCGAGGAATTCGAGGCCCACAGCGTCATTCTCGCCACCGGTGCCATACCGCGGAAGCTGGGAATCCCGGGCGAGGCCGAGTTCACCGGCCGGGGTGTCTCGTGGTGCGCAACATGTGATGGCGCGCTGTTCAAGGACAAGACCGTCGCCGTCATCGGAGGCGGCGATGCGGCCGTCGAAGAGGCCATGTTCCTCACCAAGTTCGCTACGCGGGTCCACCTGATTCATCGCCGCGACGAACTCCGTGCGACCAAGTGCATCCAAGAGCGCTGCTTCGCCAACGACAAGATCGAAATGGAACTCAGCCGCGTCCCCGCCCAGATCGTGGGCGAAGGTGGCAAGGTGGCTGCTATACGATTGGAATCCACCATCGGGGAGCCCGACAAGCTCCTGCCGCTCGACGGGGTGTTCATCTTCGTAGGAGTGCATCCTGTCAACGAGTTGGCCAAGGAGCTGTGCGAACTGTCCGATAGCGGGTACATCTCTATCGACCACGATGGACGCACTTCGGTGCCGGGGCTCTTCGCCGCAGGCGATGTGACCCAGTCCGAGCTCAAGCAGG
The DNA here is from genome assembly GCA_002841275.1 of Actinobacteria bacterium HGW-Actinobacteria-7. GTDB lineage: Bacteria > Actinomycetota > Coriobacteriia > Anaerosomatales > PHET01 > PHET01. The sequence continues at coordinate 37,066 of PHET01000007.1, read as the reverse complement.
TAATCACTGCTGCGGCGAAAGGCGCGTCTGCCGCGTTCGAGGCCCTGCGGTACGTCGATGCCGCTAATGTATGCACGATCTGAACCAGCTAGGAGAGGGGTACCGATGTCAGATCTCGTCCAGGTAACCGACGCGAACTTCGCCGAGACGGTGGAGGCCAGCGGCAAGCCGTTCTTGCTCGACTTCTGGGCTCCGTGGTGCGGACCGTGCCGAATGATGGAACCGGTTCTCAAGGAGCTCGCTGCCGAGTACGACGCCGTCTCGGTGGGCAAGCTCAACGTTGACGAGAACCCGGCGGTCGCTACAAAGCACGACATCCTGTCGATTCCCACCCTCCTCGTCTTCAGCGAGGGCCAAGTGGTGAAGAAGCTCGTTGGAGCCATGCCCAAGAAGCGTCTCGTCGATGAGCTCTCGGCTTGGTTGGGATAACGCCATGTGCCAGAAGGGTGTCAACACAGACCAGATGAAGCTCATGCTCGGCCAGGCGGACGACACGCTCGCCATGGCGCAGCAGTGGCTCGAGCAGATTCATCACCTCGCGGATCACGCCGACATGATTCACCCAAGCGCATCAGTTGCGCAGGCGTCGGTTCTGCTTGGCGAAGCACGGGCGAAGCTCGACAGGGCGGCTGCACAGATCGAAGGCACGCCTGCCAATCCCGACGCGAGCGTCGAACTCGTATAGGGCAATCACGACGGGCGGCCCCGGCGGGGCCGCCCTGTTCGACTGCTACAATCCTCGGGTGAACACGAAGCGCATTCAGCCCCCAGCACCGTTGGTCATCAGCGAGCGGACTCCGCTGTACTGGGAGTGCGTGTCCTGTGGGTTCCTGTCTGAGGATCCTCGCTACGGTGCAGGCGAGATCGCCTGCCCTCGCTGCAAAGCGGATTCGGCGGATCGCCGCCAGTTCCCGCCCGAGCGACTTCGCCGTCTCGATGCGCGCATCCGCGGATACCACGCGGACGGCGAGTCCGAGATCGTGGTGATCCTTGCGGCGACCTTCCTCGAGTCACTGATCGAGGACATTCTCGCCCGCATCATGCAAGCCAACGGCGCGAGCGTGAAGTTGCGTGCCACCGTTCTCGACACCCAACGGGCTGTCGGCCAGCGCATCGGCAGACTATTCCCCGCCCTCACCGGCGAGCAGTTCGAAGACGCTGCCGCGGAGATGGGGTTCGGGGAGTTTCCGCGCCGGTGGCGCTCACTGCGTGCCGAGCGCAACGCATTCATCCACGACTCCTCGTTCGAGGCCGCGAAAGAGGAACTCACGCAGTCGACCGCAGCCGAGGCGATGGCCCTGTTGGACCAGGCATACAAGCTGTTCGTGCGTATCAACAACCGCTTCGTGGCCGACGGGTTCCACCGTCAGAGCCAGGCCTAGGCTCAGTCGTGAAGGCCCTCCAGCTTCATGTCTCGGGCATCGTCCAAGGTGTCGGGTTCCGGCCGTTCGTCTACAACCTCGCCGTGTCGCAGGGTCTGCAGGGTTGGGTACTCAACGCGAGTGACGGCGTGCACTGCGTCGTGGAGGGTGCTGACGTAGCGGTCGACGCGTTCCCCGAAGAGCTCAGAGCGCACGCCCCGGTCATGTCTCGAATTGAGGGACTGACCGTCGAACAGATCGACTACCAAGGCCTTGTCGGCTTCGAGATTCGCTCATCGCGAGCCGAGCAAGGGGCCATGACGCTCGTCAGCCCCGACATCGCCACCTGCCCCGACTGCCTCAGCGAGCTCGCGAGCCCCGGAGACCGACGCCACCGGTACCCCTTCATCAACTGTACGAACTGCGGGCCGCGGTTCACGATCATCGCCGACGTGCCCTACGACCGCCCCATGACCACGATGCGGGACTTCCCCATGTGCCCGGAGTGCTCAAGCGAGTACGGGGACCCCTCAGACCGCCGCTTTCACGCCCAGCCAGACGCCTGCTTCGTCTGTGGGCCGAGGTTGTACCTGAATCTCTGCGAGGGCGCGGTCCCGGGGGGTGCCGTGCTCAAACAGGCTTCGGCGGCTTCGCCGCCTGCAGAACTGCGCGCGGCACCCCCCGGGACCGCGCCGAGCAGCGTGAAGACCGAATCCGACCACCTCCCGGCCGATTGGGGCTGGACGCCCGAGCGAGAGTCCGTTCCCCGGCCGCACCGGGACAGAGACACTGAGGCTGCCCGCAGCGATGAGATCGTCGCGACTGCGGCCGCGTTGCTGCTCGACAGCCGGATTCTGGCGGTCAAGGGACTGGGTGGCTTCCACCTGGCCTGCAACGCACTCGACAGCGAGGCCGTCGCCACCCTGCGCCAGCGCAAGCACCGCTGGGGCAAACCGCTGGCCGTGATGATGCGCGACCTCGACGAGGTCCGTAAGTACTGCGAAGTCAACGACCAAGAAGCAGACCTCCTTTCAGGCCCCGTCCGCCCCGTAGTCCTCCTCCGCCGCAAGGCCTCAAGTGAGGGGGGCGTAGGCATTGGACTCACGCCCGGCACCACAGTTCCCGGCAGCGCAAGCTGCTCGGGAACGACCCCGGGGGGTGCCGCGCGCAGTTCCGCAGGAGCCGAAGGCGACGAGGACTGTCTGAGCACGGCACCCCCCGGGGTCGTTCCCCCTCTGGCTAACGGCATCGCCGACGGTCTAGCAGAGATCGGCGTCATGCTCCCCTACACCCCCCTGCACCACCTCCTGCTCGACGCCGTCGGCGCCCCGCTGGTCATGACGAGTGGCAACCTCTCGGACGAACCCATCGCCACCGGCAACGCCGAGGCAATCGAGCGGCTCGGCACCATCGCAGACGCGTTCTTGCTGCACGACCGCGAGATCTACAGCCGCTATGACGACTCGGTGGTGCGCGTCGTGCGCGGCATCGTCGAGCCGGTGCGCAGAGCACGGGGGTACGCGCCTCACCCCATCAAGCTGCCCTTCTCGGCCGACACAGCCATTCTGGCGGCGGGGCCCGAGCAGAAGAACACGTTCACACTGCTCACCGGCGAGTACGCATTCGTCTCCCAGCACATCGGCGATCTTGAGAACGCCGAGACACTCGCGAGCTACCAGAGCACCCTCGACCTGTACCAGCGGCTATTCCGAATCGAGCCGCATCTCATCGCCCACGACGACCACCCTGAGTATCTTTCGACCAAGTGGGCGCTCGAGCAGAATCTGCCCAAGGTCAGCGTTCAGCACCATCACGCCCATATCGCCAGTGTCACCGCTGAGCACGGAATCGCCGAGAAGGTCGTGGGCATCGCGTTCGACGGCACCGGCTACGGTTCGGACGGGCGCATCTGGGGCGGCGAAGTCCTGGCCTGCGACTGGCAGCAGTTCGAGCGTGTTGCGCACCTGCGTTACGTTCCCATGCCCGGCGGCTCGGGTGCGATCAAACGGCCGGCCCGGATGGCGCTGGGTGTCCTGAGCGAATACGGCCTACTGGATCATCCGGGGGCCGGGGCGCTGCGCTCCAGACTCGCTCCCGGCGAGGAGAACACGCTTCTGACCATGATCGCCCGGGGGGTGAACTGCCCGCTGACCAGTTCGATGGGCCGCCTGTTCGACGCAGTCTCGTCGATCATCGGTATCGCGGACGACGCGCACTACGAGGGTGAGGCGGCGATCCTGCTTGAAGCCGCTGCTGAACCTCAGGCGGAGGGCAGCTACCGCTTCGAGCTGATAGAATCGGAACTGTTGGAATCGCCACTTATCATCGACGCTGGCTCGTTGCTTGCAGCAGTACTATCGGACGTTGACGCCTCAATACCCTCGGGGGTAATCTCCATGAGGTTCCATCGCGCAGTCGTCGCGTGCGTGGTGGCGGTCAGCGAAGTAGTCGCCACCCGGCTGGGTACGAGGAAGGTCGCGCTCGCCGGGGGCGTGTTCATGAACCGCCTGGTTCTGGGCGGATCGGTAGAGGCGCTCAAGGCAGCCGGACTTGAGCCGCTCACCCACGTTAATCTGCCGGTCAACGATGGGGCCGTCTCGTTCGGCCAAGCCGTTGTAGCATGGGCTCGGCGGCATCAAGCATAGCGCTGGCGAATGGGGCCGGCGGCGGAAGGGACGAAGACTATGTGTCTTGCAATTCCAGCTCGCATCTCAACGCGGGAGCCCAACGGCATGGCCGTCGTTGACATCATGGGTGTCACGCGCACCGTCTCGCTCGACCTCGTGCCCGAGGCGGTCGAAGGCGACTTCGTGCTCGTTCACGCGGGCTTCGCTCTCCAGATCGTGGACGAGCAGACCGCCAACGAGACGCTCGAACTCCTCAAGACGCTTCCCTTCTTCACGGAAGACGAAGGCCTTCTGGTCGAGGGGGCATAGGCTCCCTATGGACCTTTCAGCTTTTCGCGACCCCACTATCGCCCGGGGCCTGATCGAGGCTATCAACGCCACCGAGACCGGCCCCGTGAAGCTGATGGAGGTCTGCGGCACGCACACCGTATCAATCGCCAAGAACGGCCTGCGTGCCGTCATGCCGGAGAACGTGACTCTGCTCTCCGGCCCCGGCTGTCCCGTCTGCGTGACAGCCAACCACGACATCGATACGGCCATCGAGTTCGCTCACCGTCCCGAAGTCATCGTCACCACCTTCGGCGACATGATGAAGGTACCGGGCAGCTACTCGTCACTAGCGCGAGAGAAGGCCGACGGGCGCGACGTGCGCATCGTCTACTCCCCCCTCGACGCGATTGCCCTCGCCCAGAAGGAGCCCGACCGTCAGGTCGTCTTCATCGCCGTGGGCTTCGAGACCACTGCCCCCCTGATCGCGAGTGCAATCCTGCGCGCCCAGTCAGAGCACATCGACAACTTCAGCGTCTTCTGTGCGCATAAGACGGTCCCCGCTGCCCTCGAGGCGCTCATCAACGACCCTGACGTCCAGATCGATGGGTTCATCCTGCCGGGTCACGTCTCGACCATCATCGGAAGCCATCCGTATGAGTTCCTGGCCGAGAACTACCACGTGCCCGGTGTGATCACCGGTTTCGAGCCGGTCGATGTGCTCCAAGGCGTCTACATGATCCTGAAGCAGCTCGAAGAGAAACGTGCCGAGATCGAGATCGCCTATCACCGCGGTGTCATGCCTGAGGGAAACCCGGTCGCCCGAGAGATGGTCGAGCGGGTATTCGAACCGATCGACGCCGACTGGCGTGGTATCGGGGTCATCCCGGGAACAGGGCTTGGCATCCGCGAGGAGTTCTCGGCATTCGATGCGGCGAAGAAGCTACCTGTTACGCCACCGGAGCCCAAGGAGATCAAGGGCTGCCAGTGCGGCGAGGTTCTTCGCGGCATGACGCTCCCCTACGAATGCAAACTGTTCGCGCGCGGCTGTACTCCCGAGCACCCCATCGGACCGTGCATGGTCTCCTCGGAAGGTAGCTGCGCTGCCTATTACCGCTACACTGACTACGGCCGCACGGAGAGCTGAGACTCACCTACGGGCCTGCGGACGACTCGAAAGGACTCTCATGCGTTCTGATCGCATCCTTCTTGCGCACGGCTCGGGCGGCACCATGATGCGCGAGCTGATCGACGACGTCTTCGTGGCCGAGTTCGCCGAGGACGCCCTTGGACGCCTCGACGACGCAGCCTCTCTGCCTTTCGACGGCGCACGGCTCGCGTTTTCGACCGACACCTACGTGGTCAATCCGATCTTCTTTCCCGGTGGCGATATCGGGCGGCTCGCTGTCTGCGGCACCGTCAACGATGTAGCCACGTCGGGCGCTGTCCCGCTATACCTGTCAGTCGGATTCGTCCTTGAAGAGGGCTTCTTGGTCGCAGACCTCAAGCGCATCCTCGTGTCTATGCGCGATGCCGCGCGTGAAGCGGGCGTGCACATCGTCACAGGCGACACGAAGGTCGTCGAGAAGGGCAGCTGCGACGGCGTGTTCATCAATACCGCGGGCGTAGGCGCACTGGCCGAGGGTGTCGACCTGTCCGGTTCATACTGCAAGCCGGGCGACCGCGTACTGGTCTCCGGCACCATGGGCGACCACGGGATCGCAATCGTATCCACCCGAGAAGGACTCTCGTTCTCGACCGACATCCAGACCGACGCGGCTCCTTTGGGTACTCTGATCGCCAACGTGTTAGCCGCGGCGCCTGACGCGCGGTGCTTCCGCGATCCCACCCGAGGCGGTATGGCCTCCACCCTGAATGAACTCGCGAGCGCCTCTGGCGTCTCGATTACCGTCGAAGAGACATCCGTACCGGTACACGACCAGGTGCGCGGTGCCTCCGAGATGCTGGGCTATGACGTCTTCCAAGTCGCCAACGAGGGCAAGATGATCGCCGTGGTACCTGCCGAGCAGGCCGAGGCGGCACTGGCCGCGATGAAGGCATCGCCGTACGGCGAGGACGCCGCCATCGTGGGCGAGGTGGCCGAGGGTCCGGCCGGCAAGGTCTACGTGCACACGGCCTTCGGGGCCACACGGATCATGGACATGCTCGTGGGCGAACAGCTGCCGCGCATCTGCTGACCGATTCCGCATCTCGAGCCGTTGCGGCTGCGCTAGACTGCTCGTCATGAGTCCTGATTCCATACCAGATCCCAAACAGCGCCTGTCCGGCCTTGTCCGCGTCGCGGTAGCCGGGCTCATCTGGGGATCCATCCCGCTTCTGCTGCGCTCCGCCGAGGGTGCCTCGGTGGTCAAGGTCTTCTACCGGGTCTTCTTCGCGTGGCTGGTGATCGGCAGCTGGCTGCTCGTCAGCGGGCGTTGGCGCGAGTTGCTCACGTTGGGACGGAGCAAGTGGGTCCAGGTGTTCTTCCAAGGACTCATCCTGACGCTGAACTGGTTTCTGTTCCTCACCGCACTGGACATGACGACCGTCGCCACCGCCGAACTTCTGGGCTACACCGGCCCGGTCTTCGTCGCAGCGCTGGCGCCGTTCGTAACCAAGGAGCGGTTCGACCGGCGGATCGTCGCCCCGCTGGCGCTGGCGCTTGTAGGCATCGTGGTCATCATGGCTCCCCAGGGCCTTTCGGTTGCCAGCCACAAGGAAGTCCTCGGGGCGACGCTGGCGTTCTGCTCGGCCCTCACCTATGCGACGCTTCTGCTGCGCTCCAAGAAGATACTGCGCGGCATATCGAGCGGCTCGCTCATGCTCATCGAGTATGGAGTCGCCTCTCTGGTGCTCTCCCCGTTCGTGGTAGCCGCCTACCTGCGCGGGGACGTGCCGCAGACGCCTCGCGCATACGCCGCTCTCGTCATGCTGGGCGTCGTCCACACCGCACTGTCCGGCTTCATCTTTCTTGGCGGCCTGCGCCGCGTGCGCACCGACCACGCCGCTATCCTGACCTACGTCGAGCCGGTCAGCGCCGTTGTATTCGCAGCGATGTTCCTGCCCAACGAACCGCTCAGCGTCACGACAGTGATCGGCGGGTTGCTCGTGGTCGGCGGTGGACTGCTCGTCGCTCGACTCGAAGCGGGAGAGGGACATGAGACGGTCCCCATCGAAGCCGTGGGGACCGAGGAGTCCGCCGAGCACCTCTGAGGGGCATATACTCCTGACTACTCCCGCCCGAAAGGACGCTTCATGGCCTCTCTGAGCCGGCTAGCGGCGCTTGACGCGCCAGCACGACTGCGAGCCCGCGACAGCTCGCTCTTCTCGGCAGACGCCGCCGTACGAGCTCAAGTCAGCGAGAATCTGGGGTGGACGCAGCTCGCCTCGGACGCGGCGGAGATTCTGCCCCGCATCCACCAGCTCGCCCGCGAGGTCGCAGCGGACGAACTGACCGACGTGGTTCTGCTGGGCATGGGCGGAAGCTCGCTCGCCTCGCTGGTGATGGGGCGCGTGTTGGCCGATGATGGAGATGGGCCCCGACTGCACGTGCTCGACACCACCTCACCGATCACCGTGCTCCACGCACTCACCACCCTGGACTTCCAGACGACGCTGTTCATCGTGTCCAGCAAGTCCGGTTCGACCATCGAGCCTCTGTCGCTGTATGCGGTCTGCCGGGAGTACGTCGAGCACGCAGTGGGACACCTCGAGGCCGGCGCCCGGTTCATCGCGGTCACAGACCCCGGCTCTCAGCTCGAGGGCCTCGCCAACGAGGAGAGCTTCCGCGCCGTAGTGCCCTCTCCCCCCACGGTCGGTGGCCGGTACTCCGCCCTGACGAGCTTCGGGCTGCTGCCCGCAGCGTTGCTCGGTATCGATCTCGAGAAGCTGCTGTCGTGCGCCGGCAAGATGGAAGCCGCCTGTGCACTTCCCGCCGATGAGAACCCGGCGGCACAACTCGCAGCGTTCGCGGCCGATGCGCACGCAGAGGGCCGAGACAAGCTCACGCTGCTCGCCTCACCCGGATTGGAATCCTTCGGGCTGTGGGCAGAGCAGCTGGTCGCGGAGTCACTGGGCAAGCAGGGCACCGGAATCCTGCCGGTGGTCGAACTCTCGGACGACAAGCCACAGGAGTACGGCAGCGACCGGGCGCTTGTCGTCGTGCGCTACGAGGACGATTCCCGCATGGCCGGCTGGGCGAGTGGATGGGCCGAACGCCATCCAGTGATCGAGCTGGTGCTTCACCATCCCTACGACGTAGCGGCGGAGTTCGTGCGTTGGGAGCACGCGGTGGCTCTGCTGGGGCCGCTTCTTGACGTCAACCCGTTCGGCCAGCCCAATGTGGCTGCGGCCAAGGCGGCCACGGCAGCGGTGCTTTCCGGTGAGTCGGTCGCACCACTGCCCCAGGGCTCGGTCGACGAGACCGGCTGCTCTTACACCTTCGCCGGGACGCTTCCCGTCCCGGGGCACCAAGAGACGTCCGTGGGCACGATGATCGGCCATGCGGTGGCGTCACTTCAGACCGGCGACTTCCTGTGCCTGCTGGTCTACCTGCCGGATGACGATACCCTGCTCGCCCCGGTGCGCGGGATCGTGCCACCCTGCTCGGCGGCGTTGGGTGTTCCCATAACGCTCGAACTGGGGCCCCGCTACCTGCACTCCACAGGGCAGTACCACAAGGGCGGCCCCAACACCGGTGTATTTGTGCTGGTCACCACATCAGATCCAACCGAAGTCCCGGTTCCCGGAGAGTCTTGGGGCCTGCGCGAACTGCACCGCGCACAAGCCGAGGGAGACCTGATCACGCTGGTCGCGGCCGGGCGACGGGTGCTGAGAATCGATCTGCCGGATGCTTCGGCCGAATCAGTGGCGTTGTTGGTTCGAGGGCTTGCCGATGCCACAGGGGTCGTGTTCGAGGAGTAGGCCTGCTCTGGAGTAGGTCACTCCGCCAGATCGTCGAGCATGACGATCCGCGCTTCCAGCCGCCCGTCGCCGATCTCGAGGATTCCGACACTAGGCCCGGGTACGAGTCGAGGGTGCGAAGCAGAGCCCGGATTCACCACTAGGACCCGACCGTGATACTGGATGCTCGGCATGTGTGTATGGCCGTGTACCACGACATCGACATCTGAGGGTATCGGGCCCAGGTCGTGGATATCGTGTATCGCCAATATTCGGACACCAGCGACCTTGGTGCGAACCTGGAGCTGCACGTCGAAAGCGGCGAGGGCGGGGCCATCGCAGTTGCCCAGCGCAGCGGTCACCGGCGCGATGACCCCCAGTTCGTAGAGCGTGGCGTCACTGCCGATGTCCCCCGCATGAATGATGGCCACGACGCCGCAGAGCGCTTCGTGCACGCGCGGGTCGACCAGTCCGTGCGTGTCCGATATCAGCCCGACCAGCACAGGGCCGGACACGTCAGAGCCCCAAGGCCTTCTTGAGCGAAGGAACGCGCCTGCGCGAAACGGGGATCTGGGTCGCGCCTTCATCGGTGAGCGTGAGCAGCAGCGTGCCGCCGTACATCGGCACCACTTCCTTCACGCAAGCGAGCCGCACGAGATAGCGGCGGTGGATGCGGAAGAAGCCGACCGGCTCGAGCCGGGCCTCAAGTGTCGCCAGCGACATCGTCGACAGGTAGCGGTCGGTGGCGGTGTGCAGATAGCTGTAGTCGTCCTTGGCCATGATGTAGAGGATGTCATCGACGCCGATGAGCAACTTCTTGCCCGCCTTCTCGACGGGGATCCGCTCGATTCGGGCGGGCTGCTGCTCAGCCAGTGGTGCGAGTCGCGCGACCGCCTGCTTAAGGCGATCGAGCTCAACCGGCTTGACCAGATAGTCGACCGCTTTGACCTCGAACGCCTTGACGGCATGCTCGGAGTGAGCGGTGACGAAGACGATTCCGGGAGCACGGGGGTGTGCCGTCAGCGCCTCGGCAAGCTGGACGCCTGAGAGGCCGGGCATGTCGATGTCGAGGAACAGCACGTCATATGGGATAGCCTTGATGAGCTGCAACGCCTCGATCGCGTTGCTCGCCTCCCCTACGACCTCAACGCCGCCTGCCTCGCCAAGGAGAAACCTCAGTTCGGAGCGCGCCGGCGCTTCGTCATCGACAACCAAAGCTTTGAGCATCCACGCCTCCTCAACGGCGTGACCCTCGCTTCCCTCCACGCGACACAAGGGCCGGTGCGCCGCGTTCCGACAGTTTATCCGCAAACCGGCATCACGCACAAAGAGTGATTCATCCGTGTTTCGGGTTTAAGCCAGCAAGTCGAATGGTCGACCGCCCGATTCAGGCCTCCCTGACCCCGATCACGTACGCCTCAGGCAGTTCGAACAGTCCGGCCGACGCGTACAGCTGGCGAGACGCCGTGTTGCTCCGCTGCGTGCACAAGGTGAGCGCATACGCCTGCTGATGCGCAGCCCATGCCGCCGAATCACACAGCAGCGAGCGGCCGATACCCGCGCGTCTGATCGACGGTTCCACCGCGAGCCGCCCCAGCGTTGCCGAGGCACCATGCAGCGAACACGTCGCATACCCCACGATCCGGCCAGCTTCGTCTTGTGCGACCGTCATGCGCTCGCGCTGGTACGAGTCGGCCAGCTCACGTGCCCCGTAGCGCCAGAACTCGTCGAAGCACAGGCCGTCCAAGCGCTCGAGTTCGTCGAAGTCCGCGGGCCGCGCATCCCGGATATCAGGAGACGTCGAAAGTTCTCCGCAGATGAGCTCCGCCGCGAATCCCTGGAGCGCGACGATCGGCTCGTGGACGGCCATACCCGCGTGTTGGTACTGCTCGAAGCCCTTCTCGGAAACCAAGGGCGAGAGCACACGTCGGAAGCCTTGAGCACGTGCCACGACCGCCGCATCCTCGACGAAGGCGGGAATGCGCGCAGGGGCAGCCCAGAGCCCTCGAATCGCGAGCAGATCTCCGTGGTGACGCCACGGGCCCAGAAGCAACGACTCCCCTGCAGGCGTGACCCGCACGCACCATGGAGCTGAATCACGGAAGTGCGACAGCTCTTCGAGCGTGGCGAAGATGCGGGCGGCACGCACCGCCGGCCAGAGCCGTACCGTCTCTGCCGCGGTGGCCGGGCGCAGCCGGTCCACTACTGCAGCCCGGTCAGCTCGGTGACGGCGAGCAACACTCCCACCACCACGAGCAGCAGCGCGAACGCGATTCGAATCTGGCGGTCGTGCGCGCCCAGCGAGATACGCGCGCCCAGCAGCGCCCCGGGCACCACCCCTACGGCAAGGCCTGCAGCGATGAGCCAATCGATATTGCCCAGAAGCGCGTGCGTGACCGTCCCGGGAATGGCCAGTATCGCAACGGTCGCCAGCGAAGTGCCCACGGCCCGCTTGACGCCGAAACGGAGCCACCGCGTCAGAAGAGGAACGAGGACAAATCCACCGCCCAACCCGAAGAAGCCCGAGTACAGACCGGTGATGGCACCAACTCCCACCAGCGCCAAGACCCTGAGCTGCGTGCTCCGGGTCTCGTCCGGCAGCGGCGTGGGCGGGTGGAGCACCTGAAGGATCGTGTCGGTCGCAGCCCACAGGATGAGTAGCGCCGTACCCACGAGCACAATGGAGCCGCCCACGCGCGTCGCGAGCAGCGCGCCACCCACAGCAGGCAGGGCGCCGGCCAAGGCGATCACCAGCGCCGCGCGAAGATCCGCTCGGCCGCTGCGATTGTAAGCGAATGCCCCGGTCAGAGCCGCCGGGATGATCACCGGCAGTGGCGTACCCACGGCGATGAGCGCAGGCGCGCCCAGCAGCAACCGGATCGCCGGCGTGGTGACGATACCACCGCCTATCCCGAATGCGCCCGAAAGTACTCCCGAGACCAGCCCGACGACCGCGGCGAGTGCCCAATCGCCCACGGCGCTGCTACTCGGCAGACGGAATTACCGGGAACCGGCCGGTGAGCGCCGTACGATCGACCCTGCGCTCTCCGGTGAACAGCGACGAGAGCGCCACGTCGTCCCACAAGCGCTCCATCATGATGGGCCAGCGCCGCTGGAATTCGAAGTAGTGCTGGCAGTGCTCTCGCGCGTACTCGCTCGCCTCTCGGACCGAATGGAACGCCGCGGTCACGTAGCGGCCCTTCTCGGGCCGACCCACAGCCCGGAGCATACCGGTGACAAACGCGCGCCAGCCTACCGATGAGTCGATGAACTCGCCCGGATACGGCATCATCGACTTGGGCGTGACTTGGCGCAGGTCGACTTGGGACTTGGCGAACTCGATCTTGCGGTGTTCGTAGACGAACCGGTAGACGTCCTGCCGGAAGCGCAGCGCCTCGCTGACCGGTTCCGGAGGCAGGTGCAGCGCGTTCCACTGATCGTCGATGAAGACGTCGCCGCCGTGCATACGCACGTTGATCACGTAGTCGATGTCTTCGCCCCGGCTGACCCAGGGATCGAAGCTCACCGCGGAGTACATGTCCCTGTGCAGCGACATGATGCCACCGAACGCGATCCGCGCCCGCTGGATCCTGGGCGGCTTCATCACGATGTCCAGGGCCGCGTTGTACGCGTCCTTCTGGCGCCAGAACATGTCGGTCCAGTGCGGCTGGTCGTGACGCTGCCATCTGCCCTGGTCGTCGACGTAGTAGCCCGTCTTCGCCAGAAGCGGGGTGCCGTCCTGCAGCTTGGCACCCAGACCGTAGAGCGCCTTCTCGAGGAAGTCCGGGTCTAGTACGACCTCATCGTCATCGAGGAAGACCACCGAGTCATGACCCAGAACCGCCGCCGCGATGAGGCCCGCGTTGCGCACAGCTCCGTAGCCGGTGAGTGTGACGCCGTCGATCATGTCGGCGAACTCGAGTTGTTCGAGCCTCCGGTGCAACGACCCCAGCTCTACCGGGCCGAAGACGAAGGCATGGATGCCGGGAAACTCATCGACGATCTCTCGTACGCGGTCCTCGGCTGCATTCGCGATCGTGTCATCGGTTACTGCGACGATGACGAGTACCCGCCCCAGACCGCGCACCTGCCTGAGGGACTCCAAGCACGAGACAAGCGGTGGGTCGAGTTCGTTGATCGGCGTGGGATGGTCGTAGGTGGCTACACGCTCATCAGTGACCACGCGGCCGCGTCCACCCTGGCGGCGGGTCCAAAAAGTCGGAATGACAACAACGGGTTCCACTGGCTCTCGACGACTCCTGTGACGGTTGCGGGTATCAGGCCGCTTTGGGCCTCGTACATGATACCGCTACTCCCCTGCACGCAACGCCGGTATCCGCCGAGCGGCATCTCACGATTCTGCTGCCGCAGGATCGACCGTCTCGGCGAGGTGTGCCGCGATGTTGTGTTCGGTGACAAGACAGCGTTCGAGCGCGTCCTCGAGCACCTCGTAGGGCCTGCTTCCGATGAGCAGCTCGTTGCAGACCAGCGCGCTGGGGGTCGCCGTGATGCCCAGTGACACCGCGAGGTGGTAGAACTGGTGGAGGCGGTCATCGTAGCGTCCCTCGGCGAACACCTTGGCAGCTTCCTCGCGATCCAGCCCCGCCGCAGAAGCGATGTCGAGAAGAACATCCTCTCGGCCGATGTCGAGCCCCTTCCCGCTGTACGCCGAGAAGATCGCCTCGTGAACGGCCTCATGGATCCTGTTCCCCTGGTCGCGCGCGTATTCGCCCAGGCCAAGCGCATAGTGCGTGTTGGGCACGAAGTCCGGTATCACCAGGTCCTGCCCGGCCTCCTTCGCCATTCGCCGAATATGCTGCTCGACGTGTTCCGAGTGCGGCGTGCCCAGTTCCGAGACGGGCACACCCTCGCCCGGCAACTGGGGCCTCAGCTCGAACGGCACGAGTACGAGGTCCGCCTCGTGATCCTGTCTCAGCCGCTTGAAGCGCGGCCAGTCCAGGTAGCAGAACTGGCATGCATAGTCGAAGAACACGAGCACCCGTGGGGTCTCATGCGGTACAGGACGGGCGCTCGACGCCGACTCATCTGTTGCGTGCACTCACACACATCCTCTCTGACCAGCAGCTTCACGCGTGGTTCGTATCATCGCCGCACACGTACATGTTGAGATCCGTGTCGCACTCGGGGCAACGACCACCCGCTGCAAGCCGGCTGATATCTGCCGAGAACCCCGTTCTGCGCACCGCCACCGCGCCGCATTGCGGACACACCGTGTCTTCGCCCCCGGGTGCGTCGACATTGCCCAAGTACACGAAGTTCAGCCCCTCCTCGGCACCGATCTCAGCTGCGCGCATAAGCGTGGACAGCGGCGTCGGATCGAGATCGGCGAACTCGAGATACGGCATGAACCGCGTCACATGCCATGGGGTGTCCGGGCCCAACGAACAGGAAATCCATCGTGCCACGAGGCGCAACTCCGCACTGGAGTCGTTGACGCCGGGCACCACGTTGGTCACGCACTCCACATGCATGCCGCAAACGACCTTCGCGCGCTGGGCCGCACTGCGCACCGCCTCGGCGTGTCCGACGTGGCACAGGCTACGGTAGGTCTCTTCGTGAAAGCCCTTGATGTCAACGCGCCAGACGTCGATATGCCCCGCGAGCAGATCGAGCGCCTCGGGGGTGATGTATCCGTTGGTGACCATGACGGTGTAGAGGCCCTCGTCGTGCGCACGACGGGCGGCATCGATTACGTATTCAAGCCAGATGACCGGCTCGTTGTAGGTGAACGCCACGCCAGCGCAGCCACTCTCGGCAGCCAGACCGGCAATCTGCTCGGGACCCACGTAGCGCAGCGGTACTGAGCCGTCGTCTCCCTTGGGTCGGGAGATCTGCCAGTTCTGACAGTGTCCGCACTTCATCGAACAGCCTACGCTGCCCAGCGAGAGCACCCGGGTTCCCGGGCAGTAGTGGAAGACCGGCTTCTTCTCGATGGGATCGGCGGCAAGCGAACTCACCATGCCGTACGTCAACGCCACCAGCCGCCCGTCAACCACACCTCGAGCTCCGCACACACCGCGACTTCCCTCGGCGATCAGACAACGATGGGGACACAGACCGCAGCGAACGCGATCACCCTCGGGCGTCTGGAGCAGCGCGTCATGCATGGACGGGGCCTCCTGTAACGACGAGCCTGTGTCGAATCCGACACAGACAGTCCTTACCCAGCAGCCAGCTCCACCCTGTTACGACCCGCCCGTTTGGCGCGATACAGCGCGGCGTCCGCGGACTCGAGCAGCGCACTGGCGTCGGTGCAGTGCTCGCCCATCGACGACACGCCCATCGACGCCGTCGCGCTGACCTTCGGGCCATCATCGCCCGCGGCTGCCTGCAGCTGCCGGAGACTGGCGCAGATCTTCTCGGCGACGGCCCATGCACCGGTCTTGTGCACCCCGGGGAGCACCAGAGCGAACTCGTCTCCTCCGTAGCGGACCGCCGCGTCTGTGGCGCGCAGCTCGGAGCGCAGCAGCGTACCCGTGGCGCGCAGGAGCGCGTCGCCGGCCGCGTGACCGTACCGGTCGTTGACCTCTTTGAAGCCGTCGAGGTCGATCATCACCAGAGAGAGCGGCGTCTTGTATCTCACCGCACGCTCCACCTCGTCTGACAGCCGTTGGTCGAAGGCCCGGCGGTTGATCAGCCCCGTGAGATCGTCGGTCACTGACGCTTCCGAGAAGTGCTCGCACTCGCGAACGAGACGTTTGCGCTGCAGGGGGAAACACAGGTCCCACGAAGAGTCCCCGCTCCAGATCGCGACCGCTTGCTCGACGCAGGTTGCACGCCCGCAGGCACCGCAGTCGATAAGATCTTCTCGGCTCATGAACTCTCCGGCGGCCAGCACCTCGTCAATCTGCTCCTCGGACGGCTCGCGTACCGGCGCGGGATCAGGAGTGAACGTGCGTCCCAATTGGACCGAGGGAAGAGCCGAGAGAAGCGTTCGGGTATCGACCGCAGGCGGTGCCTGGCGACTACGCTCGGCGGTGTCGATCGAACGCTTCGCGAACACCGACAGTTCGGAGTTCACGCACGGCCCATCGAGGCAACCCTCGCAGCACAACATGTCGACGACGGCAGGCGCCGTCTCGCCACGGACGATCGCCGTCAGCAGCCGGTCGAGCTCGTCGAGGCCCCGAACCGTGGTGACCGACGCCGTGTCCATGTGGCCGCCAGCGAGCACGCGGCGCGGGAACCCGTCGATGGCAGACAGTTGCTTGACCACCTGCGGCTTACGCCGTGACGGCATGTCGTCGGAACGGGGCGGCGCGCCGGCGAACAGAGCGCGCAACTCGTCGAAGCCGATGGCCACGTCGACATCGCCCGCCACATCCGAGGCGAACACCTCGTCTTTGCGGGCGTAGCACGGCGACACGTACACGATTGCCACGTCAGACGGATACAGTTCTCGCACTAGACGCGCCTGCGCGATGTAAGGCGGAACGATGGGCAGGAGAGCCCCCGTGAGCTGTGGGTAGAACCGCCTCACCCAGTCGACGGTCACCGGGCAAGACGAGCGCAACCGCGGCGGGCCGCCGGGCTGCCCGGAGAGCGCCTGATCGTATGCGGCCGCCACGATCTCTTCACCCAGAATCGTGGTCTCCATGCCCGAGAAACCCAGTCCGGTCAGAGCCTGCTCGACAGCCGGCCGGCTCATGGGATGGAGTGCCGAGACGTACTCGCTGGCCAACAGCGCGACGACCGGCACATCCGAAGCCAGTAGATCGAGGACAGCGGCGGTGTCGTCACGCACACTGGTGGATGACTTGCCGCACTCCTGGACGCACGCGCCGCACTTGACACAGCGTTCGGCGATGACGGTGGTCTGGCCTTCGACGACACGCAGTGCGTCTGCGGGGCAGTGCCTGACGCATCCCCAGCATCCGGTGCAGTCCTCGTGCGCCCAACCGATGAGCGGCACAAAAGGAAGAGGGACCAGCCCTTGATGCTTCTCGCCCCGCTGAACCTGCACCGTGCTACTCCCCCGAACGTCCCTTAGCGCCTGAACGTGGTGTCAAAACCAACCCGCCTGAGCGCCGCGAGAAGAGGCCATCCTACTCCGTAGACTACCACCGCTTGGCCGAGCGCCACAGTGACCACGCCGAACAGATAGACAGTCAGTCCTACCGGCAGCCCGATCGACGGCAGATTGATGCTCCCGAACGGGTCGTCGAGCACTATGGGGAGGTAGGCGGGAACGATGAGTGCGTTGAACAGGACCGGGCCGAGCAGAGCCACAGCTGTCCTGCCACGGAACCGCCAAGTCCACCAGGCACCGAGCAGCGTACCCAGCCCACCGAACACCACGTCGAGCAGGCCAAGCCCGCCAACCAGCTGGTTCGCGATACAGGTCCCGATCCACAGACCGGGAACGGCCGCCGGAGTGAACAGCGCCAATACGGTGAGCGACTCACTGATCCGGAATTGGATGGGCCCGCTGGCGAAGGTGCCCATACCGCTCAGAGCAAGCATCGAGGCTGCGGCGTAGAGCGCGGCGATCACGCCGGCCTGTGCTATGTAGCGAGTGCGTTTCACGGTGGCGAGCGTCCCCCTGATTCAGCATCCGGACAAGGTACGAACCTGCGAATTCTATCAGCCTATGCGTCAACGGGCTATTCCAAATGGAATGGCGCTGTGGGTTATGGACGGCAAACGGGCCTCGAACGCGCGCGCAGTTTTGACCCAGATGTGCCATTCTGTCCGTGCTGGCGCGGAGTGTCTGACCAGCGAACTTCCTTGGAGTGGTGCGCCACTCCTTCAAGAGAGGGGTGTGTATGTACGTGGGGGCAGCACAGCGGTGGGGGCGCCTCATAGCGATCCTTGCACTGGTAACGGCACTTTCCGCGGGGTGGGCGGCGTCGGCCTTCGCCGCCCCAGCGGACGAATCGATGGGGCTTTCAGAGCTGCAGCAGATGATCGACACTGCTGCGGGAGATCCCGTCAACGGTTACCTCAAGACAGTACTTCGGGGCTCGACCATCGAAACGATTCCCGTTGAGATAATCGCGATCACATCCGATGACTTCGGGGCTTCGAACGCTGCCAAGGCGCTCATCATCTTCGAGGCCAAAGGGCCCAAGATCGACAAGATCGGCGGTATAGCCGCAGGCATGAGTGGTAGCCCCATCTACGTGAACGACGGCGTGTCCGACAAGGTCGTCGGTGCACTTTCCTATGGGGACTGGTTCTCCATGAACGGTGCCGGCCTGGCGACTCCGATCGACGCGATGATCGCCGTTGCGGGTTATCCCACAGATCCGAAACTGACGATGTCGGCACTCTCCGTTCCTGCGGCGACATCCGCAGGCCTGGTCAAAGACATCGTCATCACCAGCGACGCCAAAGTGGCGGCTGCAGCACGCGGCAAGTACACGTTCGTCGCCAAGCCGTACAGCGTTCTGTCCATCGGCGCACTTCCGCCGGCGAGCCCGGGCTACAAGAAGCTGGCTGCGCTCACCGCCGGCCGCGGCTACGACGTGCTGCCGCTCAACGGCGCGCTGGGCATGAGCAAGAGTGACTGGTCGGTGCCGTTCGAGCCCGGCGCCGGCGTAGCCGCGCTGGCTTCATGGGGCGACTTCTGGGTCGGCGGAATAGGCACTGCGACCTACGTCGACTCCGACACGGTGCTGGCCTTCGGCCATCCGATGGACTGGACCGGTTCGAGCAACTACGCGTTCGCCAACGCGTGGATCGACTACGTGTGGCCGAGCACCTATGACCCGTACAAGGTCGGTCGTCCGGGCATGGTGCGAGGAACAGTGACGCAGGACCGAGGCGCCGCCATCCTTGGGCGTACCGACATCCAGTCCAAGGTCACGACGATGACCTCGAACGTGCTTGACCTCTCCACGGGCAACCAGGAGTCCGGCACCAGCTACATGCCTCGTGCGTTCGCAACGGGCGACTGGTCGGTCATTCCGGGGTACTCGTCCTATCAGACCGCTCTGCGGGCGTGCGATGACTATGCCTGCAGCGGCAGCGCGGTCACGACCACGACCGTCGTAGTGAGCGACGGCGTCAACGAGTACACCATCGCCCGCCGCAATGTCTGGAACGACAGCTATGACGTGGCGTGGACCATGATCGACGATGCGTACCTGATGGTCGACTCCTTCTGGGGCCTCAAGGACGCTCAGGTCCTCTCGGTCGACTTCCAGGCCGTGTTGGATCCCCAAGAGCGCTTCGCCACTATCGTTGATGTGGAAGCGCCCGAAGGTCTCAAGGCCAACACGGCAAATCGAGTCACGGTGTCGATTCTTGAGGATGGCAATCCCACTACTCAAACGGTCGACGTGACTCTCACCATTCCCGCCAACGTGCCCACAAGCGGCGAGCTGGTGGTCACCGGAGGCTCGGGTGGCAACTACTACGATGGCCAGTACGACGAAGAGGACTACTACTACGACGAGAGTCCCTCCGCGGCACTCTCGACCAGCCAGACCGCGGCCGCCCTGCAGGCCGAACTCGTGAACTCGGATCTCGGGGTGACCTTCTATCCCAGCAATCCCAACACCAGCAAGTCCTACGACTCAATCGAGGCCACGGCTGCCACGCCGTGGTACCTAGAAGGTTCCGTGGCCAAGTCGTCGGCGTTCATCGAGCTCTTCGTCATGCCGAGCACCATCAACTACGGCGGCGAGACTTACATCATGGGCTCGGTCGATGGCGTGTACCGGACCTCCGGTCTCAAGATCTACGGCCGATCGGTTGACTCGACAGCGTCGACGCTGCTGCGTAGCCTCACGATCAAGCCCGACCCGGACGAAGGCTATGACGAGTTCGACACGGCCATCTACGGCCTCAAGAAGACTTCGGTTCTGACCGTGTGGTTCGATGGCGATCAGGACACGTTGCGCTCTCAGGCCTCAGCGACCGTCAAGGTGCGCGCTGCTATAAGTCTGGCAGCGTCGGCCACGAAGGTGAAGTACGGTAAGTACGTCACCCTTAGAGCCACGCTCGCACCCTCTGGCACCGCTGGGAAAGTAGTCTTCGAGCGCTACGTGTATGGCTCATGGCGCACGTTCGCAACGAGGACCATCTCGGGCAACAAGGCGTACGCATCGTTCAAGCCCTCACGCGGCACCAACAAGGTGCGAGCGCGGTATCTGGGTGGCACCGTGAACAGCGCCCGCACTTCGTACACCAAGGCGATAACCGCAAAATAGCACCGACCACTTCACGTGCTGGAACCACTGAGGCCCGGGGGAATCCCCCGGGCCTCAGTCTGTGTCGAAGCTGTGAGAGTATCTGCAGCGTGTCGCCGAGACCGGAAGAACGGATCCCCTGCTACGCCGGCAAGTCCGCGCGGCCCTGGGCTTCGCGCGGGGCCAGCAGACCTGTGCCTCCCGCGAGTGACATCCTGTCGAGCACCTCAAAGAACGCAGCGATGACCCGCGGATCGAACTGCGTCCCGGCGGAACCCTGGAGTTCCATCCTCGCGCCAGCGGAACTCAGTCGCTGTCGGTAGGGGTGCTCGGTCGTCATCGAGTCGTAGGCGTCAGCGACAGCGAGTACGCGCGCCAGCAACGGGATGTTCTCGCCCTGCAGGCCGTGCGGGTAGCCGCGGCCGTCCCACCGCTCATGGTGGTGGAGGATCACCGGCGTCAGCGACTTGAGGAACTCGATCTGGTCGACGATGGAGGCGCCTATCTCGGCGTGTCGCTGAACCGCTTCGAGCTCCTCGGCGGTCAGGGCGCTGGGTTTCAGCAGTATCTCTGAGGCGATGCCGGTCTTGCCTATGTCGTGGAGCAGGCCGGCGAATCGGAGCTGTTCGATCGATTCGACGTCCAGCCCCAGCTCGCCGCCGATCATCATCGCGTATTCCATGACACGGCTGGCGTGACCTCGGCCCGTACGTTCACCCATGTCCAACGTGGCAGAAAGCGCCGCGATGGTCTTGGCGTAGTCGTCGCGAATCCGAGCGAATAGCGCAGCGCGACCGAAGGCCGCACCCGCATGGGCAGCTATTCCCTCAAGCAAGGCATTGTCCTGCGCGCCAAACCGTTCGCCGTCTGAGCGGCCAACGAACAACCAGCCGATATCGAGGCTACCGTACGTGAGACTCACCACTGACAACGCGCGCTCTTCGACCGCAGGCCCCGGTAGGTCGGCATCAATGCAGCGGTCCCGCAGGTTCAACTCGGCGAAGGGATGCTGGTCGCCGTCTCTACCAGAGACGATATCGAGGGCAGAATCAACGTCGGCCTGGCTGATCTTGTCGACGATCGCCACGTCCGCACGGTCCCTGCCCCACCCGGTGAGCACCAGCCCGCCCACATCGAACGTGAACGAGCGGTCGATGGTCGCCAGCACTAACGCCGCAACTCCGTTGATATCAGTCTGCCCACCAAGTTCCGAGGCGAGTTCGTTGAGCTGCGAGTAGCCGATCATCGCGCGGCTCACCGCAGTGCGTTCGTCTTCGCGCTCAAGCGCGATGGCAACGAACTGCCCGAACCTGCCAAGCCGAGACAGCCGCTCAGGTGCGACAGGCACGGCCGATTGGGCAAGACGTACTTCCAGCACGCCCAGCACGCGGCCGGATACCAGCAGTGGCATGGCGAGTGTCGCCGAGGCGCCTTCCTTGCCTTGCGAGATGACGGTCTTGCCTGTCTCGGAGGCCCGCCCGGAAGCGGTCGAAGCGCAGGGCACCACGGCGCCAACGGCACCGCGCCACTCGGCGGTGCGTGCGAGCACCTCCAAAACGCTGCCGCGAGGCCGCAGAATGGCCCCCGCCTCGCCGCCGACCATCGCAACGGCCTCCTCGGCTATTCCGCCAAGCGTCTCAGAATCCAAGTGTTCCGTCGTCACGACCTGGCGTCCGGCGGATACGAAGAGCTTCAGCTCGTCCATCCGCTCCCGGGAGGCCAGGCGCTCGACAGTAGCGTCAAATACGGTACGGGCGCTCGCGAGAGCGATATGCAGGTATGACTCCGCCTGCCGCCGTGATATCACAGGCAGCGCCTTGACGAGCCTGCGTGCGGAATCCTCACTCACCCCGCGCGACAACAGCCGCTCGTAGACGCCCCGACGCTCGCGAGTCGAGGTCACAAACCCGCTCAATACGATGTGGGCGACTGACCTGCCGTCTCTGAGAACCGGGCTGTAGAGCGCCGCGACGCCGGTCCGGCAGACGATTCGTCCTGCGCCGCTGCGCGGGTCGGGCATGAGGTCGAAACAGCTGAACGTACCCTCGCCGGAACCCTCGGACACCAGGTGGCAGTGAGCGCACTTCTGCTCGCCAAAAATCACGTCGCCATAGGCAAAGTCCATGACGCTGACCGTCGCGCCGGTCGCCTGGAACAGCGCGTCAGCCGCCATGCGCCACTCATGACTCGAGAAAGCCCTGAGCGCTATGTCACGACCGGTGATGGCCAAAGGACGGCCCCCCTGCTATTCCGAACAGAATGCAGACATGCACCTTATCGGTATATGAGCTGTTTCACTTGATTTCACGCTAGGCCCTGCCTCGTGGGATGCTGACGATGAACGTCGTCCCCTCCCCCAGCACACTCTCGGCCGAGACGTGCCCCCCCATACTCTCCACTATGCTCTTGGCGATTGCCAGTCCAAGCCCGAACCCGGGCTCACCTTCGGCGCGCGCCTGGTCGCTGCGGTAGAAGCGATCGAACAGCCGCGGTAGGTCCTTTTCGGGCACTCCGCGGCCGGTGTCGGAGACCTCGATGACGACTTGATCGCGCACCCGGCTGGTGCGCACCGCCACAACGCCCTGCTCGGGAGTGTACTTGCCGGCATTGTCGAGCAGGATGGATAGGACGTCCTCAAGCCGTTCGGCGTCACCGAGCATCATCAGCGAGTCGTCTTCCGGGCCCTCGTACTCGATGTCCTTGTCGAGGTAGCGGCTCGCCGTAGCAGCGAGGCGTTCGCGCGCAAGTACATTGACATCGAAACGTTCCGTCTTGAGACGAAGCCCCTGATCCGCGTGCAAGAGGTTCAGCAGGTCGCTTGTGAGCCGCGTCATGCGCTTCGACTCGCGGTCGATCGCGTCGATCGCCTCGTCGCGCACTTTGACATCATCAGCGCCCCAAGCCCGAAGGATGCTGGTGTAGCCACGGATTCCAGCGACCGGTGTTGCGAGTTCGTGAGACGCGTCGGCAACGAACCGGCTCTGCGCGTCTGCCCGACGCTGCAAGCGTTCGATCAGTCGGTTGATGGAACGCGCGAGCTCGCCAATCTCATTCTGGCCGCCCTCAGGAAGCCGCGCCTCGAGCCGGCCGGCTTCAACCGAGTCTGCGGCCTTTCTCAAGTCGCCGACCAGATTGAGCACCCAGGTCATGGAGGTCTGCATCAGCAGGACCATCACGAGCATCGCCGAGACCGCGAGCACCAGCATCGGCATCCGGATGGCATCGATGACGTGCTCTTCGGTGGTGGGCGTGTAGGTGACGTCCAGTACACCCATAGTCCCGCCGGTGAGTCGCACGGGCGTGTGCACGACCGTGACCCCAAGGCGCGCATCGGTCAGAAGGCCGGTCACCATGCCTCCGCCACGCGAGAGCGAACGGGTCACGACCGCGTCCTGCACCGTCTTTGACCGTTCCGCCTGGTAGTCGGGGTGAAGCCCCTGAGCGCCGGAGAACCAGATGAGGTCGTCGTCGGGTCCATAGAGGGCGAACTCGGCGCCGGTGATTCCCGAGTGCTCGAAGAGCACCGGGACATGCTGCCCCATCTCGGTCGCAGCCACGTGCTCACGGGCATCGCCCGTGAGTCTCAGTTCGTCGGCAGCCGCCTCGGACTCGGCGACGGCGTCGCGCACCACGGCAACCGCGGCCTGCGAAACACGACGAGTCGTCTCAAAGGCGACGTCCTGCATGCTGTTCGACACGATGACGTAGGTCGTGAACGCGATGCCGCCAACCACGAGCACGGCAAAGAGCACGGAGACCGTGAGCAGCCACCATCTCAGCGAGCCTCGTCCCATCTAGATGCTCGAGAAGAAGTAGCCTACGCCTCTGATGGTTCTGATGATCTGGTTGTCCCTGTCGCCGATCTTGTTGCGGAGGTGGCAGACGAACACCTCGATGACATTGCTGTCCGACGTGTGCTGACCGCCCCATACCTCCGAGAGGATCTCGTCGCGGCTGATCACACGACCGGCGTTGTGCATGAAGAAGGCGAGCAGGTCGTACTCTTTCGCTGTGAAGTTCACCGGCTCATTGGCGACATAGACACTGCGCGAGGCAGCGTCTATCTCGATGTTGCCGGACTTCAGCTGCGATGAGGGCCGCTCGTGCTCAGTGCGCTTGAGAAGCGCCCGCACCCGCGACAGCAGTTCGGGGATCTCGAACGGCTTGCGCAGGTAGTCATCCGCACCCGCCTCGAATCCGGTCACCACGTCCTGGGTCTCAGAACGAGCGGTCAGCATGAGGATGGGGGTAGTGGAGCCGGAGGCCCGCAGCGTGCGAGCGACCTCGAGCCCGTCGATTCCCGGGAGCATAAGATCCAGAATCACCAGATCCGGCTCAAACTCCTGAAACGCCGCGAGCGCCGCAGCGCCATCTCCCACCTTCATCACGGTGAATCCGATATGGCTCAATTCCAGTTCGACGAACCGACCAATGGTCGCGTCGTCTTCAACCACAAG
The DNA here is from genome assembly GCA_002841275.1 of Actinobacteria bacterium HGW-Actinobacteria-7. Lineage (GTDB taxonomy): Bacteria > Actinomycetota > Coriobacteriia > Anaerosomatales > PHET01 > PHET01. The sequence goes on along the minus strand of PHET01000007.1, from coordinate 12,296 downwards.
GATCTTCGCGTTATTCTCAGCCATCTTGTGCCCCTACCTCTGTAGTCATGACTTCCGTCGTGTCAGCGCGCAGGTCGGACGAAACCTCAGCCGAGAAGTGCCTCGGCGATTTGCACCGCATTCAGTGCCGCCCCCTTTCGCAACTGGTCCGCGACCACCCACATGGCCAAGCCGTGCTCGACCGTCGGGTCCGTTCTCAGCCGGCCGACATAGGTGTCGTCCGTGCCTTCGAGCATCGCGGGCATCGGATACGTCTGGGTTGCAGGATCATCCAAAACGATGATCCCAGGAGCATTGCTCAGCGCCTCGCGTGCCACCTTAAGCGCAACGGGAGCCGAGAACTCCACGTTCACCGACTCGCTGTGGCACCGAAGCACCGGGACGCGCACGCAGGTCGCATGTACCCGCATGTCAGGCGCGTGCATGATCTTCTGCGTCTCGACAACCATCTTCCACTCTTCCTTGGTGGAGCCGTCGTCGAGAAACACGTCGATCTGGGGGATGCAATTGAAGGCGATGCGGTGCGCGAACTGCTCGACGTGGATCTCCTGACCTCTCAGAAAGTCCCCGCTCTGGCTGTAGAGCTCGTCCATGGCCGCCGCGCCCGCTCCCGACGCTGCTTGGTACGTCGCAACAACGACTCTCATGATGGGCGCCAGGTCGTGAAGTGGCTTGAGCGCGACGACCATCTGGATGGTCGAACAGTTGGGGTTGGCGATGACACCGGAGTGCCACGCCACATCCTCGGGGTTCACCTCGGGGACAACGAGCGGCACGTCAGTGTCCATCCGAAACGCCGACGAGTTGTCGATCATAACGGCACCTGCACCGGTCACGGCCTCACGAAAGTCCCGGCTGATTCCCGCTCCCGCGCTGAACAGCGCAATGTCGACCTCCGTGAAACTCCCGGCTGTCATTTCCTCGACAACGAGTTCCCCGCCCGCGAACGGAACGGTCTTGCCCGCCGAGCGCGCAGAGGCCAGCGCGACCACCCGCGAGGCAGGGAAGTTTCGCTGCTCAAGCACCTTGAGCATCTCCCTGCCCACTGCACCGGTCACCCCGGCCACCGCTACCACCGGGCGAGCCGGCATGGTCTTGTCCCACGCCATCGGTTACACCTCCTCGCCGCTTGCTAGCCGTACCTCGACCGGCAGCCCGTCCTCCAGTCCAAAGGCCCGGTGTAGCGCCTGGACCGCGGTGGCAACCTGGTCGGCCGAGATGACACAGGAGATGCGGATGGGTGATGTCGAGATCAGGTCGATGTTCACGCTCGCGTCAGCCAGCGTCTTGAACATACCCGCCGCGATGCCCGGATGGGTCTTCATCCCGGCCCCGACGAGCGACACCTTCGCGATGGACTCGTCAACAAGCCATTCTCGGGCGCCCAGCTCGTCGACAAGCTCGGCCAGTACACGCTTGGCTCGAGAGAGGTCGTCTTTGGGCGCCGTGAACGAGATGTCGGTCGTGCCGTCCTCGGACACGTTCTGGATGATCATGTCGACGTTCACGTTGTTCTCGGCCAACCTGCCGAAGACCGTGGCTGCCACGCCGGGATGGTCGGGAACGTCTCGGATGGTGAGTTTTGCCTCAGAGGTGTCGTGCGTGACCCCCGAGATGATCGCCTGCTCCATGGTTTCGTCGGCCTCCTTGACGATGGTGCCGGGTGCGTCTGAGAAAGATGAACGGCAGTGGATCACCACTCCGTGATTTCGTGCGAACTCTACGGCGCGCATCTGGAGCACTCCTGCGCCGCTCGCCGCCATCTCAAGCATCTCCTCGTAGGAGATCGAATCGATCTTGCGGGCCCCGGCGACAATCCGGGGGTCAGCGGTGTAGACACCGTCGACGTCTGTGTAGATCTCGCATACGTCAGCTCCCACCCCCGCGGCGATGGCAACCGCGGTGGTGTCCGATCCGCCTCTTCCCAATGTGGTGATCTGGCCGTCAGGGGTGGTCCCCTGAAAACCTGCCACTATGACGATTTTGCCCTGTTCGAGCGCTTCTTTGACGCGCTCGGCACGAACCGCTGTGATCTTGGCTTTGCTGTGCACGGCGTCGGTCACAATGCCCACCTGCGGGCCGGTGAACGAGATGGCCTGATGCCCTTGCGCGTGGATTGCCATGGCCAGCAGCGCGATCGACACCTGCTCGCCGGTTGACAGCAGCATGTCCATCTCCCGTTCGGGAGGATCGGAGCACAGTTGGCGAGCCAGATCCACGAGCTCGTCGGTGACGTGTCCCATGGCGGACACGACGGCGACCACGCTGTCGCCCGCCTGTCTCCGCGCGATCAGCCGTTCGGCGACCGCCCGAATACGCTCGGTGGTCCCCACCGACGTACCGCCGAACTTGGTCACAACGACTGCCATGTACACCCCTGCATCAAATGGACTGCCAACACATCTCGGGCGGCGCTTGAACGCAGCCCGTTAAGGTTTCTATTCAGTGTAGTGATTCGGCCTGAACGGCGCCACCACGAGCGGGTCAGTCGGCGTAGAGTCCCAACTCGCGTGCGAGAGTCTGCATACGCGAAGTCAGATCGCCCAGCGCATCGGCGAAGAAGTGCTCCACCAGCGTGCCTCCGGACAACCGACCTATGATGACTTCGACCTGCGCGAGGACGCGCCTCATCTGCCCGATCTCAGTGGCCAGATCGGCCACTGCATCGTCGCTGAAAGTGATCCGGCCGTGAGACACCCTGAACGGCAGGGGCTCCGCCACGAGATAGGCATCGAGCTCCTGCTCCACATTGATGGCCAGTCGCGGCCCTCCCAGTTTGCGGAAGCTCGAAAGCACCCCATCCACCAATACCGAGAAGATCGCCCTGGCCTCTTCTGGAGCGATGCTCTCGGACGTCGACTCAAGCAAGATCTCCTCACCGTCCAGCTCCTCGAGGATGGCCTCTTTGAAGGCGGCCACGATGCGACGGTCGAACTGCGTGCCGGCGCACTCCTCCAGCTCAGCCAAAGCCTCACGCGGCGAACGCCCTTCTCGGTAGGGTCGATCGGCCGTTATCGCCTCGTAGCTGTCCGCGACCGTGAGGATTCTTGCCAGCAGCGGGATCTCCTCGCCTTTGAGTCCCGCCGGGTAGCCGCTTCCATCCCACGCCTCATGGTGGTGCCTGACCACCGGCGTGATGGCCCACGGGAATGCGACCGGCTTGAGGATATTGGCGCCGATCAGCGGGTGATGGCGCATCTGCACCATCTCGCCTTCGCTCAGCCGACCAGGCTTGAGCAAGATGTCCTCCGACACCCCGATCTTGCCGATGTCGTGCAGATAGGCCGCCATCTCGAGCGCGATCTTCTGGTCGTGTGCCAGCCCCAACCGCTCGGCGATGAGTGTCGCGTAGCCAGCGACGTACTCGGAATGACCGCGTGTATATGAGTCCTTCGCATCGACCGCCGCCGCCAGCGAACGCACCGTCGCGAGATAGGCATCCTGAAGGCTGGAGAACAGCTCGATGTTGCCGATGGCGATGGTGACATGGTTGGCGATCGTCGAGAGCAACCTGACGTCATCGCTGTTGAAGCGGTAGCGGGCATCGCTGGAGCCCACGGTCACCGAACCGATGGTGCCCTCGCTGGACATCAACGGAACACACAGGGCCGCTTTCGCCCCTGTCACGGTATCTATCTGCTCGTAAGACGAATTCGCATCCGGGTTGAAGATGAGAGGGCGGCCCTCACGAACGACCCACTCGGACATCGAGGATCGGACAGCACCGTCCGCATCAGTGCCACGACTGCCCCTGATCGCACGAACCTCAAGCGTATCGGTATCCCGATCACGAAGCGCCACGTAGCCCAGATCCAGATCGAAGATACGGAGCGCAGAATCCAGTACCGAGCCGAGCAGCTCTTCCATGTCCAGAGTCGAGCCCAGAGCGCGGCTCATCTCATAGAGCGTAGCGAGTTCGAGCACCTTCTTGGTCAGAGATTCTGAGCGCTCACGAAGTGAGTCGGTCATCTCGTTGAAACTCTCGGCCAGTTCGCCGATTTCCGAGGAGTTCTTGACGTGCACCTTGGTGCTGAAGTCGCCGTCGGCGATTCGTCGTGCGCCCGCGGACAGCTCCACCAGCGGGCCTGATACACGGTAGGCGACCCAGCCACCCAGACCGACCAGCACGATGACCGCAACCACGGACCACAGTCCAATGAGGTTGCGCGCCGCCTCACCGGCCGTCGCCGGAACACCCTTGCTGATGGCGCCAACGACATACACCGCGGATTCGGACGCCTGATTCGACCCCAGCGGCACCCGCTCTGCGTACAGTTCGTACTCCAACGAGCTGGAACTCAACTCCTCGACGCCGCTTCCCGAGCGAGCTGCCCGGGCAAGCAGGGTACTCACCTTCGCCGAGGGATCCTTGAGTGCTTTGGTGAGCGCCGCACTCTCGTCAGACTCCAACCCCGCACCCACCGACACTGCGACATTCCGGCCGCGCGCGTCGTAGAAGCCAAACGCGTCGTTCTCATCGACGCCAAGACTCTCCAGAAGTCGCGCGTCCATCGTGCGCGCCATCACCACGGTCTGATGTTGAGGGCTCGCTGAGAGTGGCCTCACCGTGGTCAACGCGAACGAGTCACCGATCCGGGTGAACCCGGTCCAGAGCTCTTCGTCACGCCAGATACTCGCTTGTTCGAGCGGGCTGTCTCCGGGTTGGATCCTGGGTGCGCCTGAGATCTCGACCGCACGGCCAGTGGAATCCAGGATGAGCAGCACGTCGAAATCGATCCCGAGGTTTCGCGCCGCGGCGGTTGATGCAAGGAAGGGGACGCCTCCCGCGACGATCCCTTGGCTGATATCCAGGTTCGTGGTGACGATGCGTGCGTCGTCCTGCAGCTGCACGACCTGACTCTCGAACTGGTGAACGATGGTGTGCGTTGCACTCTCAGCAACGCCCGAGGCCCACTGCGAGGCGAGTCCATCAAGGAAGTAGGCGGCTGTGAGCGTGGCGATGACACCGACTGCCACCGAGGCGATGAGCAGTGGTAGTACGATCTGGCCGTAGAGACGGGATATCGCAGGCAGTCTGGGCTTCATTGTCCTTGTGCGGACTGGTCCGCAGCACACTCTTTCTCCGGCGTCAGGTCAGTACCACTTCGCGAAGTATACGCACAAGAGGGCCCCGGAATGTGATATGTCCGGGGCCCTCTCTGATCATCTGTGTCGCATGCGCTCGACTAGCCCTCGCAGGCGCATCGCTTCTGGATGTACTCCCAGTACTTGTCGACCTCCGCCTGGATCGTCACCAGGAACTCCGCGTTCTCAGGCGTGAATAGGTGCTTGAATCGGCCCTGAGGCTTCAGGAACTCCTCGATGGGCTTGCGCTCGGGCACCTTGACCGTCTGACGCCAGACACCGTCTTCGACCTCGAACATCGGCCAGAAACCGGTCTGCACGGCCAACTTGGCGATGGCGATCGCCTGGTTGGACGCGGTGCGCCATCCGCGAGGACACGGTGCCAGCACATTCAGGAACGCGGGGCCCTCCACAGCAAAGGCCTTCTCGGCCTTGGTGGTCAGATCGCGCCAGTGGCTCACGGACGCCTGCGCAGCGTACGGGATGCCGTGCGCGGCCATGATCGAGGTGAGGTCCTTGCGGCGCTGCTGCTTGCCCTGCTGCGCCTTGCCGACCTCAGACGTCGTCGCCCACGCGCCCATCGGTGTGGCGCTGGAGCGCTGGATGCCGGTGTTCATGTACGCGCCGTTGTCGTAGCAGACATAGACCATGTCATGCCCGCGCTCCATCGCACCGGAGAGCGACTGCAGGCCGATGTCGTAGGTGCCGCCGTCGCCGCCGAACGCCACGAACTTCATCTTCTTGTTCGCAGGGATCTTGCCGGCGCGCTGCAGACCCTTGAATGCGGCCTCGACACCCGAGACCGTCGCGGCCGAGTTCTCGAACGCATTGTGGATGAACGGTACGCGCCACGACGAGTACGGGTAGATGGTCGTCGAGACCTCCAAACACCCGGTAGCGCACCCCGCGACCAGCGGGGTGTCACCAGCCGCAAGCAGGATCTGACGAACGGCTATCGAGGCGCCGCAACCCGCACAGAGGCGGTGGCCGCCGGCAAGGCGTTCGGGGTTCGAAGTCAGCTCTTTGAGCGTTGCCATATCCGCATCCCTCCTATCGGGTTCCGAGGTACGTCAGGCCGAAGGGGGCAGTCGCACCCGAGGCGATGTCGGACAGGTCCGAGAAGACTTGCTCCATGAGTTCGAGGCGCACGTCCGAGCCGCCAAGACCGTAGATGTAGTTGACCAGCGGGACGCGGGTCTCAAGGTCGTAGAGCGCGCTTCTGACCTCAAGGAAGAGCGGACCGCCTTCTGCGCCGAAGCTCTCAGAACGGTCGAGCACCGCAACGGCCTTGACGCCCTTGAGTGCCGTGCGCAGCTCCTCGGCCGGGAACGGGCGGAACACGCGAACCTTGACGACCCCGGCCTTGACGCCCTTGGTACGAAGATCGCGCGCGACATGACGGGCGTTGCCGGCGGTCGAGCCGATGACAACGATCGCGATATCAGCGTCTTCCATGCCCCAGGTCTCAACCAAATCGAACGGGCGACCGGTGAGTTCCGAGAACTCCTCGCCAACCTGCTTGATGACCGGCTTCGATGCGTCGATCGCGGTGCGCTCCTGCTTCTTGAACTCGAAGTAGGGGCCCGCGAGACCGGCGAAGTTGCCGTGGCTGGTGGGGTTGTCGGTATCGAGCAGCGCGTAGGTTGGCACGTACTCTCCGACGAACTTCGCAACCGTCTCATCATCCATCACTTCAGCACGATCGATCGAGTGCGTGGTGATGAAGCCGTCGGCCGTGGTCAGGACCGGCAACAGCACGTCGGGGTGCTCGGCGATACGGAACGCCATGATCGTGTTGTCGTAGGCCTCCTGCGCCGTCTCGGCGAACATGATGATCCACCCTGTGTCACGGGCGCCCATGATGTCGCTGTGGTCGCAATGGATGTTGATCGGTGCGGAGAGGGCACGGTTCGCGTTGAACATCACGATGGGAAGCCGCATACCGGCTGCGATGTGCAGCTCCTCCCACATGAGCGCGAGACCCTGGGAGGAGGTGGCGGTGGCGACACGAGCCCCCGCGGCCGATGCGCCGACCGATGCCGACATCGCCGAGTGCTCGGACTCGACATTGATGTACTCGGCGTGCATACGCCCCTGGGCGACGAACTTCGCCAGCTCCTCGACCACGGTGGTCTGAGGAGTGATGGGGTAAGCAGGGATCACGTCGGGGTTGCACTGGCGGATCGCCTCGGCGACAAGGGAGTTGCCGGTGGCGGCGAGAGTCTTCTGATCTACCATGACTACTTCACCCCCGGCATTTCGCAGCCCTCAGGCACCATTTCGATGGCCTTCCTGCCGAACTTCGGGTTGGACGGACACTCCGCCGCGCAGATGCCGCAGCCCTTGCAGTGCTCGAAATCGAAACCGACGACCTTGGCGTCCTCGACGAGCACCGAGCTGTCGGGGCAGAAGATCCAGCAGAGCATGCACTGAGTGCAGACCTTCTCGTCGCGGTAGGGACGCTCGGAGCGCCAGCCGCCCACGTTGTAGTCGTCGCTGTTCCCGCTCTCAGGGATCACAGCGGCACGGGGGAAATCTTCGGACTTCCACTCACTGATCTTGGAGATGTCCCATTTGCTCACGCTACGGTCACCTCCTTGTACGCACGATCGACCGCCGTGAAGTTCGCGTCGATCATCTCCTGGCCGAACTTCTTGCTGAGGTTCTTCGCGAGCAGGCCCTTGAACACCTCGACGTCGACCACGCCGGTGACCTTGGTGAAGGCGCCTACGATTGGCGTGTTGGGAATGTCGCGCTTGATGGTGTCCAGTGCGATGCCTGACGCATCCACGCACGCGACGCGAACCGAATCATCCAGGCCGAGTGCTTCCTTGACGGCCTTGGCCGGCGAACACGTGTTGATGATGACCACGCCGCCGTCTTTGATGCCCTCGGTCACATCGACCACGTCGAGCAGCGATTCGTCGAGCACGATCACGACGTCCGGGAACTCGATGTTGTTGTGGATCTCTATGGGCTCGTCGCTAATGCGCGTGAACGCCTTGATGGGCGCGCCCATGCGTTCCGGCCCGTACTCGGGCATCGCCTGCATGTACTGCCCCGCCTGCAGAGCGGTCTCTGCGACGACTTTGGCGGCCGTGACCGCACCTTGACCGGCGCGTGCATGCCAGCGGATCTCGGTCAGCTTTGGCATTGCGCCCCCTTTCTCCCCGTCAGACCCAAACTCCTCCTGCTGCTGCAAAGAGGGGTTCGTACAGGATAGAGGCGCCCTGCTCGCCGAACGGCGTACGGCAGCTCTGGGGCGGCCGACGGCGTCGGCGCGTCGGTGAGCGGCAGCAAGAACCTGCCAATCACATCTCGCGGCGGGCCTCGAGAGCGCGCCCAAGCGTGACTTCATCGGCGTATTCGAGGTCGCCGCCCACCGGCAGACCGCTCGCGATGCGCGTTACCTTGATGCCCAGTGGCTTGATCAAGCGCGCGAGGTAAAGCGCGGTGGTCTCCCCCTCCACATTGGGGTTGGTGGCGACCACGATCTCGCTCACCTCGTCGACACCGAGTCGCTCGATCAGCTCGCGGATCCGCAGCTGGTCCGGACCGATGCCGTCGATAGGAGAGATGGCGCCATGGAGCACGTGGTAGACGCCCCGGTACTCGGCGACCCTCTCGACGGCGGCAAGGTCTCGCGGCTCCTCGACGACACAGATCGTCGAGGAGTCACGCGTGGGATCGGCGCAGATGGTACACAGTTCCGCCTCGGCGAAGTTGAAACACCGGGGACAGAAATGGATGGCGTGCTTGACCTCGGTGATCGCCCGCGCGAGACGTTCGGCGTCAGCGGTCTCGGCCGTGAGCAGCCAGTACGCGACGCGCTGCGCACTCTTGGGCCCGATGCCCGGAAGCCGTTCAAGCTCCTCGAGGAGCCTGTTGATCGCCGCGGGATAGCGCATGTTCTACGTGAGCCCCGGCAGGTTGACGCCGCCGGTGATGGCAGCCATCTTGCCCGACGCAAGTTCTTGGGCGGAGCGCAGCGCCTCGTTGACGGCAGCGGTGACCATGTCCTCGAGCAGTTCGATGTCGTCGGGGTCGACTGCGGCAGGATCGATCTTGATCGAGCTGACCTGCATGTCGCCGGTGACCACCGCGCGCACCATGCCACCGCCCGCCGACGCCTCGACCCGCTCGTCTTTAAGCTGCTCCTGCATCTCGGCCATCTTGACCTGCATCGCCTGGGCCTGCTTCATCATCTTGCCGAAGTTCACGTTATTCGTCCTCTCCATCGGGCTCGTAGGCATGCTCGGAGACGATCGTCGCTCCGAGCTGGTCCAACACGCTCTCCAACTCTCCTGAGGGTCGTGCATGCGAGGCCGTAGGCTCGGTGAAACCGGCCCCGGTCTCGTAGTACTCGGGTAGTGGCTCGTCGTCGGTCAACACGGTCTCCGTGTGTTCGGGAGCCGCCCGCGAGATCACCGGCTCCGGTGCAGGCGGCTCGAGCGGCCTCACCGCGCCGCGCCCCAGCTGAGTACGGAAGGGCGGGACCGCCGAGAAGACCTTGCTGAGCGCCGAGCGCAGCAGCTCGCGCATCTCGGGCTCCTCGGCCATCTGAAGCGAGAACTCCTGGTCACTGGGGAACTCAAGCACGAGCGTCTTGCCGTCCGTGTCGATATCAACCTCGACACTACTGAACAACTGGGCCCGAGTAGGCTTGGCCTTCTTGATCTCAACCAACACCGCCTGCCAGTTCCGCTTAACAGTCCCCTTGTCCAACGCCCCCGCCGCCCCCGGCACCGAAGTAATCACAACCTCAGGCTCCAGCGACCCAGAAGTCGCGGTTTCAGAGGCCTCAGATTGGCTTGAGGACTTGGCTTTGGAAGGTGCAGGAGCATCTTCGGGTTTCGTAGCTGGAGTAGGCGCGTCGGCGACGTCTCCGGAGGCGTCCCTGCGAGCGGCGTGTTCGCCGCCAGAGGCGGAGGACACTCCGCGAGCACCGGACGCCGTAGGGGACGCCGCCGGCACGCCGGCAGGCGCAACAGAAGCCCCGCGCTCAATCGCCTCGACCCTCTCGGCCAACGCATCCAACGTCATCTCCCCCTGCGGCCGCGCCATCCGCGTGAGCGCCACTTCGAGGGAGAGTCGCGGATCGCTCGACCACCGCATCTCGCTCGCAAGCTCGCCCAGAAGCCCGATGAGCCGGGCCAGCCGGTCGGGGCCGCCGAACTCCATGGCCTGGGCCTCGAGCATCGAGATCTCCTCGGCAGTGCGATCCACCAGGCCGCTCGCATCGCCCACGGCCGCGATGAGGAACAGGTCGCGCACATGTCCGGTGAACTCGCGCACGAGCTCAGCAAGGTCGGTGCCGGTCTCGGCGGTCGCGGCTATCCAGCGGAAGCAGCCCGCGATATCCCGGCGTGCAATGAGCGCGGCAACTTCGAACAGCTGCGCCGAATCGACCTCACCCAGAAGCCCCTCAACGTCGTCGACGGTGACCTCGCCGCCGGTGAACGATGCGAGCTGCTCGAGCGTGGTGATGGCGTCGCGCATCCCGCCCTCGGCGTGACGGGCCATGAGCGTGAACGCGCTGCGGTCGACTTTGTAGCCTTCCGACTCGGCGATATAGCGGAGTCGATCGGCGATCTCCTCGACGCTGATGCGCCGGAAGTCGAAGCGCTGACAGCGTGAATGGATGGTCTCGGGGACTTTGTGCGGGTGGGTGGTGCACAGCACGAACACCACGTTGGGCGGAGGCTCCTCGAGCGTCTTGAGCAGCGCGTTGAACGCTGCGGTCGAGAGCATGTGGACCTCGTCGATGATGTAGACCTTGTAGCGTCCCAGCGTGGGTGCGAACTGCACGCGGCCGATGATCTCCTCGCGCACGTTGTCGACACCGGTGTTGGACGCCGCGTCGATCTCGCGCACATCGGGGTGCGTGCCGTTGGCGACCTGGATGCACTGATCGCACGTGCCGTCAGGCTCGCCGGTCAGCCCGCGCTCGCACAGCAGCGCCTTGGCGAGCAGCCGAGCGGTGGTCGTCTTGCCGGTACCACGCGGACCGGTGAACAGATAGGCGTGAGCCACCGATCCCTCGGCGACCGCGTTGCGCAGCGTGCGCTCGATGTGCTGCTGCCCCACGACGTCGTCGAAGGTGGCTGGGCGGTACTTGCGATAGAGAGACTGGTGCGCCATATGGTCTGCTGACTCCCGATAGGGTCGGTGTTCAGCGTCGAGTATACCGCCGCTGTGTGACACCGGAGTGGGGAAAACTCAAGCGCCCCCGGCGGACCCGGGCGCTCGTCAGAGGCCGCTTATGGCTGCTTCCTTCCGGACCTGACCAGGTTCACGACATGACGCCGCCCGAGCCCGCCCGAGGCGCTCGGCAAGTGCCGAAGTATACGCCGCCGAGACGGGCGCGTCACGCGGGCGTACGTAGTGGAATGCTCAAGTCCTAGACCTTCTCCGCCGAGTCCCCCACCTTGATGCGCCCGACAGGCCCGGTGCGACTCACTACTGGGTAGACACGGGCCAGCAGAATAGGACAGATCCACACGACGTAGCCCAGTAGATATGGCAAGGCGAATACCTCGCGAGCAGTGATCCGGCCAAAGGCAGCGGGGTAGGTCCAGCGGTCGTCGAAAGCCGGCGCCATGATGCCGTACTGAGCGAAACCGAAGACGATGGATAGTGCGACCCAGGCGGCAGCAAGCCAGCCTGCTCTGCGCAGGCCGCGCGCTGTCCAGTCCTTCGTCAGCCATCCGAACACTGCGAGACCCACAACCGGCAGCGCGGCGAACTCCAGCACTGCCCAACCGGAGGGGCCACGACTGAAGACCCCGTACCCGAGCGTGATGTTGTGACCGAACGGAAAGAGCACCCACGCTAGGGCGGAAGCCAGAACTACCCAGTCGTGCGATGAAGTCCACCATCGAGCGGCAAACCGAAACACTCCGGACTCCTGCCACAGCCAGAGCGCCCATGGGCCCGCCGCCGCAATCGCAGCAGCAACGAAGAACCGTCTGCCGTTTGTGCCGCCAGGTTGTCCGATCTCATTCATCCGTGCCCTCCGCGGCGTCCTAGGTCGCGACACGCGTTGATCCACCAGACATTACCAGTCAGCGGCCGACGTCGCACGCTGCGCCGAGATTCACCAAGAGCCAATTCATTTCCAGGAGACCGGGCAGGGGGGCGACCACCGCCACCTACTCGTGGTGTTCAACCGGAACCGGCGAGCTTGAGCGCGTCCTCGAAGGCTCCGATGC
>PHET01000035.1 GCA_002841275.1 Actinobacteria bacterium HGW-Actinobacteria-7 | reverse complement strand
TGTCCAGAATCACGTCGTAGCGCGCGCTGCCTTTGGTGAAGTCTTCCTTCGTGTAGTCGATGACGTGGTCGGCGCCGAGCGAGCGGACCATCTCCACGTTGCCCGTGCTGCAGACCCCGGTCACCTCGGCACCGAGCGCCTTCGCGATCTGCACCGCGAACGTCCCGACGCCACCCGACGCGCCGTTGATGAGCACCTTGTGTCCTGGGCGGACCTTGCCGTGGTCGCGGAGAGCCTGGAGCGCCGTGCACGCGGACGTGGGCACGGCGGCTGCCTGCTCGAACGTCAGGTTGCGGGGCTTCGGCGCGATGGGGCCGACATCGGCGACCGCGAACTCGGCGCACGAGCCGTGGCACTCGCCGTAGACCTCGTCGCCCGGGCGGAACTCGGTCACTCCGCCGCCGACGGAATCGACGACCCCCGCGAACGAGATGCCGACGACGAAGCCGGGCTTGGGCTTGAGAAGCCCCATGTAGAACCGGATCGGCAGCGGCTTGCCTCGCATGCCGAAGTACTCGCCCGCCGCGAGCGAGCTCGCCATCACGCGGACGAGCACCTGCCCGTCGCCCGGTGTGGGCTTGTTGACCTCTCGGTACTCCATCACGTCCGAGGAACCGTAGGCGGTCTGGACAATCGCATTCATGACGCCATTCCTTTCTTCGGGCCCTCGCGCGACGCCGGCGGCGCCGAGCGCTGAGCGGGGGATCACTGGGATTCGAGCGAGCGCTGGAGGCCGTCGAGGATGAGATCGAGGCCGAAGTCGAAGACGCTCATCTCGTCGTGCGGATTCACGGCGAAGTCGGCCGCGATGGTCAGCAAAGACGGGTAGGCATCGGGCGTGAGTTCCGCGAGCAGCTCTTCGGCGACATCGAACGTCTCCACGCCCTCGGGCAGCGCCAGGCTCGATTGCTGGCGCTGGAAGCCGTGGATGTAGCTGTCGAGGATCAGGAACGCGTTGGCGGCCGCCCGCGGCGAGAAACCGGCCGCCAGCAGCGTTCCCAGGACACGGTCGGCATAGGCCAGCTGGGCCGGCCCGCTGTGCTCACGCGAGTCCATGACCGCGCTCGCCCATGGATGCCGCGAGAAGACGTCGCGCGCCGAGATCGCGCGTCGCCGCATGGCTTCCTTCCAGTCCGAGCAGCCTGACGGCACTTCGATCTCTGCCGCGACGAGATCCGTCATCCCGTCGAGAAGGTCGCCTTTGCCCGCGACATGGTAGTAGAGCGAGCCCCCTTCGACGCCGAGCTTCCTGGCGAGCTCGCGCATGGTGAGTGCGTCGATGCCGCGCTCGTCCGTCAACTCGATCGCGGCGCGTAGCACGCGTTCGCGAGTCAGGGTGTCGCGCGGTTCACCACTGCGGGTCGCACGTGCGGTCATCGTTACTCCCTTGGACCTCGAATCTCGGCACGTACACCAAGATTCTAACGCTGTTAGAACGCACTCTAACGCTGTTAGAATCAAGATGCAAGTGCGGATTCGCGGGAGTTTAGAGATTCGGGGGTGTCCTAGTCGGCGGCGCGCGAAATCACGGTCGCAATGACCGTGAGGGCGTTGTGCCGCACGAGTGTCCCCTGGGGTCCGCCTAACGTGTTGGGCATGAGCAGCGGCCCACACCTTCACTTCCGCAGTCTACCTTGCGCCGTCTGCTCGATGCCCTTGTTAGGCCGCGCGAATTCAGATACTAAACGCAACACCCCAGCTGCCTGAGGGTGGGGCGATCTGGGACACTACCGATTCCTCCCTACCGCCAAGCAAAGGGGAACCGATGAGTGCCCAGATCACCCTGCACGAACGATACGCGATCTCGATCCTGAAGCAACGCGGACTCTCGATCCGAGCGATCGCGCGTGAGCTGTCGCGCTCGCCATCCACCATCAGCCGAGAGCTCTCCCGCAACCGCACCCGGCATGACGGCGCCTACCGCTGGAAGCTGGCCGACTCCTACTCCCGCACGCGCCGCTCGCGCTCGCGGCGCAACACGCGCTTCCGGAACGACGACTGGGCCACGGTCGATCACCTGATCTCGCTGGACTGGAGTCCCGAGCAGGTCGCGGGGTGGCTCAGGCTCCACGGCCTTCTGAGCATCAGCTACGAGACGATCTACCTGTATGTGTGGGACGACAAGGCAGCCGGCGGTGACCTCTGGCGGCATATGCGCCAGTCGACCAAGAAGCGAAGGAAGCGCAGCGGATCGCGTGACTCACGCGGAAGGCTCGCAGGTAAACGCCACATATCCGAACGGCCACCCGAGGTGGAGACGCGGGAAACGGACACCCACTGGGAGATCGACACGATCAAGGGCGACTCCCAGGGGAAGCATTCGGTGTTGACGTTGGTGGAGAGGAAGACGGGATTCACGATGATGGGCAAACTCGAGCGCCGCTGCGCCGCCGACACGACGGCCCGCTGTATCGATCTGATCCGCCGGCACGAGGGTCGTGTGGCCACGATCACGTCTGACAACGGGACCGAGTTCCACGGCTACAAGGATGTCGAGACAGCCACGGGAGTCGAGTTCTACTTCGCCACCCCGCATCACTCGTGGGAGCGGGGCACAAACGAGAACACGAATGGGTTGATCAGGCAGTACCTGCCCAGGAGAAGGAGCATGGCTCACGTGACCCAGCTGCACTGCGACGAGGTCGCGGCCATGCTCAACTCACGACCGAGGAAGCGACTGGGATATCGGACCCCGGAGGAGTGCTATGTACCAGCGAGGTAGACGCGAGCGTCGGATGCGCAAGTGTTGCGTTTCAAACTTGAAGTCAGGCGGGTAGCATATCTGTGCTACTATTAGGCATCCCCTTAGGAGGCGGAAATGGCTCAAGCGATGAAACTCAGGCGGGCAGGCGGATCGATCAGCGCGACTCTGCCCAAGGATATGGCCGGCCGGCTCAAGCTCGAAGCGGGAGACACCGTGTTCGCCATCGAGACCGAGCGCGGGATCCTTATCACCCCCTACGACCCCGAGACCGAAGAAGCGCTCGCCATCGCTGGCAAGATTGCGCGCAAATACAGAGGTGCGCTGCGGGAACTGGCCAAGTAGTGGCGGGTTCAACGCCCGAGCCCCGGTGGCTGCACCGACTGGTCGTCGACGCGATACACCACGACTCGATCTCGACCCACGGCGGACTGCCGGGGCTGCGTGATGAGAAGCTGCTGGAATCGGCACTCGAACGGCCGAAGCAGGCCTTCGCCCACGGTAGCGGTGTCGACATCGCAGCTCTGGCAGCCGCATACGCCTACGGAATCGCCCGCAATCATCCCTACCACGACGGCAACAAGCGCATCGCGTTCATGACGATGGCTGTGTTCGCCGAACTCAACGGCTACGAGTTCGAAGTTGCCGAGACGGACGTGGTCCACGTGATGCTGCGGCTCGCCGCAGGCGACCGGGAGGAAGAAGGGCGACTCGCCGAGTGGCTGCGGGCGAGGCTAGTGGAGATCGGCGACTGACGCTGCGCCAAGGCAATGGAACGGCCTAGTAGTCGTCGCCGTCATCCGGTTGAGCATCCGTGACCTTGCCGAGCGCGCGCTCGTATGCCGCCCTGCTACCGAGTGCCCCACGGGCCTCCAGATACGCGACCGTCGTCTGTGTTCTCATCGCCCGCATCACGTCTGCGACGGCGGCGGCGATGAGCTCGCCATCACCTTCTCCGGCTGCGGCCTCAAGATAGGCCACCATGTCCGCAGTGCGGCGCAGGTAGACGCCAACATCCCACTCCGTCATGCCCTGCCCCGTGTGCCTGAAGAACCGCTCCTGCAGCTCACGGTCGGCTGCCTCATCACGATGTGGCTTCTCAAGATCCTGTTTCGTCACCTCCACAACACGTTCGCGATCACCTAGGGCTGTCGCGACTGCCTCCGCGGCGGATTGGCGCTTGAAAGGTGTCGCGCCCGCGAGCTCAGTGCAGTAGCAGCCGCTCTCGACGTCGTAGAACATGCGGCTCAGGCTTTCTTCGTACAGTTGCACTTCCTCGCCATCTATCGCGCTCACAACTACCCAGCGGCGCGGGTCGTCCAAATCGGCCATCTGGCACCTGAGCTCTGCGATGGTCTCCGAGTCAAGCGGTTCGGCCTCGGTCGCGGATCGACGTGTGGCGGGATCGAGCGGCCTGATGGTCTCGAGTTGGGCCTGGATACGCTCGTGCGCCGACCACAAGTCATGGCCTTGCTGCCATCTCAGCCACCCATCCGCCGACCCACCGAAGAGCCGCGCCAACCGCAGCGACAGGTCTGCGTCGATGGGCTCGCTCCCGGCCAGCACGCGCTCCACGCGCTCGCGCGGCACCTGAATCGCCACGGCGAAATCCTGGGCCGTCAGCTGGTAGTCCTCGAGGTATTCGAGCTGCAGCACTGTGCCCAGGTGCGGCGGTTCGAATCGGTACCCACGCATGGCTCAGCCTCCGGCCCTCGCGACGGATGCGGGGTTGATGACCCAAGTGTGTGCGTGCTCACGCTCCGGCGGCTTGGGTAGGACCACGATATGGATGTCCTCGCCGAGCCGGTTCAAGTACATCACGAGTCGATCGAGAGAGAACCCCTCGACCTTTAGGGCCATCAGCGCCGAAACTTTCGGTTGCGTGGTTCCCAGCAGCGCGGCGACCTCCCGCTGGTTGAGCCCGCGTGCTGAGACGATCCCTGAGATCTCGCGGGCCAGTGCGACTCGGACAGCACGCGGCCCAGGGTTTTCGGAAGCGGTGTCGGCACGGCGAATCATAGGTGCTTCTCCTCGAGGTAGCGTCGATAGTCGTCTTCATCGACGTTCGCTCTTTTGAGGCTGCCCCTGAGGGGATCGTCGTTTGCCGCCTCTTCGTCGGTATCGAAGCGGGCGAACGTCGATGTGGCCGCTGAACGCACGAAGTTGTCCAGCTCTTCAGCTTCTCGGTTCTGGAGTTCGTACTGCTCAAGCGTCATCAGAACTGCAATCGCTTTGCCGCGTCGCGTGATGAGCAGCGGGCGTTGGGAGTCTCGCGCCCGTGCGATGCAGGAGGAGGGCCGCCGCCGCAGTTCGGTCAGTGAGCATCTACCTAGCTCGACCGGGTTCATGCGTACCCGCCTCCTGCCCTCATGGCAATCAAGATTGCCCCTGCATGCTAACCACAATGGCGACTCACACTGGAGTATCACTTCATACTCTTTGTGGAATCTTAGTTCTCAGTGGGCAGCATTCTCATTCGTCGATTATCCTACTGTCCGAGTTTGAGTATTCCCGATATAGTATATCTCAGTGCAGCCGACAATGTCAATAGGGGGGCATCATGCCCGCAGAGCCGTCATCCGACCGGGCGATAGCTCACGTACACTGTGCCATTGTCGAACCGGCGTTGGTCGACGAGCTGCAAGTCGAGCCGAATTCCATCCGGCATACAGCGCGTGCCCCCGCCCACGACGACGGGCACGACAAACAGCTGATACTCATCGACCAGACCGGCCACGATCGCCTGGGCAGCCAGGGTCGGCCCACCGACCGAGATGTCACCCACGAGCTCGTCTTTCATCCGTCGGACGGCGTCGGGGTCAAACGCGCGCTCAATCCGGGTACGGGCGGCGCCCACCGAGCCCAAGGTCGTCGAGTAGACGACTTTGTCAGATGCGCGCCACAGCTCGCCGAACTCCTCGATGTAGGCAGGCTCGCCGCCGTGAATGCCGAGCGTCTCCCACGCTGACATCACCTCATACATCCGCCTGCCGAGAAGGTTCGTGCCGATCGGGCGCAGCAGCCGGTTGGCGAAGGTGTGCACTGACTGGTCTGGCTCCGCCCAATCGAACTTGCCGGCCGCATCTGCGACGTAACCGTCAAGGGACTGCATCGCCGAGTAGATCAGCCGACCCATCGTGTCCCCCTCTCCGGTTCCATCGGTACTGCCAACGTGTGGGGCATCTGCAGACGCCGAGACCCCTCACTTCGGCAGTCTACCTTGCGCCGTCTGCTCGATGCCTGGCTAGATGCTCACTCACCGCGCAGGAGTGCCGCCAGTGCGGCTAGCTCCTTGTCATCAGCTCGCTTCCAGTCGTGAGAAGACAGGTAGCCCTCATACCGATCGAAGAACTTGTCGACATCGCCCAGAATGGGACGCCACTCCGCCAAATCCGCGGTACCGTGCATCGGGAACAGCTTCGCGTGCACATGATCGACACCGTAGCCCTCGAAGATCATCCCTGTGCGGCCGACGCCGTCGAGTCGCTCATCGAGGAGTAGGGCGACCCGTTTGGTCGCCATCATGAGTCGCGCAAGCACGTCGTCAGGAAGCTCGAACGCGTAGCTGGGGTGATGCTCCTTAGGGATGACGACAGTGACACCCGGAGTGTTCGGATAGATTGAGAGAAACGCCAGGTGGTGGTGGTCCTCCCACACCTTGTGTGACGGAGCCACACCCGAGACGATGTCACAGAAGACGCATTCCCCCATCGAAGCCCCCTTTGATGCATCTAACGTGTTAGGCATGAGCAGCGGCCAGTGCCCTCTCCTCGGCAGTCTACTGTGTACCGACTGCTTGATGCCTTTGTTGGACGTCCGCGTTCCAACCCTCCGCCCCTGGGGAGCGGTGACTACGATGCCTTCCGCCCGGTCATCAGGAACAGCTCGAAGTCTCGTACCGCTCCATCGCGCCCGGGCCGGGAGAGCCGCATGGCCGTCGTCGCCTCAATGTCGACGAATCCTGCCGCCTCCATCATCGCGCTCAAGCTATCGCGCTTGAATCCGTCGTGAAACACCCCTGCGCGATTCTCGTGGAACGCCCCGCCGTCAAGGTCGATGTCGCATATGCAGAGTCGTCCCACCGCTGCCGTCATGCGATGGAAGTCGCCGAGCAGTCCCTCGACATCCTCCACATGGTGAAGCGTCAGGCTGCAAAGAATCAGGTCGTAGTCGCCGCCCATGGCGTCCGAGCCGATAAGGGCGGTCCGAATGTTGGCGAGCGACCGAGTAGCGATCTTGCGATTCAGGACGTCGAGCATGCCCGCTGACGTGTCGGCCGCAGTCACCGAGCGGACAGAGGGCAGGAGCTCTGTAGCGAGCAGGCCCGTGCCGCAGCCGAAATCGAGCACGTCCATGTCCGGACTTAGGTCGATGCTGACCCGTATCGCGCTCGCGAGCTCGAGCGCGAACTCGACCTGACCCGGCTGCTCATCCCACGATGCGGCCTCGTCATCGAAGTTGCGTTCCTCACGACTCACGTGCCTGCCCCCAAGACCCTACGGCGTGCGTCCAACGTGTTAGGCATTAGCAGCGGCCCACACCCTACCTCCCGGCGTTCTGCTGCATGCCCTTGTTAGCCCGACCCCGCCCGGACGTACTTCACACCGTCTATCCCGTCGAAATGCGCATCCTGCGTCCACAGTGTCGCGCCGTGTGCCCTAGCGACCGAGAGCATGATCGCATCCGCCATTGGAAGTCCAGACTCGACACTAACCCGAGCTGCCGAGATTGCGTTGCCTGCATTGAAATCGACTATGTTGCCTTGCTGCATGAGTGCGACGGCCTGCAATGCGTCGCCCTCGCCTCGCTGTACGAGCACTCGCTTGAAGACCTCATAGATGCTGATGGCCGGAACCACGAGCGATGAGGCGTCTGCAAGTGGCACGGCGAAGAAGCCGGCATTGGGTCCGTTGGCCAGGAACTCGAGCCAACCGCATGAGTCGACGGCGTTCACACCCGGTCATCCTCACGCGGCACCGAGGTGTCGATGCCGGACAGGAAGCCCCGCATACTCGCGATCGATCGCACGGGCACGAACTCCACCCTGTCGTCGTATTCGATGGCCTGCACCTGCTGACCCGGGCGCAAGTCGAGCTTCTCGCGGATATGCTTGGGGATCACGACCTGATACTTGGGCGAGATGGTCACTGTTGTCATGACAGACTCCTCATCGATAACGCATACGTACAACGCACACTATATCGATGATTCCCCGGGCTGGCAACGACGACACAGGTTCGGGCTAACGTGTTGGGCATCAGCAGCGGCCCACACCCTCTCTTCGGCAGTCTACCTCGCGCCGTCTGCTCGGTGCCCTGGTTAGGCGCCTCTTGCTGCGCCATCGACCACAACCTCCGACGGCTTGGCCGCGCCTCCAGGCGATAGGAGAACCCCGAGAAGGATGAAGAACCAAACGAAGAGAGCTGCGAGCGGCATGACAAAGAGCGCGACCACGTCCATGCCCGCGTTGCCCGCCTCGTCAGACAAAGCTGCAATCGGAACCGAAAGCGCGAAAGGCGACACAAACGCTATTGCCCAGGCGACGCCGAGCAGAATGCGGTCCGAAGGAAGCGCACGAAACTCGACTACAAGCGCCACTAGCGCGATCACTACCGAGACCAGCGGCACGACGGTGACGATCGTGTTCGCGAGGTTGTTGACCGCAGGGTCTTGGGACGCACCCAGGGCGTTGATCCCCCACGTCATCGCAAGAAACACGACCATCCCGGCGGCGACGCCAAACGCCGACAACGCGACGGCCCGGCCGACGCCGTGATCGCGAAGCAGAAACGAACAGAGAGCGAGGGCGGCGAGAGTGACGACGCCTGCCGCGAGCCACGAGGGAGCCGCGCCGAGCATCAGGCCCAACAGCGGGAGGAGACACGATAGGACAACCAGCGATGGCAACGCCAAAGCGAGCCCACGACTCATACGGCTCTCGACGGCCATGTTCACGTTCACGTCGCATCCCTCCATTCGAGCGAAAGTGCGTCCCTGCCAGTGCGCCTAACGTGTTGCGCATAACCTGCAACGCACGCGCTTCTCTTCCGCGGGCTACCTCATGATTGTCGGGTTCATGCCCTTGCTAGAACGTGCCCCGGAGTCCGCCCACGGATGGATCTTCTCGAGTTCACCGGCGAGTCGCTCATGCGCGACCTCGCTGTCATAGGAGACCTGGGCGCGAAGCCAATACCCGTCCGACAACCCGAAGAAGCGGCAGAGCCTGAGATCCGTGTCCGCCGTAATGGACCGGCGACCCGCCACGATCTCGCCGATTCGCAGTGCGGGGACGCCGATCTCCTTCGCAAGCCGATACTGCGATATCTCCATGGGGAGCAAGAACTCCTCACGCAGCAGTTCGCCCGGTGTCACGGGTGCGAGTCTCTTCGCCATATCCATCACCTTCTAGTCTGAGGAAGTCTCAATGCGGGACCGGTAGGTCGAGACCATGTCACTCTGCATGACAAGCTCCATCATGTACCGAGTGTGGGTTTCGTCGGATGAGGGTGTAAGCCCGGCGAAGTAGGCGACGTCATCGTGTTCGGCGCGGTCGACCAGGGCACGCACGGCTTCATCCATGGTGGCGAACTGAGTCGCGACCTCTGACGAAAGGGTCGTCTCCAGCGAGGATGACGTCTCCGACACGTGCGGTGCGGGATTGGCGCACCCCGCGACAGTCAGAATGGTCGCCAGACAGACGAAGAGTAGCGCTGGCCTCACCATCACGCCTCCTGTCCGCCTAACGTGTTGGGCATGAGCAGCGGCCCATGCCCTCACTTCCGCAGTCTACCTTGCGCCGGCTGCTCGATGCCTTGGTTAGGCCCACCCACAGGTGTCAGCTGCGGCCGCGCCAGTAGTACGGCTTCTGCCGCTGATGCGCGATCGCGAGCACGCGAATGACGTCAGTGAGCGGGGCGTAGATGATGCTGAGCGGGAACTTGGCCAGAACGAGCCTCCTGACGCCCGGCGCGACTTCAGCCGCCGCATCGGGATGCTCCCGGATCATGGCGAATCCCTGTTCGAGTTCGTCGAGGAAGGCACCGCCCAGCCCAAGGCTCTTGACATCGTAGTAGTCCGCGGTGTCGTTGAGTTCGAGATCGGCGTCGTCGTGAAGCCGAAGCGGTCGGGTCACGCCCGCCGCGCCCGGGCATTCATGAGCGATTCCTCAGCCGAGACCGTGCCTGCGATACCCGCATCCAGCTCAGCATTGCGGCGAACAGCCTCTTCAATCCACAACTGCTCAATCTCAGCTTCCGAGAGGGAATCCAGACTGCTCAGGAGTTGATGCGCCATATTCGCGCGCGTCGACGCGTCAAGTGCGAGGACTTCGCGCATGAGTTCCTCGACCGTCATCGGGCTCACCTCACTTCGGGATAGAACGACCACGGGACGATTGTACTCCGCTGGTTCGACACAGCGGCACCTCCGACACAGGTTGGGCCTAACGTGTTGGGCATGAGCAGCGGCCCACACCCTCACTTAAGCATTCTAGCTTGCGCCGTTTGCTCGATGCCCTTGTTGGAAAGCCACCCGCGGTTGTCAGTCGGCTCTCGCTGCGATCGCTGCGAGCAACTCGAACGGCTCGAACACGGGAATCGTGGCCTTGGTGAAGTCCTTGCCGTTCCGGGTGACGATCGCGCTCACGCCGGCGGCATGCGCCGATTCATGCACGACCGCATCCTCGAAGTCGCTGAATCCCTCGTCATCGAGCGCGCGCTGCAAGACGTCGCGATCAACAGGCGCGACCTCGAAGATGCCGAGGAGTGTGCGCAGCTTCTCATGCGCCACCTTGCGACCGAGGTCCTTGGCTCCGATGTAGTAGAGAGTCGTCACGGTTGTGGCGCAGGCCGAACCCTCGATGCGACCATTGTCCACAAGGGCGACGAGCTTGGAGGCGACATTGATGTAGGGCTCCCGCTCGAGCAACACGTCGAGTAAGACGTTGGTGTCGAAGAGCACCTTCATCGGTACTTCTCCTCGAGGTGGCGCCGGTAGTCGTCCTCAGTCGTCGTCGCACCCTTGAACCCGCCGATGAGGGACCTGACCCGAGGCGAGATCTCCGTCCCCGGTATCTCCTCATCCGCATCGATCAAGGAGAAGTAGTCCGCAACGATCTGGGATACGGACTTGCCCGAACGGTCCGAGTAGCGCTTGGCCTTCAGGATGAGTTGGTCATCGAGCCTGAGCGTGAGCTTCGTGTTCATGGCACAACCTTCTGACGTACTGATGATACACATATTGTACGGCAAGAAGGCGGAAGGGTAAACACGGTGACCACTTCATGCTTGGTCTTTCCAACGTGTTGGGCATAACCCGCAATGCAAGCGCTTCTCTTCCGTAGTCTACCTTCTGGTTGTCAGGTTGATGCCTTTGTTGGACAGCGGCCGCCGCCTCCTGCCCGAGGCTAACTAAATCCGGTAAGAGTCCGGATCTTGCCGAGAAGCAGCCGGTGTTGCACGGAGTCCGCGGCCAGCGCCTCTGTCGTGACACCCGAGATGATGCTTCGGGCGATAGCCTCGGGATCGTCCTCTGGCGGGGAAAAGTCATTCCATCCGTCGCGCTCACTGCGGGCATAGATCGAGTGAGGCGGCAGCGTGTAGGGCGGCCCTGGCAAGGTCGCGCGGGTCCCAGTCGAGTTCCAGTAGAGAAGCACCGACTGCCAGGGGGCCATGATCTGCACATCGATGCGGTTGCGGATGCCCAATCGCAGAATCCGCCCGCCGTCGCCGTAGCGGCGCCCCAGGAATGCGAGCGCGTCGGCCGCGCCTTGTGCCGTTGGGGTCGCCTCCACGGACACGAGCCACCATGCGTGTGGTGAGCCGCCGGGACCCCGGTCCAACCTCACGGGAGAGCTCTCACCGCCGAGATGGTAGCGAGCGACATCCGTAGCATCTGCGCTGGCAGGAAGAGACGGAAGGGCCGGAACCGCTGCACGAACCGCCGGTCTGGCCGCGCACGATGTGAGCACAAGCAGCGCGGGCAGCGCCGCAAGAATCAAGCGCGGCGAGGGACGCCATCGTGCACTCACTCTCGTCCCCTCCCGTCTGTCCAACGTGTTGGGCATCAGCAGACGCCGAGACCCCTCTCTTCGGCAGTCTACCTCCTGGCGTTCTGCTGCATGCCCTTGTT
>PHET01000034.1 GCA_002841275.1 Actinobacteria bacterium HGW-Actinobacteria-7 | reverse complement strand
TAGAACGTCCACACGGAGGCATTGGCGGCCACCCACCGATCTCGCGGGTCAACTGACAACAACGTCCGTGGGAACTACACCTAGTCGTCCTGCGCGTGCGCACTGGTCTGGCCGTCCGGCTTGTCCTTGCCGTGGCATATCGCGCACCGGTGCAATGGCCCCGCGTCACCCTGTAGCGCCTCGAACTTGATGTTGTCGTTGCCGGTGCGTGCCTTGGCAAGCGCGTGGGTACTGTCGTGGCACGCCTCGCACATGAGCCCACCCATGCCCTTGGACTGTCTGAACAGCGGCTTTGTCTGCTTGATCTTCGCGGGCGTCATGTTCTTGTGGCATGCCGCGGTATCGCAGCGCGGCTCGTTGAGCCACGGCTGCGGGTTGGTCGCCACCTTGGCAAGGTCCCCGTGACACTCCGGGCACTGGTAGTGCAGGGTCTGTTCGTGTACGTCTCGGAGACACTTGGTTTCCGGTCCGGGGTGGCAGTTCTGGCAGCCTTCGGTCGTGGCGGGGATACCTTCGGTGGAATGGCGCTTGTGCATGGCGTTTGACAGGCTGGACGTTCCCGGGGTGCCGGGGGCACCCAGCGCGTTGCTGCCGTGGCAGGAGGCACAGAGCACAGGGCGGCTGTCCATCAGGAGCTTCGCTCCGAGTTTCTGGAAGTCGGCGGCGTGCAACTTGTCGTGCAGAGTCAGGATGTTCAGGTAGACGTCGCCGGTCGGCTTGATGGAGCCCTTCTTGGTCGCCTTCCCGGCGTCTGAATGGCAGGTGTCGCAGCGCATCTCCGTGGACACGGGAGTGACCACAGTCAGCCCCGCGACTTCTTTGCCGGTCGCCGAATCCTTCACGACCACGCGAGCCTTCTGGTAGGGGGAGAGTTTCTTGCTAGTGGCGTCGCTGTCGTTGATGTCGGTGAGTGGGATTCCCTCGGCGATGAAGTAGTTCTCCTTCTGGTCGAAGGTACCGGTCAGACCGCGCCCAGTGAGTCCGATGTCGGGCGCGAGCTTCTTGCCGAAGAGTTTCTCGGCGTAGGTCCAGAAGTTGGACTTCTCAGGCTTGCCAGGGGATCCCACGGAGTAGGTGTTCTCGGGGAAGCTGTACTCGACGGTGAATCCGCTCTTGAGTATCCGTGGGTCCCCGCGTCCCACTTTGACGACCTGTGCGTACAGGTTGTTGTACGGGGGGAGAACGGCGACGGCGCTGAAGTCGGGTGTGTAGCAGTGCATACCCAGGTCGTTCCATGAGAGGAGCACGATCTTGGTGCCGTCCGAGAGCGTGCCGAATGGCGTGAGGCTCCCGGTGACCGAGTCAGGGCTGGGCGTCATCGTCGGTGTCGGCGAGGATCCTGATTGCAGGACCGAACACCCTCCGACCAACGATACCGCCAGCGACAGAGCGACCGCGAGCGGTACCAAGCCCATTCTATGGTTCGTCACTATGACCCCCTCGAGACCCGTCGTGCTCGTGCACGACCCCAATTGCAGTTTCCCAAACCAAGGCGGGTTCAACCCACCGTGCCTCCTCGGGACCGGCGTGCTATTCTGCCGCGCATGACTCGAGACACAGATGGTGCACACTCACCCGAAGCCACGGGCGGACATTACCTGCACGGTGCGGCGCCGAATGCGAAGCGCCTGCCCGCGTGGCTACGTCGTCCGATCGCTCGGACGGGCACGTTCGCCGAGGTTGACGGGCTTCTTGAGGAGCTGAACCTCAACACGGTCTGTCAGAGTGCCAAGTGTCCCAATCGCGGTGAGTGTTTCAGTGAAGGAACAGCGACGTTCCTGATCATGGGCGGTGTCTGCACGCGCAACTGCCGATTCTGTGCGGTCGAATCGCATCCCCCGGAACCGCTGGATCCGGACGAGCCCAGGCGCGTCGCCCAAGCTGTGAAGCGGATGGGGCTCAGGCACGTGGTGATCACCACCGTGACCCGCGATGATGTGGCCGATGGTGGTGCCGCCCACTTCGTCGCGACCATCCGGGCGGTTCGGGCGGCCGTACCGCAGGCGGCTATCGAGGTGCTCACCAGCGATTTCGGCGGCAACGAGGATTCTGTTGACGTGGTTGCAGCGGCACGTCCGGATGTGTTCAATCACAACCTGGAGACGGTGCCCCGCTTGTACTCGGAGGTCCGCCCTGAGGCGATCTACGAACGGTCTCTCCGCGTGCTGCAGCGTGTACTGGAGACTCAGCCTGACCTTCCGACCAAGTCAGGGTTGATGCTTGGACTGGGGGAGACGCCGGACGAGGTTATCTCGGTCATGAGGGACCTTCGCGCTCACGGCGTGGAGATGCTGACGATGGGGCAGTATCTGCGTCCCAGCCCGGCGCACCTGGAGGTGGTCGAGTTTGTCGAACCGCACGTGTTCGCGGAGCTGGCACGAGCGGCATACAAGCTGGGGTTCACCGCGGTTGCCAGCGCTCCGTTCGTGCGGTCGAGCTACCACGCCGGGGAGCTTGCCGAGAGGAGTTCAGGTCACAGTTCAGCGCCAGCGGACGGCCTGGAGACCGACTAGAGAGCGGCTGCAGCTGCGGCGCCAGGTAACGGGGCCGACGCACGATCACGTCCGGCGTTCTTCGCGGCATACAAGGAGCGATCCGCAGCTGCGATCAGGGCCTCTGCGGATACTTCGGTGCCACCAGGTGCCCACGATCCTCCGACACTGACACTGGTCGTGAGTGATTCTCCTTTGGCCGTGACCGGCGTTTGACGGACCGCTTCGACGATTCGCTCCATCAGCGAGGCCAGCTCTGTGTCGTCGCTTTCGGGTGCCAGCACCAAGAACTCGTCGCCGCCGAAACGCCCGACCATGTCAGACGTGCGGATCGCCCCTTCAATAGCGTTTGCGACGGTTCGCAAGGCGACGTCTCCAGAGGGGTGGCCCCATGTGTCGTTGATCACCTTGAAGTAGTCGACATCGATGAGCGCGATACCCACGGGACGGTTGTAGCGCGCAGACCAAGACAGCCACTGCGTGAGGTGCCCCAGAAGTCCTCGTCGGTTGTAGAGACCCGTGAGTTGGTCGCGCATGGCCAAGGCGGAAAGTCGCTGCTGGTCCCGGTACGCTCGGGTGAGAACGCGGGCGAGAAACGAAGCCAATCCGGCTTCTGTGTGGTGACGTTCGATAGCGCCGATCACGCGCAGGACGTGGCGCGAGTAGGCTTCGCGCACTTCGATCCTGCCGCCCGGCTGCATGAGATCGGAAAGCTCACCGAACACCGGATCGAGCATATAGAACTCGAGATGCGCTGCCAGATCCAGCATCTGGTTCTTGGTCAGCTGACTGCAGTCGGCTGGTACGGCACTCATGACCTCCGATTCGATCTGCTTCATTTTGGCAGCCAGATCGTGCTCGTCTGCGATGTCTGGAACCAGCCCGTCCTTCCAGGCGTCAAGAAGGTCCGACCACCACCGGACGTGCTCCTTCTCCTCGCGGCCCATCTGCGAGAAGACCTCGCGTAGGTCATCATCAGCGCACGACGTCATGAGCTCGTCGTAGACGCGCGCCGCTGTCTCATCGAGGGCAACGGCCAATTCGAGAATCTCTCTCATTCAACGCTCCTGCCTGACGAACGACCTCACTTTGTGTATGCCCGTCACGAGCGTGTCGCTCACAGGCGCTGCTGGTTCTCGAGCGATCTCGCGCCGAATGTCGGCTCCGCGCAGAGACTGTGCACGGGTAGAATAGGTTCAGAGGAGACTGGCTTCTCGTATCCGACAGACGATTCTCGAGAGGGGCGTGTCGTGGACAGCATCGATGAGCTGGACATGTACGAAGCAGAGAAGCGCCTGGCGCTGTACAACGAATATCGGGACGCGATACGCGTATTCGCCTACTACGTGGAAACAGAGCTGCGGGCCTATCTGTGCAACGGTGTCGACGTTGAACCCGTGCCCGCCCCTGGCGGAACCTACTTCAAAGTAACGCTCACTGACACGTGGATCTACGAAGCCGAGAGGCCTCAGCGCTTCGTGCCCGAAGTCATCGTGTATGAGGTCGGACCCGTGCACGTTCAGCGCCTGCGCGGCGAAGAGGAGTAGGCGGTCATCGGACGCATGTCAGCAACGCACGTGTCTCTTGAGTCCGCCCGAAAGCGCGCCTCTGAGTTGCGGGCTGAGATCGCCCGCCACGAGTACCTCTACTATTCGCTTGATGCACCCGAGGTATCTGATGCTGCGTTTGACTCGCTGATGCGAGAGCTGGTGGACTTGGAGGCTGAGTTTCCGGCGCTGGTGTCGAGCGATTCACCCACACAGCGGGTGGGCGGCGCCGTGTCGAATCGATTCGAATCGGTGGCGCACGCCAGTCGTCTGTTTTCACTGGACAACGCCATGGATCTGGATGAGCTCGATTCGTGGCTGGATCGCGTGCGGGCGGCCGTGGGGGGTCGTGATTGCCAGTTCACCTGTGAGCTCAAGATCGACGGCAGTTCGGTGGCCCTGACGTATGAGAACGGCGGGCTGATTCGCGCTGCCACCCGCGGTGACGGGCGGATGGGGGAGGACATCACGGCCAACATCCGAACGGTTCGTGATGTGCCTCTGCGTCTTCGCGATGACGCCCGACCGTCCCAAGCGACGCAGACAGCGCTCTTCTCGGCGGAACCGGGGGAGGGTTCGTGGCCGCCTATCGAGCTTCGAGGGGAGGTCTACCTGCCCAAGGCCGCATTCGAACGACTCAACGAAGAGCAGGAGGCCAACGGAGCAGCTGCGTTCGCCAACCCTCGCAACGCAGCGGCGGGGAGCGTACGTCAGAAGGACCCCCGAGTGACCGCTTCGCGTGAGCTTGCGACCTTCATCTATGCGATTGCCGATCCTCGGCCGTTGGGCGTGTCTCGGCAAAGCGAGGCTCTTCGGTGGCTGCAATCGGCCGGTCTTCATGTCAACCCGGACGTTACCACCTGTGCCGACGCGGTTGCTGTGCACGAGTTCTGCGAAGCGGCGATTGCGAAACGCGGCAGCCTCCCGTATGAGATTGACGGGGTTGTGGTCAAGGTCGACTCGTTTGCTCTTCAGGACGAGCTGGGCTTCACGGCCAAGGCTCCGCGGTGGGCTATCGCCTACAAGTTCCCCCCCGAGGAGAAGACAACGATTCTTCGTGACATCCGGTTGCAGGTCGGGCGCACGGGCGCAGTCACCCCGCTCGCCGAGTTCGACCCCGTCAACGTCGCGGGGTCCACGATTGCTCGCGCGACGCTGCACAACGCCGACGAGATCGCGCGGAAGGATGTGCGTGAGGGCGACACGATCATCGTGCGGAAAGCCGGTGACGTGATTCCTGAGGTTGTTGGCAGCGTGCTTGGAATGCGCCCTGCTGATGCGAGGCCGTGGGACATGCCGACGCACTGCCCGAGCTGTGACTCACAACTGTGGCGCGAAGAGGGAGAGGTGGTCTGGCGCTGCACCAACGTCGGCTGTCCGGCCCAGAGATTCGAGAGACTCGTTCACTGGGCGAGCCGAGGGGCGCTCGACATCGAGGGCCTGGGCGAGGAGATCATCGGCAGGCTTGTCTCGGCGGGGCTGATCCATGACGTCGCGGACTTCTACTTCCTCACGCTCGAGCAGCTCTCCGGACTGGACATGGGCCGGGTCAAGATCGACGGCGCCTCTGTCGTTCTGGGCGAGGTTGTGGCCCAGAAGATCATCGGGAATCTGGAGGAGTCGAAGACGAAGTCATTGGCCAGGAAGCTCTTCGGGCTGGGCATCAGGCACGTCGGCTCCACTGTTGCTGAAGTTCTGGCCGGAGCGTACTCGGATATCGACCAACTGGCGCAGGCAGGCCCCGACGAATTGGCGGAAGTCGAGGGCATAGGACCCAAGATCGCTGGCAGCGTGGGCGCGTTCTTCGCCAATCCAGAGAATCTAACAGTCATCCAGAAGTTGAAGGTTCTGGGTGTATCCATGTCGGAGGAGCGTGCCGAGCCGGATCGACCTCAGTCACTTGCGGGACTGACGTTCGTCCTGACGGGCTCACTCGGGGCTTTCACCCGGGATGAAGCGGGAGCTGCCTTGAAGGCGATGGGGGCGAAGGTGTCGTCAAGCGTGAGCAAGAAGACGAGCTACCTGGTCGCAGGGGCTGAAGCGGGATCCAAGCTCGATCGTGCGATTGAGCTGGGAGTGACCGTTCTTGACGAGTCGGATTTGCTGCATCTGTTGGCAAATGGGTCGCTCGCCAGCAGCAGGGAGCAGTGATGGGCGACGAGGATCTGAACCATATGTCGCCTGACGCTCCGATGCCCTGGGTGCCGCCCGCGGGTCCCCCGATCCCCCCGCTTTCGCCATTCCCCGGTAGCTCGGCCGCCGTGGATCCTCTGGGACCCGGCATGTTGACCGACACTCGCTGGAGCGTTCGAACGGCTGCGTGGGTGGTTGCGGGCTTCCTGGCGGTCTTGGCTGTGGCTGCGTTGGGCGCTGCCGGACTCAAACTCGCTGGCGTCAAGGGCGTGGCGGCGACCGTAGCGACCGGTGTGATCCTGTCGGGAGCGTATCTGCTGGTCGTGGGAGTGGTCGCGGTTCTCGCTAGGGTTCGCAAGGTGTCGCTTCCCGGTGCGGTCGGCATGCGGCGGCTCCCGGTCGGTCGGCTTCTTGTGGCTGCGGTGTCCGGTGCGCTACTCGGCAGACTGCTGGCGGGCGTGTGGGGCATCGTGATCCAGACCTCAGGCGTCAAGATGACCACCACCGACCTCGACCCCACCACGCTGTTTGCTCCCGGCGCAGCGGGCGCGGTGATGCTTGTGATCCTCACGGTGATCATCGCCCCTATCGCCGAGGAGATCGTGTTTCGCGGCGTGCTCTTGAGCGCGCTGGCCGACAGGTGGGGCGTGACGGTGGGTATCGTGGGGTCGGCGGCGGTGTTCTCGGCGATTCACCTGTCGCTTGTCGCGGGTCCGGCGCTGTTCCCGTTCGCTTTGATACTGGGGTGGCTGTTTGTTCGCACGAAGTCGCTGACGGTGTGCATCGTGACGCATGCGTTGTTCAACGGAGTGGGTCTGGCCGCGGTCTATGCGCTCAAGTCGCTGGGAATCGCGTGAGCGCGGCGGGCGCGCAGCTCTCGCTGTCTCCTGAGCGTTGCGACCACTGTGGCACGTGCGTGCGCGCCTGTTCGAAGGGGCTCATCCGCATCGGCGACGGCTACATTCATGTGGACTCCGCTGGCTGCGACGGGTGTATGGCGTGCGTGCAGTCGTGCGGCCGCAAGGCGATTGAGCGCCGGGTGATTCCATCCCGGCCGCGTGCGACATCAATCGCACTGACGCCGGGCGATGTGCCTAAGGTGGTCGTGGGTTCGAGGGCCGAGGCCAAGACGGTTCGAGCGGCGGCGCTGAACGCCGAGAAGGAACGCGTTGCGGCGGCAAAGGCGGCCGACAAGGCACGTGCGCGGGCGGCCAAACCGAAAGCCGCCATCGGCGGCACGGGAGCGGTACCGTGGACCGTCGTTGACGCGGTACTGGCGGTGACATTCGTCTTCGTTCTGGTCGTCGCCAAAGAGGTAGTGCTCGGCTCGCGCGCGCTGAGCCTGATGCCAGCCGCAGGTCAGATCGCCGGCCGTGCGGTGGTGCTGGGGCTGTTCTACGCGCTGCTCGCCTTCGGCCTGGCGTTTCTGGCACACCGTCACGGCCGCACACTGTTCTCGGCATTCGGATTGGCAGGAACGACGCGTGGGTCGGTCGGGGAGTCGACCGTCTCGACGTTCCTCGTCATCGGGTTGATTCTTGCGACGCGGGTATTCTCGATGCTGTGGGGTGCGTTCTCGCAGCTGGTCCACTGGAACCCTCCGGGCTCCGGAGAGCTCACGGCGGTGTTCGGCGTCGGAGGTCTTGGGCTGTTGCTCTCGGTGGTAGCCGTGGTGATAGCCGGGCCGTTGGTCGAGGAACTCGTCTTCCGAGGGGTCGTGCTCAGTGCGGCTCTCGACCGGCTTGACTTCTGGCCCGCGATCGCACTGTCAGCGGGACTGTTCGCGCTCTCACACGCGACCGCGTGGACTTTCGTGCCACTGTTTGCGCTGGGGATGGCAGCAGGGTGGCTCGTCGCGCGACGTGGCTCGTTGTGGCCCGCGATCGCGCTTCACGCGTCGTACAACGGCCTCGTGGTCGCGGTCGCGTACTGGCTGGCGCGCTGAGCACACCGGCGCCTGTTTTGGGCGGCAGGGCTACTTCGCTGCCTGCGTTGGTCGGGTATCATGTGAACACCGCGCGCGAGCCGCTGCGCCCGACCGATAACCCCGCACCCGAGAGGACGCCGGTAGAACATGGCCCTTTCAGAGTCAGAAGTACGCCACGTCGCGATGCTTGCACGTCTCGCGCTCTCTGAGACACAAGTGGAGACCCTGCGCGTCGAGCTCAACTCCATTCTCGGCCACATCGACACCATCCAGCAGCTCGACTTGGCTGATGTTCCGCCTACGGCCCACGCGATTCCCGTGGTCAACGAGACGCGCCCCGACGTACCCCGTCCCGGCCTCTCACGCGAAGCAGCGTTGCTCAACGCCCCCGAGAAAGAAGCGGGTGCGTTCCTCATCCCCCAGATGACCGGGGGAGGGGATGAATCGTGAGCACACCCATCGATCTCTCAACCCTTGATGCACCGCGCATCCGTGCTGCCATTGCCGCTGGCGAGTTCACGGCCCGCGAGGCGGCTCAGGCGGGCCTGGAACGCATCGAGGCCCTCGATGGCGCCGTGCACGCGTTCAACCAGGTCACTCCGGATCTTGCGTTCGCAGCGGCCGACAGGATCGACGCTCTGGTGGCCGGTGGCGCCGGCGCTGATGAGCTTCCGCCGCTTGCCGGCGTGCCCGTGGCGTTCAAGGACAACATGAACCTGATTGGCACGAACACCACCTGCAGCTCGCGCATCCTCGAGAACTACCAGAGTGTCTACGACTGCACCGCCGTGGCCCGCATGCTTGACGCGGGAGCCGTTCCGCTAGGCAAGCTGAACATGGACGAGTTCGCGTTCGGTTCCTCGACCGAGAACTCGGCGTTCGGCCCCACGCACAACCCGTGGGACACCGATCGCGTTCCCGGCGGCAGCTCCGGCGGCAGCGCGGCTGCGGTGAGCGCCGGCATGGCCGCGATCACGCTGGGAAGCGACACCGGCGGCTCGATCCGCCAGCCCGGCGCGCTGTGCGGAGTCGTCGCGATGAAGCCCACCTACGGGCGCGTCTCGCGCTATGGCTGCGTGGCGTTCGCGAGTTCGCTCGACCAGATCGGCCCCTTCTCCAAGACAGTCGAAGAGACCGCACTGGCGCTCAACGCGATCTGCGGCAAGGACTCCATGGACGCCACCAGCGTCACGCGACCCGCCGAGGACTTCACTGAAGGCCTGAACGACGGTGTGAAGGGCATGCGCATCGCGATCGTTCGCGACATGCTCGAGATGGAGGGCGTGGCCCCCGAGGTCAAGGCCTCAACCCTCGCGATGGCCGAGAAGTACGCCGCGATGGGTGCCGAGGTGGGCGAGGTCGACCTGCCCTCCGCCCAGTACGGGTTGTCCGCCTACTACATCATCGGTCCCGCCGAGGCCAGCTCGAACCTCGCTCGCTTCGACGGTATCCGCTACGGGCATCGTGTGAAGGATGCCGAGGATGTCATCGATCTGTACATGCGCTCGCGTGCCGAGGGCTTCGGTCCCGAGTCCATCCGCCGCATCATGCTGGGCACCTACGCCCTTTCCGCGGGCTACTACGATGCGTACTACGGCCAGGCGCAGAAGGCGCGAACGATCATCATCCGTGACTTCGAGCGTGCATTCGCCGACTACGACGTGCTGCTTACACCAACCACGCCCACGACCGCGTTCAAGATCGGCGAGAAGAGCGCAGACCCACTCTCGATGTATCTCTCGGACATCTACACGATCCCGGTGAACCTGGCCGGCATATGCGGACTGTCGATTCCGGTGGGACTGGGAGCGGACAGCGGGCTGCCGATAGGGCTGCAACTCATGGGAACGCACTTCGCGGAGAGCACGATTCTGCGGGCTGCGCGTGCGCTCGAGGCCGATCTGAAGTTCGACACGACGCCGCCCGTGGTGAGGAACCTCGGGGCGTAGCGCGTGTAACGCTTCTTGCGAGACGGAGGAACCGATGGCAGACGATCCGACTACGATGGGCTCAGACGAGATTCCGAGCGACGACCCGGAGCTCACGGGTCAACTCGATGCGCTGGAAGCCCTCGGATCGGACGACGTGGGTGACGCCGAGGTCACCGTGATGCCCGGCGTCGAGTACGATGCCGCCGAGACGACGCTTCTGCCGGTGGTCGAGAGTGATTCACCGGTTGACGACGGCCAGACAATGCTGTTGCCAGCGGTCGAGTACCCGGTCGGGCCGGAGCAGGCGCTGCAGCCCGCGGTGGCGCCCTTTGTCCCCACGTCTCTCAGTGGCATGTCAGATGCCGAAGCCGCAGCGCTTGCAGCCGCCAGCCTGCCTTCCGCAGCGGAGAGTGCTGCCCCGCACGCCGCGATACCTTTGCCCGGCAACGTACCACCGGAGTCGAAGATAGACCTCGGAGCACCCGCGGGCGTGGACATGGGTCCGGACAGACCCACACGCTGGTGGTTGTGGACGCTGATCGTAGTGCTGGTGCTGGGTTTGGCCGGCGGTGGCGTGTACGCCTGGTGGTGGACCAACAGCCGGCCTATCCGCGTGCCAGACATCGTGGGTAAGCAGGCCGGCGAGGCGGTGCAGATCTTCAACGACGTGGCGTTGCGATTGGGCGATGTGAGCGAGGTGGCCACCGATGCCGCGCCGATAGGAACCATCATCTCGCAGACCCCTGAGGCGGGCACCCAGCTCAAGCCCGGTGCACGCGTTTCGTTCGTCGTGGCGTTGCCGCCAACCGTGACCAAGATTCCCGACGTGAGCGGCAAGATGAGTCAGGACGCACAGATCGAACTGGCGAAGGCCCGGCTGCGACCGGTTGTGGTCGACTCGTTCGCCACAACGACGGCCGCCGGCTACGTTGTGGCCCAGCTTCCGCCCGTGGGAGTCGAGCTTCCCCCTGGGGCACCCGTCGTTCTTGTCGTTTCAAAGGGAGCTGTACCGTCGACTGTGGCGGTTCCGCACGTGGTCGGTCTCCCGGAGGTCGATGCGGGCAAGTTGCTGACCGCGTCGGTTCTGCGGCCCTTGGTCTACCGTGCTTACGATGCGAGCATCGCAGCGGGAATCGTCATGCTCCAATCTCCCGCAGCGGGTGTCGCCGCGCCGTATGATTCACCTGTTCAGGTGTTGATATCCCAAGGTGCGGTGACGGCGACTGTCGTGGTTCCCGCCGTCACCGGGCAGTCCAGGGCCTCGGCCGCCAAGGAGCTGAAAGCCAAGGGTCTCAAGACGGAGTCGCGGGTGGTTTCGCACCCCACGATTCCAAAGGGGCAGGTAATCTCGCAGATGCCCCCGGCTGGACAGAAGACTGTCAGCGGGGCGACGGTGGGCCTGCTCATCTCGCGCGGAAACACCGCCGAAGCGAACGTCCCGTCACTGGTCGGAACCGCATCGGCGGGTGTACCCGTAGCGATCACCAATGCGGGCTTCGTCCCGGTTCTCGTGAACGTTCCGGTCTCCCAGTACGCCACAGGAACCGTCTTCATGCAGTTTCCCGAACCGGGTGCGCTGCTTACCCAAGGGCTCCCGGTGATCTGCGTCATCGCATCTTCGGCGCCGTAGGCTCGGGTAGAATCGTCGGGTACATCGTCGGAACATGTCGACGGGCGGCCGTCGGTGGCAGCGTCCGTTGTTCGAGAGGGAGCACGCATGTCGAAGGATCGTTTGCTCGAGGTCTTGGAGCGCTGGGAGCCTGTGATCGGGCTTGAGATACATACCGAACTCACCAGCACCAGAACCAAGATGTTCTGTGGGTGCGAGGTGGCGTTCGGCGGCGAACCCAATACCCGCGTGTGCCCTGTGTGCCTTGGCATGCCGGGCGCCTTGCCGGTTCCCAACCAGTACGCTATCGAGCAGACCGTGCTGGCGGGGCTCGCAACTGAGTGCACCATTGCGCCGCATTCGCTGTTTCACCGCAAGCAGTACTTCTATCCCGACATGCCCAAGGACTACCAGATCTCCCAGTACGATCAGCCCTTTTGCGAAGACGGCCAAATACTGGTTGAAGTCGATGGGGGCGGGGTTGCCCAACGGCTCGATGTGGCCGACGGAACTGGCGTGACGCCAGCTGAGGACGGCTCCTACACTGCCAGGATCGGAATCACGCGCATCCACCTCGAAGAGGACACCGGCAAGATGGTGCACGTCGGCGGCTCGGAAGGCCGGCTCGCGGGAGCCACTAAGTCGCTTGTGGACTTCAACCGCGCAGGCACCCCGCTTATCGAGCTCGTGAGCGAGCCTGATATCCGGACCCCCGAGGAGGCACGCCGTTTCGCGCAGAAGCTGCGGCTCATCTGGCTGTCTCTGGGTATCTCGGACTGCAGCATGGAAGAGGGCTCGATGCGCGTCGACGGCAACATCAGCCTGCGCAAGCGCGGCACCGTCGAGTTCGGCGTCAAGGCCGAGGTCAAGAACATGAACTCGTTCAAGTCGCTGCATGACGCGCTGGTGTACGAGATCCTTCGTCAGGCCGAGCTGCTCGATTCGGGCGGCACGGTCGTGCAGGAGACCCGCCACTGGGACGTTGGCGCCAAGCGCACGAGCGCCCTGCGCAGCAAAGAGGCCGCGCACGACTACCGCTATTTCCCCGAGCCGGACATGACACCGTTCGAGTTCTCGGAGGAGTTCATCGACGGCATCCGCCAGCGGCTCCCTGAGCTTCCCGATGCCAAGAAGATCCGCTTCATGGCCACTTGGGGGCTGCCGGTGCACGATGCCACGGTGCTCACCAGCGACCTGGAGATGGCGGAGTTCTTCGAGGCTGCGGTGACGATTGGCGGCGCTGAGCGCGCCAAGCCCATCGCGAACCTGATGCTCAACGACCTCGCCGCGCACCTCAACGCCGCCGGCATCTCCGTCACCGCGTCCAAGGTCGTGCCCGCGATGGTCGATGAGCTCGTGGCGCTGGTCGAAGAGGGCACGATCTCCGGCAAGCAGGCCAAAGACGTCTTCACCGAGATGGCCGAGACGGGCGACGCGCCAGGCGCGATCGTCGAGATCCGCGGGCTCAAGCAGGTCAGCGACACCGGCGCGATCGAGGCCGTGGTCGACCGGATCATCGCCGAGAACCCCGACAAGGTCGAAGGCTATCGCAGCGGACGCACAGGGCTTATGGGCTTCTTTGTCGGCCAAGTCATGCGCGAGATGGGCGGACAGGCGAACCCGGCTGTCGTCAATGAGGTTCTGGGTCGCAGGCTCTCAAGTTAGCTCCACATTCTTCGTGCCCAAGGGGCACCGATCCACTCAGCATTGAGGATGACGGGTCTACTCACCCCCGCTCATCCCAGTGGAGCTGTGCCCTCCTCCTTCTGGGTCATTCTCCATCCTCCGGCGGTTCACAATCGACCCACAGGCACCTGCAAACTCCTGCGCGGTGGTAGTTTCGCTGACACGGGGTTACTGGCTGCTGTGTCGCTGCTGCATATACCGCCTACTTTGGACGTCGAGGAGCGGGAGCCTGGCAGGAACGGACCCAACCAGGGCGCCATCTGTCCGTTCGGGGGAACGGCGGTTGCCGCCACGCAGGAAGCTGCGGCTATACCCGATGGGAGGGGCGGAGTGGTGGGCATGCACACGGGCGCGAAGATGGGCGTGATTCACACGATTCCGTTTGTCAATCTTCAGCGCCTTCATCAGATGATGGGGAACTCGTTGGACGGTGCGTTCTTCAGCGTCGTGAAGGACGCGTCTTTCACGATGGGCCCCAAGCTCGAAACGTTCGAAGACAACTTCGCCGCCTATATCGGGGTCCGACACGCCGTTGGGGTAGGTTCGGGCACAGATGCGCTGCATCTGGCGCTGGTGGCCTGTGGTGTGGGCCCCGGCTCTGAGGTCATCACCGTTGCCAATACGTTCGCGGCGACCGCAGAGGCGATTGTGATGGCCGGCGGGCGGCCCGTCTTCGTCGATGTCGCTGAGGACACGCTGCTCATGGATCTGGACGCGGCCGAGGCGGCGATCACCGAACGAACGCGCGCCATCATCCCGGTGCACCTCTATGGTCAGCCGGTCGACATGGACCGATTGATGGCGATTGCTCGACCTCGGGGAATCAAAGTGATCGAGGACGCCTGCCAGTCCCACGGCGCCCGGTGCGGGAAGTTCCGAGCGGGTGGTATCGGTGATGCAGGGTGTTTCAGCTTCTACCCAAGCAAGAATCTGGGCGCACTTGGTGACGGTGGGATGGTTACGACCGATGACGACGAGATCGCCCATCGGGTCAGGTTGTTGCGGAATCACGGCGAGGACTCCTCACGACTTCACGTCGAGTCGGGCCACTGCACGCGCCTGCACGCCCTACAGGCGGCGTTTCTGAACGAGAAGCTGCCGCTGCTCGACGAGTGGAACGCCCTGCGGATGAGGGCCGCCGCACTCTACGACGACATACTCGCACCAGCTGACGTTGTCTTGCCTGTGAGACGCGACGGCGCGACGCACGTCTACCATCTCTA
Organism: Actinobacteria bacterium HGW-Actinobacteria-7; assembly: GCA_002841275.1. GTDB lineage: Bacteria > Actinomycetota > Coriobacteriia > Anaerosomatales > PHET01 > PHET01. Next base: position 1,277 of record PHET01000034.1, on the reverse strand, counting down.
CGTCGTCAGAGTCTCAGACAGAGATCAGGTCCGGGAGGAGTTGGCTGGTAGAGGCATCCAAACGGGGATCCATTACGCGGTCCCGCTCCACCTCGAGCCCGCGTTCGCCCACCTCGGCTACTCGGCGGGGGATTTCCCTGTCTGCGAACGCGCAGCGGCATCTATCGTCTCGCTCCCGATGTACCCGTACATCGAGTTCGACGAGGTATCACGGGTCGGCGAGGCAGTGACGGAGGTGACGCGTGCCTGACATCGCACGGGACAGTAGGGTGGCGTCCTCGGGTGTGCGCCAACTGTCGCTGGTGCCGGCAGCGGCCGCGAGTTCGGACTTGTCCGGCAGTATGCGGGTGGCCCTCGCGATCAAGCGGGTTGCGGACTTCTGTGCCGCAGCGCTCGGACTGGTGCTTCTCTCGCCGATCCTCGTGCTCGTTGGGCTGATCATCAGGCTCGAGTCACCTGGTCCGGCCTTGTTCAAGCAGGAGCGGCTGGGTCAGGCGGGGGAGCCTTTCACGTTTCTGAAGTTTCGGACGATGGTTGACGGCAACGACCCCTCGATTCATCAGGAGTACGTTCGCGAGCTGATCACCCAGGGTTCCGAGTCCCTCAAGGGCGATACCGGCTCGTTCAAGATCGAGAACGATCCTCGGGTGACTCGTTTCGGCCGCATCTTGCGTCGCACGAGCGTCGACGAGCTGCCACAACTTATCAATGTGTTGATCGGTGACATGTCGCTGGTTGGCCCACGACCGCCATTGCGCTACGAGGTGAAACTCTACTCACCTCGCGCGTTGCGCCGCCTTGAGTGCCGGCCTGGGATCACTGGCCTGTGGCAAGTGAGCGGCCGTTGTGAGACGACGTTCGACGAGATGGTCGCGCTGGATATCGAGTACGCGGAGCGTTGGTCGCTCGGCCTTGATCTGAAGATCCTGGTACGCACTATTCCTGTCGTGTTCGGGCGAAAGGGTGCATGGTAATGGGCTCAGAGAGACTCACTGTGGCGCTTGTCGGTTATGGCTACTGGGGACCCAACCTGTTGCGCAACTACATGGAGCTGCCCGGAGCCACGGTGAAGTGGGTCTGTGATCGCGATCCGGGCAAGCTCGCCAAAGCCAAGATGCGCTACCCAGCGGTGACGGTGACTGAGGATTACCGAGACGTTCTCGGTGACCCTGAGGTGGACGCGGTGCTAATCGCCACCCCGATTTCGACGCATTTCAAGCTCGCGCTGGCGGCGATCGAGACCGGGAAGCACGTCTTCGTGGAGAAGCCGATGACGG
>PHET01000033.1 GCA_002841275.1 Actinobacteria bacterium HGW-Actinobacteria-7 | reverse complement strand
GGCCAAGCGGACCATTGCACCCACCGAGGACGGCATGCGCAAGGTCGAGCAGGCGCTAGGTATCGAAGACATCTACATGGACCCGTCCGGCCAGATGGTCAACCACTTCCAGCAGGCACTCAAGGCCCAGTTCATGTTCAAGCGCGACGTCGACTATGTGGTCACTGACGGTGAAGTCATGATCGTCGACGAGTTCACGGGTCGCCTAATGTACGGCCGGCGGTACTCGGAAGGCCTTCACCAGGCTATCGAGGCGAAAGAGCGCGTGCACGTCCAAGAGGAGAATCAGACCCTTGCGACGATCACCCTGCAGAACTACTTCCGCATGTACGACAAGCTGGGGGGCATGACAGGAACGGCGGTCACCGAGGACAAGGAGGTCCGGGAGATATACAACCTGCCTGTCATGGTGATCCCCACCAACCGTCCGATGGTTCGCGACGACCGCAACGACCTTGTCTACCGGTCCGTCGAGGCCAAGTTCAACGCCGTTGTGAGTGATATCGTCGAGCGCAGTGCGAATGGGCAGCCCTGCCTGGTTGGCACGATCTCGATTGAGAACTCCGAGAGGCTCAGCCGCCTTCTGACCAAGAGGGGCGTCAAGCACAACGTCCTCAACGCGAAGTTCCACGAGCAGGAAGCTCATATCATCGCGCAGGCCGGCCGTTTCGGTTCGGTCACCATCGCGACGAACATGGCTGGTCGTGGTACCGACATCATCTTGGGCGGCAACCCTGATTTTCTGTGGGAGGATATCCTTCGCTCGCGTGGCATCAAGCCGGAAGAGGCGACCGACATCCAGCAGGAAGATGCGGTCGCCGAGGCCAAACGCGTGTGCAACGCAGAGCATGTGCAGGTGGTCGAAGCGGGCGGTCTGGCTGTCATCGGCACCGAGCGTCACGAGTCTCGGCGCATCGACAACCAGCTCCGAGGCCGTTCTGGTCGCCAGGGCGACCCCGGCGTCTCGCAGTTCTACCTGTCTCTCGAAGACGACCTGATGCGCCTGTTTGGCGGCGGCCGTATGGACCGTATCGCCGGGTTCATGGAGAAGACGCAGATTCCGGACGACATGCCTATCCAGGCAGGACTCGTCTCCAAGGCAGTCGAAAGTGCGCAGCACCAGATCGAAGCCATGAACTTCGCAGCTCGAAAGCATGTCCTCGAGTACGACGACGTCATGAACAAGCAGCGCGAGGTCATCTACGCCGAACGCCAGCGCGTGCTCGATGGCAAGGATATCCACGACCGGGTCGAGCAGATGCTGGTTGACGTGATCACCGCAGCCGCATTGGCGCTGTGCCCCGAACGGGTCTACTCGGAAGAGTGGGACTGGGATGGTTTGGCGACCTGGTTCCGCGAACTCACCGGTATCGAAGGCGCCGTCATGCCGCTTCAGGGGAGCTTCGACAATCCCCATCTCTTGGCCGGGGACCTGGCCGAGAAAGCGCTGGAAGTCTACCAGCTCAAGGAGACCGAGCTGGGCGCCGATTCCCTGCGTGATCTCGAGCGCGCGGTCATGCTCAGGGTCATCGATGCCCGGTGGATGGACCACCTGCAGGAGATGGACTACCTCAAAGAGGGTATCGGCCTACGAGCTATGGGTCAGCGTGACCCGATCATCGAGTACAAGAACGAGGCGTACGATGCGTTCGCGATTCTGGTCCAATCGATCAACGAGGACTTCCTTCGCACGCTGATGCATATGCAGGTGGTCATAGAGACCGAGCCGGAGCAGGCAGGTGCTTTGCGCAACGTCCAGTATTCGGCTCCGACTGAGTCCTCGATCTTCGCGGGCGCAGCTCAGGCTGTCAGCGCCGCAGGGATCGAGGGACCATCGCCAGACGCGATTGCGGCCGCGGCCGCTGTCGCAGGTGCGGGCAAGGCGGCTCCCGTCGTCAAAGACAAGGCCGATCCGTTTGCAGACGTCGGGCGCAACGACCTGTGCCCGTGCGGCAGCGGCAAGAAGTACAAGAAGTGCCATGGAGCGAGTGCATAGTTGACTGCCATGATTGAGAACCGGTCAAGCGACATAGACGCCCTGAAAGCCAGGGTGGCCGGTATGGCGGAGTACCTGCATCTCGAAGCAAAGCGTGGTGATTTGGCCGCGCTGGAAGCCAAGACGGGCGAGCCGGACTTCTGGGACGATCAGTCGACAGCGCAAGCCGTCATGGCGCAGGCGTCGGGTCTTCGTGACGAGATCGAGGCCTATGAGGCTGTGGTTTCGGCTCTGGACGACACCGAGGTGGCCAATGAACTCGCCGTCGCCGAGAACGACGAGGAGCTCGCACGAGAGGTCGCGGCGAACATCACGGAGATCGCTCGCAAGTCCAGCAGCCTCGAAGTTGCATCCTGGTTCAATGGCGAGTTCGATGCGGGTGACGCCATTCTGACGATCACGCCAGGTCAAGGCGGGCTTGAGGCGCAGGACTGGGCCGAAATGCTGCTGCGCATCTACACCAAGTACGCCGAGAGCAAGAAGTGGAAGGTCGACCTGCACGATGCTCCCGCCGGTGTCGAGCTGGGAATCGATCGAGCCGTCTTCACGGTCCACGGTCGCAATGCCTACGGCATGCTTTCCTCGGAGATGGGCGTTCATCGTCTGGTCCGAATCAGCCCTACCGATGAGAAGAAGCGCAGGCAGACGACGTTCGCTGGTATCGAGGTCTTGCCGGTACTCCCGGATGACGTTGCGGTCGATCTGAAGGAAGACGACCTGCGCATCGATGTCTACCGTTCCAGCGGACCCGGCGGTCAAAGCGTGAACACGACCGACTCTGCAGTGCGCATCACCCACATTCCCAGCGGGTTGGTCGTCACTTGCCAAAACGAGAAGTCACAGCACAAGAACAAGGACGCTGCGATGATGATTCTCCGGTCCCGGTTGTACGAGCTGGAGAAGGCGAAGCGCGACGCAGAGATCGATGAGCTGCGTGGCCCGAAGCGCGATATCACGTTCGGGAGCCAGATCCGCAACTACGTTCTCTATCCCTACCAGCTGGTCAAGGATGTACGTACGGGTGTGGAGACCGGGAATGTTGATGCCGTGCTCGGCGGCGATATCGACGACTTCGTGGTCGGGTATCACCGGTGGCGCGTTCATGCCGAACAAGCCGCGGAAGTCGGATCCATCTCAGGCGGGGAGTAGCCAGTGCGCCTCCTTGCCGACCTGCACACGCATACCATCGCCTCTGGCCACGCCTATTCCACAGTGACGGAGCTCGCGTTGGCGGCCCGGTACAAGGGACTTGAACTTATCGCGATCACAGACCACGGCCCGTCGGTGCCCCAGGGCGCCCATCCGTGGTACTTCTGGAACGCCAAGGTGGTCCCCAGTGTCCTGAACGGGGTGCGGATCCTCAAGGGCTGCGAGGCCAGCCCGTCCGATGACACCGAGAACGGCATCGATCTTCCTGACGAGCTCCTTCGACTTCTCGACTTCGTCGCAGTGGGGTTTCACCCACTGACCGGATTCGACCAGCGTGACGCCGCGCGAAACACCGAGGCGCTGCTCAGAGTCATCAACAACCCGCTCGTAGACATGATCAGCCATCCAGGCAACGGCGTTGAGTTTCCCGTCGAGTTGGCACCCGTCATCGAAGCCGCAGCGCGCAACCGAGTGATTCTCGAGCTCAACAACCACTCCTTCTCGCCAACAAGTTCGCGTTCTCTTGGCTCCGAACGCGAGCGCGAGTTCGCCGAGGCGGCCCTCGCGGGAGGAGCGCCGATCGCCATTGGCTCGGATGCGCACTACGCGCTTCACGTTGGTCGATTCGACGACGCACTCGCAGTAGCCGCTCAGATCGGGCTGGCCGAGGAGGACGTGGTCAACCGAGACGCGGCAACCGTCCTCGCGTTTCTGAACGCCAAACGCGAGCGCCCGCGCCTCGAGGATGGCGGCGTGTGGGAGTGGCCGCCGGCGGCCCAAGGGCAGACTCCGGGAGCTTCGGGGGTGTCGGCTTGGTAATGCAGCGCGTGCTCAAGAGCCGGCGTGTCCGCTCCTTCTCGCTGATGACGGTCGGCATTGCCATGACCGCATGGGGGCTCGATGCGTTCCTGATTCCGAATCGGATTGCGGCCGGAGGAGTCTCCGGACTCTCGACCGTCATCTACTACTGGACCAAGACCAACCTGGGAACGGCTGTGCCAGTAGGCATTGGCATGCTCGCCATGAATGCGGTGCTCCTCGCGCTCGCATGGAAGCTCCGAGGACTGACGTACGTCGCAAAGACCCTCTACGGAGCCGTGGGGCTGTCTCTGCTCGTCGACCTGATGGCCCCGTTCACTCCGCCCCTTGCTGGCGACGACCTGTTGCTTGCTGCACTCTACGGCGGAGCAATCGCCGGCCTGGGAATGGGTCTTGTATTCAAGGCCGGTGGCAACACGGGTGGCACCGATATCGTGGGCCAGCTTCTGTCTCGCCGTCTGCCCTTTGGCGTCGGTCAGATCATGCTGGTGATCGATGCCTTCGTCACCCTCCTTGCGGCGCTACAGTTCGGGCCCAAACTCGCGCTTTACGGTGCGGTGGCGATATTCGTGACGTCCTCGGTGATCGACCTCGTTCTTGAGGGTATCTCGGTCGAGAAGGCTGTATGGATAATCTCGGATCACGCAGACCGCATCGGCCAGTCGATCAACATCGAACTGGGTCGAGGCGCGACGAGGCTTGAGGCCACTGGCGTCTATACGGGGGAAAAGCGTGGGACTCTTCTCGTCGTGCTTTCCCGCAACGAACTCGACGATCTGAAGGCCGTTGTAGGTGCAATAGATCCGAACGCCATGGTCATCATCTCGAACGTTCACGAGGCGATTGGTGAAGGGTTCAAGGAACTCCCGCGCTAGAACGGGTGCGGGAACCTGGCAATGATGCGTTATGGTGACTGCCACCACCGCAAGTGTTCCAGTCGACACAGTGTCGGCTTGGAGAGTCCGATGGTTTGACCGACTCCTGAGGGGAGCGACCGGATGCCCGATTTTGAGCTGATACGGGAGAAAGCGACGCTGATGCGTCGAGACATCGTTGAGATGATCGCCGAGGCGCGCAGCGGTCACCCCGGCGGTTCGCTCTCGGCCGCCGATATCGTTGCGGTGCTCTACTTCGGCGGACTTCTGCGCCATGACCCTGCTGACCCTAACTGGCCCGAGCGCGATCGCTTCGTGCTCTCAAAGGGACATGCGGCGCCTGTGCTCTATGCCGCGCTGGCAGAGGCAGGCTACTTCGGCCGCGATCATCTGAAGACGCTTCGCAAGCTGGGCTCCATGCTGCAAGGACATCCCGACAGCAAGAAGACACCGGGTGTCGAGGTGTCCACGGGCTCCTTGGGCCAGGGGCTGTCAATCTCCTGCGGCCTCGCAGCCGGGTTGGGCTCCAAGCCTGACGACGACCGCACGGTGTTCTGTCTGATGGGCGATGGCGAGTTGCAGGAAGGACAGGTATGGGAGGCGGCCATGTTCGCCTCTCATCATGCGCTCGAGAACCTTGTCGCAATCGTTGATGAGAACGGTCTTCAGATTGACGGCGCCTGTACAGAGGTGATGTGTCTGGGCCACGTGGCCCAGAAGTTCATCGCGTTCGGGTGGCACGCCATCGAGGTCGATGGGCACGACATCTCGGCACTCTGTGACGCGCTCGCCGCCGCCCGCGCACACGAGGGCGGGCCCGCCGTCGTGGTTGCGCACACCGTCAAGGGCAAGGGCGTCTCATTCATGGAGGGCAACGCTGGTTGGCACGGCAAGGCACCGTCCGCCGAGGAGACCGCACAGGCGCTCAGCGAACTCTCCATCACAGAAGGGAGCGCTTCATGAGCCGGGCAACGCGTGAGGCGTTTGGTGATGCGCTCGTCGAGTTGGCACGCGAAGGCGTTGACGTTGTGGCCGTTGAGGCGGACCTCTCCAAATCCACCACGACTGCAAAGCTGGCGGATGCGTTCCCTGAGCGCTTCTTCAACGTAGGTATCGCCGAGCAGAACATGATTGACGTCGCTGCGGGGCTCGCCGTGAGTGGCAAAGTCGCGTTCACGGGCAGCTTTGCCGTGTTCGCTACGGGCAGAGCGTACGATCAGGTGCGCAACACGGTCTGCTATTCGTTGCTCGATGTGAAGATAGCCCCGACGCACTCGGGTGTGACTGTGGGACCGGACGGCGGCAGCCATCAGATGGTCGAGGATATCGCCCTGATGCGTGTTCTGCCGGGAATGCGGGTGCTGGTACCCGCGGACTACAACGCCGCGAAGGCAGCACTTCGAGCCGCAGCTCTCAACCCCGGGCCGTTCTATGTTCGCCTGGGACGGGTCGCAGCGCCCGAGGTGTACCCGCAGGACTTCGAGTTTGAGGTTGGTCGCGCATACGTGCTGCGCGAGGGGACCGACGTGACGATAGCCGCATGCGGTGTTGAGGTCTCCGAGGCGCTGACTGCCGCCGAGGCGCTCGCACTCGAAGGCATCTCGGCAGAGGTCATCGACGTCGCGACGGTGAAGCCGCTCGATGTCGCGACGTTGGTCGCGAGCGTGTCGAAGACCGGTCGCATTGTGACCTGCGAAGAGCACAGCGTACTGGGTGGTATGGGCTCGGCCGTCTCGGAAGTATTGTCGGAGGCGTGTCCGGTACCGACTCGGCGTGTCGGCGTCGCGGACGTCTTCGGCACCTCGGGGGAACCGGCAGAGCTTATGGAGTACTTTGGTCTGACCTCGACACACATAGTCGCGGCGGCCAAGGAGCTGCTCGGCTGATAATCGTGCGTTCACACAACCTACATGCGCATATCACGGGGCATGGGGGCCTGTTTGCTATTATCAGCGTGGGAATCGCCGCATAGAACTGGAGCAACCCTTGAGTGATTTGATTGGACAGGCAGGTTCTCAGGTACCTCCTGAGAACGTTGTCGCACCTGTGCGCACCGGACCGACGATGATCAGTCTGCGCGGCGTCAGCAAGTCCTACCTTGCCGATACGGCCGCACTTGCGGATTGCAATGTCGAGATCCACTCGGGCGAGTTCGTCTTCATCGTAGGACACTCAGGCTCGGGCAAGTCTACCTTCATCAGGCTGCTCCTCAGGGAGCTCCTTCCTACGCGCGGCCAGATCATCGTGGCCGGTCAGGACTTGGTGAAGCTCAAGAACTGGAAGGTGCCGTATCTGCGGCGCAACATCGGTTGCGTATTCCAGGATTTCAAACTGCTGCCCAACAAGACCGCTTTTGAGAACATCGCCTTTGCCCTCGAGGTCATCGGCAAGTCTCGCCACGTCATCCGCACGCAGGTGCCGGAGGTGTTGAGGCTCGTGGGCCTGGAAGACAAGATCGACAGTTACCCTGACCAACTGTCGGGAGGCGAGCAGCAGAGGGTATCGATTGCTCGCGCGTTCGTGAACCGTCCGCCACTTCTGCTGTGCGACGAGCCTACGGGCAACCTCGACCCTCAGACCTCGCTGGGCATCATGAAGCTGCTTGAACGAATCAACAAGACAGGTACGACTGTGCTAGTCGCCACTCACGACCGCGACATGGTGGACAACATGCGGCGGCGTGTCATCGCCCTTGAGGGCGGCCGCGTCATTCGCGACCAGGATCGAGGGGTATACGGCTATGTCGATTAACATGGGCTACTTCGTTCGCGAGTCCGTCCAGAACTTTCGGCGCAACTGGGTCATGAGCCTCGGCGCCGTGATAACGATCTATCTGTCGCTGCTGCTGGTGGGCGTGTTCATCGCCACCGGATTTGTTGTGAACAGCGTCGTACAAAGCGTTGAAGACAAAGTCACCGTCCAGATCTTTCTGAAGGACGGGGCGGCCACAGAGGACGTTAACGCCCTGCAGGCCGCGCTGCTCAAAGACCCGCTGGTGAAGGGGGTCGACTACACGAGCAAGGACGATGCGCTCAAGAAGTTCAAAGAGGACATGAAGCAGTCGCCGGAGATCATCGACCAGCTCGAAGGCAATCCGCTTCCTGCTTCGCTCGATGTGACGCTCAAGGAACCGAAGACCGTTGAGCAGATGGTCGCCAAGATCAAGAAGATGCCGCTCTTCCTGACTGTGGCCGACCGTCCGGACAGCCCCGAGGAGTCTCTCAAGTACGGCCAGCAGATCGTTAACAAGCTCTTCGCGTTCACGCGGGTCATCCGCGTCATCGAGGTCGTCTTCGTGTTGATGCTCGGCATCGTCAGCCTGATCTTCATCAACAACACCATCCGGTTGGCGATCTACGCCCGCCGCAAGGAGATCGGGATCATGCGTCTGGTTGGCGCGAGCAACTGGTTCATCCGAACGCCGTTCCTGCTTGAAGGCGTGCTGCAGGCATTGATCGGTGCGTCATTGGCGATTCTCTCTGTCATCGGGCTGCAGGCTGCGATCATGCCCAGGCTCAGAGACGCTTTGCCGTTCCTCGCTGTGACCCTGTCCGGCGGGGCGACCGCACAGATTGCGCTATCGCTGATCCTGGCAGGTGTGTTCATCGGCATCGGCGGTTCTTGGCTGGCCATGACGCGCTATCTGAAGGTCTGACCGTTCAAGCCGTATTTCCGCGAATCAAGGTGAGTCAATGAAGCCAGGTTTGAAAGTCGCGCTCGTAGTCGTGTTGGCATTCATCGTGGGTGCCTCCGGGTTCATCGGCGGTTTCGTCGTCGCAAGGGTAGGTACACCCATCGGCGTGCCCAAGCCGGTTCAGGTGATCGAGTCTGCCTCGACGGTCGGCGCTCATGTTGATGAGGTCGATCGGATGTTGAAGACCGAGGCGCTGGTTCCACCGAATGACACTTCAGCTACCGCTGGCGCGGTTCAAGGTCTGCTCGATGCCAATGGCGACAAGTACGCCACGTACTTCGACAAGAAGCACTACGACTTCTTCAGCGAAGACATGGCAGGGGAGTTCGGCGGAATCGGAGTGCTCCTGGGCGAGAAGGATGGAAACTCCTACATCGTCGACGTGTACAAGGACACCCCAGCCTATAAGGCTGGCATTAAGGTGGGAGACGTCTTCAGCGCCATCGCCGGAGTCACGCGCAAGAAGTGGACGACTCAGGAAGTCGTTAAGCGGGTGCGCGGCGAGGCCGGTACGCGCGTGGAGCTGACCATGATTCGCCCAGGGAAGAGCGGCGTCGCCGGGAAGCCCTACACGGTCAAGGTCACTCGCGCGATGATTCAGTACCCGAACCTCGACTCGAAGATGATGGCGGGCAAGGTAGGCTACATCCGCCTGGGTCAGTTCAACGCCCAGGCCACTGATGACATAACGAAGGCGATCAAGAGCCTCGAGAAGAAGGGCGCGAAGTCCTTCATTCTCGACCTGCGAGACAACCCTGGTGGGGCGTTGGATCAAGCCATCAGCGTGAGTTCGCTGTTCCAGCCAAGCGGAGTTGTCGTTCGGGTTGACGAGAGAGGCAAGCCCGAAATAGAACACCGTACCAGCCTTCACAAGATCACGGACGCGCCGCTGGTCATTCTCATCAACGGGAACTCCGCGTCCGCAAGCGAGATCGTAGGCGGGGCGCTTCAGGACTACGGTCGCGCTGTGCTTGTGGGCGAGAAGAGCTTCGGCAAAGGCAGCGTGCAGACCATAAAGGAGCTCTCGTTCGGCGGTGCGGTCAAGTTCACTATCGCGCACTACCTGACGCCCAAGAGCCGGGTCATCAACGGCAAGGGACTGACTCCTGACATTGTGGTCAAGATGGATCAGGCCAAGCAGGCAGATGAGAAGACCGATACGCAGCTCAAGCGTGCGCTGGCCGAGGCGCAAAAGGCCCAGTAGCAGCTGAGAATCCGTGGAATGAAGAAGGCCCCGGCATCATGCCGGGGCCTTCTTGCATCAGAGGTTGGTATCGGGGCGGCTACTCGTCGTCCTCGTCGTCATCGAACAGCAGCATCGTCTCGAAGTCTGGGACGTCCTCTTCGAGCAGAAGGTGCGGACGAACCGTGTCGCCGTCCGGCTCACTGCTCTCCAGCGCAATCAGTTCCACGCGTGTGCCATCCCCGTGGAGAATGAACCTCCACATATCTGATGGGTCGCGCTCAAAGTCAAGGAAGCGAAACGACGCCACATTGAGGAAGAGGCAGCCGTTCACGATCAGCGTCGCCGACTCAGGGTCCGCCATCAGCTTCACCAGCTGGGCGTCGCCCTCCTCGACGAGGTCGCCGTCAACGATGAAGCGGTACGTTATGTTCTCCAGCGTTTCGAGAGCCCTGAGCATGTCTCGGAAGTTCGAGACCGTACCGCGGCCGACGAGGCAGGGAGCGAGCTGGCGGTGTGAATCCATGAGCGACTCCAGCTGAATGGGTGGTTTGTATCCCGAGATTCTAACACCGACCGCGATTGGGGGTTAGTGAGTCCGCCGTGCGGTAGACTCAACCAGACGGACGGCGAGGGGAGCGGACCCGTGGGCAAGCCCAAGAGGGTGGTCAAGGCCAAGCGCAGTGGGCAGATCGTCGGACGGATCTCCATGACGCGGCGCGGGTACGGGTTCGTTCAGGCTCCCGACGGGGATTTCTACGTCGCAGCTCGTGATACGAATGGGGCGATGCACGGAGACAGTGTTGCACTGCGCGCGGACACTAAGCGTGGAAGACAGGGGCGCAGTGGTGTGGTCGTTCGGGTCTTGGAACGCGCCAACTCGATTGTCGTGGGTCGGTTCGAGCGCCATGGCGCGATTGGTGTGGTGATTCCCGCCGACCGACGGCTGCAGCACGATATCTTCATCGCTCCTGCAGGGCTGGGAGAGGCTAAGACGGGTGACATCGTGGTTGCGACGATCACCGGCTATCCGTCACGTACGCAGTCGGCGCAGGGAATTGTCAGCGAGATCGTGGGTCACGAGGGCGATCCCGGTATCGCGATTGAGGTGATAATCCGAGAGCATGGGCTTCGCACGGAGTTCCCGGAGGATGCCGTCGCCCAGGCTTCGGGCATTGTGCTTGATGTCGCTCGGGCACTCTCCAGCGAACCTGAGCGGCGTGACATTCGCGATCGTTTCACCTTCACCGTCGATCCGGTTGACGCACGAGACTTCGATGATGCGATCAGCATTGAACACATGGACGGTCTCACGCGCCTCGGTGTGCACATCGCCGACGTGAGCCACTACGTTCCGTGGGATTCAGCGATCGACGAGGAGGCCCGGCTTCGTACGACTAGCGTCTATCTGGTCGATCGCGTGCTGCCGATGCTACCGGAGAAGCTGTCCAACGATATCTGCTCCCTGAATCCTGGCGATGACCGGTTGAGCTTCACCGTTGATCTCTATCTGGACCGCGATGCCGTGGTGCAGCGATATGAGCTCTACCCCTCGGCTATGCGTTCGGATCGCCGTTTCGACTACGGTCAAGTGCAGAGAATGCTCGACGGAGTTGAGCCATTTCCCGACGAGAGGAGTGAGGTTGCGCTACGAGACTTCGCGCGGGTCTCCGGACGGATTGGCGAGAGGCGGGTCGCGCGGGGCGGTCTGGACTTCGAGACCGTTGAGGCGAAAGTGAGACTGGCCGAGGACGGTACGCCTCTCGAAGTGATCATTCGTGAGCGCACCCAGGCGACCAACATGATCGAGGAGGCGATGATTCTCGCTAACGAGACCGTTGCACGCCATATGAGGGATGCCAAGGTCCCCATGGTGTACCGGATTCACGAGGATCCCGACCCCGACGCGCTGGGACACGTCGGGGTCGTACTCAAGGAGTTCGACTACCCGATCAAGGACATCCATGGTGCCAGTCCAGCGACGTTTCAGCGGATCATCGCGTTTGCTCACACTCGGCCCGAGAAGCGTCTCATCAACTCGTTGCTGCTTCGCGCTCTCGAGCGAGCGCGTTACGTGGACTATCTAGGCGGACATTTCGGGCTGGCGAGCGAAGCGTACTGTCACTTCACGTCGCCTATCCGCCGCTACCCGGACCTGATCGTTCATCGCCTGCTTCGTGCCCAGCTGACTGGGACGCTTGAGCGCGATCCCAACACGGTGGGCATGGCACCGGAGCTGGAATGGCTTGCGGAGCACTCCTCGGCGATGGAGCGAGAGGCCGCGATGGCCGAGGATGACTCGGTGAAGTACAAGCTCTGCGAGCTGATGGTTGGGCACGTTGGCGAGGAGTTCGATGCGACGATCACGGGCGTTGCGACCTACGGGCTGTTTGTGCAACTCGACAATACCGCCGAAGGGCTGGTGCACGTCGATAGTATGGGCAAAGAGGTCTTCCGGTTCGACGCGCAGCGCTTCCTTTTGCAGGGAGAGGGCAAGGGGAAGACTTATCGGTTGGGCCAGACCGTGAGGGCGCGCATCGTCAGCGTCACGTTGTCTGATACGCGCATCGATTTCGAACTGGTGCAGGGTCAGTGACGGTGGTGCAACGCTTGGCGACATGAGGTCAACGCATCATTGGCCGCTGGTGCGCCGCGCGGATACTCGGTGTGAAGATAATCCACGCCGAGGAGGCCCATAAATGTACGATGTCGCAATCATCGGGGCGGGGCCCGCGGGGGCGACGCTGGCCAGGCTGCTCGGAGCAGAACTCAGGGTACTGCTCGTCGATCGTCGCTCACTTGAGTGGCCGCCCCTTTCCGATGACTTGGAGAAGTGCTGTGGTGGGCTGCTCGCCCCTGCTGCACAGAAGGAGCTGGCGAGGCAGGGGCTGGGAGTGCCCGGGGCCGTTGCCTCCGGCCCCCAGTTGTTCGCGGTCCGCTGCGAGGACGGCGATTCAGGGCTGCGCAGGCTGTACTCACGCTCGTACGTCAATGTCGACCGGGATCTGCTTGATCGATGGCTGGTCTCGTTGGTTGGACCCCAAGTAGACCGGGGATTCGGTTGGACGGCACGTTCTGTCGAGCAGGGCGACGATGGGGCGATGGTTCGCTTCGACACGCCGGGAGGGGGGAGCGTAAGTGCGCTCGCGCGGATGGTGGTGGGCGCGGACGGAGCGGCGTCGATCGTGCGGCGCGGCTGCTTCCCGCATGTGCCTTCCGCGGCGGGATATGTAGCCGTCCAGGGGCAGTTCGAGTCAGCGAATACCGATTCGCACTACGGCGCGTTCTTCGATTCGTCGATCACGGACCATTATGGCTGGACTATCCCGAAGAGTGGAACCACGTTGGTGGGTGCGGCGTTTCCCCGGCGGCAGGGAGTACCCGATCTGTACGAGGCCTTCGTCAGGAGGGTGCGGCGAAGCGGGTTTGCGCTGGGGACTGAGCTTGGTCGCAGTAGCTCCTTGGTCTCTCGGCCGACCACGCCAGCACAGTTGTTCCTCGGTAGTGATCGAGTCGCGCTGCTGGGCGAAGCGGCGGGGCTGATCTCCCCCAGTTCGGCGGAGGGCATCAGCTACGCGCTGCGAAGCGCAGCCAGCTTGGCTGAGGCGCTGGTTTCAGGCACGAACGGTGCGCTCTATCGGTATCGGATGCTGGCGGCCCCGCTGGTGCTTGAGGTCTGCGTCAAGATGGTGAAGGCCAGGTTGATCGGTTCTCCGGTGATGCGCGCCGCTGTGTTGCGGAGTGGGGCAGGCGCGCTCATACAGGACTCAACGCCCGGCTATCGGACCATGCTGGGAGAGATCCTCACCCCTTAGCTGCATCTTTCGTGCGGTAGTGGGTACCGATACACTGTGAGTCACACCATGTATTCAATCGAGAGGCGATAGCATGCAGAAGAAAGACCTGCAGTTCCTTGTCGACCTAGTAGAGGCTCCGTCACCGTCCGGATTCGAACAGCCTGCCGCCGCGGTGTTCCGCGAGCGACTTGCCGGGGTCGCCGATACGGTGGACACCAACGTGATGGGCTCGGTCCATGCCGTGCTAGCCGGCACTGATGAGTCCGGTGTCTCGGTGATGCTCGCGGGGCACATCGACGAGATCGGCCTCATGGTCAACTACATCACTCCCGAGGGGTTCGTGGCGTTTGCCGCCATCGGTGGAGTTGATGCGGCGATTCTGCCGGGCATGCGCGTACAGGTCCACACCCAAGACGGTCCGCTCCTTGGCGTGATGGGGCGCAAGCCTATTCATCTCATCGAAGAGGATGAGCGCAAGAACGTCACCAAACTTGATCGCCTCTTCATAGATCTGGGCTTTGACGGTGAGCGCGTGAAGAAGCAGGTTCGAGTGGGTGATCCGATCACTTTCGACGTTGGCCTCGAGACCTTCGGTGAGGATCTTGCGGTGTCGCGAGCCTTCGACGACAAGATGGGTGCGTGGATCGCCGCGCGCGTGCTCGAAGAGGTCAAGAAGGCAGGCGGTGCCCCCGGCGACCTCATCGCTGCGGCGACAGTGCAGGAGGAGGTCGGCCTTCGCGGTGGCATCACCAGTGCGTGGTCGGTCGATCCGGTTGTCGGAATAGCCGTGGAGGTCGGTCATGCGACAGACTACCCGGACATCGACAAGCGCAAGCATGGAGAGGCGGACTGCGGCAAGGGGCCGATCATCGCTCGAGGAGCCAATATCAACCCGGTCGTGTTCGAGGGACTGGTTGCGGCTGCGAAGAAGGCCAAGGTTCCGTACCAGATCGGTGCTGAGCCGCGTGGTACGGGCACTGACGCCAACGCCATTCAGCTCTCCCGGGGCGGTAAGGCCGCAGCGCTGGTCTCCATCCCGCTGCGGTACATGCATACACCGACCGAGGTGTTGTCGCTGAAGGACCTTGAAGCGACAGTGAAGCTGCTCACCCGCTATGTACTCGACCTTGAGCCGGGCACGGACTTCACCCCGTAGCGCCGCCCGTCATCGGAGCGATGAAGGCGGCCCGGCAGCACATGCTCCGGGCCGCTTGGGGTATGGTGCTCGCTGCACACAGACACCGTTTTCGAGGAGTTTCCCATGGCCACCCAACGCGACAGCAGCATTGCGAGAAACAAGAAGGCGTATCACGACTACTTCATAGATGAGACGCTTGAGGCCGGAATCGAGCTCACCGGTACGGAGGTCAAGTCTTTGCGAGAGAATCACGCCTCACTGCGCGACTGCTTCGCGTATGTTCGCGCGGGGGAGATGTGGCTGCACGGCGTTCACATCGCCCCCTACAGTCACGGGAATCGCGAGAACGTCGAACCGGATCGTAATCGCAGGTTGTTGCTGCACAAGAAGGAAATCCGCTACCTTCAGACCAAGACCAAGGAGAAAGGCTACACGCTGGTCCCGCTGGCGTTGTACTTCTCGCCGTCGAATCTGGTCAAGGTCGAGTTGGGGCTCGCGAGAGGCAAGAAGAACTACGACAAGCGCGATTCCATCGCCGAGCGTGACCAGGCGCGCGATACTGCGCGTGCTCTTCGCGAACGCCAGAAGGGGATGTGAGCTCTTTGACACGGGACGTTGTCAAGACGGTGCTCGTGTGTGTGCTCGCCATGATCCTGGGCGGCGTGGTCGCGTTCTTCACCGCGGGTCCGGCACTGTTCGCCGACGGTGCGCTGAGCGAACGGGTTCTCGCGTTGGGGCTGTCGGTAGTGGCTTACGCGGTTGTCGGACTGATTCTCGGCGCACTTGTGCCCACGGTGTGGCGACTGGTTTCCATCTACGCCTGGGCGCCGCTGATCTGGGTGTTGTGGCTGTTCGGCCGAGATGCGCTAGCGCCTTCGGGCTTCACGCTGCTTGTGCTGGGCTTCGCCTTGGGGGACGCTGCGGCGGTTCTTGCCGGGGCGCTACTCGGCTCACGTTTGAGAACACGGCAGGGGCGCGCAGCGACTACCTGACGTCTGATGGCCAATCGGTATGTATTCTGCTCATCGAGGGTATACTGCTCGAGCGGTTGACGCGTACCTTCACATGTCGATGCACCCGCATTCTCGGGGGCGACTGGTTTCGACACGATAGTTCCGACGGAGGAAGCAGGCCGAGGTCTCCTCGCCTCGTTAAACAGGGGTACCCGCTGATTAATCGGCGAAAATAACTACGCACTCGCTGCCTAATAGTGCAGCGACGCCAACCCGGTAGGAGTCTCCGCTACCGGTAAGGCGCCATTGAAGGAGACTGCCGCTGCGTACGTGGGCGTGTATGACGTAGCGAAAGACTGAACCGC